>NZ_JBODRZ010000003.1:0-649082 GCF_050632895.1 Leifsonia sp. L25 | reverse complement strand
TCCTCCACCGCCGTGCTCAAGGGCTCCAAGCACCCGTACGAGGCGGCCAAGTTCGCCATGTGGCTGAACACCGACCCCGAGGCGCTCGCCCTGGAGAACAAGCTCGGCGGTCTCTACCCGGCTGCCAAGGCCGGCGCCGACCTCCCCGCGTTCACCTCCGGCCAGGCCTTCTACGGCGGCCAGAAGATCTACGACGTGTTCAAGCAGGCCTCCGGCCAGGTCGACCCGAACTTCACCTGGGGTCCGACCATGACGCAGACCTACACGGACGTGTCCGACGGCTTCGGCGCGGCCTTGGGCGGTTCCGGCACGCTGCTGGACGCGCTCAAGACCGGCCAGCAGAAGACGATCGACGCGCTGAAGGCCCAGTCGATCCCGGTCAAGGGATAGCCTCATCAGCATGCTGTTCCGGTTGCGGGCCGCGGGCGTCGAGATCCTTCTCGACGCCCGCGGCTCCGCGCTGCCGCGCATCCTGCATTGGGGAGCCGATCTCGGCGCGGTCGACGACATCGAAGCGGTCTCCGATGCGCTCGTCCCCGCCGTGCCGCCGAGTTCCATCGACATCCCGTTCACGCCGACCCTGCTGCCGGTACGCGCGGAGGGCTGGACCGGGCGGCCCGGTATCGCTGGCGTCGGCCCGGACGGCGCCGCGACTCCCGCCTTCCGGGACCCGCTCGTGGAGCAGCACGACGACCGGCTCATCGTGCGCGCGTCGGATCTGCGCACCGGGCTGCGGCTCGTCATCGAGCTGCGGATCCACCCGGGCGGTCTGCTGGAAGCGACGACGACCATCGCCAACGAGGGAACGACCGACTGGGAGGTCGCCGCCCTCGCGGTGAGCCTCCCGATCCCCGTCCGGGCCGCGGAGGTGCTGGACACCGGAGGCCGCTGGGCGGGTGAGCGGCAGCCGCAGCGGCGCATCGTCGACCAGGGCGCCTGGGTGCGCCAGAGCAGGCACGGCCGCACCGGGCACGACGCTCCCATCGTGCTGGCCGCAGGCACGCCCGGGTTCGGGTTCCGGCAGGGCGAGGTCTGGGCGGTGCATCTCGGGTTCAGCGGCGACGCCGATCTCTCGGCCGAGGCGACGGCCACCGGCCACCGGATGCTGCGCGCGGCCGAACTCCTGGAGCCGGGCGAGGTCCGGCTGATCCCCGGGCGGTCGTACACGTCGCCGACGGTGTACGCGGCGTACTCGGATCGCGGCCTGGACGGCATCTCGGAGCGCTTCCACGCGGTCGCACGCGGCTTCGGGCAGAGCGACCCCGTTCCCGTGGTGGTGCTCAACACCTGGGAGGCCGTCTACTTCGATCACGACCTGCCGACTCTGAGCCGCCTGGCCGAGCTCGCGGCGGAGGCCGGCGTCGAACGGTTCGTCCTCGACGACGGCTGGATGCGCGGCAGGACCGACGACCGGCGTGCCCTCGGCGACTGGACGGTCGACCCGGAACGCTGGCCGGACGGCCTGCACCCTCGTCGCCCGCGTCGAAGCGCTCGGAATGCAGTTCGGGCTGTGGATCGAGCCCGAGATGGTCAGCCTCGACTCCGACCTGGCACGCGCGCATCCGGACTGGCTGCTCACCGACCCCGGTGGCGCGTCGCCGATCCCGTGGCGGCACCAGCACGTCCTCGACCTGAGCCGGCCGGACGCCTACTGGCACGTGCGGGACCAGCTCGACGCGCTGCTGCACGAGTACCCGATCCGCTTCCTCAAGTGGGATCAGAACCGCGACCAGCTCGCGGGCTCGGCGCACCGGCAGGTGCTGGCGAGCTACCGGCTGATGGCGGAGCTGCGCGCCGAGCATCCCGAGGTGGTGATCGAGTCCTGCTCCTCGGGTGGCGGTCGTGTCGACTTCGGGGTGCTGCGGTACGCCGGCCGGGTGTGGGCCAGCGACACCAACGACCCTGTGGACCGTCAGCGCATCCAGCGCTGGACCGCTCTGCTCGCGCCTCCGGAGCTGATGGGCTCGCACGTCGGCGCGCCCGTCGCCCACATCACGAAGCGGCACACCGCGCTGGAGTCGCGGCTGGCCACAGCATCGCTGGCCTCCGCCGGCATCGAGTGGGACCTCACCACCGCGACCGACGAGGAGCGGGCCACGATCGCCCGGTGGATCCGCTGGTACAAGCGCACCCGTGGACTCATCGCGACCGGTGTCACGGTCCGCCCGGACGGCGCGGGCGACGGCGTCGACACGATCGGCGTCGTTGCGCCCGACCGGCGGCGCGCGGTGTTCCAGGCTCTCTGTGCGGACACCGTCCGCGCGGCGCTGCCGGCCCCGTTCCGGATGGAGGGCCTGGACGACGAGGTGATCTATCGGGTGGAGGTGCTCGACTTCGCGACCACCCGGCGCTTCGTCACCGACGTGCCGCCGCCGTGGCTGGGCGGGGGTGCGGCGCTGCCCGGGTCGATACTCGCACGCGTCGGGCTGCCGCTGCCCCCGATGAATGTCGGGGATGTCGTGACGGTGGAGGTCGCGGCGCGCGAGCACGGCTGAACGCGATCGTGGGTGGGCGGGCTCACTTCACGCAGGGCACCC
This sequence comes from Leifsonia sp. L25, assembly GCF_050632895.1. Next base: position 646,545 of record NZ_JBODRZ010000003.1, on the reverse strand, counting down.
CGCCGGAGGGCAGCGGGGCTGTGGGGTCCGTGTAGGTGCCGTTCGGGGACGAGGGGGCCGCGGGCGCCGGGGCCGGTTCCGAGGCCGCCGAGCCGGACGACGGTGCGGCCTTCGCCGCCTTCGACGGCGCCGCCTTCGACGGCGCCGCCGGTGCCGGGCTCGCCGTGGCCGGGTTCAGGAGTTGCCGCACGGTGGCGTGGATCTGGTTCGTGTCGACGAGGTTGACGTCCTGGCCGCCCCGCACCCCGTATCCCTGGATCGGCAGCGTGACGAACGTGATGTTGCCTCCGGCGAAGTGGGAGGCGTCCGACGCGAAGTCGAGGAGGTTCAGCCCGGAGTCGAGCGCGATGTTCTGCTTGGCGGCCGAGATCAGAGACCCCAGGGTCGCCGGGTTCGCGAAGGTGTCCGCCTTCTTCAGCTTCGTCGCCAGCGAGACGATGAACGCCTGCTGACGGCGCTCGCGATCGAGGTCCGTGAAGTTCAGCGACGGGTTGCTCTCGTCCCGGCGCTGCCGCACGAAGCTGACCGCCTGGGAGGCTGAGAGCTGTTGGACCCCGGCCGTGAAGTCCGCTCCGGAGTAGGGGTCCTTGGTGTTCTCCGCGATGCACACCGTGATCGGCTGGACCGCCTGCGCGACCTGGTAGAACGCGGCCATCGTGACCTCGATGAAGTGGTTGATCGGCACCCTGCCGAGGAATGCCGAGACCGTCGCGATCTCGGTCCGCCTGGCCGCTGCCCGGGCCTCCTGGTACGCGTCGGCGCGGCTGAGCTTGCCCTCCTTCATCAGTTCGGTGAGCTTCTGGTCGAGCTCCAGCCCGTAGGCCTCCTTGATCTTCGACTGGGCGACGCCGTCCGGTCTGCCGGACAGCGGGACGTAGTCGTCGCGCGGGATCGAGATCCCGACCGCTTTGCCGCCGCCGGCGGGGATGTGGATGAGCATGAGCACGTTGGCGTTGTAGCCGCCGTCGTCCTGACCGCCGGCGTGCAGCGCGTTGTAGACATCAGCGGGCAGGGCGTCGCCGTTCTCGTCCAGCCTGCTGTCCAGCCCCATGACCAGGATGTTCTGGTCGCCGCCCGCGGCGGAGGCGAGGTCGGAGCGGTGCAGGCCAGTGACCAGGTCGGCGAACGAGAACACGGCAAACGCGACGACCGCGACGACGAGGAGTACGCCGAGCGCGAGCGTGCCGGCGACGATTCGCCTGCGCACGTACACGCTGCGCGGGTGGCGGCGGGCGGGGCGGTTTCGGGGCGTGACCGGCGCGGGCGCGTCGGTGCGGGTGGGGGCGTCCGGCGTGCGCGGGCCGGGCAGCACGGGCGGCTTCACTCGAGATCACTCCTCAGCGCCGGCCTGAAGGGACGGCCGGTCGTGCCATTGTCACCTGGACGGGCGCCGATGCCGGGGAGGCGGTCGCGAGAGTCAGGATTCTGCGCGCGCACCGCGGCGCATCTCGATTGTGTGGCGGAGAATCGGGGATTCGAACCCCCGGCCTTCGGCTCACCGCGCGGGGTGGCCCGAGTTCGAGGAGGCGCCCGTTTGCCCCCGAGTGGGGCGCCCAGGTACCGGGACGATGCGTCTAGCTGCCTGAGTCCGATTCGCGCTGCTCGCTCGAGCCCGAAAAAGGGGGCGCCGCTTTTCCAGACGGCTGGCCGAAGACTTGCCGGACGGCCCGCATGTGCTATCGTCCCGATAGTTTGAATATCGAATCATGTTTCGACATTCGAGCTCACCAACGATCAAGGAGGATCAAGATGACCGAGCGTTCCCAGGGCGGTTCGGCCGCGAATGCCCCGGCCAGCACCAATCCAGAACCTCTGAGTGCAAGCCTCCCGGTGGGGCAAGCAGAAGCGGGGCTCGTCGTGCCGGCCGTTCAGCAGTCCGGGGCCGACGTGAGGGGTGACCGCCCGCGGGTGAGCAAGAGGTACATCACCCTCCTGACCCTCGCTGTCTTCGGCGGCTACATCGCGCTGGTTACCCCGATTGCGATATCGCTTGCCTTGAAGGTGGAGCAGTTGGCGCCGGGGCATGACGAGTATCTCGGTTACATCACCGGGATAGGCGCGCTCGCGCCGCTCATCGCGACGCCGATCATCGGAATCCTGAGTGACCGTACCCGCTCCCGGTTCGGTCGTCGACGCCCGTACATCATCGCCGGTCTCATCGGCGGCATGCTGTCGTTAGCCATTCTCGCGTACGCCCCGAACATCATCGTGCTCGGCGCCGCGTGGGTGCTCGCCCAACTGAGCTGGGGTGCCGCGGTTCTCTCAGGGCTGACCAACTCACAGGCCGATAAGCTTCCCGAGGAACAGCGTGGAAGAGTGTCGGGGTTCGTCGGCCTCGTTCAGAACCTTGGCCCGGTGGTCGGTGCGGGCATCGCGTCCTCACTGATCGGCCAGAACCTGCTCGTCTTCATGGTTCCCGGCGTCATCGCCTTCATCCTGATCGTGCTCTTCCTCGTCTTCGTCGAGGACGATCCGAACCCAGCTCTGGTCAATGTCGACCGACTCACTCTCGGCGCGTTCTTCAGGAACCTTGTGTTCAAGCCGAGTGAGCACGTCGATTTCGCCTGGAACAGTCTGGGCCGGGTGATCTTCAACCTGGGTCTGGCCTTCTCGACGACCTTCACAACGTTCTTCTTCGCTTCCCGGCTGGGCGTGAAAGTGAGCGAGATCGGCGGGACTATCGTCATCCTCGCACTCGGTGGAGTCGTCCTCGGAGCATTGGGTGCTCTGGGCGGTGGCTGGCTCTCCGATAAGTTGAGAAGGCGCCGGGCGCTCGTCATGTCCGCTGCGATCGTCTTCACGGGCGGAGTGCTTGTCATGGCGTTCGGATCCGGTCTGCCGGTACTCCTTGCTGGTTCGCTGCTGACGACGTTGGGCGTCGGCGTGTTCGCATCGGTTGACCAGGCGATCGTATTCGACATCCTCCCCGAGCGGGACACGAACGCGGGGCGCTTCCTCGGGATCAACAATTACGCCACGCTGCTGCCGCAAGCTGTCGGCCCGGTGATCGCGTCCGGCCTGTTGGTCATCGGCGTTGCGGGGGCGGATAAGAACTACACGCTGCTGTTCCTCGTCGCTGCCGGATGCACCCTCGTCGGAGGACTGATCATCCTCACGCGTGTGCGCGGCACGCGCTGAGCCGGCGGCCGTTCGACCCTCTCGTCAGGCGACGTCGCTCAGCAACGCATCGATCAACGCTTCGAGGCTTTCCGCCACATCCACGTCATCGGGGTTGTAGAGCCACTGCAACTGCAATCCGTCGAGGGCGGCGACGAAGAGGTTGGCCAGAGCGGTGGGCGACGCGGACACGCGGACGTAACCGCGGCTCTGCTGCATCTCGAACAGCGCAGCGAGATACTCGCGCAGGTCGTCGTAGCGCTGCCGGTACCGGTCATGCGCAGGATGGCCCGCGTCGGTCGCCTCCGCGGAGATGGTTGTGTGCAGCTGGAGCATTCCGGGACGGGCCTCATTGTCGCGGACGACGCTCAGTTGCGCATGGAAGAAGTCCTTCTCGGCAGCCGAGTGGAGGATGGATGATTCCTGAAGCGAGCGCTCTTCGAGGACTTCCATCAGAAGGGAGCGGGTGTCGGGAAAATGGTGCAACAGGCCGGTCTGGCTGATCCCGGCTTTGGCGGCGATCTCCTTCATCGTGGCGCCGTGGAAGCCGGAGACGCTGAACGCCTCGATGCACGCCTCGAGGATCTTCTGCCGCACCTGTGCGGACTTCGCGTACGGACCTCGCGAACCGGGGCCGCTCGCTGGGCGCTCAGGGGTGGACTCCGCGGACATGCTTCCGATGATAGGCGTCCGGGTGCCGCGCTCGGCCTGGAGGCGCCGCCCCGAGCAGCCACGCGCCGCGGAGACGCTGTGATAGGTTGCCCCGAACGCGAAAATAGTTTTAAGTTTCGAAATTGGTTCGAATCGAGGAAAGCGAGTCGTCACGCATGAACCGTCTCACCGACAAGGTCGCGCTCATCAGCGGAGCTGCCCGCGGGCTCGGGGCCGAATTCGCCCGGGAACTGGTCGCGGAAGGAGCCTCGGTGGTGATCGGTGACGTTCTCGACGAAGAAGGTCAGCGGCTCGCCTCGGAGATCGGACCGTCGGCGCACTATGTCCATCTCGACGTCCGAGAATACGACCAGTGGCGCAACGCCGTCGAGGTGGTCGCGCAAACGTTCGGTCGCCTGGACATCCTCGTCAACAACGCCGGGGTGGTGCGGAACGCTCCGATCGACGAGCACTCGCCGGAGGACTGGAACCTGGTCATCGACGTCAACCTGACCGGCTCCTTCTACGGGATCCGTTCGGCTGCGGCGGCGCTCAAAGCCTCCGGGCGCGGGTCGATCATCAACATCTCCTCTGCCGCCGGGCTCCAGGGCTTCGGAGGCATCACCGGATACAACGCGTCGAAGTTCGGTCTCCGAGGGCTGACCAAGAGTGCGGCCCTCGATCTCGGTCCGCACAACGTCCGGGTCAACACCGTGCACCCGGGCCTTATCCGCACTCCGCTGCTGCAGCGGATGGAGTTCCCTCAGGAACACGTCGCACTCCACCGCATGGGCGAGACGAGCGAGATCGCGAAACTCGTCGTCTTTCTCGCGAGCGACGAGTCCTCCTTCTCGACCGGCGCAGAGTTCATCGCCGACGGCGGAGAAAGCGCCGGTCTGGCGCACTCGGCCGGAAACACGACCAGCTGACCACCCCCAGGTACCGGAGAGAACCATTCAGATGACCAACCACCTCCTGATCGACGGGCTGAGCCTCGAAGAGAAGGCGTCGCTTGTTTCCGGCTTCGCGTTCTGGAACACCACGGCCGTTGAATCGGCCGGCATCCCGGCCGTGGTCTTATCCGACGGCCCGCACGGAGTTCGTCGCCAGGAAGGTCGCGATGACCACCTGGGCATCAACGCGGCCCGACCATCGACTGCCTTCCCCACTGCGTCTGCGTCAGCGAGTTCGTGGGATCGTGATCTTCTCTCCACCATGGGCGTCGCGCTGGGAGCCGAAGCGCGCACGCTGGGCGTTGACGTGCTGCTCGGCCCCGGAGTGAACATCAAACGCAGCCCCCTGTGCGGCCGGAACTTCGAGTATTTCTCCGAAGACCCGCTTCTGTCCGGTGAGCTCGGGGCGGCATGGGTGCGGGGGCTGAAGACTCACGGGGTCGCGGCGTCGGTGAAGCACTACGTTGCGAACGACCAGGAAACCGACCGCATGCGGATCAGCGCCGAGGTGGACGAGCGCACCCTGCGCGAGATCTATCTCCGGGCCTTCCAGCGGGTCATCGATAAGTCCTCGCCTGCCACCGTCATGGCCTCCTATAACGGTGTCAACGGCGAGCCGGTGATCTCGAACCACTGGCTACTCACGGAGATCCTTCGAGATGAGTGGGGCTGGGAAGGCGTTGTCCTCTCCGACTGGGGCGCGGCTGCCTCCGACGTCGTCGCGGCCGTGCGGGCCGGCCTCGATCTCGATATGCCGGGCACGGGAGCCGGCTGGGCCGCCCTGACTGAGGCAGTTCGCAGCGGTGCGCTCGACGAGGCGATTCTCGATCGAGCAGCCTCACGGGTCGCCGAGCTCGCTGTGACCATCGTCGCTGCTCGAGCGGGCCATGCGCCCGCCTTCGATGCGGAGACCCATCACGCTCTCGCGAAGGAGATCGCCGAGCAGTCTGCCGTTCTTCTCAAGAACGAGGGGGTCCTCCCGCTCTCCGCCGACGCCGAAGGCCCCATCGCCGTCATCGGAGAGTTCGCTCGCACACCGCGCTACCAGGGCGCTGGAAGCAGCCACATCGTGCCGACACGAATCGATAATGCGTTGGAGACCATCCGTGCGCGAGCCGGGGATCGGGCCGTGACCTTCGAGCCCGGTTTCACATTGGACGGTCAGGCGGATCCCGGGCTCGTGGATCAGGCCGTGAAAGCGGCTCGCGAAGCGTCCGACGTCGTCGTATTCCTCGGGCTTCCCGCAGAGGACGAGTCCGAAGCATTCGACCGCGCCACCATGGACCTTCCCGATGACCAGTTGAAGCTGCTGCGGCGGATCGTGGAGACAAATGATCGGGTCACCGTCGTACTCTCCAACGGCGGTGTCGTGTCCGTCGAGCCGTGGCGGGGAGGCGTCCAGGCGATCCTCGAGATGTGGCTGGGTGGGCAGGCCGTCGGGAGCGCGGCGGCTTCTCTCCTGTTCGGCGACACCAATCCGTCGGGAAAGCTCGCGGAGACGATCCCGCTCGCACTCGCGGACACTCCGTCATTCCACAACTTCCCCGGAAACGGGCAGACGGTCCTCTATGGCGAGCGGATCTACGTGGGCTACCGGCATTTCGACTCGGTGGGACGCGATGTCGCCTATCCCTTCGGACATGGCCTCTCGTACACGAGCTTCCAGTACGAAGACCTCGTCGCCGACATTGTGGGAGACACCCTGGAGGTCCGGGTCCGCGTGACCAACAACGGATCGCGCGACGGCGCGGAGGTCGTGCAGTTCTACTCCGTTCCGCCGAAGTCGGAGGAAGACCGCCCAGCCCACGAGCTGGTGGGGTTCGAGAAGGTGGTCGTGGAAGCCGGCGGCAGCACCGTGGCCACGTCACGGATTCCGCTCGCGGACCTGGACTATTGGAGCTCGCGCTCCCGGCGATGGGTTCGCGGTGGGGGTCTCTACACGATTCAGGCGGCAGCCTCCTCGCGCGACATTCGCGCCCAGGTCAGGGTCGAGCTTGCCGGCACGGAGCCGGCACCGCCTCTGACACTCGACTCAGCGATGGGCGAATGGTTCGCCGACGCCGAGGGCGCTGTGGCTCTGCAGGAGATGATGAGGCAGTTCGCGACGCAGGGCACGGGGGAGTGGGACGACGCGACGCTCCCGCTGGTTCTCCCGATGCCGCTTCGCACGATCCTGCCGATGGCCGCGTCGAAACTGCCATTCCCCGTGCTGGGAGAGCGTCTGCTCCAACGGCTCGCGGAGCTTCGCCAGAGCAGGACGGCTCATCAGTGAACCCGGCCGAATTGATCTCCCGTCCGCCCCGCGCGCGGGTGATCGTCGACAACGATTTTGCAGGCGATCCGGACGACCTCTTTCAGCTTGCGCATCATCTTCTGTCGCCATCGGTAGAGATCCCGTTCGTCATCGCGTCGCGGTTGCCGGCGGTGCCCCCGAGAGCGCACCTCGGCTCGGTCGACCGGGGAGTCTCCGAGGTGGCAGCGCTGCTCGAGCAGATGAAGATCGACATCCCCGTCCTGCGTGGTACTGAGCAGGATCGCAGCGATGCGGCCCCGGTCAGGTCTGAGGCGAGTGACGCGATCGTCGTGGAAGCCATGAGAGACGACACTGATCTGCCGCTGTACGTGGTCCTCGGCGGCGGCCTGACCGAACTCGCAAACGCCTATCTCGCCGAGCCCGCCATCGCCGAACGGCTCACGGCAGTCTGGATCGGCGGTGCAGGCTACTCCGACCCGGAACCCGCGGAGCCGTCGATGTTCGGGGCCGAGTACAACATGAATATCGACGTGGCCAGCGCGCAGGTCGTGTTCGGTTCGCCGATTCCGCTCTGGCAGGTCCCGGCCGACGCGTACCGGCGTTGCCTGGTGTCCTGGGCTGAGCTGCGCCGGCGCGTGGGGAGTCTCGGAGGTCTTGGCGCCCACCTCTTGTCGGCCCTCGACGGATTCGCCGACCGGGTAGGCGAGCACGGGTTGAACGTGGGGGAGACGTACGTGCTGGGCGACAGCCCGCTCGTGCTGCTGACCGCCCTGCAGTCAGGATTCGACCCGGACCCGGCCTCATCGGACTCGGTCATGATGCCGCGGATGTCCATCACTGACTCCGGCTGGTACGGGGCGGCCCAGCCGACGCTGCCTCCCGTGCGCGTCTTCACCCGGCCGGACACGCGCCTGATGTTCGAAGACATGTTCGCGAAGTTCGCCCTCCATGCTGCGGACGCCGGAGCGCGGTGACGAGAAAGGAAACGCCATGACACCCGAGGCGATTCGACGACGGCTGTCTCTGGATGAGAAGGTCGCTCAGCTCAGCGGCATCCGTCTGACCGATCTGCTTGCCCCGCCGGACTCGGGAAGCGGTGCACTGTTCGGACTGGACATCGGCCGTCTCTCTCAGCTGAGTCCGCACGGGGTGGGCCACCTCTCGATGGCGTGGTTCGCGGGAACCACTCGCGAACAGCTCCGCGACGACGTGCGAGCCATCCAGGAAGAGGTCACCGAGCGCGCGCCGTTCGGGATCGGCGCACTCGTGCACTTCGAGGCGATCAGCGGCGTCGTGCACCGAGCTGCGCCGCAGTTCCCCACGGCCTGGGCGCAGGCGGCCGCGTGGAACCCCGAACTCATCGAGGCTCAAGCCGCGATCTCCTCCGCGTATGTCCACGACGTGGGTGGTCATCTGGTCTTCTCTCCTGTCATGGATATCGCACGCGACCCGCGGTGGGGCCGAGTGCACGAGACCTACGGAGAAGATCCTGAGCTCGTGGCGCGTTGCGCCGTCGCCTTCGTGCATGGGGTCCATGGTCGGGAGACGACCGCAGCCGTTCTCGCGACCGGCAAGCACTTCCTCGGCTATGCAGCGTCCGAAGGGGGCCTGAACCAGGCCGTGACGTCGATCGGCACACGCGCGCTGGTCGACGAGTATGCGGAGCCCTTCTGACGCGCGATCGACGAGGCCGGGCTCTCCGTCGTGATGAACTCGTACAACGAGATCGATGGTGTGCCGGCGGTCGCCAACCGGTGGTTACTGACCGACCTCCTCCGTGGCCAGCTGGGGTTCACCGGCATTGTCGTCAGCGACTACAGCTCTGTCCGGATGCTGGAGACGATCTTCCACACCGCCCGCACACCCGGAGAGGCGGCGGCCCAGGCCGTCAGCGCCGGAATCGACGCGGAACTCCCTGAGACGGATCGTTTTAGCGCTCTCGCCGACGAAGTCCGCTCCGGCCGAGTCGACGAGCGCGTCATCGATCAAGCGGTCGACCGTGTGCTGACCGTCAAAACCAGGCTCGGCCTCGTCCCCGGGTTCGAGAGGCGGAGCCCTCGGCCCCTCGCATCGAAGAAGGAGTCCGCGGGGCTCGGCAGGCAGATCGCCGAACAATCCATCACTCTGCTCGTCAACGACGGAGTCCTCCCGCTCTTGCCCGGATCGCGCATCGCCGTGGTGGGTCCGGCGGCCGACGAGCTGCGCATCCACTTCGGCGCCTACACGTCCACCTCGGACTCCGAGATGGTGCTGGGCTCGATGGCGCTCCGCGACGGCGAGATCCCCGGGATCGACCCGGATACGTTCGTGTTCACGGACATCTTCCAAGCGCGCATGCCCGGGATAGAACCCCGATTCGAGGCCACTGCGCGGGCGATCCACCCGGAGGCCCTCACCCTCCTGGACGCTCTGCGTACGCATTCGTCCGATATCACGTATGTTCCGGCCGGGTCCTTTCTCGACGACGGCGATCCGCTCGGCGACTCGCTAACGGCTGCGATCGCGGAGGCCGACGTCGTCATCGCAGCGGTCGGCGAGCGCACCGGTTGGGTCGGTAACAATACGGCGGGGGAGGGACAGAGCACCGCTGAACCGCGGCTTCCTGGCAACCAGGAGCGGTTGATCAAAACGATCGCCCGCACGGGCGTGCCGCTCGTGACGGTCGTCGTGTCCGGCCGACCACTGTTGTTGGCCGAGATCGCAATGCAGTCGAATGCGCTCGTACTCGCCCCACTCCTCGGTGAGCACGCGGGTCCCGCAGTGGCCAGGGTCCTCTTCGGCGCGGTGAACCCCAGTGGGAAGCTGCCGAACACCTTCCCACGGTCGGCCGGGCAACTGCCGGTGTATCACGGACACCACTACGGCAGCGGCTACGACCACCCTTCCGGAACCCGACACGGATACAACGACACCGATGGTGAAGGACCCCTCTTCGCTTTCGGGCACGGGTTGTCGTACACGACGTTCGAGGTGACCGGCAGCTCCGAGGCTACCGACCGTGCCGGTGAGCTGGGGATGTCCGTTGTGGTGGCGAACACGGGGCCGTGCGCGGGCGCGACGATCGTACAGCTCTACGCGCGCGTCGCGACCGCACCGGTCGTGCGGCCGGTTCGGCAGTTGCTCGACTTCGCGCGCGTCGAGCTGGCGCCCGGTGATACTGCTGAAGTTCGGCTCAGCGCCCCGGTGACCCGGCTTGCGTACACCGGCCTCGATGGCGCCCGCGTGGCGCCTCATGGTCCTGTGACGTTGTCTGTCGGCCTCGCCTCCGATGACATCCGAGCGTCGAGCTCAACCGGGTTGCTCGGCTGAGGGTGAGCGCACGACAGTCCACGCCGCGCTCCCCGAGTCGATCGCACTGGACTCGACCCTGGCGACCGGCTCGGGACACCAGTTCACGCCGGAGTTCGTGCACACAAAGAATCTCGACTACTCGGGAGAGGATTGCGCAAATGCCGGTTTCTGATTGGACGATCCGGCGTGCCGCTCTTGATACTTGAAGGGCATCCTCCGCCGCGGAACTGAGCCGTCGCGAGGGCATCGATTCAGGAAGTCCGGCAGTTCCCGACCGGCGCGGCGCACCGGCCGCTGCCAGAGCCGGCGGATGGAACAGACGATGACTGAAATCGCCCGCACAGCTATCACACCGGGTCGGCCGTGGCTCGACACTTCTGGAGACCGGATCCAGGCGCACGGCGACGCGACGAGTGAGGCGACCCTCCGAACGCACGCCGACCGTTTCCGGCCGCTGGGCGGTCGCAACCCGCAGCTCGACCCCGCGGAGCGGGCCGACCTGCTTCTCGCGCAGCTGACACTCGACGAGAAGATGGCGCAGGTGTCCTGCTACTTCCCCGTCGACATCAACGACACGTCGGACTTCGTGAAGGCGTTTCCGCACGGTGTCGGCGAAGTGTCGAGCCTGGAGACGAGGTCCGCGCGGACCCTGGACGAAGTGACCGCCTTCCAACGACGCGTTCAGACCGAGGCGATGGAGGCGTCTCGCCTGGGCATCCCCGCCATCTTCCACATGGAGGGGATGTGCGGCGCCTACCTGCCGGGAGCGACGAGCTTCCCGTCCGGGCTGGCGCGGGGCGCGAGCTGGGACATCGACTTGGAGTACGCGATCGCCGAGATCGTGGGCCGGCAGGAGCGAGCGGTGGGGATCACCCACACGCTCGCGCCGGTCCTCGACGTCTCTCGCGACCCTCGGATGGGGCGGCACGGAGAGAGTTACGGCGAAGACCCCACCCTCGCGGCCGCGCTGGGCGTCGCAGCCGTGCGCGGGCTGCAGCGTGAGGACGCCGACGGCCGCCGCACCGAAGCCGTGGCCAAGCATTTCATCGGGTCGCATCACACCGAGGGCGGCATCCATGGAGCCCATTGCGACATTCCCGACCGCCTGCTGCGGGAGGTGTACGGCAAGCCGTTCCAAGCGGCCATCACCGAGGCGGGCCTGCTCGGCATGATGCCGTCGTACAACTCCGTGGCCGGTCAACCGGTCTCCGCCTCGGCTCCCCTTCTCACGACGTTGCTGCGGGAGCAGATGGGCTTCCGGGGCCTCGTCGTGTCGGACTACGGCGCGATCGGCAATCTGCACGAGGTTCAGCACGTCGCCGCGTCGCTGCCCGAGGCAGGCCTTGCGGCTCTGCATGCCGGTCTCGACGTCGAATTGCATGTCCCGCGCGGGTTCGGCCCGGAGCTGCGCGAGTGGTTCGCCGACGGCCGCGCCGACATGGCTCTCCTGGATCGCGCCGTCCGGGCGGTGCTCACGACCAAGTTCCGGATGGGGCTGTTCGAGCGTCCGTACGCGCCCGAGAACGCCGAGCGGGACGCTCGATTCTCGACCGCGTCGGACCGCGACGTCTCGCTGCAGTCGGCACGCGAATCGATCGTGCTTTTGCAGAACAGCGGCGTGCTGCCGCTGGCCCGAGACGTCCGCACGATCGCCGTGATCGGCCCTCACGCCGCCAGCGCCCGGTTCTTCTTCGGCGGGTACACCCACTACTCGATGGCCGAGGGCAAGCTCGCGGTGCACACGTCGATGGCGGGTCTGACGGGGCAGGACGACGATCGCTCGATCGCCGCCACAATTCCGGGAACGACCATCGAGGCCTCGGACGGCCCCGAGTACGAAGCCCTGCTCCAACAGCAGAAGCCCGGCATCCGCACGCTTCTCGACGAGCTGCGTGCCCGGTTGCCGGAGACCGAGATCTCCTGGTCCTACGGGTACCCGATCGCCGGTGTAGACGATTCGGGACACGCGGAGGCGATCGCCCTGGCGCGAGAGGCCGACCTGGTCATCCTCACCCTCGGCGGGAAGCACGGGACCGCCTCCATCGCCTCCATGGGAGAAGGGATCGATGCCACCGACATCAACCTCCCGCCGTGCCAGGAGCAGCTCATCGGGAAGCTGGCCGCCCTCGATGTCCCACTGGTGGGCGTCCACCTGGATGGCCGGCCGATCTCGAGCGATGCGGCCGACGCCCACCTGAGTGCCCTGGTCGAGGCGTGGAGTCCGGCCGAGTGCGGGGCGGAGGCGATCGTCGACGTCCTGACAGGCTCCTACGACCCGAGCGGTCGGCTGCCGGTCAGCATCGCCCGCAATGCAGGCCAGGTGCCGATCTACTCTGCGCACCCCTACGGCTCCAGCTGGCACCAGGGCGCGAGCATCGGCTTCGCCGAATACGTCGATGCGCTGCACACCCCGCGACACCCGTTCGGGCACGGCCTGACCTACACCACCTTCGAGTACGCGGGACTGCGGTTGTCGCAACGCGAGATCGCCGCCTCCGGATCAGTCGATGTCACGTTCACCCTCAGCAACACGGGGGACCGGGCCGGCACCGAGGTCGTCCAGTTCTACATCCGCGACCGTTACGCCTCCCTGTCCCGGCCGGTCCTCGAACTGGCGGGGTTCCGCCGCGTCCAGCTTGCGCCGGGGGAGAGCGCCGAGGTGTCGTTCTCCCTGTCGATGAGCCAGCTGGCGTTCGTCGACTCCGCACTCCAGTGGCGCGTGGAGGCGGGTGAGGTCGACGTGTTCATCGGGGCGTCCTCGGAGGACCTCCGGCTCGCGGACGTGTTCACCGTCACCTCCGACCTGCTGGTCGACGGGGCATCGAGAGCGTTCTACGCCGCCGATCCCTCCCAGCGCGCGAGTCGAGGATGACCCCGCCTCCGACGCAGGTCGGCCCGATTGCGAGGGCGGCGCGTCCGCCTGTCGTCGCCGCCGTTCCCGCCGCCGAACCGGACAGGCGCTGGGTGCTGGCCGTGGTTCTCGGGGCGCTGACGATGCTCGGCCCGTTCACGATGGACCTCTATCTGCCGGCGTTTCCCGAGGTGCAGCGTGACCTGTCCGCGTCGCAGGCGGGTGTGCAGCTCACTCTGACGGCGACAGCCATCGGAATGGGCGTCGGGCAGATCGTGGTGGGTCCGTTGAGCGATGCGTTCGGCCGGCGTGTTCCGCTCGTGCTCGCGACGGGTCTGCACGTGGTGGCCAGCTGCGCGGTGGCGCTCGCGCCCGGGATCGTGATCGTGGCGGCGGCGCGTTTCGGTCAGGGCATCGGTGCCTCTGCGAGCGCTGTCGTGACCGTGGCGATCATCCGGGACCTGTTCGGCGGCTATCGGCTCGTCCGCATGCTCGCCAGCATCGCGATGATCGGCGGACTGGCGCCGATCATCGCCCCGGTCCTCGGGTCCCAGCTCCTCCTGGTGATGTCGTGGCGAGGGGTGTTCTGGCTGCTCGCCGGCTTCGGTCTCGCGATCGTGATCGCCTGCACACTCGTGGTGCCCGAGACATTGCAGGCGCATGTGCAGGGGAGTCCGAGCGAGTCACGATGCACGCCAGGGTGCGCATCATCCTGGCTGATCGCGCCTTCGTGGGTGTCGCGGTGATCGCCGCCATGGTTTTCGCCACGGTGATCACCTACCTGTCGACGACGCCATTCATCTTCCAGGACGGGTTCGGCCTGGATGCTCAGCAATTCGGCCTGCTGTTCGCCGTCAACGCGCTCGGTCTGCTGGCCGCGACGCAGGTCTCGGCGCGGCTGATGCGATGGTTGGAGCCGGCATGGATGTTGGCGGGTGTGCTGACCGTCATGCTCGCGAGCGGTGCAGCGCTGACGCTGCTGGGCCTGTCGCACGCGCCTTTCCTGAGCGTCGCGGCCGTGAGTTTCGTCTTCGTCTCGGCATCCGGGTTCGCCAACCCCTGCGTGTCCATCCTCACGCTCAAGGACCACCGGGGGCGTGCTGGGTCGGCCGCGGCGATCACGGGCTTCGCGAACTCCATCGCCGGAGGCGTCGTGTCGCCGCTCCCGGGCCTTCTCGGGAAAGCGGGTGCTGCGAGCCTCGGCATCATCGTCGTCACGGCGATGATCGTTGCGATGCTCGCACTCTGGTTGGTCGTGCGTCCTTGGACGGTGACGCGGCTGAGCAGGGACTGACGCTCAGACCGCTGTCACGGTCACGGTGACCGGGGCCAGACCGTCCGCGGTCACCGTGATCTCGATGGGACCCGTTCCGGTTGGTCTGATCACGGCCAGTGCACGTCCTTCGAAGGTCGTGTGCGTCTCGGCGGTGTAGCTCTCGTCGGTCACGGGCCTGGCGCTTCCCAACCCCTGAAGCACACCTGCCCCCGCGACAGTGACGATGGCCGGACGGTCGCCGAGGGTCGAGACCACACCGTCCGGGTCAACGAGCTCGACGGTGACGTAGGAGAGGTCCGAGTCGTCCGAGCGGATCTCCGGCCGGTCGGCCGCGACGCGCAGGGCCCGCACCGGGCCCGCTGAGACGAGTGCGTGTCTGCCGACTTCGGTGCCGTTGTCGATGGCCACCGCTTCGAGCGTCCCGGCTTCATACGGAACCTCGAAACCGGCGATATGACGTTCCGTTCGACGACGGCCGAGCGACCGCCCGTTGAGGATGAGCTCGATCTCCGGCGAAGGGCTGTAGACGTCGACGGTCAGCGGAGTGTCGGGGGCGGAGTTCCACGTCCACGATCCGATGGTGTCGGTCCAGGCCCAACTGTGCGCCGTTGCCTTTCCGCTGCGCGCTTCAGGGCGGTGCACGGCGATGTAGGGAGCGGTGCGCAGCCCGAAGACGATCTCCCGGTAGTAGGACGCCGGACGACGGTGACCGGTGATGTCGATGTCGCCGGCCCACGCCAGCAGAGTAGGGAACGCCTGAGGGTCGGCAGGGCTGTCCGCGTCGGCGTCCGCGTACGCGACCAGGCCCAGTCCCGCCTCGCCGAGGTAGTCCCAGCCGGTCCAGGTGAAGTCGCCGATGACGTGGGCGTTCTCAGTGACGAGCGGCCAGATCTCGTCGATCTTCTTCGCGAGGGTCTCGGTGCCCATCAGCACCCGGTCGGGGAACCGCTTCGCGTCGGCGAGATACCGTTCGTGAGCGTAGTTGTGGCCGACGACGTCGACGACGGAGTGCGACTCCTCGGTCTTGTCGGTGACGACGTCGGAGAGGAGATCTGGTCCATGAGGTCGCCGAGCTGCGACATCAGGTCGTTGACGCCGACCTGCGTGCTGAGCTCGCCCGCCTGCGCCCGGAACTCCGGCAGGATGTCGGAGATCGTGGCGACGAAGCCGCTGATCCCATTGGTGACGAAGCGCGTGGGATCGAGCGCGCGGACCTTCTCCGCGAGTCGTCGACCCCACCGGGCGCCGAGCGCGTTGCCGGCGTCGAGGACTTCGTTGCCGATCGAGTACATGACGACCGACGGCCGGTTGATGTCCTTCGCGACCATCGCTTCGATGTCGCGCTCCCACCACTCGGGGAAGGCCAGCGAATAGTCGAAGGGATTCTTACCCTTGGTCCACATGTCGAACGCCTCATCGACGACCAGCATCCCCAGCCGGTCGCAGGCGTCCAGCGCCGCAGGACTGAGGGGGTGTGCGCAGCCCGGATCGCGTTGAAACCGGCCGCTTTGAGCAGCTCGACTCGACGCTCTTCTGCGCGGTAGATCGAGACAGCGCCGAGAACCCCGTTGTCATGGTGCACGCAGGCGCCACGGAGCTTGATGGGCGTGCCGTTGAGGCGCAGCCCGTGCGTCGGATCCAGTCGGAGCGTCCGTATGCCGAATCGCACGGTGTCTTCGTCGACAGCTTCGTCGCCGTCCGTGACCTGGATCTGCGCGGAGTACTGGTGGGGGAGTCCAGCTCCCACAGGCGTGGAGTGGACACATACAGCCTCTGGTGCGCGGTGGCCGTCTCGCCGGGAGCGAGGGTCACCGGACTGGAGCCGCTCGCGACGGTCTGTCCCTCCGCGTCCACGATGTCGATCGCGACGCGGACGGTGCGCGTGTTCACGCCCTCGTTCAGCAGCGTGGTCGAGACCTCGACGACCGCGCGCTCGTCGTCCACGTCCGGCGTCGTGACCTGGATTCCGTCCGCCTTCAGGTGCAGCAGGCCGGAGACGGTGAGGACGGTGTCGCGGTAGATCCCCAGCCCCGAATACCATCGGGCGTCTTCGTGGGCTCGGGCCTCGACCCGGATCTCGTTCGTCTCGCCGTAGCGCAGCGCCGGGTCGAGGGCGATCCGGAACGGGCTGTGGCCGGAGGGGCGCTGACCGAGGTACGCGCCGTTCACGAACACCGTCGCGTCGCGATAGACCCCCTGGAACTCGACGCTGACCCTCTTGTCCCGCCATTCGTCGGGCACGTCGAACTGCTTCGTGTAGGCGACGGAACCGCCGGAGAAGTATCCGGTCGATGGGCCGATCGACGGGTCCCGCGGAAGATCGAGCATCGCGTCGTGGGGAAGGGTGATCGTCTCGGACTCGTCCGCGTCAGCGTTGAGCTGGGTGAAGATGCTGACATTCGGCCGGACGATCCAGTCGGCGTTGAAGGACGTTTTCATGTGTTCTCCGATTCGACTGTGCGCGCGATGAGCACCCAGTCTTCAGGCGATGGTGTGGGCGGGACGGGGAGGCGCCCGTCGAGAGGACGAGCCTCGGCCGCGACGGCGGACCGCTCGCCCGTTCTCGGATCGAACCACTCGACCCGATACGCGGATCCGGCCAGATCGCGGAGCACGCCGCCTCCTTCGTCGGGCCGATAGGTCTCCCCGAAGTGGAGGACGACTGTGCTGGTGCTGTCGTCCGCTGCGACCAACGGCCGATAGAAGGTCTGGTTGATGCCGCTGTCGGCCGTGAACAGGTGGGCCGCCGGGCGCAGCGCGGTCCACGGCAGGGACTCGTAGAGCTGGCGCATGTAGCCCAGCTGCCGACCGCCGGGAAGGTCGACGCCCTCGTACCAGGCGAGCGAGCCCCAGGACATCTCCGACACGGACCGGTCCCATGCGCCGTTCCAGCAGCCCTGGGCGCCGTAGCTGTACCCGCAGCAACCGGACTGGATGGCGCGATACGCGACCTGGCGCATCATCACGTCGGTGACCGGGCGGCGACCGGTGGGTTCGACGCTGATGAGGCCTTCGTAGAAGCTCTCTCCTTCGACGAGGGGCCGGCCGGGGTACCGGGTCAGGTGCTCTGTCCAGTGCGACGGGCTCATGTCGAGGTCGCCGTGGCCGAGCTGGTTGAGCGTGAAAGTCAGCCAGTCCTCGTCCTGGTAGTAGTCGGCGATCGGTCTCTCGGTGGTCAGGTGGGCCGTGATCGGGTGGCGGTAGTCGTCGTGGTCCCTGATGGTGAGAGCGACGTCGCGCCAGGCGGCGATGCGGTCGGTGCGTCGAGCGGCGTCGTATCCCGCGGCCTCCCCGCCCAGTGTCCACACCACGGGGTATGCGCCGTAGCGGGCGACGACGTACCGGGCGAGGCGGATCAGCGCAGCGGGGTCGCCATCGGCGGCGTGATGCCAGCCGAGGCCGAGAGCGTGGACGAGTCCCGCCTCTGCGATATAGGCCATCCGCGGATCCACGACGTCGCGGAAGAACGCGACATCGATCGTGGAGCGGCCGGCGGCCGTGGACCAGAAGTCGGGGGGCGAGTAGGAGAGCAGATTCCCCTGGTAGACGGTGAACCCTTGACGTACGCGCAGATCGACGGTGTCGCGGAACTGGGATGACCAACCGGGCTTGTTGGATTCCTCCCACCGCTCCCGGGCGAAGCGCCAGTGCGTGTCCGCCAGCCAGAAGAACGGCGTCCCGTCACGGCGCTGGAGGTGACGTCCGGACGGAGCCGCCTCCAAGAAGCCGCGACTGCCGCCGGCGGCATCGTCGGCGAGACAGTCGACCGCTCCGGTGACACCGTGCAGGCCGGCATCCGTCGGTACTGTGGCGCTTGTCGAGTAGGTCCAGCGACCCGGCTCGGTCGGCGCGAACCGCACCCGCCACGTTCGTGCGCCATCCCAGAACGCCGGCCGCGACAGTGTGCCGCCTGACGGTGACGCGAAGGTGACGGTGACGTCCACATCGGAGTAGGGGTCGGCGTAGGGGAGGGCGCTTGAGAACTCGAGTTCGAGGGGCTTCCACGGCGCAACGCTGGGCAACTGGCCTCCTTGGACGTGTGACGCTCTCCATTCTCTGTGCTCTCGAATCGGGTCAGTGCCTTTTGCGCAATAGTGGGTGATCGGCTGGACTCGTCGACGACTCCGATTCAGGGTGTGCTTATGCGACCCATCCTGCCCGGCTTCCATCCGGACCCGACCATCTGCAAGGTCGGGGGCGACTACTATCTCGCCAACTCCAGCTTCGAGTACTTCCCCGGGGCGCCGCTGTTCCGAAGCGGGGATCTGCTCGAGTGGACGCAGGTGGGCAACATCCTGGATCGTCGCAGCCAGTTCCTCCACGGCCTCGACGGTCCGTCGACCGGGATCTACGGGTCGACTCTTCGTCATCACGACGGCCGGTTCTGGTTCATCACGACCAATGTCAGCGATTTCGATCACGGGCAGGTCATCCTGAGCACCGACGATCCCGCGAACGGGTGGAGCGATCCGGTCTTCGTCCCGGGCGCCGTCGGAATCGATCCCGACGTGTGCTGGGACGAGGACGGAACGTGCTACCTGACCTGGAACGCGCTGAACTTCGAGGACGGTGGCCGAGGCATCCGCCAGGCGCCGATCGATCTCGGGACGGGGCGGCTTCTCGGGTCGGACTACGCGGTCTGGCAGGGGACCGGCATGGTCGCTCCCGAGGGTCCTCACCTGTATCGGATCGGCGACTTCTGGTACCTGTTTCTCGCGGAGGGCGGAACCGAGAGAGGGCACAGCGTGACCGTCGCGCGGTCCAGTTCCCCGGCGGGTCCCTTCGATCCCTGCCCGTGGAACCCGATCCTCACGCACCGCAGCAGCGGGCACCCGGTTCAGAACGTCGGCCACGCCGATCTCGTCGAGACGCCCGACGGGCGCTGGGCGGCCGTGTACCTGGGAGTGAGGCCGAGCGGCTCCACACCCGGCTTCCACGTTCTGGGCCGGGAGACGTTCGTGGCGGGTGTCGACTGGGTCGACGGATGGCCCGTCTTCGACGAGAACCGTTACGCGGTCGGGGCGGCGGAGACCTCCTTCGTCGAGGACTTCTCCGGCGCCGCTCTCGCACCGGACTGGGTGAGCCCGGGAGGCGATCCCGCAGCGGTGCTCACGCCGCTGCCGGGCGGAGGCGCCGACCTGGTGCCGGGCGACGGATCGGATGCGGCGCTGCTGTGTCGTCGGGTGCGCGACCTGAGCTGGAGCGCAGAAGCGTGGTTCCTGGACTCGGGACGACTCCGCCTCCGCATGGACGATCGGCACTGGTACGGCCTCGAATGGCGGGAGGGGACGCTCACAGCGAGCGTCCGTATCGGCGACGCGATTTCGGATGTGGCCCGGGTCGCCGTCGGACCGGACGAGATCTCGCTGGTCATCGCAAGCGTGGCAGCGGAGTCTCCGACGGTTCCGTTCGGGCACGGCGGTCCGGACGACATCGTGCTGGCCTACCGCGACGGCGTGGGACTGCATACGGTGGCACGATTGGATGGACGGTACCTCTCCACCGAGGTCGCCGGCGGTTTCACCGGACGCATGCTGGCGCTGGGGGCGAGTGGCTCCCGGTCGGTCGTGCGGTCGGTGCGATACCTACCGCTTCATGGCGCATTCACCGGATCGGTCGTCAGTGCGGAGTCCGCGGAGGAAGCGTTGACTCCCGCACGATGAGCCTGGTCGCGAGCTCGATCCGTTCGAAGCGCTCCTGGTCACGAATCCGGAGCTCGCTGACCAGCTGCACTGCCCGCTGGGCCATCGCCTGGAGCGGTTGACTGACCGAGCTGAGCGGTGGGGTGGCGAGGGCTGCCCTGGGTTCGTCGTTGTAGCCGACCACGCTGACGTCCTGAGGGATCCGCAGCCGCAGGTCCTGTGCCGCGCGGTAGACGGTGAGCGCCATCTCGTCGTTGCAGGCGAAGACCCCGATGGGCGTGTCCGACTCGCTGAGGGCGCGGCGCAGCTCCGGGGTGACGTCCGCGCCTGACCAACTCGAGTCGACCCTGCTGATCGAGACGTCGCCCCGGTGGTCGGCGATCGCGGAACGGAATCCGTCTTCACGGGCCCGGCCGAACCGGAAGGCGGGTGTTCCGCACACGACGGCGAAACGTTCGACCGGCGTGGCGGCGAGGAGTGTGCCGGCGTCGTAGCCGCCCTGCCAGTCGGTGGTTCCGATGCTCGCGAGCTGCCCGTGCGGATCCGACTGCGGGTCGAGGAGGACGATCGGGATGCGGGCCACAGCCAACTCGTCCAACTGACGCGTCGTGGGGCGGATGATCCCCAGGATCACGCCTGAGGGGCGTCGTCGTGCCACCCGGGTCGGCCAGTCGTCGGTGGGATCGTCACGTTCGAGCGTGAGGACCAGATCGAATCCGTGCTCGAAGGCGCCTTGTCGCGCGCCGGCCACGATCGCGTCGGTCCACGCGTCGTCGAAGCTGCCGAGCACGAGCTCGATGAGCCGCAGGTCACGTGTGGTCGGACGGCCCTTGGCTGTCTGCCCTGCGTCGTAGCCCAGCTCGCTCGCTGCCCGCAGAACACGATTTCGCGTCAGGGGGTGAGGTCGCCTCGCCCGGTGAGAGCCCGTGACGCGGTGGAAACCGAGACACCCGCCGCTTTCGCGATGTCGGTCAGTGTTACTCGCATCGAGGCCACATTGTCGATTCTCTCGTAGCGGAGCGAAGCTCACGTGTTCGAGGCGGCGAAGCGCTTGATCTTGGCGAACATGTCTTCGAGCAGGTAGCGGACGTCGACACTGTCCGCGACTCTCACGGTCCGGCCTTCCACGATCAGACTCATCAGCCTGCCGTCCGCGTCGATTCGCCGCACCGGATGGTGGCGCCAGACGGCACCCCCGGATTCAAGACGACACCGATCGCCGGCGAGTCGCCGAGCGAATGGCATTCCCGCTCGGGCTGCACGTAGGCGGCATTCCACTCTTTCAGCTGCTGCACGAGGTATTCGCCGAGCTGCCCGTACGGAGCGACGCGCTCGTCGAGTTCGGCAAAGCCGACGGAGACCATGCTGTAAACCGTCCAGGGGATCTGCCACACCGTCAGACCGGAGGCGAGCACCACATTGGCTGCGATGACGTCGTTGCTCGCGTTGAACTCGCCATGCGGTTCGCCGCCGTGAACGCCGTCGTGCGGGCTGCCCCCGATCCAGACCACCGTCAGGTCGGAGTTTTCGATGATCGAGGGGTCGAGGAGGATTGCGCTGGCCATATCGGTGAGCGGGCCGAGGAAGGTCACGAAGAGCGGACCCTTCTTGTGGGCTTCGCGGATGATCAGGCGTGCACCATCGGAGTCGACGGGGATGGCCGCGTCGTCCAAAGCGCGCGGGGCGCCGTTGGCGACTTCGACCTGGCCGTCCAGATCCATCAGCTCGAGGAGGAGGTCGACCTCGTGCCGGCTTTCGAGCATGCTTTCGGTGGTGCGACGTGTGCCGAAGTGCGCCGGGATGATTCCGGCGACATCCAGTGTGGGGGAGAGCAGCGCGTGAACGACGGCGAACTGGTCGTCGGCCTCGTTCTTTGCGTCCGTGTTGATGATGATTCGGCGCTTCATGAGCTTTGTTCCTTGATTGAAGTAGGGAGGGAATGCGCAGAGCCCGGCGGCGCTCAGTCGTCGGCGAGGAGCTGCATGGCTGTCGTCCGGTCGGTGATGAGGATGTTGATCCAGCCGCCACGCACCGCGCCGCGGATGGCCGCGTGCTTGCGCTCGCCGCCGGCGATGCCGATCCGTCGGGGAATGGCGCGCAGCGCCTCGCTGGTGATCCCGAGCACTCGGTCGTTCAGGTCGGTCTGGACGAGCTCGCCATTCTGATCGAAGAAGCGGAGGCACACATCGCCGACGGCGCCGGCCGCCTGAAGCGCCTCGGTCTCAACCTCATCGACCGCGTTGCCGGAAGAGGCGAGCAGGGTGGAGGGTTCGAGCGCACCGATGCCTGCCAGCAGGACGTTGAGGTCCTGCCATTGCTCGACCATGGAGCCCAAGTAGCGATCGTCCATGAGTGCGTCGCGGGCGGCCTTCGACCCGACGATGCCCGGGGCGGGGAAGAATCGGGGGGTCCCTCCGGTGACCCGAGCGAATTGGTCGGCGAGATGGTTGGCCTGCACCTGCACGTCCGGCCGGCCCACGCCACCGAGAACCTGGACGACCTCGCGGGAGACGCGGACCGGCCCGATCGGAGCCATCGAATTGACTGTCGCCAGGAGGGTCTGGGACCACGAGGAGATACCGATCCGTTCCGCGGTGGACAGGGCGCTCTCCAGGTAGGTGGCTGCGGCCGACCCGAGTGCGGCGAGCATCGACAGGTCGTCCGGCGCGATCGGCTCCGCCACGACGGCGTCCATCAGCCCGTAGCGTTCGGTGAGCGCTTCCTCGATGTCCGCGTAGAGCCCGGCGGGAGAGACGACCACTGTCCGCACGATGCCCGATTCCGTGGCTTGCTTGAGCAGTCGGGACACCCGCGATTGAGAGAGGTTCAGTCTCTCGGCGATCTCCGGCTGGCGCAGCCCCGCCTCGTGGTACAGCTTGGCCACCTTGGTGACGAGCGACAAACGTTCGTCGGCGAACTGCACGGGGGAGGCGGGACTCGCCGAATCGCTCATGGCGCCCACTCTAGCTGCGGCGGAAAGGAGACTTTCGTGCGTCACCAGCCGTAGAGGGCGTTCTGCGCGAGCGTCATCGCGGTCACGGCGTCCTGTCTCGACTGCGCCTGCGCCAGCGCGTCGAAGTCGAGCCTGTCGAGGCCTTCCTCCACCTTCTTGAGGAAGCGGATCGCCGACTTCGCAGCACCGACCGAGTCTTCGCGGAACGGGAACTGGTCCAGCTGCCAGACGCCCTCCCAGCCGTTCTTGCGCAGGGTGACGAAGAACTCGAACAGCTCGATCGGGTGCACCGTGCCGGCGATCATGTCGTCGTCCCACGAGCGGAGGTTGTCGTTGACATCCATCCCGAACAGCCGGCCGTAGTCGATCGCGAGCTGGGCCGAGTCGGCCGGGGACTCCCCACCGAAGAGCGCGTGCCCGAAGTCGAGCAGGATGCCCACGTTGGGGAGGCCGATCTTCTCGATGCCGAGCAGGGTGCGGGCGACCGAGTCGAAGCTCATGTGCACGCGCGGCTCGCGCGGCTTGTACTCGATGACGAACTTCAGGTCCGGGTTCTCGCTCGCCAGCTGCCCGACGCCGTCGAGCGACGCCTTCCACAGCGCGCCGTGGTCGACCTGGAACGGGTAGTCCCAGCCGTCCTGCCCGGGCCACAGCTTCACGTACTCGGCGCCGAACGCGCGCACCTGGTTCGCGGCGTCGGTGATCAGCTCGTGCGCGAGCCGGCGGACGCCCGGGTCGGGGTTGGTGAAGGACCCCTTGGCGAAGACGCGCGTGTAGATCTCCGGCGTGATGCCGATGACGGAGAGCTTGTTGCGGTCGAGCGCCTCTTTGATCTGCTCGTTGCTGAAGTCGCCGCCGAAGAACGGGTAGTTCAGGTCGACGACATCGAGGTCGCCGACCTGGCCGGCGAGGTCGATGGCGTCGATGATGGTGCGCGGCTCGCCGTAGCCGTCGGTGGCGTAGCGGTCCACATAGGTCGCGAAGTGCCAGATGCCGGCACCGTACTTCTGGTTGCTCATGAGATCTCCTTCAGCGTGTCTGTGGTGAAGTCAGGACGTTTGGTCGGGCGTAGTCGAGACCGGTCGATCGCCGTCTGCCAACGGCCGTTTCGCGTTGAGCGTTCGGAGAAGAGGCTCTGCGGCTCGAATTTCGAGTTGTTGGTGCTCCAGGGAGGTGTTTCGTCGTTCCACATTCCGGCGCTTTGGCCTGCCAGCCAGGCTGCCCCCAGCGCAGACAGCGCGCTCAGCTCGGGCCGGATGATCGTTCGGCCGGAGAGGTCGGCCTGCAGCTGCATGACGAAGTCGTTCTGCGCGGGGCCGCCGTCGACGTAGACCTCGTCGATGCGTGACGCTCCGCTTCGGTCCGCGGCGGCGAGCACGTCTTCGATCTGGAGAGCGATGGATTCGAGAGCTGCGCGTGCGAGCTCAGCCCGCGTCGTGCCCAACGTCAGCCCGCTGATGAGACCGACCGCGCTGTCGTCCCACCAGGGGGCGGCGAGCCCGCCGAATGCCGGGACGAGGTCGACGGGGGCAGGAGGGGCGTTCTCGGCGAGGCTGATCAGTTCGGCGACGTCGGTTCGGAGGAGATCGGCGAGCCAGACGAGAGTGCCACCGGTAGAGAGGATGTTGCCTTCGAATGCGTGGGCGAGGGCTCCGGACCGCGACCATGCGATGGTGTTCGCCAGCGACCCGGAACGGACGGCGTCGGTGAGTCCCATCACCGAAGAGCCGGTTCCGTAGGTGACTTTGACGGCGCCCTCGCGTCGGATCCCGTGGCCGAACAGTGCGGCGTGCGAGTCGCCGAAGACGCTCCTCACCGGAGCCCCCTCGAGGCGCGGATCCGTGAGAGGTTCACTCCGAGTATCGGAGTCGACGATGTCGGGCAACGCGGCCCGTGGGATATCGAAGACCTCGAGAAGCAGATCGCTCCACTGACCCGTGCGGAAGTCGACCAGCTGAGTGCGGCTGGCATTTCCGCGTTCGATGCGTCGTTCCCCTGTCAGGTCGTTCAGCAGCCATGCGTCGACGGTGCCGAGGGTGATCTCGCCGGCTGCTGCGCGCCGACGATCGGGGTCGATGCGGTCGAGTATCCAGGAGAACTTCAGAGCGGAGAACATCGCATCGACCGGCAGCCCGGAGAGGTCCCAGACCTCCTGACCGACCATCGACGCGTTGAGCTTCTCGGCGGTGTCGCTGGTTCTGCGGTCCTGCCATCCGAGCACGGGGCCGAGCGGTGTGCCGGTCGCAGTGTCCCAGACGACCGCGGACTCGCGCTGTGTGCTGAGCGCGATCCCGGCGACAGGCGCGTCGGTCTGAGCCCGGAGGGTGGCCAGCACGGACTCCACCGAGCGTGCGATCTCGAATGCATCCTGTTCGACCCATCCCGGCTGGGGATGGGACTGTCCGATGGGGACGGATGCGGTGCCGAGCAGCTCACCGGATGCGGCGATGGCCAACCCCTTGGTCGAGCCGGTGCCCTGGTCGACCGTGAGGATCACTCCGTCGTGGTTGTGCTTCATCGGGACAATGCTCGCAGGGCCGCGGTGTGGATGTCAGGGGCTGTGAGCCCGGCGTACTCCAGGAGGAAGGTAGCACTGCCCGTCGGGGCGAATTCGCGGAAGCCGAGAATCTCGACCGGCACGCGGTCCGCTCCGGCGACGACGGCAGAGGCGACTGCCGCGCCGAGCCCGCCGGCGACATTGGCCTCCTCCACCGTGACGATCGCACGGGTGTGGCCGGCGGCGTCGTTGATCGCGTCGATGTCGAGAGGAGCGAGATAGACGGCGTTGAGAACGCGTGCCGACGTTCCGTCTGCCTCGAGCAGATCGGCGGCCGCGAGCGCTCGGGACACCATGGTGCCGGCGGCGATGATGGTGACGTCGCTCCCATCGCGGAGTTGCTGGAACCGGCCACGATCGAGTGTGGAGGTCTCCGAGGGGAGATCCGGCACCTTGTAGCGGCCGACGCGGATGTACGTCGGCCGAGGGTTCTCTACGGCGCTACGAATAGCTGCAACGGTCTGGCTGCGGTCGGCCGGGACGACGATATCCAGGCCGGGAAGGGCCCGGAGCCACGAGTAGTCCTCGATCGAGTGGTGGGTGGGGCCGAGCTCGCCGTAAGCGACGCCGGGGCTCATCCCGCACAGGATCACCGGCAGCCGGCTGTACGCGACGTCGGCCTTGACCTGTTCGAGGGCTCGCCCCGTGAGGAAGGGACCGGCTCCGCAGACGAACGGGATCAGTCCGGCGTTGGCCAGACCGGCGCCGACCCCCACCATGTTCTGCTCCGCGATTCCGACGTTGATCAGCCGGTCGGGGAATCGCTCGCGGAAGCCGCCGAGGTTGCTGGATCCGACCGAGTCGTTGCAGACCGCGACGATGCGGGAGTCCTGTTCCGCCAGCGCAATGAGCTCTTCGGCGAACGCGACCCGGTTGTCATAGGTCTGGACAGGGGCTTCGGTGGTAGTCATGCCAGCTCCTTCAGGGCCTGCTCGACCTGCTCGGCGGAAGGAACCTTGTGGTGCCATTCGACGCGGTCTTCGATGAATGAGACGCCCTTGCCTTTGATCGTGTTCGCGATCACGGCGACGGGTTCGCCTGTGCTGGAGGGGCCGAACGCGGCAAGCAACTGGGAGTAGTCGTGCCCGTCGATTTCGCGGACCTCCCAGCCGAACGACGCCAGCTTGTGATCGAGCGGGTCGAGCCGATTGGTGTCTTCGGTGCGCGCGCCCTGCTGCAGCCGGTTGCGGTCGACCACGGCGGTGAGGTTGTCGAGTCCGAAGTGAGCGGCGGACATGAAGGCCTCCCAGTTGGAGCCCTCCTGCAGTTCGCCGTCGCCGGTGACCACGATCACCCGGCTTCCATCGCCGTTGAGCTTGGCTCCGATGGCCGCGCCGACGGCGACCGGCAGTCCGTGACCGAGCGGTCCGGTGTTCGTTTCCACGCCGGGGACTTTGTTGCGGTTCGGGTGGCCGTTGAGCGGTGACAGAGGCTCCATGAACGAAGAGAGGCGGTCGGGTGCGAAGAAGCCGCAGGAGGCGAGGGTGGAGTAGAGCGCGGCCGAGCAGTGTCCTTTGGAAAGGATGAATCGGTCGCGGCCGGCTGCTGCGGGTGTCGCGGGGTCGACGTCGAGGACCGCCAGGTAGGCGACGGTGAGGATGTCGGTCACGGAGAAGTCGCCGCCGATATGGCCGAGCTGCGCGCGGTCGATCATGCTCACGACCGAACGGCGTATGCCGTTCGCCCACGTGTGGAGGAGTTCATTCTGCGTCGCGGGGTCGGCAGCGGCGATCTCGTTCCGGGCCGTCAGCCAGCGGAGACGTGCGTGTTCGTCGACACTCAGCGCGGGAGGAGGGTCTAGGTGAATCATGGCTTCCCATCAGATTGCATTTCTATGCAAGAACAAGTCTTCATTCATCATCGCATTGAATCGACTCAAGTGCAAGACCGTTCAAGCGTGAAAGAATATGCGCGGAAATGGGACGGTCGACCCGTCACGAAGTGGAAGCGCAGGCGAGGGTGCTCCGGTGATCTCCGTCGATCGCGTCAGACGGTGCGTGCGAGCGGGCCGCTGGAGCGCGGAGACCACTCCGGATCGGTGGTCGACCGGATGATCAGCTGCGGTGTGACCAAGTAGCGAAGCGGTTCCACTCGTCCGCCGATGCGCTCCAGGAGCAGGCGGGCGCTGATCCGACCGGTCTCGCGGCTCGACTCGTTCACCGTGGTCAATCCGATCCTGGACACCCCGGCGACCGCGATGTCGTCGTAGCCTGCGATTGCCAGATCTTCGGGAACCCGCAGGCCTTGCTCGTCTGCTGCGCGGAGTACGCCGAGTGCGGCGATATCCGCGCCGGCGAAGATGGCCGTCGGACGTTCGGGGGAGGCCAGGAGGGTTCGAGCGGCCTCGTAGCCGCCCTCCTCCGAGTAGCGCGTCACGACGACATTGGGCTCGAGCCCGTGATCGCGCATCGCCTGCTCGTATCCTCGCTGCCGCTCTGTGTGCGAGAGCACGTACTGACCTTGCAATCCGCCGGACGGCTGACTCGTGTGGGCGATGTCGCGGTGACCGATCGAAACCAAGTGATCCACCATCAGACGCGCGCCCAAGCGGTCATCGTCGACCACGGTGTCGAAATTCCGGGGCGCACCGTGCCGAGCCACGATCACCGTCGGAATCGACCTGCCGAGATCCTCGAGCCACGCCTGGGACATCACGGGGGCGATCACGACGACGCCATCGACCTGGCGATCGAACAGGGCCTCGAGGCTGCGCCGCTGGCTATCCGTATCCAGGCCGCCCCTGACGACGATCTCCTGGTAGGGGGTGTCCGACAGGGCGCCGCTGATGCCTTCCGCGATCTCGGGCTGGAACGGGCTCGCGAATTCCGTGACCATCACACCGATCGTGTACGACCGCCCGCGCATCTGCCGGGCGCCTGCGTGCGGACGATAATGCAGCGCTTCGATCGCCGCAGTCACCCGCGCCCGCATCTGGGGGCTGACCCCCGACGCTGAGCGGAGGACTTTGGACACAGCGGAGGCGGACACTCCGGCGGCCTCCGCCACGTCGTGAATCGTGGCGCGGCGACGCGGCGTGTCCTCCGGCGGAACTCCGTTGACCGACATCTCGTTTTGACCCTATTCGACAGACGCTCAAGAAGCAATGTCATCGAATTGAAACCATTTTGCGCAAAAGAATGCTAGTTGAACCGGCTTTCTTTGTGCGTATTCTTTACCGACACGTAGAACGATGCACATTCATTGGATCGTTTCAGAGCGTCTCGAACACAGCGCCATCCCCAACAAAGGAGTTGCAATGCGAAGCACCCGACGACGAGCGCTCCTCGCTCTGTCAGTCCCGGTCCTGGTCACAGCGGTCGCGCTCAGCGGCTGCACGTCAGGATCCTCCTCGTCCTCGTCAGGTTCGAAGGATCTCCTCACCCTGGGCATGACCCAGGACATCACCGGCTGGGACCCCACGAACCAGCCGTCGTACCAGAACTACCCGGCGATGGCCGTCTGGGACACCTTGATCCGATGCGACAAGTTCGGTAAGCCGCTCGCCGGCCTCGCAACGGACTGGAAGATCAGCGATGACCAGCGCACGATCACCGCGACGCTGCGATCCGGGCAGAAGTTCTCCGATGGCGAAGCAGCCGACTCGGCCGCGGTCAAGGCCACGTTCGACTACGCCGCCACCCAGGGTGCCGGCTCTGCCCGCTACAAGGGTCTGAAGGTCGACGCGCCCGACGCCACCCACGTCAGCCTGACCTGGCCGGCCTCGAACCCGCTGATCGTCCTCAACACCTGCAATGTGCCGATCGCCGCACCCAAGACGATCTCGAGCAAGGACTTCAAGGCGCCGATCGGCTCGGGTCCGTACAACCTCGACACGTCGCACACCACCCAGGGCTCCGTGTACACGTTCACCAAGAACGACAACTACTGGGACAGCAAGACGTACCCGTACAAGAAGCTGGTGGTCAAGGTGATCGCCAGCGACACCGCCGCCCTGAGCGCCCTCAAGACGGGCCAGCTCGACGGCTCGCTCATCACCACCGCGACCGTCAACCAGGCGAAGTCCTCCAACCTCAAGCTGCAGACCCTCAAGTCGAACGAGACCACGCGGCTGCTGATCACGGACCACCTGGGTAAGACGATCCCGGCCCTCGGAAACGTGGACGTCCGCCGCGCCATGAACATGGTCTTCGACAAGCAGGCCGTCGCCGACAAGCTGTACCTCGGCAACGCGTCGCCCGCCTACCAGATCTTCAAGCCCGGCAGCGACGCGTACATCTCCGGCATGAAGGACCCGTACCCGTACGACGTCGACAAGGCGAAGGCCCTGATGAAGAGCGCGGGCTACGAGAACGGCTTCACCCTCACGATCCCGGTGATCGCCAACACGGGTGTCGACAAACTGCTGCCGTACGTCACCCAGCAGCTCGGCCTGATCAACATCAAGGTGGAGCAGCAGCCGCTGTCCGGTCCCAACATGTACAACGAGCTGCTCAGCGGCAAGTACCCGGTGCCGCTGTGGCCGCTGGGCAACTACGGCGAGTCCCTGCAGGACATCTACGACTACGTCCTCACCGGCGGAATCTGGAACGTCTCGCACCAGGACGACGCGACCATCGACGGTCTCTGGCAGAAGATCACCACGACCTCGGGCGCCGAGCAGAAGCAGGCCGAGCAGGACGTCAACAAGTACATCACCGACCAGGCGTGGTTCGTGCCGATGGCGTACCCGGATGGCTTCTTCGCGTACAGCTCCAAGATCACGGTGAAGCCCGCTTCGGACTTCAGCGGCCTGAACCCGCTGCTGCGGGACTTCCAGTAACACCCTGAAGAGGTCGAGTTCCATGTTGACGATTTCCATCCTGAAGAAGTTGGCGCGAGCCGTCGCTGTATTCCTCGTCGTCACCTTCGTGACCTTCTGCATGATGTTCGGAAACGGTGCGGGCATCGCCCGCGGCGTGCTCGGGCTGAACGCCCAGCCCTCCGATGTGCAGAAGGAAGTCGTCAAACTCGGGCTCGACCAACCGCTTCTCGTCCAGTACGGGAAGTGGCTGCTCGGAGTCGTCACCGGGAACCTGGGTCAGTCGTACTTCACGGGACAGTCCGTGAACGACGCTCTCGCATCCAGGGTCCCGGTGACCCTCTCCTCGTGATCGCCACCCTCATCCTCACGCTGCTGCTCAGTGTTGCGATCGGCGTCACAGCGGCCGTCTACGGTGGATGGCTCGATCGCGTATTCCAGTTCCTCACAGTCCTCGGGGCCGCCGTCCCGGCGTTCATCATCGCCGTCGGGCTGGTCTTCGCCTTCGCAATCGCGCTTCCATTGTTCCCGGCCACCGGCTACGTCGCCCTCAGCGACGACCCTGCCGCGTGGCTCCATTCGATCGCACTGCCGGTGATCGCGCTCCTCATCGGATCGGTCGCGAGCGCCGCCACCCAGATCCGAGGTGCCGTCCTCGATGTTCAGGGCCGCGACTTCGTCCGCACCCTGCGCGCACGCGGTATCCCCGAGCGGCCGCTGCTGTTCCGGCACGTGCTGCGCAGCGCGTCCGGACCCGGCCTGACCGTCCTCAGCCTGCAGACCATCGCCCTCCTCGGCGGCGCCGTCTTCGTCGAGCAGATCTTCGCACTCCCCGGCATCGGCCAACTCGCGAACACCTCTGCTCAACAGGGCGACGTTCCGATCGTGATGGGCATCGTCCTCGTCACCATCGTCTTCGTCCTGGTGGTCAACCTCCTCGGCGACCTGGCCAACGCCGCGCTCAACCCGAAAGCGAGGACACGATGACGAATCGGCCTACCACCGAGTTCATGCTGTCCGTCAAACCGCAGCCCACTCCGCGCCGCCGGCGACCGCTCATCGTCCGGCTCCTGATGAAGCCGGAAGGCGCCATCACCATCGCCTTCCTGCTGCTCGTCGTCGTGCTGGGTGTGTTCGCCTGGGTGATCGCGCCCGTTCCGCCGAACACGACCGATTTGGGCGCAGTCAACGCGCCGCCGTTCTCGCCCGGCCATCCGCTTGGCGCGGACCAGTCGGGACGCGACATCCTCTCTCGCTTGGCATGGGGTACGCAACCGACCATCGTCGGGGCGCTGATCGTTCTCCTGGTCTCGGTCATCGTCGGCGTCACGAGCGGCCTTCTCGCGGGCTTCTTCCGCGGGAAGACCGAGGGTATCGGCACCTTCGTCTCCGACGTGATCATGTCGCTTCCGGGAATCGTCCTGCTCATCGCGCTGTACACGCTCACCGGCCCGAACATCCCCGCCGCGATGGCGGTGTTCGGCATCCTCGTCGCCCCCACGTACTTCCGGCTCGTCCGATCCGTCGTCGTGAATGTGCGCAACGAGCTCTACGTCGACGCGGCGCGAGTGGTCGGCCTTTCCAACACCCGTATCATCGGCCGCCACGTCCTCTGGGCCGTGCGTGGCCCGGTGATCATCCAGAGCGCCTTCATCATCGCTGCCGGTATCGGCATCCAGGCCGGTGTCGACTTCCTCGGCCTGGGCGATCCCAAGCAGCCGTCGTGGGGAACGGTCATGCAGGACGCCTTCAACAACATCTACAACAACCCTGTCGGCGTGTGGTGGCCTGCCCTGCTGATCAGCCTCACCATCCTCAGCCTGGTTCTCCTTGGAAACGTCCTTCGTGACGAGCTCCAGTCCACCGGGGTCAAGCCGCTCAGCACGCGGAGCCGGCGGTCGCTCGCCACGGACACTTCGGCGGCGCCCGTGCGAGCCGTCCCGCGCGGCGAGAACGTCATCGCCATTCGCGGCCTGAAGGTCGGGTACCCCCAGGCGGACGGAACGATCACAGAAGTCGTCCACGGCGTCGACCTCGACGTGAAGCCCGGCGAGATTCATGGCCTGGTGGGCGAGTCCGGGTCCGGCAAATCGCAGATCGCGTTCTCCACCCTCGGCATCCTTCCCAAGGAAGCGGTCATCCTCGGCGGAAGCATCTGGATGGACAGCGACGACCTGCTTGCCGACCATAAGGGTCTCGCGGCCGCTCGCGGCTCCAAGATCGGGTACGTGCCGCAGGAGCCGATGTCCAACCTCGACCCGTCTTTCACCATCGGCGCCCAGTTGACCTACGGGCTGCGCGCGGTCAAGTCGATCTCGAAGAAGGAAGCACGCGCTCAGCTGCTCGCGTTGCTCACCCGTGTCGGCATCCGCAACGCCGAACAGGTGTTCAGGATGTACCCGCACGAGATCTCAGGCGGCATGGCGCAGCGCGTGCTCATCTGCGGAGCGATCGCATCGGAGCCGCAGCTGATCGTGGCAGACGAGCCGACGACCGCGCTCGATGTGACCGTTCAGGCCGAGGTTCTCGAACTGCTGCGGGAGCTGAGCAGGGAGCGTGGACTGGCCATGATCCTGGTCACCCACAACCTCGGCGTCGTCGCAGACATCTGCGATGTGGTCAGCGTGATGCGGGACGGACGCATCGTCGAAGAGGCCGACGTCGAGTCTCTCTTCGCGTCGCCGAAACAGGCGTATACGCAGGAGCTCCTCGCGTCGTCCAGGAGCGTCGAGATCATCGAGGAGGCGTCATGAGCGAACCGATCCTGAGTGTGAAGGACCTGGTCGTCACCTTCGGCGCCGGCCGTACGGCGAAGACCGTCATCAACCAGGTCTCGTTCGACCTGCATGCCGGGGAGACCGTGAGCCTGGTGGGAGAGTCGGGCTCGGGCAAGACCACGATCGGGCGTGCCGTTCTGGGACTCGCGCCCGTCAGCGGAGGCGCGGTCGAATTCCGGGGCAAGACCATCAGCAACTCCTCACGCCGGGAACGGAGAAAGACGGCACACGATATCCAGGTGGTCTTCCAGGATCCCTACTCTTCGCTGAACCCGTCGATGACGGTCGAGGATATTCTCGTCGAACCGCTGAAGGTCGCCGGAATCACCGACGGTCGTTCCAGAGTGCGCAAGCTCCTCGACTCGGTCGGGCTGCCCGCCGACTCAGGCTCTCGATATCCGAAGGAATTCTCGGGCGGCCAGCGACAGCGCATCGCGATCGCCCGAGCGCTCGCCCTGGAGCCCGCCGTCATCATCTGCGATGAGCCGACGAGCGCACTGGACGTCACCACCCAGGCCAGGGTCCTGGAACTGCTGCGCGAACTGCAGGAGCGCACGGGAGTGGCCTACCTCTTCATCAGCCACGATCTCGGCGTCGTCAATTCGATCAGCGATCGGATCGCAGTGTTGTATCAGGGGCAGATCGTCGAGATCGGTGACGCCGCCCAGGTCGCCTACCATCCGGCGCACGAATACACGCGCCGGCTGCAAATGTCTGCCCCCGTCGCAGATCCAGCGGCCCAGCGGGAACGACGAGAGCAGCGCCTCAAGCTGTTCTCCACCTCCGGCCCGTTCGAGTCCGCGTCCGTCGCGCAGCAGCCTGCCGTCTAGGAGACCACGTGCCCACCTCGTCGAGCCCGACGCCGCCCCGATTCGAACATCGCACTGAGCTCGGCCCGATCCTGGGCATCGGCACGGAGCGCCCCCGATTGTCGTGGACGGTTCCGACCGCACCCGCCGGATGGCTGCAGCGGCGATACGAAATCGAGATCGAACGCGCCGATCGCCTCGACCGGTTCGAAGTCGCGTCCAACGATCAAGTCCTTGTTCCCTGGCCGGGCCGGCCGCTGATCTCCCGGGAATCCGCCCGCGTACGAGTTCGGGTCGCCGATGACCAATACAGCGGCTGGAGCGAGTGGGCGACGGTCGAAGCAGGACTCTTCGACCCAGCAGATTGGCGCGGGTCCTTCATCACGCCGACGGAGATCGGTGGACTCGACGACGCGGCGCCGATTCTCCTGAGCAACGTCGACCTCGCGGGTCGGATCGTCCGCGCGCGCCTCTACGTCACGGCGCTCGGCACCTATCAGGCCACGATCAACGGCCGGGCGATCTCCGATCAAGTCCTCGCCCCGGGCTGGACCTCGTACGACCACCGGCTCCGTTACCACGTGTACGACGTCACGGGCATCGTCGAGGCCGGCGCGAACGAGCTCGGTTTCACTCTCGGCAACGGCTGGTACCGCGGGCGCCTCGGATTCGAAGGGCGGCGAGCGATCTACGGCGACCGTCTCGCGCTCCTCGCCCAGCTCGAGGTCACCCTCGCCGACGGCTCGGTTCAGATCCACGCAACGAATGACTCGTGGTGCGCTCTTCGTCCGGTGTCGTCGCCGACGATCTCTACGACGGCCAGACAACGGATCTCCGGATCGAGGCACGCACCGGTCGACGGCACGCCGTCGAGTCGGTCGATTACCCCAAAGAACGGCTCGTTGCCGCCGAAGGACCTGTAGTGAGACCTGTTCAGGAAGCACCGGCCCTGAAGGTGTGGACGTCGCCGAGCGGACGCACTCTCGTCGACTTCGGGCAGAACATCGTCGGCTGGGTGCGGCTCAGGACCAGCGGTCTCGCGGCCGGCACGACGGTCACCATCCGGCACGCCGAAGTCCTGGAGGACGGGGAACTCGGAGTGCGGCCGCTGCGTACGGCGAAAGCGACGGACAGCTACGTCATGGACGGCGGTCCGGACCGGATCCTCGAGCCGGCATTCACCCTGCACGGGTTCCGGTTCGCCGAAGTAACGGGCGTGCCACACCTCACCGCTGCCGACATCACAGCGATCGTCGTCGCCTCGGACTTGCGACGAACCGGGTGGTTCGAGAGCTCGAACACTCTTCTCGACCGCCTCCACGAAAACGTCGTGTGGAGCATGCGCGGCAACTTCATCGACCTGCCGACCGATTGCCCACAACGGGATGAGAGGTTGGGA
This sequence comes from Leifsonia sp. L25, assembly GCF_050632895.1. Next base: position 611,256 of record NZ_JBODRZ010000003.1, on the reverse strand, counting down.
TGGACCGGAGACGCGCAGGTGTTCGCTCCCACGGCGTTCTCTCTCTTCGACACCGCGGGGCTGCTCTCCTCGTGGCTGGCGGACCTTGCTGCAGAGCAGTGGCCCGACGGCACCGTCCCGTACGTGGTCCCCGATGTGATCGGCGCGGGGTCGCCCCCGTCCCCGACGGCCGCGTGGGGCGACGCAAGCACCATCATCCCGTGGACGATGTTCGAGAGGTCCGGAGACTCCGGCATCCTGGAGCGCCAATATCCGAGCATGCGGCGGTGGGTGGACAGGATCGCGGCCGCGGCCGGCGACCGGCACGTCTGGGACCAGGGCTTCCAATTCGGAGACTGGTTGGATCCTGCCGCGCCACCGGACGACCCCGCTCGTGCGATGACAGACCCCGCTCTGGTTGCGACCGCGTACCTGGCACGATCGGCGCACGTCCTCGCCGCCACCGCGGCACAGCTCGGCTATGCGGAGGACCACGCGCGCTACGCGCGGCTCGCGGACGAGACGCGCGCAGCGTTCTCCCGACGTTTCGTCACGGCTGACGGACGAATGGAATCCGATTCACCAACGGCCTACGCGGTGGCGATCGTCTGGGATCTGTTCGCCGACGAGAGTCAGCGCTCCGCGGCTGGCCGGAGGCTCGCCGACCTGGTGCGCGCCGGCGGCTTCCGCATCAGCACAGGATTCGTCGGAACGCCAGTCATCTGCGACGCCCTCACATCCACCGGGCACGCTCAGGTGGCACATCGCCTCCTGCTGCAGACGGGCTGCCCGTCCTGGCTCTATCCCGTCACGATGGGGGCGACGAGCATGTGGGAACGTTGGGACAGCATGCTCCCCGACGGGACCATCAACCCCGGCGAGATGACGTCGTTCAACCATTTCGCGCTCGGTGCCGTCGCCGACTGGCTTCACCGCAGCGTCGCGGGACTTGTCCCTCTGGCACCCGGCTACCGCCGGATCCGGATCGAGCCGGTCCCCCCGGCCGACCTCGACTTCGCGAGCACCACCCACCGGACTCCGTACGGCGATGCCCGGGTCGCGTGGCGACGAAACGACGGGCGTCTGCTCGTGACCGCTCACATCCCCGTAGGGGCGGAAGCAGACGTCAAGCTCCCCGACGGGTCCCGTCTCTTCACCGTCGCGCACGGCGACCACGAATGGGCGGTCGATCGTGAGCCGGGGGACCCCACGCCCGCGACCATCCGCGACCTCGTGGATGATGCGCCCAACTGGAGTGTCCTTCTCCGGGAACTCAGCCTCGCCGGCATCGGCTTCGACACCGAAACGAAAGTGGCCGGCCGGTTGCTGGCCTTCTTCGACCAACCCCTCACAGAACTCGCGCAAGCCCTCGCGCCCGAAGGCGCGACTCTGCCCGATACGCGTGCTCGAGTGCGCGAAATCACCTTGCGCGTTACCGCAAAGATGCCGGACCGCTCAGCGGTCTTGGAAGGAACCCTCGGATGAACAAGACTCTCGACAGATACTCCCCGTTGAGCTCGGCACTCGCCAACGAGCACGCTCGTGCCGTTCTCGAGAAGGAGGTCCCGGACGTCGTCGCCTCGCCGCTCGCGGAGGGGTTGCGCACCGCTCCGCTGGGCGGATTCCTCCAGTTCGTCCTGAGGCCCGACACGGCGAAAGCGGAGGAGCTGCTGGCAACCTTGGCGACGATCGAGGACACCTCGGAGCAGCCGGACGAGTCGGAGCCGATCGCACCCGCTGCGGACTACGAGTCCGACGGTGTGCCGCGGGGCTCCGCGCGGGTGCGGACACCCGAGTCGGCATCGCGCAACGAGACGGTGGAGATCGCGTTCGACGGGCCGTCGCACGGCAACCCGTTCGTCGAGGTGGAGCTGAAGGCCAGGTTCGAGCAGGGTTCGGACACCTTCCTCGTCGGCGGCTTCTACGACGGGGGTGGACGATTCCTGGTGCGCTTCCTCCCGTCGACGGCGGGCACCTGGACGTTCGTCACCGAGTCGAACGCGCGGTCCCTCGACGGGATCCGCGGGACGATCGTCGTCGCTGAAGGAGCAGCACCCGGACCTGTCCGCGTCGCAGAGCGGGGGACCCTCGCCTACTCGGACGGAACCCCGTTCGTGGGCTTCGGAACGACCGCCTATGCATGGACGCACCAGAGCCCCCGGTTGCAGGACCAGACGATCGAATCGCTGGCGCAGGCGCCGTTCAACAAGATCCGGATGGGCCTCTTCCCCAAGGACTACCTCTACAACAAGAACGAACCGGAGAGCTTCGTCTTCCCGCGCACCGACGACGGCTGGGACACCAACCGATTCGACCTCGACTACTTCGCGAACCTCGAAAGTCGGATCACGCAGCTAGCCGCCCTGGGCATCGAGGCCGACCTGATCCTGTTCCACCCGTACGATCGGTGGGGCTTCAGCGGACTCGGAAAGACGGCGGACGAGCGTTACCTCACCTACGTCGTGCGGCGTCTCGCCGGCTTTGCGAACGTGTGGTGGTCGATGGCCAACGAGTACGACCTCCTGACCACGAAACGTCCGGAGGACTGGCACCGCCTCGCTCGCGTAGTGGCGCGTGAGGATCATGTGGGGCATCTGCTGTCGATCCACAACTGGCTGGAGGTCTTCGACTTCTCGGTGGACTGGGCCACACATGCCAGCATCCAGGGCGGCGACGCCGAGATGGCGCCGATCGACGAATGGCGTCACCGCTGGGGAAAGCCCGTCGCCGTCGACGAGTTCGGCTACGAGGGCGACCTGGACCAGGGCTGGGGCAACCTCACCGCCGAGGCTCTTGTGCAGAGATTCTGGTCGGGGACACTGCGCGGTGGCCACCTGACGCACGGCGAGACGTTCTGGTCCGAGGACGAGATCATCTGGTGGTCGCGGGGAGGGCGGCTGCACGGCGAAAGCCCCGCGCGCATCGCCTTCCTGAAGAAGATCGTCGCGGAGTCGCCGACCGGAAGGGTGGATGCGCTCCCGGGGGACTGGGATGCCGTCACAGGCGGGGTCGCCGGCGAGTACGTCCTCATCTACTTCGGCGACCACCGGCCTCGTTTCCGCGACGTCACAGTTCCTCAGGGCATGCGCGCGGAAATCGACATCATCGACACCTGGCAGATGACCATCACGACTCTGCCAGGCACGCACGAGGGCACCGAGCGCCTCCAGCTTCCGGCCCGGCCCGGGATCGCACTGCGGCTTCGGGCGGTCTGAACGCTCCACAGGCTGCGCGCGATGGACGCGCGCGGATTCAACACCCATCAACGACGATGACCAGGAGGACGAACCGTGTTCGTATCCAGATCCACCAGATTGCATCATCCGAGATCGAAACGAGTACGGAACGCGGGAATCGCGGCCAGCGTCGCCGCCGTTCTCGTCGGGACGCTGCTGCCGATAACCGCAGCCAGCGCGTCGCCTCATTCGCCGGGCGGACGGGACTATTTCCCTGTACCGGACGCAGCAACAGTGCGCCCGCTCGGCGACATCGCTCCCGGCCCCACGACGCCAGGTTTTCCAGGGCTGCCGGTCAGCGTGCCCGGACTCGGCGTCCCGCTGGGAGGCGTCGGGGCCGGGTCGTTCATGATCAACCAGGCGGGAACGTTCGGACCGTGGTTCTTCGGCGGTTCCCAGGACGACGCGTGGGAGATGCGAACGCTTCCTCAAGCAGCGTTCCATGTGCGCGAGCAGATGGGTGCCGATCCCGCGACGGTGAAGACTCTCGCAACGGACGGCCCGCAGTCGTCGTATTCCGCCGCTCGGTCCTGGCAGTCGCCCCTCCCTGCTTGGAACACCCTGACCAAGGGTGAAGGCTCTTACGCGGCGCTGTATCCGTTCGGATACACCAGCTACACGCCGTTCAAGACGGACGTGTCGATGCGGTTCTTCTCGCCGATCGTCGCCGGCGAGGATCGCCGCACATCGCTGCCGCTCGCGTACTTCGACGTGAAGCTGGCCAACCACACTGCGCAGAACAGCAAAGTCTCGGTCATGTTCACGATGCCGAACGTGCCCGGTCACGATGGCCGGCAGCCGGCGACTGTGCGGACAGGCCTGTCAAACACCTATCAGGTCGACAAGAAGACCGGCGTGCAGGCCATCACCATGAGTTCGAACGATCCGTCCGACACGCCTGATGCAACGAACTCGGAATGGACCATCGCCGCTCGCCCTCAGCATGGCCAGACGGTCACGTACACCACGTCCTGGAACGGCAACGGTGACGGCAGCGACATTTACGCACCCTTCACCTCGAGCGGCAGCCTGTCGGACCGCCCCATCGACAACTCCAACTCCGCAGGCGCCATTTCCGTATCCGTCGACCTTCGCCCCGGGGAGTCCACCACGGTGCCGTTCGCGCTCAGCTGGGACTTCCCGCAGGTGTCCTTCGCTGACAACAACACGACCTGGATGCGTCGCTACACCGACTTCTACGGTGCGAAGGAAGACACGCAGAACAACTACGTGCCGGGAAGCTACCCGTTCCACCAGAGCTTCGCGATCGCACGAGACGCGCTGGCAGCACACGACCAGAACCTGCGGGATGTCGAACGCTGGTGGAATCCCATCGCGAACAACCCCGCATATCCGGTCGCGCTCCGAACCGGTGCGCTCAACCAACTGGCGCAGGTACCATTCCAGACCTCGCTCTGGGAGGGCGGCCTCGTATCCGACTCTGTCGCGGCAACCAGCGGAAAACGGCTGGGAACGTCCGTTCCCGGCACCCACCTCTATCTCGGCGTCGACTCGAACGCCGGAGGTGCTGCCAACGGCGGAATGGGTACGGAGGTCGGCACCTATAGCTATCTGGCCTACCAACAGGTATTCCCGACCATCGAGCGCGACCGCCTCCAGGCCAAGATCGAAGCGGTCCTCGCAGACCCGTACGGAGATCCGTGGGACCCATCCGTCACCTCATCGACGGATCCGGCGAGCTACGGCGCCACAGGGGACCCGTTCGTCACCTGGACGCAGGGAGCGCAACCATCGCCGGGTAATGTCTGGTTCATCGACCGGCCCAGCGAGAACATCTTCCGGCTCTACGACTACGCACGAGTCTCCGGCGACAAAGCGTTCCTGAAGCGGGCTTATCCCGCGATGCAGAAGCTGCTGTCGTACATTCAAGCGACGATCCCTGCCGGCTCGAACTTGCCCGAAGCGCCGAACATGAACGCCCCGAGCCCGGGTCTCAAGAGCCCGCTGCCGTACGCGAACGTGTTCGACGTCATCCCGGTGAACAAGGTCGACTCCTACGATTCGCAGCTCTACCTTCTTGCCCTTGAAGCAATCACGACCACGGGGCAGCGCGTCGGAGAGTCCGGCGCCACCCTCGCCGCGTGGAACACGCAGCTCACGGCTGCCAAGGCGGAGTACGAGGCGACGTTCTGGAGTGACACGCACGGGTACTACCGATACACGCCGGGTCCGACGACCGATAACGACAGCGTCCTGCTGGCGACCTTCTTCGCGCAGCACCTCGCCGAACGTGCCGGACTGCCCGACTTGGTCGACGTCGCCCACTACAAGCAGCAGCTCACCACACAGCTGTCGTTGTTCCAGTCGCAGCTGGATCCGCACGGCGACGCTCTCGGTGCGCCGAACATGGCGCTTCCGCCCGGCTCCACCGGATTCCCGTACACCGGCTTTGCCGGGACCACCTACGAAGACGGAGTCTGGCCCAGCGTCAACTACTCGGTCGGCGCCACCTACGTCGACGCGAGCAGGCGATTCAAGAACCAGGCATTCGCGAATCAAGGCATCGACCTCGGCTCGGCGGTTGCGACCCAGATCTGGAACGTCGACGCCAACGGCTACCAGTTCAACGCACCACTGCAGTGGAACAAGTCCAGTGCGAGCAAGTGGATCTATCCCGCCTTCGTGAGCAACCTTGCTTCGTGGGATCTGATCAACGCCATCAAGCCGGTCCGTATCCCCGGTAACTGACGGCAACCGGGGTTGGGGACGCTTCGTCGAGGCGTCCCCAACCCCTTCCTGCAGAACATTGACGCACACACCCGCGGGATGACCGTTGTCTCCATTTCCGCACAGGCCGCCTCGGTGGGTGACAAGTGTGATGCCTATTGAAGGACTCGCTACCGCTGAATCCAGTAGGGGATCTCAGTCCGGGAGTGCGGCCGATCTGGACGCGGCCGACGCTGTCATGTGGACCAGGTCGACCGGCAGCGCCCAGCGCAGCTCGGATGTCAGGCTCGCCTGGATCTGTGGCTTCGATCGTGCGCACAACTCGTAGGCGCGATCATCCATGCAGGCCAGTTCAAGTTCGGCTGGCCGCGGCGCGTTTTGGCCTACGAGAGGGCTCAGAACGCGGCTCAGTACGTCTGCCTGAGTTCGATAGCCGTAGCCCCCATGGCGGCGAGATTCCATACAGCGATGTCGGTGCCATGCTCGCAGGTCAACCGCTCGCCGGCTTGGCCGACTGACAGTGCGATCTGCATCCGCCACTGATTACGCGAAGCGGGCTGTAGCACCCGCGCGCAAATGGGCTGCGGGCAAGAGGCGGGAAAGAAGTACTGGTACACGGCTCTTCACGAGGGACGGATGACGGGGGCCGCTGACCGACTGCAGTCACATCAGCTGACGCGAAAGGCTAATTGCGCAATTCTTCGGTTGTCGGGCAGCTGCCGACCGCCTTGGTGGCCGACCCTCCCGCGAGGCGTCTTCGGCTCGAAAAGGAGAACCGCGTTCTTGGTCTGGTTTTGGTCAGTCGTTCCTTTTACGGCCGGAGCGCCCAAAGGGTGCGTTGCGCTCCCTGCGCACCACGCGGACCGCGTCGGTTCCGGTCAGTGGTGCTCCGGGGATGACCTCGGACTCGACCAGCACCTCCCGGCGCGCGAGCACGTCGGCAGTGATCGTCTTCATGTTCTGCTCGAGGCGGTGGTAGCGCAGCGCCACGAGTCCGGTTGCAACGGCGAAGATGGCTGGGATCCAGCTGTTGAGAGCGATGATGCCGTGGATGGCCGTCGCGCTCTGAGTGTTCGCGGCGCCAGAATATCCGGTCACGGCGAGCACTGACCCGAGTACGCCGGCCGCGATCGCACCTCCCACGGTGCCCGAGAATGAGAACAATGCGCCCCCGACGCTCTCCAGCCGCCTGTTGCCCTTCCACTCGTTATACGTGGCGTTGTCGATGATGAGGACGGGCGCGAGGAAGCTGATGGGGAGGGCAGCGAGCCCGGTGAGCACCGCGGACGCCATGATCAGAGGGAGATTCGCGCCGGCGAAGAGCATCACGAGGTAACCGGCCGCCCCGATGAAGCTCGAGACGGCGATCATGCGGGAGATCGAGAACTTCCGGATCAACACGGGGAAGAAGAACATCAGCGGGATGAGGGCGACGTACGAGACAGCGACGAGGCCTTGCAGGCCGATGTTGCCGACGACGTAGCGGAAGTAGTAGGCGCCGGCCGCGATGCTTCCGTACACACCGACAAGGATGGACATCGCCGACAGCACCCAGATATACGGGTTGCGGCGCAGCGTGCTGAAGATCTCGCGCATGCTGACGCGCTCGGCCTGGATCTCAGCGGCCTCGGACGACTCGCGGAACACCCAGAATCGGATGAGCCCGATGAGCGTGGCCGGGATTGCGATACAGATCGCCACGAGTGACCACGCCGCGGGATCTTTCCCGGCCGCCTGGATCGCGATGGGCATCCCGACGGTGATGATGATGGCGACAAGGACAGTGACAAGGCCGGTCTTCGCCGAGACATCGCTGTAGTGCTCGCGGCGGGGGAAGACGCGGGCGGTGAAGAGCGGGTTGTTGGCCTGATAGAGCGGCATGAACAGGGCCGTGAGCAGGATGTACGACGAGAAGATCCATGCGTACTTGGCGACATCGCCGAGGCTGCCCGGGGTCGAGAAGAGGAAGGCGGTGGCAGCCCAGCAGGCGATGATGATCAGGTCGAAGGGCCGGGCCTTGCCGAGCTTCGTCTCCGGCGCGCGGTCGACGATCCAGCCGGTCAGGAGCGCTCCGGCGGCGTCGAGGATCTTGCTGACGACGAGGAGGCCGCCGACGATCGCAGGGTTGAGCCTGAGGGTATCGGTCGCGTAGATCGTGAAGTATCCGGTCATGACGATCAGCGCGTTCATCGAGAACGAGTGCGCCGACCACGGGATCACCCGCCAGATCGAGACGCGGTCGCGCAGCTTCTCAGCCTTGGCCTCGGCCCGCTGCTCTCTGGTCGGCTTCTCGACCACCGGTGCTTCCTTCGTAGACGCCATCGTCATCGTTCCCTGCATTATCGGCCGCTGAAGCGGCGCGTGAGCCTTCGGTGAGAGAACTGTACGACCGAAGCAACCCGAAAAGCAAGGTGAAAGTTGAGTGTCTTGGAGGTTTCAATAAAAAAGCTACCCCGTGCGATGTTTTTTCGTGACCGATTGATGCGAAGAAGGAAGTAAAATCGAGCGATAGTGAGTATTTGCGGTTTTGTCCGTGGGTTCGGGAGGCGCGCTCGGTAAGGTGATCGAATGAGCAACACGGGTGCGAAGCGCGGGCCCTACGCGCGATCTCGGCAACGCCGAGAGGACGTCGCTAACGCGGTTCTGGAACTGATCGACGAACTGGGTCATGAGGGCGTCACGACCACCCTCGTCGCGGAGCGCTCCGGCATCAGCGAAGCGACCGTCTTGTATCACTTCCCGACGAAGGACCACCTGCTGGTCGCGGCCCTCCAGCGTGCCGACGAGCTGACGGCGGCCGAGTCCGGAGTCGCGAACGTGTTCAGCGGAACGGTCGATCCCGATCCCGACGGCCTGGAGCATTTCGAGGACATGCTCGCCGCCTCCCGAGGGATCGACACGAGCCCCCGCGCGCGTCTCCTGTACATGCTGCGCGGGCAGGCGGCCACGCCCGGCCATCCCGCGGCAGAGTATTTCGAGCAGCGCGACGCGGAGGCGATCGGCATCTTCGCCAAGCTCATCGGAGCGCGGCAGGAGATCGGGCTCGTTCACCCGAAGGTCGACCCGCGCGACGCGGCTACGCAGTTCATCGCGATGTGGAACGGGTTGGGTGCGATGGCTTACCTCCACGTCGACTTCGACGTCAATCGACTCGTCCTCGCAGGGTTACGCCTCCTCCTCGGAGAGCAGTTGATGGCGGCGCGGGCGCGGCTGGACGAGCTGGAGCCCTGAGCTCCCGCCGTCTCGGGTAGCTCTGTCAGCTCACGACGACACGGACGCGTCCGAGGTTCTGAAGCCGCCCGAACGCGCTCGTTGCGTACCCCGCGTCTTCCGCGGTGACTCGCGCGGTCACGAAATAGGTTCCGGGTCTCGCGAAGGCCGTCGAGCGGCTGGACGTGACGGAGCCCGCGGGGTCGACTGGCTCGAGGTCCGCGAATGCGCCGCTGCCGTCGATGTCCCAGGCGATCTCGACGATCGCGCCGGCTTGCGGCGGAGCTTCCGCGGCGGCGGTGAACGTCACGGTGTCTCCCACGGCGATGTCGGCGCGGCCGCCGCCGGCGACGGTGACTTCGATCGTCGGCTGAACACCGCGGCGATCCGTCGCCGCGGCCGGAGCGATGACCTGCCCGTCCTCCACGCGGTACTGCGTCGACGGAGCCGGTTCGATGCCCTCTTCGGCCCAGCGGGCGACCTGGCGGAGTGCGATGTGGATAGCCCCGAGGTACGACACCGTGTGCGTGGGGTGCTCCTGCTCGGCGATGTCGGCGTGGAGTGCGCGATCGATCATCCAGACGCGCAGCAGATCGTCGGCTGTGTCGCCCAGCCTCTCGCGGACTTTTCCTGCGTACCAGTCGGCCTGCCAGGGGAAGGCTTCCCGGTCATGCATGGCTTCCACGACGATCATCTTGCCGGCGATGTTGCCGGACTGGAGGGTTCCGGAGGCGCCGCGGGTCATCAGAGGTCCGACGAGAACGTCGCGTTGCGGATAGATGGGGCTGCCATCCGTGTTACGGAACTGGTCCCAGACCGTGAATTCGGCGGGGGAACCTGGTGTCGGTGGTAGGTCTGGGCGGCGAGGAAGTTGCTGTTGTCGATGATGATGCGATCACAGGGCTGGAGGTCGCGGAGCACCGGGTACAGGTCGGGGAAGTCGATGATGGCCAGACCGTCGTCGGATACGCGCTTGAGGTTCGCGCGAGTCCCTGCCGCGGCACCGTCTAGCACGGTAAGAACCGCATTCGCGGGGTCGATTCGAGGCATCTCGGCGAGCCGCACGGCCACGATGACGTCCCCGCCGGCCTGAGAGCCTTTGAAGGCCTCGTCGACGCCGCCCGCCGGCCCCTCGACCGCGCCGTCGCCGAACAGCCCGCACCGCGCGGCCTCGCCGCGAGTGTAGGTCTCGGCGACGCTGGTCGTGAGGATAACGCGATCGCGGTGCACGGAGGCGTCTGGATCGGCACCGAGGTACCCCGGCACGGTCCAGAAGTCTTCGAAGTACGTGGGATCGATCGCCTCGAGCGACTGGTAGAGCACGCCGAAGGCTTGCGTCCCCATCGTCCGGTGACCGTGCCACGCTGGCGGAGGAAAGCCCATCCTGGTGACCTCGGCCAGGGCCGCCCGCTGCTCTGAGTTGAGGCCGGCGTCTATCGGGGCCGTCGCTCCCGGCTCCGTCGCGTCGACGATCGCGTCGAGCACATCTCGCAGAACCCGCATCGCGTGCATACGCACGGTGAAGACATTCGGGATGGCGACCGGGCTGCCGATCACGTGCGGGACGAAGCCGTCCCACGCGCCGCGGGTGTTCTCGGCGCACGCGATGGTTCGGAAGCCCCTCCTGAGCCGCCGTACGCGTAGCCGAAAGTGCGATGCTCGCCGTAGATCTCCTGGGCGAAAAGCTTCGCGTAGCGTGCGACGGCGGCGTTCGCGCGGTAGGCGCCGATTGTCGGGTCTGTGTTCAGTTGGGGGCGGGAGAGATCGATCGCGCCGCCTCCGTTGCTCTCCACGAAGAACGCGCCGGAACTGAAGGCGAAGCCGATCTTGTCTTCGGCACCGCTGAGCCCGAGCGCGAGATGCTCGCTCTCGGGCACGGGGGTGATGTGTTGGAAGAAGCGGCCGGCATAAGAGTGCTGCGGCGGTAGGTAGAAGGAGAAGCGCGTCTCGGTGCCCTCGAAGCCGCCATGCACGTAGCGGTAAGGATAGGGTTCGGTCCGCTCCTCGTCGGCGTCGACGTAGGGGCGATCGAAGACGGCGTCCTCGAGGTCGGCTCGAGTGATGGTGTCGGACATGAATCCTCCTGCGTCGCATCGTCACGTGAGGAACACTGTACGGTGAAACTTGAGTGAATACCAAGTTTAAAGGTGCTGAGGAAGCAAAGTGTCAGCGCAACGGTTGCCTTCAGGCGCTAAATCAGCTCAAAGACGGAAATTAGTGGCTCACCAGCCCGATTCCTGAGTTGAGCGAGTCTATCCGGGCGGGTTCGCCACCCTCGCGGACCGTCAGTCCTCGCCCCTCGCTGCAAGGCCCCCGGAATGCTACGGTTCCGGGGATTCATGATTAGCGGGATGAGGGTCCACCCTCGACCACTGAACAGGAGGGCCCCACATGAGTAGCATCGCAGCCAATCTGGAATGGCTCTTCGCCGAGGCAGGGGAGACCGCTCCCGACCGTATCCGCGCAGCAGCAGCGCACGGGATTGACGCAGTCGAGATCTGGGGCTGGCGCGATAAGGACCCAGTCGCGATCCAGACGGCTCTGGAAGACACCGGTGTCACGTTGCTGTCGCTCGTGGTCGACCCGCAGTTGCAGATCACCGACCCGACGACGCACGACGAGTACCTGTCCGGTGTCCGCGACTCGCTGGTCGTCGCGCACATGCTCGGGGCGCCGAACCTCGTCGTCTCCGCGGGGAATGAACGCATTGGAATTCCGCGTGAGGAGCAGCGAGCCGCGGTCGTCGCCGTGCTCCGAGCCGCCGCCCGACTCGCCGCTGAGGCAGGCATCGTACTTCTGCTCGAACCGCTGAACTCCAAGGTGGACCACGTCGGCACGTTCCTCTCGTCCACGCGGGAGGGGCTGGACATCGTCAAAGAGGTCGGCTTCGGCAACATGCGTCTGCTGCTGGACGCCTACCACGCGCTGATGATGGACGAGGACCTTGCAGAGGTGATCGGTGGCGACGTCGAGTTCGTCGGCCACGTGCAGATCGCCGACGCCCCTGGCCGCCATGAGCCAGGCACCGGCACGATCGACTGGGACATGCAACTGCGGACCCTCCGGCGCCTCGGCTACACGGGGTACTGGGGCATGGAGTACGTCCCGTCGGCGGACACTGTTGCCTCGCTCGTCGCCGTCGAGCAGATCTCGAAAGCAGTGGAAAAGGACATGGCCTCTTCACGACGATCGGGAGCCGCATTGCAGCGGGGAGACTGAACCTTTGGGCGAGGATCAGGAGCGTGTTGTTCAGGTCAGAAAACCGCCCCGGGGACCGTCCTACGGGAGCAGTTCCGTGGGTTCAAGAAACACGTTGGCCACGAGCGCACACTGCTCAACCCCGTCACATCACCCAGGGAACTCTGGCGTGGAGCCGCCTACAGCGGCGCTGAACTGGAGCGTCTTGTTTGTCGTTCCGCCGGCCGATCCAGCTGAACAAAAGCCAAAGGCCCCGACTTCCGCGTGATCATGCGGATCTCGGGGGCCTTCGTCATCTAAGGAAAATGGCGGAGAATGGGGGATTCGAACCCCCGAGGGCTTGCACCCAACACGCTTTCCAAGCGTGCGCCATAGGCCACTAGGCGAATTCTCCTGGGTCGCCATCACCCCTGCGGGCGACGGCTCACAATATCTTAGCGGACGCCGGAGGCGCCGATGTTCACGGCCTCCCAGGTCCACCCGCTACACTGGTTCGCGGCTCCCCACGTGGCGCCATCCAGGCCAACTCCCCCAGGGCGGAAACGCAGCAAGGGTAACCGGGCTCTGGCGGGTGCGTGGGGGGTCTTTTTCGTGTTCAGGCACCCATCGCACGTGCCGCGTAGAGTGTGGGCAGCACAGCAGCTGATCACCATCCTCCAGATTGTTCTACGCTTTGTAGAATGACACTCCGACGAGTCGAGGTGCGCGTATGACCGAGCAGGAATCTGTCGAGCACGGGATCGCCGAGCTCGCATCCGAGGCGTTCGTGGTCGGGTTCCCGCTCGCGTTCGATCTGGAGCAGGTGGGGCGGTTCACCCACGAAGGGCTCGGTGCGGTGCCGCCGACGCCGTTCAACACGTTCGGGCACGCGCGCACGCTGGCCGGCCCGGAGACGACGTTCGTCTCGGTCAACAACGACACCCTGTACTCGATCGCGCAGCTCGACCTGAGCGTCGGGCCGGTCCGACTCACCGTCCCGGCGGTCCCCGACCGGTACTACGTGCTCCAGTTCGTGGACGCCTGGACCAACAACTTCGCCTACGTCGGCACCCGGGCGACCGGCTCGGCGGCGGGTGAGTTCCTGCTGGTCGCGCCCGGCTGGGAGGGCGAAGGCCCGGATGACGGCACGGTGATCCGTTTCCCGACCCGGGTCGGCACGATCGTCGGCCGCTGGGCGGTCGCAGGGGAGGAGGACCTCCCCGCCGTGCACGCGCTCCAGGACGCCACCGCGCTCACCCCGACGCGGGAGACGTTCGCGCCGGCCGGCATCCCGGACGTTGCGGCCGGCCCGACGGAGGCGCTGACGTTCTTCGAGCGGATGCGGGTGTGGTCGCAGGAGTTCCCGCCGGCCGACCACGACCGGGACGCGCTGGCGACGTACGAAGCCATCGGCCTCACCGGCTCGACGCCGATCGCCGAGCTTCCGCGGGAGGTCCGGGACGCGCTCGAGGAGGGGTACGCCGTGGGCAAGCAGGCGCTCGAGTCGTCGCTGCACACGTCCGTGCCGACGACCGACGGCTGGCAGGTGAACCTCCACGTCTTCGACTACAACACCGACTTCTTCGAGGTCGGCGCGCTCGACGGGCGCGCCTGGCAGCTCACCGACCCGACCACGCGGTACGCCCGCCGGGCCGGCGCCGCGCTCGGCGGCCTGTGGGGCAACCACGGGTACGAGGCCGCCTACTTCCCGACCTACGTGGACGCCGCCGGCGAACAGCTCAGCGGCGCGCACGCGTACCGGCTGCGCCTGAGCCCGACCCCGCCGGTGCACGCGTTCTGGTCGCTGACCATGTACGATCTCCCGCATTTCTTCCTGGTGGCGAACCCGATCGGACGGTACTCGATCGGCGACCGCACGCCGGGGATCGTCTACGACGACGACGGCGGCCTGACCATCACGATCAGCGCGACCCGTCCGGCCGACGCGAAGGCCGCCGCCAACTGGCTGCCCGCGCCCGAGGGCGAGTTCCGCCCGCTGCTGCGGCTGTACGCGCCGGGGGCCGCGGTCCTCGACGGCACCTACCGCCTCGCGCCGATCGAGCGCACAGACAGCAGCGGCACAGACAGCAGCGGCACAGACAGCACCGACACAGACAGCACAGACATCGGCGCTCCCGACACCGGCACCGGCACAGACCGCAACCCAGACGAGGAGACCCGCTGAAAGTGGCCCGTTCGCTCTACATCACCTCCGCGGAAGGACACACCGGCAAGTCGACGGTGGCGCTCGGAGTCCTGGAGTCGCTGCGGCACTCCGTCGAGCGCGTCGGCGTGTTCCGGCCGATCGCGCGCTCCGTCGTCGAACGGGACTACGTGCTCGAGCTGCTGCTCGACCGGGTGGCCACCGACCTGAGCTACGAGGAGGCGATCGGCGTCACCTACGACGACGTGCACGCCGACGCGGACGCGGCGCTCGGCGAGATCGTCCGGCGCTTCCGGGAGGTGGAGGCACGCAGTGACGCGGTCGTCATCCTCGGCTCCGACTACACCGACGTGGGCAGCCCGACCGAGCTCGGCTACAACGCGCGCATCGCCGCGAACCTGGGCGCGCCCGTCCTCCTGGTGCTGGGCGGCCGGATCGGCCAGGGCTTCGGCGAGCGGCTGGGCCAGGCCGAGCCGCGCTCGCCGGAAGAGCTCCGCCAGCTCGCGGAGCTGGCCCTCGCCGAGCTGCGTCAGGAGCACGCCGGTGTCGTGGCGGTCATCGCGAACCGGGCGGATGTCGACCGGCTCGACGCGATCGTGGCGGCCGTCAGCAGCGCAGTGGAGGCAGCGGGCCCCGCCGTCGCGTCCGGCCCCGACCTCCCGCCGGTGTGGGCGATCCCGGAGGACCTCTTCCTGGTCGCCCCGAGCATCCGCTCCATCATGGAGGTCACCGGCGGCGAACTGATCGCGGGCGACGAGGCCCTGCTGGCGCGCGAGGCGCTCGGCGTGGTCGTCGGCGGCATGTCGATGAACAACGTGCTGCCGCGGCTCGTGGAGGGCTCGGTGGTCGTCGTCCCCGGCGACCGCACCGAGGTGCTGCTCGCCGTGCTGATGGCCAACGCGTCCGGCACGTTCCCGTCCATCGCGGGCATCGTCCTGAACGGCGGCTTCGACCTCCCGGAGCCCATCGAGCGACTGCTCGGCGGCCTCCGCTCGCCGTTGCCGATCGTGCGCACCGGCCTGGACACCTACGACACCGTCGTGCGCATCACGCACGCGCGCGGCCGGCTCGCCGCCGACTCGCAGCGCAAGTACGACACCGCGCTCG
This sequence comes from Leifsonia sp. L25, assembly GCF_050632895.1. Next base: position 595,695 of record NZ_JBODRZ010000003.1, on the reverse strand, counting down.
GGCTGTTCGAGCGGCACGTGGACGCGGAGCGGCTGCTCGGCCTCCTCGACGTCTCCCGGCACGCGGTGGTCACGCCGCTGATGTTCGAGTACGACCTCATCGAGCGCGCCCGCGCCGCGGACAAGCACATCGTGCTGCCGGAGGGGAGGACGACCGCGTCCTGCGCGCCGCCGCCACGCTGCTGGCCCGCGGCGTCGCGCGCCTGACCATCCTCGGCGAGCCGTTCGAGGTGCGGTCGCGCGCGATCGAGCTCGGTGTGGACATCGGCAAGGCGGAGGTGCTCAGTCCGTTCGACGACGTGCTGCGGCTGCGCTTCGCGCACGAGTACGCGAAGCTCCGGGCGCACAAAGGCATCACCGTCGATCAGGCCGCCGACACCGTCACCGACGCCTCCTACTTCGGCACGATGATGGTGCACCTCGGCCTCGCCGACGGGATGGTGTCGGGCGCGGCGCACACGACGGCGCACACGATCCGGCCGGCGTTCGAGATCATCAAGACGACGCCGGGGGTGTCCGTGGTGTCGAGCGTGTTCCTGATGGCGCTGGCCGACCGCGTGCTGGTCTACGGCGACTGCGCCGTGGTGCCGGACCCGACGGCCGAGCAGCTCGCCGACATCGCGGTGTCGTCGGCGCGCACGGCCGCGCAGTTCGGCATCGAACCGCGCGTGGCGATGCTGTCGTACTCCACCGGCGACTCCGGGGCGGGCGCCGACGTGGACAAGGTCCGCACCGCGACGGAGCTCGTTCGGGAGCGCGCACCACAGCTCGCGGTCGAGGGTCCCATCCAGTACGACGCGGCGGCGGACGCGGCGGTCGCGGCGGCGAAGATGCCCGGCTCGCAGGTCGCCGGCCGAGCGACGGTGTTCATCTTCCCCGACCTCAACACCGGCAACAACACCTACAAGGCGGTGCAGCGCAGCGCGGGAGCGGTCGCGATCGGGCCCGTCCTCCAAGGCCTCCGCAAGCCGATCAACGACCTGTCGCGCGGCGCCAGCGTCGAGGACATCGTGGACACCGTGGCGATCACCGCGATCCAGGCGGCGCTGTCATGAGCGTGGTGCTGGTGGTCAACAGCGGCTCGTCGTCGCTCAAGTACCAGCTCATCGACGCCGAGAGCGACGACGCGCTGGCCTCCGGGCTCGTCGAGCGGATCGGGGAGTCTTCCGGTCACATCCGGCACGCGGGTCCAGACGGCACCTGGGAGAGCACGCTCGCGATCCCGGACCACACCGCCGCGTTCCGGGTGATGCTCGACGCGTTCGCCGCCGAGGGGCCGAACCTGGACGAGAACCCGCTCGCAGCAGTCGGGCACCGCGTCGTGCACGGCGGCAAGCGGTTCTTCGAGCCGACGATCGTCACCGACCTGGTGGAGATCAACATCGAGGACCTCTCCGACCTCGCGCCGCTGCACAACCCGGCGAACCTCCAGGGCATCCGCGCGGCGAAGAAGGCCTTCCCCGACGTGGAGCACGTGGCGGTCTTCGACACGGCCTTCCACCAGACGCTCGCGCCGGAGGCCTACACCTACGCGATCGACGCCGCGCTCGCCGACCGGCACCGCGTCCGCCGGTACGGCTTCCACGGCACTTCGCACAGGTACGTGTCGCGCGCGGCGGCGGAGTTCCTCGGCCGGCCGCTCGGCGAACTGAAGCAGATCGTCCTCCACCTCGGCAATGGCGCGTCGGTCTGCGCTGTCGACGCCGGCCGCTCGGTCGACACCTCGATGGGGATGACACCGCTGGAGGGGCTCGTCATGGGCACCCGGTCCGGCGACCTCGACCCGGCGGTGCTGCTGCACCTGGCCCGCCGCGCGGGACTCGGCATCGACGACCTCGACGAGCTGCTCAACCGGCGCAGCGGCCTGCTCGGGCTCTCCGGCCACGGCGACATGCGGGATGTCCGCCACGCCGCCGAGTCGGGCGATGCCGCCGCGCGTCTCGCGCTCGACACCACCGTCCACCGGCTCAAGCACTATATCGGCGCCTACACGGCGGAGCTCGGCGGCCTCGACGTACTGACCTTCACCGCCGGCGTCGGCGAGAACGACGCGCGGCTGCGCGCCGAGGTGTGCGCGGGCCTGGAGGTGCTCGGCATCCGGCTCGACCCCGAGCGCAACGCGAGCCCGTCCCACGACGCGCGGTTGATTTCCACGGACGACTCGCGGGTCGCCGTGCTGGTCGTGCCGACCGACGAGGAGCTGGAGATCGCCCGCCAGTCGCTGCAGGCGGTGGGTGCGGGCTGAGCGGGCGGGTGCACGATGCGGCGGCGCGGCGACGGAGCGGGGCGGGACGGCAGGACCACCCGGAGGGCCGGGCTGCGGCCCGCGCTGGCCGCCTCGGCCGCCGCGGTGCTCGTCGCCGGTGTCGCGCTGACCGGATGCGCCTCTGACGGCGACCAGGTCGGTCCGCGGTTCATCACGCCGCCGCTGATCCGGTACAGCTCGGTGCTGTGGCCGGTCCCGCTGGAGCTGATCGACGCCGAGCCGGGGACCCGCGTGCGCATCTCAGCGTCCCTGGACTCCTCCCGCGGCGCCTGGACGTCGGCCGCCAGTTACGACGTCGGCAGCGACGGGACGGTCGACCTCGCGCACGACAAGCCGCTGTTCGCGCCGTTCACGGAGCCGGACTCGGCCGGCCTGTTCTGGTCGCTGCGCGGCCCGACGCTCGGCCCCGTCGACCTCGCCCGGCAGTGGATGTACGACACGAACCCGGTCACGCTGACCGCCAGCGACGGCGACCGCGTCGTCGCCCGGCGCACCTTCCGGCTGCAGGGACTGGGCGGCACCCTCCACGAGCGCACCGTGTACACGCACGACCTCGCGCCGTCCGGGGCGGGCGGCGCGCTCCCGCCGCATGAGACGCACGAGGACGGGCCGATCGGCCGGTTCTACGACGCGTCGTCCCTCGAGCGGCCGACCGGGCCGGCGGTGCTGATGTTCGACGACCCGACCCCGGGAGCCTCGTCCGACTTCACGGCGGCACTGCTGTCGCAGTTCGGCGCCTCGGTGTTCGTCGTCCCGATGACCTCGGCGGACGGCGTGCACCTGTCCACGGTGACGGACGCCGGGACGCTCTCGGCGATCCTGGACTGGCTGGACGGGCTCGCCTCCGTCGACGCCCGCCATGTCTTCGTCTACGGCACCGGCGCGTCGGAGCAGCTCGCGATCTGGGCGGCCACCCGGTTCCCGACCCGGCTGCACGGGCTGTTCGCCGGTGCAGGGCCCGCGGAGCTGCTCTGCCTCGCGGGGTCGAGCGCGTCGCCGGTCTTCGAGGGCAGCGTCGGCGTGCCGTGCGAGCGCAGCCCGGGCATCGGGACCACCGCCGCCCCGCCGCTGAGCGGCGTGAACGGGCCGGTCGTGCTGACCTGCGGCCAGGTCGACGATGTGTTCCCGGGGGCGTGCGCCGTGCAGCAGGAGCTCACCGCCACCCGGACGCCGCGCGCGGGCGACAAGCTGCTCGTGGGCCTCGGCGCGGGGCACGCGGTCACGGTGCCGCCCGGCCTCCCCATCGCGCTGCCGGCGCCGGGCGACAGGTCGGGCGCCGACGGCCAGGCGACGGAGCAGGCGCGGATCGCCTTCTGGAACGCGGTCGGGCAGCTGCTGCTGCGGGCGGTGCTGTCGTGAGCGGCCGGTTGCGCGCGCTCGCCGCCGCGGCTGCGATCGTCGCGGTCGCGGCCCTCACCGGCTGCGTCGCCCCGGCCGGCGGAGCCCGCATCGTCGTCGCGCGCTTCGGAAACGCCACCGCAGATCCGGTGGTCGTCTCGCTCACCGGTCTGACGCCGGGGGAGGATGTCGTCCTCCGCGCCACCGCGACCACCACGGCGGGGACGTGGGCCTCCCGAGCCCTCTACGCCGTGCCGCCCAGCGGACGGGTCGACCTCTCCTCCCAGCAGCCGATCATCGCCCCCTACGTGCGGCCCGCCGCCGCCGCGCCGTTCTGGAGCATGTCCGGCCCCTCCCTCAGCCAGTCGCAGCTCGAACACGCCTGGGCCGAGGGTCCGGTGCAGGTCGAGCTCACCGCCGAGCAGGAGGGTGCGCGGGTCGCGGTCGCCGAGGTACCGCGAACGCCGCTGGCCGCCCAGAGCGTCGAACGCGCCGTGACGGTGGACGCCCTCGCCCGGGCGGCCGCCCCCGCAGGCGCCGCGCTCTCCGTCGACGAGCGCCAGGCGTTGCGCGCGGGCACCCTGTTCACCCCGCTGCCGACGCTCGTGCACCCGCGGCCCGGCGTCGTCCTGATCGACGGCGACGGCGACGCCGCGTCCGCGGCCTTCGCCGCGCGCCGCATCGCCGCGATCGGCTTCCCCGTGCTCGTGCTGCCCGCCTTCGGGCCGGAGGGGCAGATCCCCGGCTCTGCCGCCCTCTCGGTGGAGGCCTTCGACGCCGCGCGCGCCTGGCTCGCGCGGGATCCGGGCGTGGACCCCGACCGCATCGTCGTCTACGGCACCGGCCGCGCCGCCCCGCTCGCGCTCTGGTTCGCGGCCGGCGAGCCGCAGACGGTGTACGGCGCCATCGCCGCGAGCGGGCCGACCGCCGAGCTGTGCGCATCGTCGTCCGGCGCCCCCATTCTGCTGAGCGAGGGCCGACCCGTGCCGTGCGTGAGCGCGAACCGACGGATCGCGGACACGCCCATCCTGCCGTTGAACCGCATCCCGGGGCCGCTCCTCCTCGCCTGCGGCACGGCAGACGAACTGCTCCCGAGCGCGTGCGACTGGACCCGCGCGGGGGCCGAGGAACGCGGCGCGCGGGCGGTGGGGGAGACCCTGATCGCCCCGGGCGCGGCGCACGAGCTGAGCGCGCCGCCGATGCTGCCGATCGGACTCGACGGCCTCCCGCCGGCCACGGCGCAGGCGACGGAGGACGCCAGGGTGGCATTCTGGTCGCGGGTGACCGCGCTGCTGGAAGGAGCCATCGGACCGTGAAGCCCGCCGGAAGGACCCGCTCCGCCGCGCGCCGCGTGCTCGCGGCGTTGGCCGGCGTCGCGCTCGCGGCGGTCGCGTTGGCGGGCTGCGGCGCCCAGCAGGGGGCGGCGGGCCCGCGCTTCGCACTGAGCGCCGACCCGAGCCCGGTGTGGCAGCCGGTCGGCATCCAGGTGCTCGCGCTGCCGCCCGGCCAGGAGGTGACCATCCGCGCGTCGCTGATCCCCGGCGGCCTGTGGTCGTCGCAGGCGGTCTACGCCGTCCCCGCGGACGGCGTGGTCGACCTCGCGCGGGACGTCCCGCTGGAGGCGCCGTTCACCGGGGCGGACGGGATGGGGCTGTTCTGGACCATGCGCAGCAGCACCGGGGAGGCGGCGACCTCCGACGTGACCTGGGGCGGCTCGTCCTTCTCGGTCGACCTCCAGGCCTCCGTCGCCGGGCGCCGGGTCGCCGAGACGCGGGTGCAGCGCACCGGGCTGTCCGTGGCGGCGCCGTCGCGGGCGGTGTTCGACGACGGCATCACCGGCGACTACTTCCAGCCGACGAGCGCGGTGGAGGGCGTGCGGCCGGGGATCGTCGTGTTCGACGGCACCGATCCGGGGGAGCCGACCGGTGTGCTCGTGTCGGCGACGCTGGCGGCCTTCGGTTTCCCGACGCTCGACCTCTCCACCTACGGCTCGGCCGGGCAGCTCGGCCCGCTGCGCAGCCTCCCCGCCGAGCGGTTCCTCTCGGCAGTGAGCTGGCTCCGCGCGCAGCCCGGCGTCGACGACCAGCGCATCTTCACCTTCGGGGCCTCGCGCGTCGCGCAGCTCGCGCTCTGGGCGGCCTCCGCCTACCCGGGCACCGTCTACGGCGCGATCGCGCCGGGAGGCACCACGGGGCTGATCTGCCCGTCGCCGGTGCCGAGCCCGGCCGTCACCGTCGGTGGAGCCTGGGTGCCGTGCACGACGGGCACCCACGACCCGGCGCCCGCGGCGGTGCTGGACGTCCAGCGCATTCCCGGGCCGGTCGTGCTCGGCTGCGCCGGCAGCGACGAGGAGCTCGCGAACGGCTGCGCATGGCTGGACGCCGCGGCGCTCAAGCGGCCGCTCCGGGAGGGCGACGCGTACCTGAAGGCGCCCGACGCGACGCACCTGTTCTACCTGCCGCCGTACACGCCGCTGCTGCTCCCTCCGGCCCCCGCGGCGCAACCCACGGAGCGGGCGAGGGAGGCCCTCTGGGCGGACATCCTGGCCGCGCTGACGGCTCCGTCGTCGGTGCCGGGGCACTGATTCCGGGCGGCGCGCGGGCGCTGCCGAGCGCGGTCGCTCCGGAGTCTTCGCCGCACGGCCGGATTGTCGGCGGCGGCAAGTAGCATGTGTGGGTGGTAACCGCTCTGTATCGCCGCTATCGGCCCGACACCTTCGCCGAGATGATCGGCCAATCGCAGGTGACCGAGCCGCTGATGACGGCGCTGCGCACCAACCGGGTGAACCACGCCTATCTGTTCTCCGGGCCGCGCGGCTGCGGCAAGACCACGTCGGCCCGCATCCTCGCGCGCTGCCTCAACTGCGCCGAGGGGCCCACCGACACTCCGTGCGGAAAGTGCGAGAGCTGTGTCGAGCTGAGCCGTGACGGCTCCGGGTCGCTCGACGTCGTCGAGATCGACGCCGCCAGCCACAACGGCGTGGACGACGCGCGCGACATCCGCGAGCGCGCCATCTTCGCCCCCGCGCGTGATCGCTACAAGATCTTCATCCTCGACGAGGCGCACATGGTCACGCCGCAGGGCTTCAACGCCCTGCTGAAGATCGTGGAGGAGCCGCCGGAGCACGTGAAGTTCATCTTCGCGACCACGGAGCCCGAGAAGGTCATCGGCACCATCCGCTCGCGCACCCACCACTACCCGTTCCGGCTCGTCCCGCCCGCGCAGATGCTGGAGTACGTCCAGCAGCTCTGCGACAGCGAGGGGATGACGGTCGCTCCGGGCGTGCTCCCGCTCGTGGTGCGCGCCGGAGGCGGCTCGCCGCGTGACACGCTGTCCCTGCTCGACCAGCTGATGGCCGGCTCGGAGGGCAGCAGCATCGAGTACGAGCGCGCGGTCGCCCTGCTCGGTTACACGCACGCCGCACTGCTGGACGAGGTCATCGACGCGATCGCCGCGCGCGACGCGGCCGGAGCGTTCGCGGCGGTCGACCGTGTCATCCAGACCGGCCAGGACCCGCGGCGTTTCGTGGACGACCTCCTGGAGCGGCTGCGCGACCTGATCGTGGTCGCCGCGACGAGCGTCGACGGCGCCTCCGCGGTGCTGCGCGGCGTGCCGCAGGACGAGCTCGACCGGATGGGCGTGCAGGCGATGAAGTTCGGCGCCGCCGAGCTCAGCAGGTCCGCGGACATCGTGAACGCCGCACTCACCGAGATGACCGGCGCGACGTCGCCGCGCCTGCACCTGGAGCTGATGATCGCGCGCGTGCTGGTGCCGTCGAGCGACGACAGCGAGCGCGGGGCGCTGGCACGCGTGGAGCGCCTGGAACGGCGGGTCGGCGTGAGCGACGCCGGTGGGGCGCGGGAGGCTGCTGCGCCGGTAGCCGCTGCTGCGCCGGTGCCCGCTGCTGCGCCGGTGGCCGCTGCTGCGCCTGCGCCGGTGGCCGCGCCCGTTCCCGCCCCGACTGCTTCGGCACCGGCTGCTTCGGCACCGACTGCTTCGGCACCGGCTGCTTCGGCGCCGGCCGCTGCTCCCGTGTCGACGCCGGCCGCGGCGGAGACCGCAGAGCCCCCGCGAAGGCCGCAAAGCAGGCTCCCGCACCCGCGGCTCCCGAGCCCGCCGCCGCTCCCGCTGCGCCCGCCGCCGTGGGCGCGGTGAGCACGCAGCAGGTCAAGGACTCCTGGCCGCAGATCCTCGATGCCGTGCAGCGCGCCAAGCGCAGTGCGTGGATGGTGGTGTTCACCGCACAGGTCCGGTCGCTGAACGGTGACGTGCTGACGCTGTCGTTCCCGAGCGACAACGATGTGCAGAGCTTCCGCCAGCCGCAGTCGCAGGGCGGTCAGGGCGTGAGCGAGTACCTGCGTCAGGCGATCATCGACATCCTCGGCATCCGGGTCAAGTTCATCGCGCGCGCCGACGCCGCCCCGTCCGGCGGGGACCCGGCCCGGCCGTCCGCGGGCGCGCCCCCGGCTCCCGAGGCGCCGACCTGGCCCGGAGCCGACGGGGACGGGACGGCTGCCGCACGTCCCGCGTCGCCCGCCTCCACCTCCCGGCCGGCCGGCGGTGCACCGTCCGCGTCGTCCGCCGCTCCGGCGTCGTCCGCCGCTCCGGCGTCGTCCGCCACTCCGTCGTCGTCGGCCTCGGTCACCGAGTGGGCGACCGTCGCGATCCCGTCGTCCGCGCCCGCCGCTGTGGCCACGCTGGAGCGACCTCAGGCCCCCGCGGCGCGTGTCGCCGCCGCCCCTGCTCCGGCGGCGACTACCGCCGCGCTGCCCGACGACCTTCCGCCGGACGACGTCGAGCCGCCCGAGGAGATCGAGCCGCCGTACGAGTCCGCCGTCCCCGAGGAGCCGGCGGGCGACTGGTCCGCCGCGCCGACGGAGCCGGCCGCCGAGTCCGCGCGCCCGGCCCGCGCCGCCGCGCCGGAGCGCACCGCTCCCCAGAGCCAGGCCTCTCAGCGTCCCTCCGACCGTCCGGCCGCCGAGCGTCCGACTCCCGAGCGTCCTGGCCCCGAGCGTCCTGGCCCCGAGCGCTCCGCCCCCGCCTCCGGTGCCCGCACGCCCACCTTCCAGGCGCCGCAGCGCTACGGTGAGGCGGTCGTCCGCGAGATCCTCGGCGCGCGCTTCCTGGAGGAGCAGCCCGCCCCTCCCATGAACGGCATGAGGTAACGGCGTGTACGAGGGCATCGTCCAAGAGCTGATCGACGAGCTCGGCCGCCTTCCCGGCATCGGGCCGAAGTCGGCGCAGCGCATCGCTTTCCACATCCTGCAGACCGAGAGCTTCGACGTCACCCGGCTGGCCGAGGTGCTGCTCGAGGTGCGCGACAAGGTGCGGTTCTGCGAGATCTGCGGAAACGTGTCCGAGCAGGTGACCTGCTCGATCTGCCGCGATCCGCGCCGGTCGCCCGACACCATCTGCGTGGTCGAGGAGGCCAAGGACGTCGTCGCCATCGAGCGCACACGCGAGTTCCGCGGCCTCTACCACGTGCTCGGCGGCGCGATCAGCCCGATCGACGGCGTCGGCCCCGACGACCTCCGCATCCGGCAGCTCATGCAGCGCCTCGCCGACGGCACGGTCCAGGAGGTCATCATCGCGACCGACCCGAACCTGGAGGGGAGGCCACAGCCACCTACCTCAGCCGGCTGCTGACCACGCTCGAGATCCGGGTCACCCGGCTCGCCTCCGGCCTCCCGGTCGGCGGCGACCTCGAGTACGCCGACGAGGTCACCCTCGGCCGTGCCTTCGAGGGCCGCCGCCAGGTCTCCTGACCGCGACACCCGCGGCCCCTCGGCGTTACGTCACATGGCCGGGAGGGCATATCTCCGGCCGGTAGAATGGGTGCTTCCGTGAGTTCTGGAGTGCCTGTGGCCCTGATCGTTCAGAAATACGGCGGCTCGTCCGTCGCCGACGCCGAGAGCATCAAGCGCGTCGCCAAACGCATCGTCGAGACGCGCAAGGCGGGCAACGAGGTCGTCGTCGCCGTCTCCGCGATGGGCGATACCACCGACGAGCTGGTCGACCTGGCCCACGAGGTCACGCCGATCCCCGCACCGCGCGAGCTGGACATGCTGCTCACGGCGGGCGAGCGCATCTCGATGGCGCTGCTCGCGATGTCCATCAAGAGCATGGGCTACGACGCGCGCTCCTTCACGGGCAGCCAGGCCGGCATGATCACCGACGCCCAGCACGGCGCCGCCCGCATCGTGGACGTCACACCCGGCCGCATCAAGGAGGCGCTGGACGAGGGCGCGATCGCGATCGTCGCCGGGTTCCAGGGCTTCAGCCGCGACACCCGCGACATCACGACCCTCGGCCGCGGCGGCTCCGACACCACCGCCGTCGCCCTCGCCGCCGCGCTCAGCGCCGAGGTCTGCGAGATCTACACCGACGTCGACGGCGTGTTCACCTCCGACCCCCGCCAGGTCCCCCTCGCGCGCAAGATCGACCGCATCACCAGCGAAGAGATGCTGGAGCTCGCGGCCGCCGGCGCCAAGGTCCTGCACATCCGCGCGGTCGAGTACGCCCGCCGCCACAACGTGACCCTGCACGTGCGCTCCTCGTTCTCGAACCGGGTGGGCACGTACGTCCTCAACGAAGCAGCAGCGGCCGAAGCCGCGAAGAAGGATGGAACCGTGGAAGAGCCGATCATCTCCGGAGTCGCCACCGATCTGAGCGAGGCGAAGATCACCGTCGTCGGGGTGCCCGACGTCCCCGGCAAGGCGGCGCAGATCTTCAAGATCGTCGCGAAGGCCAACGCCAACGTCGACATGATCGTCCAGAACGTGTCCGCTGCGGCGACCAGCCTCACCGACATCTCGTTCACCCTTCCCAAGTCGGAGGGTCAGCGCGTGCTGACCGCGCTGAGCAGCGAGCGCGACGAGGTCGGCTACCAGGCCCTCCAGTACGACGACCAGATCGGCAAGCTCGCGCTCGTCGGCGCCGGGATGCGCACCAACTCGGGCGTCTCGGCCAAGCTCTTCGAGGCGTTGTACGAGGCCGGTATCAACATCGAGATGATCTCCACCAGCGAGATCCGCATCTCGGTCGTGACCCGCGCCGACACCGTGGCGGAGGCCGCCCGCGTCGTGCACACCGCCTTCGGGCTCGACGGCGACGAGAAGGCGATCGTCTACGCCGGCACCGGCCGCTGAGCCGCATCCGCCGCTGAGCCGCATCCGCCGCTCGCGGGAATGGCAGCCGACGCCATCCCGTTCCCCTCTTCAGACCACGACCTCGAAGGACAACACCATGAGCGAGACCACTCCCGGCCTTGACATCGCCGTCGTCGGCGCCACCGGCCAGGTCGGCGGCGTGATGCGCCAGCTTCTCGAGGAGCGCGAGTTCCCGGTGGCGAGCATCCGCTTCTTCGCCTCATCCCGCTCGGCGGGCACGAAGCTGCCGTTCCGCGGCGAGGAGATCACGGTCGAGGACGTGGAGACCGCCGACGTCTCCGGCATCGACATCGCCCTGTTCTCGGCCGGCGCCACCGGCTCCAAGGCGCACGCGCCTCGATTCGCCGAGGCCGGCGCCATCGTCATCGACAACTCCAGCGGCTGGCGGATGGACCCGGACGTGCCGCTCGTGGTCTCCGAAGTGAACCCGGAGGCGATCGACGACGCGCGCAAGGGCATCATCGCGAACCCCAACTGCACCACGATGGCTGCCATGCCCGTGCTGAAGGTCCTGCACGAGGAGGCCGGCCTCCAGCGGCTCATCGTGAGCACCTACCAGGCCGTCTCCGGCTCCGGCCTCGCGGGCGCCGAGGAGCTGGCCGGCCAGATCCGGACCGCGGTCGCCGACGAGAACCTGCTCCAGCTCGTGCACGACGGTTCGGCTGTGGCCATGCCCGCACCGGTCAAGTACGTCCGCCCGATCGCGTTCGACGTGATCCCGCTGGCGGGGTCGATCGTCGAGGACGGGTTCAACGAGACCGACGAGGAGAAGAAGCTCCGCAACGAGAGCCGGAAGATCCTCGGCCTCCCGGAACTGCTCGTGAGCGGCACCTGCGTGCGCGTGCCGGTGTTCACCGGCCACTCGCTGTCGATCAACGCCGAGTTCGCGTCGCTGCTCAGCCCCGAGCGCGCCACCGAGCTGCTGTCGGACGCCCCCGGCGTGAAGCTCACCGACGTCCCCACCCCGCTGGAGGCCGCCGGCCAGGACCCGAGCTACGTCGGCCGCATCCGCGCGGACGAGGGCGCGCCGGAGGGCCGCGGCATCGCGCTGTTCATCAGCAACGACAACCTCCGCAAGGGCGCCGCGCTCAACGCCGTGCAGATCGCCGAGCTCGTCGCCGAGCGCCTCGCCGACCGCGTCGCCCGCTGACCCTTCGGCGGAGGGATGTCTCGATATCGAGACAGATCCCCGCGCGACGACAGGGGATGACCGCACTCACCGTAGGATTGTCTGGTGAGCACTGACCCCATCGACGTCGTCCTGATCGGCGGCGGCATCATGAGCGCGACGCTGGGCTCCATGATCCAGCGCGTCCAGCCCGACTGGACCATCCGCATCTACGAGTCCCTCGGCGAGGTGGCCCAGGAGAGCTCGAACCCGTGGAACAACGCAGGAACGGGCCACGCCGCCCTCTGCGAGCTCAACTACATGCCGGAGGCCGCCGACGGCAGCGTCGACCCGGCCAAGGCCATCAGCATCAACGAGCAGTTCCAGCTCAGCCGGCAGTACTGGGCCTCCCTCGTCGCCGAGGGCCACCTGCCCGACCCGCGCACCTTCATCAACGCGACGCCGCACATGACGTTCGTGCGCGGCCGTGACAACGTCCGCTACCTCCGCAAGCGCTACGAGGCGCTCAAGGACCAGCCGCTCTTCGAGGGCATGGAGTACTCGGAGGACCCGGCGATCATCGGCGAGTGGACCCCGCTGCTCACCAAGAAGCGCAACGCCAAGCAGCGCATCGCGGCCACCCGCCAGACCGCGGGCACCGACGTCGACTTCGGTGCGCTGACCCGCGCGCTCGTCGACGACCTGGTCGCGAACGGTGCCGACCTCGCGCTCAACCACAAGGTTCTCAGCATCAAGCGCACCCCCGACAAGCTGTGGAAGATCCGCGTGCGGCACGAGGTCGGCCACACTCCGCACGAGGCGCTCGCGCGCTTCGTCTTCGTCGGAGCCGGCGGCGGCGCCCTGCACCTGCTCCAGAAGTCCGGCATCCCCGAGATCAAGGGCTTCGGCGGCTTCCCCATCTCCGGCCAGTTCCTCCGCACCTCCAACCCGAAGATCGTCGCGCAGCACCAGGCGAAGGTCTACGGCAAGGCCGCGGTCGGCGCTCCGCCGATGTCGGTCCCGCACCTCGACACGCGCGTCGTGGACGGCGAGACCTCCCTGCTGTTCGGCCCCTACGCGGGCTTCAGCCCCAAGTTCCTCAAGAGCGGGAGCTGGTGGGACCTGCCCGGCTCGGTCCGCGCCGGCAACCTCGGCCCGATGCTCGCGGTCGCGCGCGACAACTTCGACCTCATCAAGTACCTGGTCGGCGAGGTTCTCGCCAACCGCGAGAAGAAGATGAGGGCGCTGCAGGAGTTCATGCCCACCGCGAAGTCGGAGGACTGGGAGCTCATCACCGCCGGCCAGCGCGTCCAGGTGATGAAGAAGGACCCGAAGAAGGGCGGCGTGCTGCAGTTCGGCACCGAGGTCATCGCCTCCGCCGACGGCTCGATCGCCGGCCTCCTCGGCGCGTCCCCGGGCGCCTCGACCGCCGTGCCGATCATGGTCGACCTGCTGAAGCAGTGCTTCCCCGACCGTTACGCCGGCTGGCTGCCGACGTTGAAGCAGCTCATCCCGACGGTCGGCACGACGCTCAACGACCGGCCCACGGAGGCCGCGCGCGTGCTCGCCGAGACCGCGTCGGTGCTCGACCTGGCGGAAAGCCCCGCCGGTCAGGTCGTCCGGGCCTGATCCCGGGCATCCGCAGCCGATCCGTACCCGGCGGTACGGATCGGCTGGACAGCCGTGCCCGCGACCTGTTATCGTCGTCCACGCTATGAAGTAGAACCTCTTCTCGTCCCGCGCCCGAGGCGCCGTCGAACGAGCGAGCGACCCATAGGTCCTGCGCCGCCTGGTCATCCAGCACCGGGCGCTCCGGCGCACTCGTGACGGAAGTCCGCCCGGCGGGAGCCTGCTCCGTGATGGAGCGCCCGGAAGGTGGTTCGCTTTGCCAACACTCACTCTCACCCCACTGCGCGCCGACGGTGTGTCCGTCCGCTACGGCGACCGGCGCGTCCTCTCGGATGTCTCCCTCACCGTGCCTCCCGGCGCCCGCGTCGGCCTGATCGGCGAGAACGGCGCGGGAAAGTCGACGCTGTTGCGGGTCCTCGCCGGGGCCGAGGCCCCGGACACCGGGGTGGTCTCGCGGCCCAAGCGGGCGGGCTTCCTCTGGCAGGAAGTCCGCTTCCGGCCCGACGACACACTCGCGACGCTGATCGAAGACGCCCTCGCCGAGGTTCGCGCCATCGAGCACGAGCTCGAGGCCGCCGCTGCCGCGCTCGCCGGCGACGACCCGGCCGCGCACGCGCGGTACGACGCCGCCCTCGCGGCGGCCGAGTTCGCCGAGGTGTGGTCGATCGACGCGCGTCGGGACGCCCTCCTCGACGGGCTCGGTGTCGGCGCCATCCCGCTGGCCCGGCGGCTGGACGAGGTCTCAGGAGGCCAGCGCAGCCGGTTCGCGCTGGCCGCGCTGCTGCTCGGCCGGCCGGAAGCGCTGCTGCTCGACGAGCCGACGAACCACCTGGACGACGCGGCAGCGGCGTTCCTGGAGGGGCAGCTCCTCGGCTGGCACGGTCCGGTGCTCTTCGCGAGCCACGACCGCGCGTTCCTCGACTCGGCGGCCACCGGCCTCCTCGATCTGGACCCGACCCGCTCCGGCACCACGGTCTTCGGCGGCGGCTACAGCGCGTACCTCGCCGAGAAGGCGGCGGAGCGGCACCGCTGGGAGAAGCAGTACGCCGACGAGCAGGCCGAGCTGAAGGAGCTCATGCACGCGGTCGACGTGACCGCGCGCTCCATCGCCTGGTCGGGCAAGGTGCGCGACAACGACAAGTTCGTGAAGTCGTACAAGGGCAACACCCTGGACCGGCAGATCAGCCGGCGCGTGCGCAATGCGGACGGCCGGCTCGACGAGCTGACCCGCACGCAGGTGCGCAAGCCGCCGAAGCCGCTCGGCTTCGCCGGGATCCCGGCGGGGTTCCAGGCCGTGAGCGGGGAGGGCGGGTCGCTGCTGCAGGCGGACGACCTCCACGTCCCGGGGCGGCTGAGGCTCGACCGGTTCGCGGTGGAGTCGCAGTCGCGCGTGCTCGTCACCGGCGCGAACGGCGCGGGCAAATCGACGCTGCTCTCGGTGCTCGCCGGGCGGATCGTCCCGCTCGTCGGCACGGTGCAGCGCCGGCGCGGACTGCGGGTGGAGCTCCTCGAACAGGACGTGCGCTTCGCGGACCCGACGCAGACCCCGCGCCGGATCTACGAGCTGGCGCTGGGCGAGCGGCGCGCGGAGTCGGTCCCGCTCTCGGGGCTCGGCCTGATCGCGCCGCGCGACCTCGACCGGGAGGTCGGCTCGCTGTCCGTGGGGCAGCAGCGGCGGCTCGCGCTTGCGCTCATCATGGCCCGGCCGCCGCACGTGTTCCTGCTCGACGAGCCGACCAACCACCTCTCGCTCACCCTCGCGACCGAGCTGGAGGCGGCCCTCGGCGGGTATCCGGGCGCGGTCGTGGTGGCGAGCCACGACCGGTGGCTGCGCGAGCGCTGGTCCGGGGAGGTGGTGTCCCTGCGGAGCGCCACACCGCACGGCGCTTGACGATCATTCGAACGTATGTTCGAATAGTTCCATGAGGTGGAGCGGGCAGGAGCTGACGGTGGAGACGCCGTCGGCCCTGCCCGGTCTCGCCCGGCTGAACAACCTGGTGCGGTCGGTGCGCACGCCGGAGTTCGCGAACATCACCTTCCACGAGATCCTCGCCAAGTCGGCGCTCAACAAGATCCCGGGCGGGGGAGGGCCGATGCCCTTCGGCTGGACGATCAATCCCTACCGCGGCTGCTCGCACGCCTGCGTGTACTGCTTCGCCCGTCCCACGCACAGCTATCTGGAACTTGACCAGGGCAAAGACTTCGACCAGGAGATCATCGTCAAGGTCAATGTGGCCGACGTCCTGCGCAAAGAGCTGACGAAGCCGAGCTGGGGGCATCACCCGGTCGCGCTCGGCACCAATACCGATCCGTATCAGCGGGCGGAGGGGCGCTACGCGCTGATGCCCGGCATCATCGACGCGCTGGCCGACTCGGGCACGCCGTTCAGCATCCTCACCAAGGGATCGCTGCTCCGGCGCGACCTCGACCGGCTGGCCGAGGCGGCGAAGCGGGTCCCCGTCGACCTGGCGATGTCGATCGCGGTCTACGACGACGAGCTGCAGCAATCGGTCGAGCCGGGAACGCCTACGACCAAGGCGCGCCTTGCGACCGTCACCGCAGTCCGCGAGCACGGCCTCGATTGCGGTGTCTTCCTGATGCCGATCCTCCCGTATCTCACCGACACGCGCGCGCACCTCGATGAGGCACTGCGCCAGGCGAAGGAGGCCGGAGCCACCAGCGTGCTCTACACCGCGCTGCACCTGAAGCCCGGGGTCAAAGAGTGGTACTACCTGTGGCTCGGCCGGGAGCATCCGGAGCTGCTGCCGAAGTATCGCAGCATGTACGGCCGCGGCACCTACGCGCCCAAGGAGTACCGCGCGTGGCTGGCGGCGCGGATCAAGCCGCTCATCCGAGCGCACCGGCTCGAGCGCGGGCAGGAGGATCCGCTGACCGGGGAGTGCGGTCGTCGGCGCTCGGGATGCTGCGCGACGGCGAGGGTGAGCGCCGGGCGGTGGAGCGCGGGGCGTTGGAGCGCGGCGCGCCCGGAGGCGGCCCCGCAGACCGGGTCGCGCCGGAGGAGATCGCGCCGGAATCGGCGCTGGTGTCGCTGGGGGTTCAGCCGACCCTCTTCTGAGCGGGGTGCGCGCGATCGGCCACTGCGTGTCGCGGCGCGGAGCGGCCACCGCGTCGCCGGGGGTACAGCGCGCCGTCCCGCCGGGGTACACAGCGGGCGGGAACGCTGCCATAATCCCCACTGGGAGGCCGCCGACGCGCGGTATCCCACCGGCGCCTCCCCCGTCGGTCCCCCTTGCGCCGAAGGAGTGCGGTGTCGCTCGGCCTTCCCAGCCACCTCTCCAGGGCGGCGAACTCCCGCGCCCTGGCCACCGCGGCCCGCTGGACCGCGCTGGTCTGTCTGGAGATGGCGGCGGTCAACGTCGCGGTCTCGACGGTCGGCGGCGCCACCGGCGCGGCCTCCTGGATCAGCACGCTCGTCCTGCTGCCCATGATCGCGCTGCTGGTCCTGCTGTCGAATGGACGCACCGTCCTGCTCACGGTCGTCTACCTGCTGGTGGGCGCGGTCTGCACCTACTTCTACGTCTACGTGCTCTTCGTCAGCACGCCGGAGTATCAGAACACCGACCTCCTCGTCGTCGCCCTCCCCGTCGTCGCGATGACCCTCGTCGGCGGAACCGGGACAGGCTCCCTGCTCGGCGTGCTGTGGGCCACGCTCGGGTTCGCGCTCGCGGAGGCCGCCGTCCTCCTCGCGGCGACCGCGGCCGGGCGCGACTTCCGGCCCGACGCGATCTCGTTGAGCGCCTATCTGCTGCTGGTCGGCGTCCTCGCCTTCGACGGGCTCACCCGGGGCGCGCGCTCGCGGACGCAGGGCGCCATCCACCGAGCGGTCCGCGACGCCCGGCTCGTCGACCTGCGGCGCGAGCTGCTGGCGGAGTCGACGGCCGACCTCCACGACACCGTGCTCAGCGAGCTGCTCGCGGTCGCCGCCACGGAGCCGGGGAGCTCCCCGCGCGGCTCCGGCAGCGCATCGAGTCCGATCTCCATCGGCTCGGCGGCGCCGGGCTGCCCTCCGACGACCGCGCGCCGGCCGACGAGGACCCCTGGTACGACAGCGAGCTGCGCCGGGCCATCGAGGACGCGCGCGACGAAGGCCTCGCCATCGACGTGTCCGGGGAACGGGAAGCGGTCGCCCTGCTGGCCCCCGACGCGCGCCGTGCAGTCGGCCTCGCCGTCCGCCAGTGCCTGGTCAACGTATTGCGCCACTCGGGCAGCGCGACCGCCGAGGTCGCGTTCTCCAGCGGCAGGACCTCCGTGTCGGTCATGGTCGTCGACGGCGGTCGCGGCTTCGCGGCGGCCGGGGCGCCGGGCAGCGACCGTCTGGGGTTGCGCCAGTCGGTGCACGACCGCATCAGCAAGGTCGGCGGGACTGTCACCGTCTACTCCGCCGAGGACGTCGGGACGACCGTCATCATGACGCTCCCGGTCGCGGAGGGCGCATGAGCCAGGTGCTGTCCGAGACGATCGTCCACTACCGGTCGCTGCCGGTCGAGCGCACGCCGCAGCGGCTGGACCCGCTCGGCGTCCAGTCCGCGTGGCTCCTGGTGCCGCTGCTCAGCGTCGTCGCCGTGGCCTACGCGGTGTTCTCCACCTTCCAGCACCACGCCCAGTTGCGCAGTCCCGCCCTCGCGGTCTGGGCTGTCGTCGTGCTGCTCGTCGCCGTCGTCGTCGCGACCATCCGCACGCACCCCGGCCTCGCGCCGCTCGGGCTGTGGTCGCATCTCGCGATCGTCGGCGTCGCACTCGTCGGCGGCTGCCTTTTCGACGCGGCGGTCTGGGGCCACAACCAGCGCATCCAGGACGACTGGGGGCAGATCGCCGTTGCGCTGCTGCTGATGGCGATGCCGCTCTACCGCCCGGTCGCCGAAGTGCTCACGGTCGCCGCGCTCGCGGCCCTCGTGCTCGGTGGGCTGGCCGCGGTGCAGGGGTCGTCGCTGCTCATCTCCAACCACCCGCTCGTGTATGCGAGCATCGCCGCGACACCGGTGCTCGCTCTCGCGTCGGGCGGCGCCGGTTACGCCTGGACCATGACCGGCGAGACGCTCCGCTGGCGGGAAGTCGCCCAGGCGGGGCAGCTCCGGCTCGATGCCGAACTGCGGCAGGTCGCCGCGCGGATGATCGCGCAGGAGCGCGCCACGGCGCTGAACGCCGAGGCGGTCCCATTCCTGACCGCGCTGGCCGCACGCGGCGTCATCACCGAGGAGGACAGGCGGCACGCGCGCAGCATCGCCGAGCAACTCCGGGCCTCCGCGGTGGAGGCTCTCGAACGGAGCTGGCTGGCCGAAACGGTAGCGCTCGCGCTCACGCGCCGAGGCGCCGGGGCGGGGGCGGGCCACGGCGGCCGGGTGAATGACCCCGACCAGCTCGAGCAAGTGTTGAGCGAGGAGCAGCGCGCGGTCGTCGGCGCACTCATCGGGACCGTCGCCGCCCTCCCCGGACTCGCCGTCGACAGCCTGGCCGTGACGGTGGCGCAGCCCGGTGCACCGGTCTTCCTCCTCACCGCCCGGGTCGACGAGCCGCGGCGCGAACTCCGCTCCGCGCTCGTCCCTTACCTCAGCGCGCTGCAGTCGGTGTCGATGGTGGCGTCGATGCGCGTTCGCGCAGGCGGGCTCATCGTCCGCTTCGCCTATCCTGAGAGGCGAGCACCATGAGTATCAGCACGGCACATCCCGGATCCACTGCGACTCCGATCCGGCTCGCCATCCTCGACGACCACGAGATCCTCCTCGACACCCTCGCCGCCTGGATCGAGCGGAACGCCCCCGACTTCGACCTCGTCGTGCGCGCCGGGAGCTGGCTGGAGCTCGTCCACAGCGACGCGTTCCCGACCGACCTGGTCATCATGGACCTCCAGCTCCGCGAGTCCGTGTCGATCGGCGCGCGCGTTCGCACGTGCCGCGCGGCCGGTGCGAAGGTGGTCGTGCTGAGCGCCGTGGACACGCAGGAGGACCGCGACGCCGCGCTGGCCGCCGGCGCGGTCGCGTACGTCACGAAGACCCAGCCGATGGCCGAGCTGATCGCCGCGGCGCTCGCCGCGATGGGTCGCGACAGCGCGCCAGGGCAGAGAGAGCCGGCACTTGCCTGGCGTCCGCGTCCGACCGTCCCCGAGGCCTCCCGCCCCAAGCTCAGCGATGGCGAGCGGCAGGCGCTCGTGCTCTACGCGGACGGCCGCACGACCTCCGAGGTGGCCCGCGCGATGAACGTTCAGTACGAGACTGCGAAGACGTATCTGCGCCGCGTCCGCGAGAAGTACGGCAAGGTCGGCAGGCCGACGAGCTCGCGTGCCGACCTCATCCGCCGCGCCGCGGAGGACGGCTACCTCACCTGAGCCTCCGGCGCCCGCATAGGATTGCTCCGTGGCAAAACTGTATTTCCGCTACGGCGCTATGAACAGCGGCAAGAGCACCGCCATGCTGCAGGCTGCGTACAACTACGAGGAGCGCGGTCATCGCGTGCTGCTCGCCAAGCCGGCGATCGACACCAAGGGCGACATGGGAATCCTGTCGCGGCTCGGGGTGACCCGCCAGGTCGATTTCCTGATCGCGCCGGAGACCGACGCGTACGGGCGCTTCCAGCAGCACCGCGAGCGCACGCTCAAGCGCCACGGCCGCGACGTGAGCGCGCTGCTCGTGGACGAGGCGCAGTTCCTCACCGAGGCGCAGATCGACGACCTGCTCCGGATCGCGCTGCTCGACGACGTGCCGGTGCTCGCCTACGGCATCCGCACCGACTTCCAGACGGTCGCTTTCCCCGGCAGCCGGCGCCTCCTGGAGGTGGCGCACAGCCTCGAGGAGCTGAAGACCATCTGCCGCTGCGGCCGCAAGGCGATCTTCAACGCGCGCAAGGTCGACGGTGTCTTCGTCTTCGACGGTGACCAGGTCGCCATCGACGGCGCCTCGGTCAGCTACGAGGCGCTCTGCGGCAACTGCTATCTGGACGAGAGCCGGGGCGTGCTGAACAACGGCCGCCGGCACTGGCCCGCGACCTCCCCCACCGTCTACGACAGCGAACCGGACCCGGACTTCACCTGATGCGCATCTCCGTCATCGGCGTCGGCTACCTCGGTGCCGTCCACGCCGCAGCCATGGCCGACCTCGGCCACACCGTCGTCGGCGTCGACGTGGATGAAGCGAGGATCGCCGCCCTCTCGGAGGCGCGCGCGCCGTTCTTCGAGCCCGGCCTCCCGGACGTTCTCGCCACTGCCACCGCCAGCGGGCGGCTGCGCTTCACCACCGACTTCGCCGCGATCGCCGATGCCGACGTGCACTTCGTCGCCGTCGGCACTCCGCAGTCCGCGGAGGGCGACGCCGCCGACCTCCGGTTCGTGGACGCCGCTTTCGACTCGCTGCTGGCCCACGTCAAGCCCGGCGATGTGATCGTCGGCAAGAGCACCGTCCCGGTCGGCACCGCCTCCCGGCTCGCGGAGCTCGTCGCCGAACGCGTACCCGGCGCGACGCTCGCCTGGAACCCGGAGTTCCTCCGTGAGGGCTTCGCCGTCAAGGACACCGTGAGCCCGGACCGGCTCGTCTACGGCGTGCCCGAGGGCGAGCAGGGCGCGCGCGCCGCGCGCATCCTCGACGAGGTGTACGCCGGCGCGGTGGCGAACGGAACACCGGTCATCGTGACCGACTACGCGACCGCGGAGTTGGTGAAGGTCGCGGCGAACGCGTTCCTGGCCACGAAGATCTCGTTCATCAACGCGATGGCGGAGATCGCCGAGGCCAGCGGCGCCGATGTGACGCAGCTCGCGGACGCGATCGGTCACGACGCGCGGATCGGCCGGCGCTTCCTCAACGCCGGCGTCGGCTTCGGCGGCGGCTGCCTGCCGAAGGACATCCGCGCGTTCAGCGCCCGCGCCCGGGAGCTCGGCCGTGGCGACGCGGTGCGGTTCCTGGACGAGGTGGACAAGATCAACCTGCGCCGCCGCGAGCGCGTGGTCGAGCTGGTGCGCGAGGAGACCGGCGGCCTCGACGGCGCGCGGGTCGCCGTGCTGGGGCTGGCTTTCAAGCCGCACTCGGATGACATCCGCGACTCCCCGGCACTGGACATCGCCGTGCGGCTCGCCGACGGCGGGGCGATCGTCACCGCGACCGATCCGGAGGCCAACGCGAACGCGCGCCGCCGCGCTCCGCAGCTCGCGTACGTCGAGACGGCCGCCGAGGCCGCCGCTGACGCGGACATCGTCGTGCTGATCACCGAGTGGCCGGAGTTCACCGGGCTCGACCCGGAGGAGCTGGGCGCGCTGGTCTCCCATCGCCGGGTCATCGACGGCCGCAACGCGCTCGACGCGGAGCGGTGGCGCGCCGCGGGGTGGCAGTTCCGCGGACTCGGGCGCTGACTCCGTTCGCCGGGGAGATGCCCGCGAGGGCTCCTCAAAAAACTGAGGATTTGTTACCTTTGTGTCATGGCGACTGGTCTCTCGCACCACGACGCGCCGCCGCGACCCGCGGCTCCGCCCTCCGGGCCGCGCCTGCGCCGCCGTGACGTCGTCATCCTCGTCCTGATCATCGTCGCCGTCCTGGCGTTCCTCGCGGTCGCGTGGATCGGCGTGCGGGGGTTCCTCGCCCAGCAGGAGCTCAACGCCGCCGTGCCGGACGTGAAAGCCGTCCGCGCCGCCGTTGCGGCGGGCGACCCCGCCCAGGCCGCGTCGGCCGCCGCCGATCTGCAGAAGCACGCGCACGCCGCGATGTCGCTCACCAGCGACCCCGTATGGCAGCTCGCGCAGGGCATCCCGTGGGCGGGCGCGAACCTGTCCGCGGTGAGCACGGTCTCCCGGGCCACCGACACCGTGGCCTCCGACGTCATCAAGCCGCTCGTCTCGATCGCGGGCGCGGTGGACCCGCGCACCCTGCGGCTGGCGGGCGGCAGGCTGGACCTCGCGCCCATCGTGGCCGCCCAGCCCGTCATGGCCAGGGCGGAGACAGCCTTCGACTCGGCCCGGACCGACATCGGCTCCATCGACCGGAGCAGTGTGATCAGTCCGATCGGCTCCGCCGTCGCCAAGATGCGCTCCCTGATGTCGGAGGTCGCCCCCGACCTGCAGGCCGTCGGCAACACCGTGCGGCTCCTGCCCGGGATGCTCGGCGCGGACGGACCCCGTTCGTACCTGATCGTCGCGCAGAACCCCGCCGAGCTCCGTGCCACAGGCGGTCTCATCGGCTCGATCGCGCTCGTGAACGCCGACAAGGGGGCGGCGACCCTGTCCACCGAAGTGGCGGGGACCTCCATCGGTCCGTGGCCGACGCCCGTCTCCGACGTGCCGGCCGCGACCTCCGGCCTCTACGGCCCCTTGGTCGGCCGGTACCTCCAGGACGTCAACTACACCCCCGACTTCCCTCTCGCGGCGCGGACGGCCGCGGCGATGTGGGTGCGCACGCACGGCGGGGCCGTCGACGGCGTCATCACCGTCGACCCGGTCGTCCTGAGCGCGATGCTGAAGGCGACGGGGCCGGTCGCGCTGCCGACCGGGGACGTGCTGACCTCCGCGAACGCCGTGCCGCTCCTCCTCAGCGGAATCTACGCGCGCTATCCCGACGCCCCGCAGAAGCAGGACGCCTTCTTCACCAAGGCGGCCTCAGCCGTGTTCGACCGCGTGATGGGCGGGGTCGACGGTACGGCGCTGGTGAAGGCGCTCGCCGCCTCCGGGACCTCGAACCGCATCCAGATCTGGAGCTCGCACCCGTCGGAGCAGTCGATCCTGCAGACCACGACGCTCGCCGGCGCCCTGCCGGTGTCCACACCGGAGACGGCCGCCCTCGGCGTCTACTTCAACGACGCGACCGGCTCGAAGATGGACTACTACCTCCGGACCTCGGTGGCCGCGGGAGCCGCGGTGTGCCGTGCCGACGGGAAGGTGACCTCGATGCTGGAGGTCACTCTGACCAACAGCGCGCCCGCGAACGCCGCGACCGCGCTTCCGGCGTACGTCACCGGTGCCGGCAGCTACGGGGTCCCGCCCGGCGATATCAAGACGCGGATCGCGTTCTACGGACCCGATCAGGGGCTTCTCGCGTCGGTCAAGAGCAAGGGTGCGGACATCCCGTCCATCGCGGGCACAGACGGCGGGCGCCCGGTCGCGGTCGTGGAGGTGCAGCTCGTGCCGGGCGAGTCGAAGACGGTGGACGTGGAGTTCCTCGGCACCGTGCAGTGGGCTCCCGGCCTGACGGTCGACGTCACCCCGACCCTCAAAGGGGACGGGTCCACCCCCGATGTGGGGGCACGCCCCGCGGTCTCGAGGATTGCCGTCCCGTGCGCCTCGGCAGTAAAATGAGAATTATTCATTAAACCCGACGACTGGCCGGGCGAGGGAAGGCGTACCCGAATGTTGAAGAAGATCCTGGCGGCGGCAGCCGTCACCGCGGCGCTGCTGCTTTCGGCGCCCGCGGCCGCGAACGCCGTGCCGTACCCGAGCGGTGCGCCGTGCACGTTCGACGTGAGCGTGACGCAGGCCGGACACACCGCCACTCTGACGTGCATCCCGGGCACCTGGGCGGGCGGGGAGACCATCACCTGGGTCGGCAGCGGCTCGAACGGCTCCGGCATCGTCATGGCGAGTTCGGTGACGTTCAGCAAGCACTCCAACTCGGACGGCAGCGACGTGCTCAAGGTGACCCTCCCGTCCGACGCGACGGGCGTCTACACGATCACCGGCACCGGCGCCACGAGCGGCCACGTCTGCTCCGCGTCGCTCACGGTGACGCCGGCCGACGCGACCTCGTCGACCATCAACGACCCGGGCAGCTCCGGCCTCGCCGACACCGGCTCCGTGATCGCCGAGTGGTCGATCTGGGCCGGCGGCGGCCTCCTGATCATCGGCCTGGTGAGCGTCGCGGTGGCAGCCTGGATGCGGAAGGTGCGGTCGTCCTGACCTGACCGGACCCGTCCCGGACGGGTCCGCCGGAATGGCGGGAGGGCGGCAGCGGTTGCCCTCCCTGTGACCTCCACCAGCATCCCCCTCAACGTCCTCGACCTCGCCAGCCGGCCAGCCGGCGGCAGCAACGCCGACGCGGTAGCCGGGACGGTCCGCCTCGCACAGCAGGCGGAGCGTCTCGGCTACCGGCGTTTCTGGGTGGCCGAGCACCACGGGATGCCGGCGATCGCCTCCAGCGCCCCGCCCGTCCTCATCGCCGGCATCGCTGCGGCGACCGAGCGCATCCGGGTCGGCTCGGGCGGCGTGATGCTCCCCAATCACGCCCCGCTCGTCGTCGCCGAGCAGTTCGGCACCCTCCGCGCCCTGTACGGCGACCGCATCGACCTCGGCATCGGCCGCGCGCCCGGCACCGACGGCGCCACCGCGTTGGCCCTGCGCCGCAGCGCGGAAGGCCTCGGCGTGGACGACTTCCCGCAGCAGCTCCTGGACCTGTTCGGCTTCTTCTACGGCGGCCTGAGCGACGCGAACCCGCTGCACGGCATCACGGCCGTGCCGGGCCTGGGCGACGCCCCGCAGATCTGGCTGCTCGGCTCCAGCGGCTACAGTGCCCAGGTCGCCGCGGCGCTCGGCCTCCCGTTCGCGTTCGCCCACCACTTCGCGGGGGAGAACACGGAGGCCGCCCTGGACCTCTACCGGTCGCGTTTCGAGCCGGGGGAGCAGCTCGCCGAGCCGCACGCGATGATCGCCGTGAACGTGGTGTCGGACGACGACCCGGAGCAGGTGCGCGCGCTGTCGCTGCCCGGGCAGCTCTCGTTCCTGCGGATGCGCCGCGGCCTCAAGCCGCAGCCGGTGAGCATCGAGGAGGCGCTCGCCTACGAGTTCAGTCCCGCGGAGGAGGAGTTCATCGCCGCCCGCAACGCCCGTCAGGCGATCGGGACTCCGGACCACGTGAAGGCGCGCCTGGATGCGCTGATCGCCTCGACCGGTGTGGACGAGCTGATGATCTCCTCCGGCGCCGCGACCGTGGAGGGCCGCATCCGGTCGCTGGAGATCGTGGCGGGGCTGTACCCGGCTGCCTGACGGCCTCCATGACGGACCGTGACGGCCGGTGGGGCACTCCGGGAGGGCCGGGGGTAGCGTTGGCCGCACTCCCGACCCCCACCCAGCGAAGGCGGTACCCCGCATGGCACACGCACCACACGTCGTCGGCGTGAGCGGCAGCCCGACGGCGCCCTCCCGCACGACGGTCCTCGTGGACGAGGTGGCACGGTCGTTCGCCGCGGCGACGGGCGGGACCTCCACGACCATCGAGTTGGCGCCCCTGCTCGGCGCGCTCGGCGCCGCCCCGTTCCGCAGCGGCCTGAGCCCGCGGGTGCAGGAGGCGCTGGAGACGGTCGAGAAGGCCGACGTCATCGTGGTCGGCTCGCCCGCCTACCGTGCCACCTACACCGGCCTCTTCAAGCTGTTCTTCGACCACATCGGCCAGTACGCACTCATCGACAAGCCGATCGTCCTCACCGCGACCGGCGGCAGCGACCGCCATGCCCTCCTGGTGGAGCACCAGATGCGCCCGCTGTTCGGTTTCTTCCAGTCGCTGACGCTCCCGCTGGGCATCTACGCGAGCGAGTCCGACTTCACCGACTACGCGATCTCCTCCGTCGACCTCCGCGAGCGCATCAACACGACGGTGTCGCGCACGCTGCCGCTGATCCGCTCCCACATCGACTCGGAGTCGCTGTACGCGACCGTGGACTTCGCGCGGCCGGATGCGTTCTGAAGAGCACGATGCGTTCTGGGGAACCACGGCGCTTTCCGAGACAGACGACAAGAGCCGGTTCGAATCATCGAACCGGCTCTTGAATGTGGGTCGGGGTGACAGGATTTGAACCTGCGGCCTCTTCGTCCCGAACGAAGCGCGCTACCAAGCTGCGCCACACCCCGGTGGCCCGAAGGCCTCATCTAGGATACACGAGCGCGAGGGGTGCGAATGACCACGCGGCTCACTCCGACGCCGTCAGCGTGACCAGCGTCGCCTCCGGCCGGCAGGCGAACCGTACCGGCGCGTAGATCGACGTCCCGAGCCCCGCCGACACGTTGAGGTAGGCCGCGCGGAACGCGTGCCGCCAGATGCTGAGGCCTTTGACCTGCGATCGCGGGATGTCGCAGTTCGTGACGAGCGCGCCGAAGCCCGGGACGCACACCTGGCCGCCGTGCGTGTGGCCCGCGAAGATCATCGAGGCGCCGTAGGTGACGAACGCGTCGAGCACCCGCCGGTACGGGGCGTGCACGATGCCGAGTGTGACCGTGGGTCGCTCCGTGCGCGGCTTGTCCGTCGGCCATGTCGCGTCGTCGGAGTACGGGTCGTCCTCCCGCAGCTCGTCCAGGGCGCCGGGGATGGCCTCCACGCGGTCCGCCTGGATGTGCGGGTCGTTCACGCCGAAGAACTCGAGGTGCGTTCCGCGGATCTCGAGGGCGCCGGCGGCGTTGTTGAGGTTCAGCCAGCCGAGGCTCTCGAAGTACGCGGTGAGCGCCTTGTCGTCGAGCCTGGGAGCGGTCGACGAGTGCCGCTTCGACGGGCCGAAGAAGTACTTGAACGGGTTCTTGAGCTGCGGGCCGTAGTAGTCGTTCGAGCCGTGCACGAACACGCCGGGGATGCCACGGAACGCGTCGAGAGCGGCGCGGATGCCCTCCAGGCCGTTCTCGTGGCTGAGGTTGTCGCCCGTGTCCACGATGAGGTCCGGCTGGAAGCGCGCGAGCTGGCGGACCCACTCCTGCTTGTCCGCCTGCCACGGCGCCATGTGCAGGTCGGACAGGTGCAGCACCCGGATCGGTTCGGCGCCGGCCGGCAGCACAGGGACGCTCACCTCGCGCAGTGTGAACGCGCGCCGCTCCACGAGCGAGCCGTACGCGAACGCGGCCGCACCCGCACCGGCAAGCACCGCGAGTGCGGTGCCCACCGGCTTGAAACGCGAAGTGCCGGCCACTAGCCGCCCGCTCCCGGTCCGGGAGGGGGTGCTCTTCTGCAGAGTGAGGGTCACCGGGGTGCCGGCCTTCGCGGCCGTTCCCGCCCCGGGGTCCATGGCCTGGACGATGTCGTCGGGGAAGCGCCAGCGCCGACCTTCGCGACGAAACCGGCCGCCGCCAAGGCCGCCTGCGCCGCCGAGAGCTTCTGCCCGACGACGTTCGGGATCGCGACCAGCGACCCGTTGCTGGTGTAGATCGTGATGACCGTGCCCTTGCCGACGGACGAACCGGCGGGCGCGTTGGTCGACGCGACCGTGCCGGCCGGGGCGGCCGAGTCCTGCGGGCCGCCGTCGGCGCTGTCGAGGCCGAGGCTGGTCAGGATGGCTTTCGCCTCGTCTGGGGTCTTGCCGGTGAGGTCGGGGACAGCGACCTGGACGCCCTGCACGAGCTTGCTGGGAGGTGTCGGGAACGGGTCGCCGCCGTATTTGCCCACCGCCGCGGACATCATGGTCCGCATTACCGACGAACGGAGCGACGCGGGAGACTTGCCATGCGTCGGGTAGGTGGCTCGCATGTCCTGATGTCCGGTCACATTGCCGACCCAGTACGCACCGGCGACCTTGGTGGTCGAGGCGACCAGCCAGAGCTGTTCGTTGTTCTCGGTGGTGCCCGTCTTGCCGAGCATGTCCTTGCCGGTCGTGTTCATCCCGCTGGCCGTTCCACCGCCCTGAAGCGGCCCCTGGAGGCCCTTGGCCATCGCGTTGGCGATCGCGGGGTCGATCGACTGCGTGCACTTGCTCGCGGGCGGCGGCACCTCCGTGCCGTCGCCGCTGACGATCTTGTCGATGGCGATCGGCGAGCAGGTCATACCGTTGTTCGCGATGCCGGCGAAGGCCGTCGCCATCGTCAGCGGGGCGATGTTGTTGGTGCCGAGCACCGACGCGGGTGTGGTGCCGAGCGGTGTGCCCGTCGCGGTGTGGACGCCGAAGGCCTCCGCCTCGTTGCGGATCTGGCAGAGGTCGAGTTGGTAGGCCATTGCGATGAAGGCCGTGTTGATGGAGTTGGTCGTGGCGTTCTGGGCGGAGCGGATGCCCTCTTCGCCGGGGGAGTCGTTGGTCGGGCGGTAGGTGCCCGTCCAGTCGCCGTCGCAGGTGTTCTTGAACCTCGTGTAGGTGCGGAGGTTCGCGTTCACGGTCTCGTTGAGCGAGTGCCCCTGCTTGAGCCACTCGGCGAGGGTGAACACCTTGTACGTGGAGCCGACCTGGAACCCGCCCGAGCCGCCGTAGGCGTAGTCGGTGGCGTAATTGATGCTGGTGTACTGCGCGCCGGAGTTGAGGACGTCCGGGTCCTGGCTGTACTGCTTGTTCTGCGCCATGTAGAGCACGCGGCCGGTGCCGGGCTGCACGCCGACCAGCACGCCGCCGATGTCGACCTTGTAGACCTGCGGCACATACGACGCGAGCGTGTCCTCCGCCACCTTCTGCAGGTCGAGGTCGAGCGAGGTGTAGATCTTGTAGCCGCCGCGGTTGAAGGTCGCAGTGCGGGTGTCCACGTCCTTGCCGAAGGACGGGTCGTTGAGGATGATCTTCTGCACGTAGTCGCAGAAGTACGCCGCCCCGCCCGCCGTCTGACAGCCGCGCGCCGACGGGGTGACCACCGGCTGGATCGGGGTCTTGATCGCCTCGTCGTACTGCGCCTTGGTCAGCTTCTTGTACTCGTACATCTTGCCGAGGATGTAGTCGCGGCGGTCCTTGTTCTTGGCGTAGCCGTTGGCCGCGCCGTTCGTCGCCGAGTCGGGGCTGTCGATCTTGAGGCCGGTCGGCTCGTTGACGATAGCGACCAGGCTCGCGGCCTGCGCCGGGGTCAGCGCTGCGGCCGTGGTGTTGTAGTAGTAGCGGGCCGCGGCCTCGATGCCGTAGACCGAGCCGCCGAAGCCGGCGATGTTGAGGTAGCCCTCGAGGATCTGGTCCTTGGTGTACTTCTTCTCGAGGCCGATGGCGTACTTCATCTCCTTGACCTTGCGGTCCGGAGTGACGCCCGTCGAGTCGTCGACGCAGTTCTGGTACGTCTTCTTCTCTGCGGCGGTCTTGATCGGCATGGCCTCGCACTTCTGCAGCAGCACGTTCTTGACGTACTGCTGGGTGATCGAGGAGCCGCCCTGCACGCCGCCTCCGGAGACCGTCGACAGCACACCGCGCATGGTACCTTGGATGTCGACGCCGCCGTGGCTGTAGAACCGCGGGTCCTCGCCCGCGATGGCCGCGTCCTTGACGGCCTGCGACATCTGGTCGAAGCCGACCGGGAGGCGGTTCTGGGAGTAGAAGGTCGCGAGCGGGACGTTCTGGTCGCCGTTCTTCGCGTAGATCGTGGTCGGCTGGGCGAGCTGACCGATCTGAAGGTACTCGGGGAGGCCCTCGAAAACGCCGATGCCGTTGTTGGCGGCCATGCCCGTCACGGCGATGGCGGGGGTGACGGCAGCGGTGACCAGAAGACCGGCCACGGCACTCATGCCGACGAACGCGCCGACTGCTCCGAGCACACCTCTAGCCTGTGGTTTTTGCGCAGACATATGATCAATCTAGGCGATGAACCTGATAAACCCCCCGAATGAAAAGAGCACCATGCTGCGCTGGGAATACCTTACGACTCCTCTCATGATCCATAACACGGCCGCGATCCTCAACAACTGGGGTTCCGAGGGGTGGGAGCTGGTGCAGGTGGTGACCGGCCCCGAAGGCGGTCTGGTCGCCTACCTCAAGCGCCCGGTGCCGACCGAGGACGCCGCCTGATGGGCGCCGTCGAAGCCCGCCTGGCCGAGCTCGGGATCGACCTCCCGGACGTCGTGCCGCCGGTCGCCGCCTACACGCCGGCCGTCGTCGACGCCGGTCACGTCTACACCTCCGGCCAGCTCCCGATGGTCTCCGGCGCCCTGCCGGCGACCGGCAAGGTCGGCGACGGCCACGGCCTCGTCCCGGCCGACGACGCCAAGGAGTACGCCCGCCTCTGCGCGCTCAATGCGCTCGCCGCGGTCAAGAGCGTCATCGGCTCGCTCGACCGCGTGACCCGCGTCGTGAAGGTCGTGGGCTTCGTCGCGTCCGATCCGTCGTTCACCGGCCAGCCCGGCGTGATCAACGGCGCGTCCGAGGTCCTCGGCGAGATCTTCGGCGACGCCGGCGTGCACGCCCGTTCCGCGGTCGGCGTCGCGGTCCTGCCGCTCGACGCGCCTGTCGAGGTCGAGATCGTCGTCGCGTTCGAGTAGAAGCCGGTTCGAGTAGAAGCCGGTTCGAGTAGAAGCCGGATGAACGCGAACCGCCGCGGATCGCAGTGATCCGCGGCGGTTCTTCGTCGTTTGCGCCTTTTTCGACCGAGGCGCCTACGTGAGCTTCGCCTGAATGGAGCTCATCACGGCGGTGTCGGCGAGCGTTGTCGTGTCGCCGACCTCCCGGCCCTCCGCCACGTCCTTCAGAAGACGGCGCATGATCTTGCCCGAGCGCGTCTTGGGCAGCTCGGTCACGATGAAGATGTCGCGCGGACGGGCGATCGCGCCGATCTGCTCGGAGACATGCTTGCGCAGCGCCGCCGCCACGTCGATCGACTCGGCCGTCTCGAGCTGGTTCTGCTTGATGATGACGAACGCGACCACGGCCTGCCCGGTCGTCTCGTCCGCCGCTCCGACCACCGCAGCCTCGGCCGTGAGGGGGTGCGCGACCAGCGCGGACTCGATCTCGGCGGTCGAGAGACGGTGGCCCGAGACGTTCATCACGTCGTCCACGCGGCCCATCAG
Organism: Leifsonia sp. L25; assembly: GCF_050632895.1. The sequence continues at coordinate 564,553 of NZ_JBODRZ010000003.1, read as the reverse complement.
CCAGATCTCGCCGTCCATGTCGTAGCGGGCGCCGTCGCCGGCGAAGTACTTGTCGCCGAACTTCGACCAGTACGTCTCCACGAAGCGGTCGGGGTCGCCCCAGATGCCGCGCAACATGCTCGGCCACGGCTCGGTGACGACCAGGAGACCGCCCTGGTCCTTGCCGACCGGGACGCCCGCTTCGTCCAGGATGTCGATCGAGATGCCCGGCAGCGGAACCTGTGCACTGCCCGGCTTGAGCGTGGTCACGCCCGGGAGCGCGGAGACCATGATCGCCCCGGTCTCGGTCTGCCACCAGGTGTCGACCACGGGGGTTCCGCCTCCGCCGATGACGTCGCGGTACCACATCCACGCCTCGGGGTTGATCGGCTCGCCCACCGAGCCGAGCACACGCAGGCTGGACAGGTCGAACTTCTGCGGGTGCTGGCGCCCGATCTTCATGAAGGAGCGGATGGCGGTCGGCGCCGTGTAGAAGATCGAGACCTTGTACTTCTCGATGATCTCCCACCAGCGACCAGGGTGCGGGGTCTCGGGGGTGCCCTCGTAGAGCACCTGAGTGGCGCCGTTGGCGAGCGGGCCGTAGACGACATAGGTGTGGCCGGTGATCCAGCCGACATCGGCGCTGCACCAGTAGACGTCGGACTCCGGGTGGAGGTCGAAGACGTTCTTGTGCGTGAACGCCGCCTGGGTCAGGTAGCCGCCGGAGGTGTGCAGGATGCCCTTCGGCTTCCCGGTCGTGCCGGAGGTGTAGAGGATGAACAACGGGTTCTCGGCGGGGAAGGCCTTGGCGACGTGGTCCGCGTCGACGAGCGCGATCTCGTCCTGCCACCACAGGTCGCGGCCCTCGGTCCATTCGACCTCGTTCTCGCCGCGCTTGACCACGAGCACGTGCTCGACCGTCGACTCGCCGTTCGCGAGCGCGGCGTCGACGGCGTCCTTGAGCGGGAAGACCCGGCCCTTGCGCCAGCCGCCGTCGGCCGTGATGACGAGCTTGGCCTCCGCGTCGTCGATGCGCGAGCGAAGGCTCTCGGCGCTGAAGCCGCCGAAGACGACGGAGTGGACGGCGCCGATGCGGGCGACGGCCAGCATCGCGATGACGGCCTCCGGGATCATCGGCAGGTAGATCGCGACCCGATCGCCGGCCTGGACGCCCAGGCTCGTGAGCAGGTTCGCCGCCTTCTTGACCTCCGCGGTCAGCTCGGCGTACGTGATCGTGCGGCTGTCGCCGGGCTCGCCCTCCCAGTGGATGGCGACCCGGTCGCCGTTGCCGGCCAGGACGTGGCGGTCGAGGCAATTGAAGGCCACGTTGAGCTCGCCGTCGTCGAACCACTTCGCGAACGGCGGGTTCGTCCAGTCCAGCGTGCGCGTGAACGGGGTGTGCCAGTGGAGGAGGTCGCGCGACTGGTCGGCCCAGAATCCGAGCCGGTCGGCCGCCGCGCGTTCGTAGAGCTCGGCCGTCGCGACCGCGTTCGCGGCGAACTCCTCGCTGGGCGCGAACCGCCGGGCTTCGTGCAGCAGGTTGTCGATTGTGTTGCTCATGGGGAGTCTTTTCGCTCCTTTGCGATGCTGGTGTTCGAGTCGTGGCGCGACAATCCATGACTCTACAGCCAGCAGGTGACGGCCTCCGAGCAGACTTGCGTTTGCATGGATTCTGCGTAAACTAGGCAGCGGCCGAATGACAAATTCTGGCGTGCGGCGCAATCGATTCCCCCAATCATGCGCCGCAGTGGCCGCACCTGTTCCCCCCAATAGGTGCGGCCCCCTTTTTTAACCCGGCGGCTCACGCTTCGTTCTTGTCGTGAGGTTGTCCACGGCCGGCTGTGGATGAAGCGGGTTCTCCACGGATCGCCGGCTCCGGACCCGGGCGTCCTTCGGGCTCCGTAGCGTCGCGGGCATGAGTAATTCAAGCCAGTGGATCACGCCGTCGATCGCCCGATCCGGGGTGAGTGATGGGGGCGGGCGCTTCGGTCCAGCCAGGCGCGGGTATCGCGGTGCCCTGGAGGCGCCGCCACCGCTCAGCGCACCGCCGCTCAGCGCTCCGCCGCTCAATGCACCGCCGCTCAGCGCACCGTCGCCTCCCTCGCGCGCGATGCCCGCCCCCGACATGTGGAACACCTTCGGCCCGCTGGCGCCGTACCTCATGCGCGACGGCGTCACAGATCTCTTCCTCACCGGCGACGGCGTCCTCTGGTCCGACGGCGGCCCGCGCGGCCTCCACCGGGTGGAGGGCTGGACGCCCGACGCGCTCGCCGCACGCCGGCTGGCCACGCGGCTGATCGCCACCGGCGGCCGGCATATCGACGAGGCCACCCCGTTCGTCGACGTGAGGCTCCCCGGCGGGGTCCGCGTCCACGCGGTGCTCCCGCCCATCTCGACGGGAGGCACTCTGCTGTCGATCCGCGTGCCCGCGGCCGCCGCACTCACTCTGGACGACCTGCTCCGGGTCGGTTCGCTGACCGCCGATGGCGCGGCCCTCCTCCGCGCCGCGGTGTCCGCCCGGACGAACATCCTGGTGACCGGAGCCGCCGGCGCGGGCAAGACGACCCTGCTGGCGGCCGTCCTGGCGCACGCGCCGCCCACCGAGCGCATCGTGCTCATCGAGGATGTCGCGGAGCTCCGCATCCCGCACCCGCACGTCGTCGGCCTGCAGACCCGCCAGCCGAACCTCGAGGGCGCCGGCGGGGTCGGACTGCGCCGCCTGGTACGGGAGGCGCTCCGGATGCGGCCGGACCGGCTCGTCCTCGGCGAGTGCCGGGGCGAGGAGGTCGCCGACCTGCTCTCCGCCCTGAACACCGGACACGACGGCGGCGCCGGCACCCTGCACGCCAACTCGCTGGGCGACGTCCCCGCCCGGATGGAGGCGCTGGGCGCCCTCGCCGGCCTGGGCGACATCGCCACCGCTCGGCAGACGATCAGCGCGATCGGGCTCATCGTCCACGTCGAGCGTTCGGGGGACCGCCGCCAAGTAGCCGGCTTCGGACGCTTCACGACCACCGCGGACGGACGACTCGCGGTGGTGCAGCATGAGTGAGCGACGCCACACTGCCCGCGAGCGCGGCCGCCCCGCCGACGACCTCCTGTCCAGTTCCGTGGAGGCGCTCGCCGTGCTCCTCGATGCGGGCATCTCGCCCCGCTCCGCGTGGGAGTACGTGGCCGCGGAGGCGACGCATCCCGCGGTGACGCGGGCGGCGACGCTCGTCGCGGCGGGGACGTCGCCCTCCGAGGCGCTGGCCGTGGCGGGCCGGCGAGATCGGGTGAGCGCCGGGGACGAAGCGAGGGCGTCTGGTATGCCTGAGCGGCGTGGCCGGTATCCGGCGGCGGCCGGCGGAGAGGCGACGCCCACCGCGACCGCGCGTCACGGGGCGCCCGGCGGCGGCGATGCCGGCGTGGCCGCCGTCGCCGCGGCATGGGGCGTCGCGGAACACGCGGGCGCCTCGCTCGCACCGGCGTTGCGCGGTGCGGCCGAGGCTCTGCGCGATCGTGCCGGAGCGGAGCGCGACGTCGCCACCGCGCTCGCCGGGCCGCGCGCGACGGCACGGCTGATGACCTGGCTCCCCGCGGTCGGAGTGGTCATGGCCTACGCCATCGGAGTGGATGTGATCGGGACACTCGTCACCGGTCCGCTCGGCTGGATGGCGGCCGGATCGGGGTGCGGTCTGCTCATCGCGGGCCGGGCCTGGACGCGCCGGCTCGTCCGGTCGGCGTCGCGGACGGGGCCGATCGCGGGGATCCAGCATGACCTGACGGCGATCGCTCTCGCCGGAGGCATGTCGGTGGCGGCCGCTCGGGAGACGATCGCACAGGTCGCGCGCCGCGTCGGCCTCGCCGCGGTCGTGGATGCCGACACGTCCGTCGACAGAGTGCTCCGCATCGCGGAGCGAGCGGGAGCGCCGGCGATCGAACTCCTGTCCACCGAGGCCCGGCAGGAGCGGCGGACCGCCCGCGCCGAGGGCCGCCGACGCGCGGAGCTGCTCGCCGTGCGGCTGCTGCTCCCGCTCGGCGTGTGCGTGCTGCCCGCGTTCGTGCTCCTGGGCGTGGTGCCCGTCATCCTCGCGATGATGTCCTCCACCTTCGCCGGCCTCACATGAGTTGCCCACAGATCCGGGAGCGCCGCCCATCGCCGCGACGCCGGACGAGACGATCGATGTGTGCCGCCGTACGGCGGCGCAACGACAGAACACCAACAAAGAGAAGGGACCACACATGCGGGAGATCATTCACCGGCTGCGCTGGGAGGAACGGGGAGCGAGCACGGCGGAGTACGCCGTCACGACGATGGCCGCGGTGGCATTCGCCGGCGTGCTGCTGATGCTGTTGCGCGGCGACGAGGTGAAGTCCATCCTCACCGACCTCGTCAGACGGGCACTCACGGTCGATGGCTGACGATGGGGAGGGCGCCGAACGTTCGGAGGTCGCTTGCGTGCCGCGGCTGACAGCACGGCAGCAGGACAGCCGGGCGAAGGTCTGGACCGGTCGTGCGCCGGCTTGTGCGCTCTGCGGACCGACCGGGGAGCGTGACGGCCGAGTTCGCGGCGGCCCTTCCCGCGGTGCTCGTGTGTCTGGCGCTCTGTGTCGGCGCGGTCCAGGCGGGCGCTCAGCAGGCGCGGCTGCTCGATCATGCGGGGGCCGCCGCGCGGCTCATCGGTCGGGGGACGCAGCGCCCCCACCGCCGGAGGGCGCTTCACGTCGTGTCGGGTCCGACGACGGGCTGCTGTGCGTGACAGTCACCGCGCCCAGCCGTGCCGGGGCACTCGGCGCCGTCGGGCTCACCGTGTCGGCTCGCTCGTGCGTGCTCGACGACACAGAGGAGGGATGACTCATGGCTCAGTGCTTCTCCGGCGGCGGGGGTTTCTCCGGCGTTAAGGGTTCCTCCAGCGGCAGGGGCGACTCCGGCGCCGGTGAGCCCGCGTTTCCGCGGCGGCGGGAGCGCGGGGCAGGGACGGTCCTCGCGCTCGCCGTCGTCGCGGTGACCGTCACGCTCACGACCGCGGCGATCGGCGTGACGGGGGCCTGGGGCGCGCGTCAGAAGGCACGGGTCGCCGCCGACGCCACGGCGCTCGCCGCGGCGGACGTTGCGGTGGGCAGGATGAGCGGTGAGCCGTGCGCCCGGGCCGATGCGGTGGCACGGGCGAACGGCGCGGTCATGGAGGGATGCGCCGTCGCGGGGGTCGTCGTCAGCGTCGAAGTGTCCGTCCCCTACCTCGGCCGAGCGGCCTCTGCGGCCGCCCGCGCGGGTCCGCCGGGATCGCCGTGATGCGCTTCGGGTCGTGGCGGAACGAGAGCGGCGCAGCCGGCCGACCGCGGCCCCGCACGGCCCGGCCGTCGGCGGCGCGCGCCCGGCTTCAGTCGAACACCGTCTCCACGTACCGGTACGCCACCGCGCTCGGAAGCGAGCCGCTCGGATCGTCGGACGCGTACTCCGTCTCCGAGGCGGAGCCGCGGACGTACAGGTAGTGCTTCCCGCCCGCCGCAGCGCGGAGTTCGAGGCGGGGTCGTGGTTCGCCCGAGTCGAGGAAGGAGGTCGAGATCGTCTTGCCTTCGAGGGGGCCGTCGATGAGCTTGGCGGTGTACGTCGTCATTGAGGTCGTTGCCATACCGACATTGTCCACCCGGGGCGCAGCGAGCAACAGGGCCGGCCGCACGAGCCGTCCGCCCGCGGCGAACGAGGCGTCCGGCGATTAGGCACACAACCGGCCTAGGTGTGTATGGTTTGCCTGTTGGGCCGTGCGGCCCACGCTCGCCGCCTTCTGTGCGGCGCTCGGGGAGCGCGCGTCGGACCAATGAGGTCCCTGCGAACACAGTTGCTATATAAGAGGAGTCAAGTGCCTGGCACGAAGAAGCTCGTCATCGTCGAGTCGCCGAACAAGGTGAAGTCCATCGCCCAGTACCTCGGCGAGGGCTACGAGGTGATGGCATCCGTCGGACACATCCGCGACCTGATCGAGCCCAAGAACCTCCCCCGGAGTTGAAGAAGGGGTCGCTCGGCAAGTTCTCCGTCGACGTCGAGAACGAGTTCGCTCCCTACTACGTGGTCTCCGACCAGAAGAAGAAGACCGTCGCCGACCTCAAGCGCGCCCTCAAGGACGCCGACGAACTCCTGCTCGCCACTGATGAGGACCGCGAAGGGGAAGCCATCGCCTGGCACCTGGTCGAGGTCCTCAAGCCCAAGGTGCCCGTCAAGCGCATGGTCTTCCACGAGATCACCCGGGAGGCCATCGAGAAGGCGCGGGACAACACGCGCGAGATCGACACGGCCCTCGTCGACGCGCAGGAGACGCGCCGCATCCTCGACCGGCTCTACGGCTACGAGGTGTCGCCGGTGCTGTGGCGCAAGGTCGGGCCCGGACTCTCGGCCGGTCGCGTCCAGTCCGCGGCCACCCGCCTCGTGGTGGACCGCGAGCGCGAGCGGCTCGCGTTCGTCGCGGCCTCCTACTGGGGCCTCACCGCGCAGCTCCTCCCGGAGGACGCCGCCGCGTTCGACGCACGGCTCGCCCGGCTGAACGGCGAGCGCGTCGCGACAGGCCGCGACTTCGACGACCACGGCCGGCTCACCTCCGGCGCCACGATCCTCGACGAGACGTCCGCGCAGGCGCTCGCCGACGCCGTGCGGCAGCAGAGCACGGCCGTCACCGTCGCGAAGGTCGACTCCAAGCCCTACTCGCGTCGCCCGGCGGCGCCGTTCACGACCTCCACGATGCAGCAGGAGGCCGCCCGCAAGCTGCGCTTCTCGGCCCGCCAGACGATGAGCGTCGCACAGACGCTCTACGAGAACGGCTACATCACCTATATGCGCACCGACTCCGCGTCGCTGTCGCAGCAGGCGACGAACGCGGCGCGCGCGCAGGCGGCGAAGCTGTACGGTCCGGAGACGGTCCCCGACAAGCCGCGCACCTACGCCTCCAAGAGCAAGAACGCGCAGGAGGCGCACGAGGCGATCCGTCCCTCGGGCGAGGTCTTCCGCACGCCGGCCGAGCTCGAGAAGTCCCTTCGCGGTCCCGAGCTGCGGCTCTACGACCTGATCTGGAAGCGGACCGTCGCGTCTCAGATGGCCGACGCCAAGGGCCAGACCGCCTCGGTCACGGTCGAGGCGCGGATCGGCGACGGCCCGCTCGACGGCACGGTCGCCGAGTTCACCGCGAGCGGGACGGTCATCACCTTCCGCGGGTTCCTCAATGCGTACGAAGAGGGCAGGGACGAGGAGCGCAACGCCGACGCGGGCGGCGAGGCGAAGCTGCCGCCGCTCACGCAGGGACAGGCTCTCGGCGTCAAGGACGTCGCGGCGGACGGCCACGAGACGACCCCGCCGCCGCGCTACACCGAGGCGAGCCTCGTGAAGACGCTGGAGGAGCTCGGCATCGGGCGTCCGTCGACGTTCGCGAGCATCATCTCCACGATCATCGACCGCGGCTACGTCACGCAGCGCGGACAGGCACTCGTGCCGAGCTGGGTCGCGTTCTCTGTCGTGCGTCTGCTGGAGGACTACTTCGGCGACCTCGTGCAGTACGACTTCACGGCCGAGATGGAGGACGACCTCGACCGGATCGCCGACGGCGAGGCCGAGCGCGTCGACTGGCTGAACAGCTTCTACTTCGGCAGCGACAAGCACAAGGGCCTGCGCCGGGTGATCGACAACCTCGGCGAGATCGACGCGCGCAGCATCAACTCGATCGCGATCGACGACGGCGTGACGCTGCGCATCGGCAAGTACGGCCCGTACCTGGAGGTGCAGGAGCCAGGGGCCGCCGAGGACGCGACACCGCGCCGCGTCAACCTCCCGCCGGAGCTCGCCCCGGACGAGCTCACGCCCGCCAAGGCGAAGGAGCTCATCGAGGCGCCCGTCCAGACCGACCGCGAGCTCGGCACGAACCCGGAGAGCGGCAAGCTCGTCCTGGCCAAGGACGGCCGCTTCGGACCGTACGTGACCGAGGCCGACCCGGAGGCGGAGCCCGAGGTGGACCCGCAGACTGGCGAGGTCGTCGAGCCCAAGAAGACCGCGAAGAAGACCGCGGCCAAGCCGCGCACGGCCTCGCTGTTCAAGTCGATGGATCTCTCCACGATCGACCTCGACACCGCACTGCGGCTGCTCGACCTGCCGCGCACCGTCGGGACCGACCCGGAGACGGGGGCGGAGATCCAGGCGGCGAACGGCCGCTACGGCCCGTACCTGAAGAAGGGCACGGACACGCGATCGCTGCCGAGCGAGGACGACATCTTCGGGATCGACCTCGCCGGCGCCGTCGAGCTGTTCGCGCAGCCGAAGTACGGCAACCGCCGGGCCTCCAGCGCGCTCAAGGAGTTCGAGGCCGACCCCGTCAGCGGCAAGCCGATCAAGATCAAGGACGGCCGGTTCGGCGCGTACGTGACCGACGGCGAGACGAACGCGACCATCCCGAGGGGTGAGACCGTGGATGAGGTCGACTTCGCCCGCGCCGTGCAGCTCCTGGCCGACAAGCGCGCGAAGGGGCCGGCCAAGAAGCCGGCCGCGAAGCGTGCGACCTCGCGGACCACCGCGGCCAAGGCGACCGCGACGAAGACCGCGGCCAAGACGACCGCGGCGAAGACCGCGGCCAAGACGACCGCGGCCAAAGCCACCACTGCGAAGGCGAAGGCCGCCCCCAAGACCGGCACCTCGACCCGCGCGGCGGCGAAGAAGTCCGCCGAGTGAGCGAGTCGCCCACCGGCCTGTTCATCACTCTGGAGGGCGGCGACGGCGTCGGGAAGTCGACGCAGGCCGCCCTTCTGGAGGAGTGGCTGCGCGAGCGCGGCCGGACCGTCCTGCGCACCAGGGAGCCCGGCGGCACGCCCGCGGGGGTGGAGATCCGGGAGATCGTCCTCCACCACCGCGGCGACATCGCGCCGCGGGCGGAGGCCCTGCTCTACGCCGCCGACCGCGCCCACCACATCGCCACGGTCGTCCGTCCGGCCCTGGAGCGCGGCGAAGTCGTGGTGCAGGACCGGTACATCGACTCGTCGGTCGCCTACCAGGGCGCCGGGCGCGTCCTCGACGCCGACCAGGTGCGCGACCTCTCGCTCTGGGCGGCCGAGGGGCTGCTCCCGGACCTGACGATCCTCCTCGACCTCGACGAGACCGCGGCCCGCGCCCGGCTGGACACGTCCCGCACGCGCTACGACCGGCTGGAGGCCGAGCGCTCCGAGTTCCACGCGCGCGTCCGCGCCGCGTACCTCGGGCTCGCCGAGGCCGAGCCGCAGCGGTTCCTCGTGGTCGACGCCGCCCTCCCGGTCGCGGAGATCGCCGCCGACATCCGCCGCCGGCTCGAGGACCGCATCTGACCGCCGCACCCGCGCCCGCGCTGTCCTCCGTGCCCGCTAGCCTGGAACGCATGGCGGTGTGGGACGACCTGACGGGTCAGGATGAGGCGATCGCCGTCGTCCGCTCCGCCGCCGAGGCGGCCACGGCCTCCGGACCCGCCGCCGAAGCGGCCCGCGGCATGACGCACTCGTGGCTCATCACGGGCCCTCCCGGGTCCGGCCGCTCCAACCTCGCCTACGCGTTCGCCACCGCCCTGCTCAGCCCCGGGAACCCGGAGGGCGACCTCGCGGCGAAGCGCCAGGTGGAGGCCCGCACGCATCCCGACCTCGCCGTCCTGAGCACCGAGCGCGTCATCATCTCCATCGAGGAGGTCCGGTCGCTGGTGGCGAGCTCGCAGTTCGCTCCGTCCGTCGGCCGGTTCCGGGTGATGGTCATCGAGGATGCCGACCGGATGACCGAGCGCACCTCCAACGTGCTGCTCAAGGCCCTGGAGGAGCCGCCGGAGCGGACCGTCTGGATCCTCTGCGCGCCGAGCGACGCCGACCTGCTGCCGACGATCCGCTCGCGCGTCCGCACGGTGCGGCTCAAGGTCCCGGACGTCGCGGATGTCGCCCGCCTGATCGAGCGCCGCGACGGTGTGGACAGCGCCACCGCCGAGCGCGCGGCGCGCCACGCGCAGAGCCACATCGGGATGGCGCACCGGCTCGCCACCAACGAGGAGGCGCGCCGTCGGCGCGCGCTGACCCTTGACCTCGCGCTCGGCATCCGCTCCGTGTCCGGCGCGGTGCTCGCCGCCGCCACGCTGCTGGAGGTGGCCGGCGCGGACGCGAAGGCCATCACCGAGGAGCGTGACGCCGAGGAGCGCGAGCACGCCCTCCGCTCGCTCGGGATCGAGCCGGGCGGGGCCATCCCGCCCGCGTTGCGCGGCCAGCTCCGCCAGCTCGAGGAGGACCAGAAGCGGCGCGCCACCCGCAGCCTCCGCGACGGCATCGACCGCATCCTCACCGACCTGCTCTCGCTGTACCGCGACGTGATGATGCTGCAGCTCGGCAGCGGCAGCGAGCTCGTGAACGTCGAGCTGGGCGACCGCCTGACCGCTCTCAGCGCGCACACGAGTCCTGCCGCTACGCTCGCCGCGATGGATGCCGTCACGACCGCACGCGAGCGGATCGACGGCAACGTCGCTCCCGCCCTGGCCCTGGAGGCCATGCTCACGACGATCCTGCGTGGCGGAGCCGCGCGAAGGGGACAGACCTGTGACCATCCGAGAGGGCCGTCCGGCCCGCCGGCGGGCCGCTCGCACCGTCTTCGTCGCGATCGCCGCCGTCGTCGCGTTGACGCTGACCGGCTGCGTCACCATGTTCATTCCCTCGAAGTCGTCCACGACCTCCACGCCGGCGCCTGAGAAGGTCTCCGCCGCGCTTCAGCCGTTCTATCGGCAGAAGCTGGTCTGGTCCGACTGCGCCAGCGGCAAGCAGTGTGCCACCGCCAAGGCGCCGCTGACCTGGAGCGACCCTTCCGCGGGCCAGGTCTCGCTGGCGCTCATCCGCCAGCAGGCCAAGGGCACCAAGCAGGGCTCCCTGCTGGTCAACCCCGGCGGCCCGGGCGGCTCCGGCTACGACTTCGTCAAGGACTCGGTCGACTACGCGACCGACAAGACGCTGCAGAGCCACTTCGACATCGTCGGCTTCGACCCGCGCGGAGTCGGCCACTCCACGGCCGTCAAGTGCTACGACGCCCGGCAGATGGACGACTACCTCTACGGGATCACCCCCGGTCAGCGCGGGTCCGACCAGTGGATCGCCGAGAACACCGCGATCTCCCAGCAGTTCGGCGCCGCGTGCGCCAAGAACACCGGCGCGCTGCTCAGTCACGTCGACACGGTGAGTGCGGCGCGCGACCTCGACCTCCTGCGGGCGGCGCTCGGCGACACGAAGCTCAACTATCTCGGCTACTCCTACGGCACCTACCTGGGCGCGGTGTACGCCGACCTCTACCCGGGCAAGACCGGCAGGCTCGTCCTGGACGGCGCGCTCGACCCGGCGGCGAGCAACGACGAGGTCACCAAGGTGCAGGCCGTGGGCTTCGAGAGCGCCCTCCGCGCGTACCTGAAGAAGTGCCTCACGCAGAAGGACTGCCCGTTCACCGGCACCGTGGACGACGGGATGAAGACCATCTCGGAGTTGCTGGCCGCGGTGGAGCGCAGCCCGATCCGCAACACGGACGGTCGCGAGCTCGGCGCGAACACGCTGGTGACGGCGATCATCTACCCCTCTACGACGCGACCGCCTGGTCGTACCTGAGCAGCATGTTCGCGAGCGTGATGAAGGGCAACGCCTCGGTCGCCTTCACCCTGGCCGACGGCTACAACAGCCGAAACAGCGATGGCACGTACTCGGACAACTCCACGGAGGCGTTCACCGCGATCAACTGCCTCGACTACAGCTACGACGCCGACCCCGCCGCCATGCGTGCACGGGCGGCCGAGCTCGCGGTCGCGGCGCCCGTGATCGGACCGTACATGGCCTACGGCGACATCGGCTGCGCCACCTGGCCGGACAAGAGCACCGTGCAGCGCGGCCCGATCACGGCGAAGGGCTCCGCGCCCATCCTCGTCGTCGGCACCACCAACGACCCGGCCACCCCGTACGTGTGGGCGAGGAACCTGGCCTCCGAACTGGAGAACGGCCACCTGCTCACGTACAAGGGCGAGGGGCACACGGCATACAACAAGTCCAACTCGTGCGTGAACAACACGGTGGACGACTTCCTGGTGGGCGGTACCGTGCCGCCCACGGGCAAGACCTGCTGACACCCGGGACCGGGAAGCCGACACGCTCACCGCGGTGAGTGGTGCAATTTTGCAGACGGTGAAATAATCGAACGCGTGACTGCAGAGATAGGGACGGCGGAGGCCGAGCTGGGCCTCCGTGAACGCAAGCGCATCGCGACGAGGCGCGCCATCCAGCTCGCCGCGCTCGAACTGGCCAGCGAGCGCGGCTTCGACCATGTCACGGTCGACGAGATCAGCCACGCGGCGAACGTCTCGCCGCGCACGTTCTTCAACTACTTCCCGTCGAAGGAGTCCGCGATCATCGGCGAGCTCCCCGAGCTCCCGGATGAGGCCAGCATCGAGCGTTTCATCGAGGCCGGCCCGGCCGAGTCGATCCTGGACGGGATGGGCCGGCTCCTCATTGCGGCGATCGAGACGGGAGACCTGGACGGCGACCTCGACGGCGGTCACGCGGGCGAGAACGCGGCCAGCGCGAAGGAGCTGCACGCCCTCCGCCGTGCGCTCCTGAAGGGCAACCCGGAGCTGTTCGCGCAGCGGATGGCGAGCATGCACAAGTTCGAGGACGCCCTGAGCGCCGTCGTGCAGCGCCGGCTGGCGCACGACGAGCCGGCGCTTGCGGGCGATGAGGAGACACTCCACCAGCGCGCGCGCCTCGTCACCTACGTGGCGTTCGCCGGGATGCGGCACGCCTGGTCCTGCTGGGCCGACCACGGCGGCGTCGAGCCGCTCGCCGACCGCCTCCGCAGCTCGTTCGCGCAGCTCCAGTCCCTCGGCGGCCAGCTCGACTGACCCGAGCCTTCCCCTCCGGGCGTGGTCGAAAGCACCCCGGGGGATCGGGTAAGCTATCTGACTGTGCCCGGGCGAGAAGCCCGGCCACGCCGCCCTAGCTCAGTCGGCAGAGCATCTCACTCGTAATGAGAAGGTCAAGGGTTCGATTCCCTTGGGCGGCTCCGTTTCGTCACTTCTCCTCCCGCCTTTCTGCGAGTCCAGGCAGACTTGTGATTCTTCTGTGGTCGGCCACCGTGTCGGCGTAGACTCTCCGCAAATTGAGGATTAATCAATTTGTTTTTGGGGATGTCATGGAAACGACGACGAGGTCCCGCCGGGCGCGTGTGCTCGGCATGTTCACCGCAGCGGCCAGTGCCCTGCTGCTCGTCGGCGGAGGGGTGTCGCTCGCCGCACCGGCCGTCGCCGACACGATGCCCTCGAATCCCAGCAATCCGGCCACCCCGCCCACTGTCGGTGCGACAGCTCTGCCCACCACGCAGATGGACGGCGTCGCCTGGGACCAATGGGTCGTCGGCAACAACGTCTACGTCGCGGGCAAGTTCAACAACGCGCGGCCCGCCGGCTCTCCCGCGGGCTCGAACAACACCACGCGCAGTAACTTCCTCGTCTACGACATCACGAACGGCCTCCTGAACGCCGGCATCAACATCCCCTTGAACGCTCAGGCTCTCGCGGTCGCAGCGACTCCGGACGGCTCGCGGGTGTACATCGGCGGCGACTTCACGACGGCGGGCGGCGGCAACTACTACCGGATCGTCGCGTTCAGCACCGCGACCGGGCAGATCATCAGTTCCTTCCGGCCGATCATGGAGAGCGAGGTACGTGCGCTCGCGGTGACCAACACTGCGGTCTACGCCGGCGGGACCTTCTCGAGCGTCAACGGGACGCCCACCGGCTACATCGCGAAGCTCGACCCGACGAGCGGCGCCCTGATCACCTCGTGGAAGGCCTCGGCCGACTACGTGGTCGACGCCCTTGCGGTCAGTCCGGACGGCACGATCGTCTATGCCGGAGGCAGGTTCCAGCATGTCAACGGCGAGCCGCACTACGGCCTGGTGATGCTCGACGGGACCACAGGCGCCACCCGCCCATTCCCCGCCAACAACGTCGTGAGGGACGCCGGCCTCTACGCCGGGATCACGTCGCTGGCCGCGACCTCCGATCGCATCTACGGCTCGGGCTACGTCTACGGTTCCGGCGGCAACCTCGAAGGGAGCTTCTCGGCGGATGCCGTCACCGGCGCCCTCGTCTGGCTTGAAGACTGCCACGGTGACTCCTACTCGGTGCAACCGCTCGGCAGTGCCCTCTACGTCGCCGGTCATCCCCACGACTGCAGCAACGTCGGCGGCTTCCCCGACACCAACCCGCGCACCTTCCACCACACCCTCGCGTTCTCCCAAGCGCGGACCGGAACGCTGACCAACAACGGGAACACCGCCTACGCCAATTTCGCGGGTCAGCCGGCGCCGACGCTTCAGACCTGGTTCCCGAACTGGACCATCGGGACGTTCACCGGAATGTACGAGGCCGTGTGGTCCCTCTCCGGCGACAGCCGGTACCTCGTGGCCGGCGGCGAGTTCACCGCGGTCAACGGTCAGGCGCAGTACGGACTCACCCGGTTCGCCTTCGACGCCGTCCAGCGCAGCACGACCGGGCCGAACAACAACACTGCGCTCACACCGACGGCGACGTCGACGACGTCCGGGCAGGCCAAAGTCTCCTGGACCTCCACCTACGATCAGGACAACTATGCGCTCACCTATGCGCTCTCGCGCGACGGGGACACGGCCCATCCCGTCTACACGACGGTCAAGGGCGACAACTTCTGGAACACCGGGCCGATGGGCTTCACCGACACCGGGCTCGTGCCGGGGAGCGCGCACACGTACACGCTCACGGTCACCGATCCGGACGGCAATTCGATCGCGCGCGTCGGCAACAAGGTCGTGGTCGCGGGAGGCGGGACGAACCAGCCACCTGTCGCCGCCTTCACCTACGGCACCAACGGGTTGACCGTCAGCGTCGACGGGTCTGCTTCCTCCGATCCGGACGGGACCATCGCAGGCTACGCGTGGACGTTCGGCGACGGCGGGACGGCGTCGACGGCGACCGCCACCCATCAGTACGCCGCAGCGGGCTCCTACACCGTGACGCTGAAGGTGACCGACAACCAAGGCGCCACCAACTCGCTGTCCAAGACCGTGTCGGTGGCGACGAACACCGGAAACGTGCTCGCACAGGACACCTTCGCGCGAACGGTCACCGGCGGATGGGGGTCCGCGCCGACCGGCGGCGCCTGGAGCGTCGCGGGCACCGCGAGTGCGTACACCGTCGGCTCCGGAACCGGGAACATGATCGACCCGGCGGGCTCGACCAAGACGGCCGCGTTGAACTCCGTGTCCTCGAGTCGCGCGGACACGACCGTCACTTTCACGACCGACATCGCAGCGACGTCCGGCGGAGCGTTCGTCTCCGCTATCGGACGACAGGTCGGGTCCGCGGATTACGAGGCGCGCGTGTGGATCAGTTCGACCGGCGCCGTCCAGGTGCAGCTCCTGCAGAGCGGCAACGCCCTCCAGGTCGCGTCGGTGAGCGGCCTCGCGTACACACCCGGAATGCAGCTCGACCTGCGCGTGCAGGTCGTGGGCACATCGCCGACGACGCTGCAGGCGAAGGTCTGGGCGGCCGCGGGCACCGAGCCTGCGTCGTGGCAGGTCAGCCTGACCGACTCCACGGCGGCATTGCAGACGGCAGGCGGTGTGGGCCTGCGTGCCTACCTGTCGGGCACGGCGACCGTGTCGCCGATCACCGTGAAGTTCGCGGACTACCAGGTGGTCGCTGTGCCGTGAGCCGCCATCGCTTCCTCGTCTCCTTCCGGGACGCGCCGGGTGCGTTCGGGGGAGCGCGGGAGTGATGGCCTGCGGCGGAGCGGAGGCCGCCGATTGGTGCTCTCAGGGAACGCCGGTACTATACCCGGATGCGCGAACCGGACCAGCGCGACTCCGGTGCAACCGACGGCACCGGGTCTGAATCGACGAATCCCCCGACCTCTGCTCTCCCCACCGGGGACTCCTCTGCGACGAGTGAGCCCGGCGCGGGAGCGACCCCGTCCGGCCGGCGCTCGGCCGCCGGGGCGCGTTCGGCAGCGGGCGTGTCCGCCGCGCTCAGCGGCGCCGTCGCGGGCGTCATGTCGGCCATCCGCACGCACCCGAAGGCCTGGATCGCCGCCGGCGCCGCCGTCGCGTTCGTGCTCCTCGGCACGGGCAGCGTGGCCCTCGGCGCGACGGTCGGCTCAGCGCCGGCCGGGGCTGCGGCCGCCGCGCCGCCGACCCACTCGGCGACCCGCACGCCCACCCCGACCCCCACTCCCACCGCCGACCCGGCACGCCCCGTGCCCGCCGCCCAGCCGGCTGCGAGCCGCATCCGCACCTGCTCGGTGGCCTCCCTGGCCCAGGACGGCCGGCTCGGCAACCTGGAGGCCCAGGTCGTCGACGCCAAGACCGGTCAGGTGCTGTTCGACCGCAACGGCAGCAAGCCCGGCCCGACCGCGTCCGTGCTCAAGACGCTGACCTCCGCGGCGGCGCTCGCGACGCTCGGACCGGATTACCGCGTCCAGACCAGGGTCGTGGCAGGCAGTATCCCCGGCCAGGTCGTCATCGTGGGCGGCGGCGACGTGACCCTGTCGCGTCTGCCGGGCGGCCAGGGCGCCTTCTACACGAACGCGCCCTCGATTCAGGATCTCGCCACCCAGACCAAGCAGGCGCTCGGCGGCCAGCCGGTGACCTCGATCGTGGTGGACACATCGCTGTTCGGCGGCCCGCTGTGGCAGCCGAGTTGGGACGAGCACGAGGAGCGCGTCGTCGAGGGCTCGACGCCGTACATGTCCGCGCTGATGGTGGACGGCGACCGGGACAACCCGGGCGCTGTCGAGTCGCCGCGCAGCACCGACCCGACCGGCCGCGCGGTGCAGTACTTCCAGCAGTACCTCGGCACGAACGTCCCGGTGACCTCGGGCGCAGCGCCGGCGGGCACCCGGCAGCTCGCGGCGGTGCAGTCGCAGCCGGTGACGACCTTGATCGATCAGGCGATGACCTACTCGGACAACACGATCATGGAGGAGCTGGCGCGACTCGTCGCGATCAAGACCGGCGCAGGCAACACCTTCGACGCCGAGAACGCGG
This sequence comes from Leifsonia sp. L25, assembly GCF_050632895.1. Next base: position 547,518 of record NZ_JBODRZ010000003.1, on the reverse strand, counting down.
GAGTCCTGGCCGGGCTGAAGGCCTACGGTATCGACACCACCGGCATCCACATCGCCGACGGCTCCGGGCTCAGCGCCGACAACGCAGTGCCGCCGTCCTACCTGACGCAGCTCTTCGTCAAGGTGCTCAACCGGCAGAACGGGCTCGGCGTGGTCTACGACGGGCTGCCCGTCTCGGGCCGGACCGGGACGCTCGGCCCGGGCTACAGCCGGTTCACCGGGGCGAGCTCGGTCGCGGACGGTGCGGTGCACGCCAAGACGGGCTGGATCAACAACGGTTACACGCTCTCCGGGATCATCGACGCGGCCGATGGAGCGCAGCTCACGTTCGCTGTGTACGCGCTCGGCCCGGTGAGCGACAATGCCAAGCAGGCGATCGACGCGCTGACGACCGGCTTCTACAAGTGCGGGGGCAACCTCACCAACGGGTGAGCCGGGCGTCGGGCGTCCAGGCGACCGGCGATCAGGCGAGCAGGGAGGCGGCGATGGGCAAGGCGCTGTTCATCATCGACGTGCAGAACGACTTCACCGAGGGCGGAGCGCTCGGCGTGGACGGGGAGCGGCGGTGGCTGCGGCCATCACCGAGCACCTCCGCGCCCACGCCGACGAGTACGCGATCATCCTCGCGAGCCGCGACTGGCACGACCGCGACAACGACAACGGCGGCCACTTCGCGACCGACGCCGAGCCGGACTTCGTGAACACCTGGCCCGTGCACTGCGTCGCGGGCACGAACGGCGCGGACTATCATCCCGCGCTCGACACGTCCCGCGTCGGTTACCACATCCGCAAGGGACAGGGCGTGCCGGCCTACTCGATCTTCGAGGGGCGGACGGACGCCGGCTCATCGGTCCACAACCTCCTGGACGAGCACGGGATCGACACGGTCGACGTGGCGGGGATCGCGACCGACTACTGCGTTCGGGCGTCCGCGCTGGACGCGCTGAGGCACGGCCAGCGGGTGCGGGTGCTGACGACGCTCGTCGCCGGCGTCGCCCCCGATTCGTCCGAGGCCGCTCTGGCGGAACTCGCCCACGCCGGCGCCGAACTCGTCTGAACTGCCGAGTACGCCCGAATCCAGCCGGAGGCGGCCGAGTACGCGGATTATCGACGTACTCGAGGTTGCGCACTATGCTGATTGCTAGCTTGGTTAGGTAATCGCAGGAGGCGAGGGCGTGATGTCGGGGAAGCCGTCAGTGTGGCTGCGGGTGGTGGTGCCGACAGCGCTCATCCTGGTCTGGCTCGTGTTGGCCGGGATCGGGGGCCCCACCTTCGGCAAGCTCTCCGGAGTGTCCAGCAACGACCAGGCCGCATTCCTGCCGGCCAGCGCCGAGTCGACCGCGGTGCAGGACTGGCAGAAGCGGTTCACCGACTCGCAGGCGGTGCCCGCGATCGTGGTCGTCCAGTCGGAGTCGACCATCCCGCAGAGCGATCTCGCCTCCTTCGCCGCGCTCGGCGCGAAGCTCGGCGACGTCACGGGCGTGCAGGCTCCGGAGGCCGGTCAGAGCACGAGCGTCGCCGGGCCGATCCCCTCGCAGGACGGCCGGGCGGTCGAGTTCATCGTCCCGGTCGCCGACACGAACAACGTGAAGACGGTCGTCGCCGAGCTGCGCAGCGTACTGAAGAGCGAGCTGCCGTCCGGGACGCAGGGCTGGGTCACCGGGCCGGCCGGTCTGACCGCCGACCTGGTGAACGCGTTCGGCGGCATCGACGGGATCCTGCTGTTGGTCGCGGTCGGTGCAGTGTTCGTGATCCTGCTGCTGGTGTACCGGGCACTGCTGTTGCCGGTCCTGGTGCTGCTCACCTCGGTGTTCGCGCTGTGCGCGGCGATCCTCGTCGTCTACCTCTTCGCGCTCTGGGGCTGGATCAAGCTCAGCGGCCAGAGCCAGGGCATCCTCTCGATCCTGGTGATCGGCGCCGCCACCGACTACTCGCTGCTGCTCGTCGCCCGCTACCGGGAGGCGCTGGAGCAGAACGAGTCGCGCTGGACGGCGATCGTGAAGGCGTGGCGGGCGGCGTTCGAGCCGATCCTGGCCTCCGGCGCGACGGTCATCCTCGCGTTGCTCTGCCTGCTGTTCTCCGACCTCAACTCGAACAAGAGCCTCGGCCCGATCGCCGCGATCGGGATCGTCTTCTCGCTGCTGTCGGCACTGACGCTGCTGCCGACCCTGCTCGCAGTCTTCGGCCGGGCGTCGTTCTGGCCGTTCCGGCCGAAGTACGCAGGCGGCGAAGACGCGCACGTTCACGCTCACGCGCACGAAAGCGAAGAACGCGTCCCCGGGCTCGAGGGCGTCCGCGGGTTGTGGCGGCGTGTCGGCCTCCTCATCGCGCACCGGCCGCGCCTGACCTGGATCGTCTCGTTCGTCGTGCTCGTCGCGTGCGCGGTCGGCCTGACGCAGCTGAAGGCCAACGGCGTCGAGCAGACCGCGCTGGTGCTCTCCCAGTCGGACGCCGTCGACGGCCAGAAAGTGCTCGCGAAGCACTTCGACGCGGGGTCCGGCGCGCCGGTCCTGATCGTGGCGAAGGAGGCCGACGCGGACGCCGTGCTCGCGGCCGCGCAGAAGAACGACGGCATCTCGGCCGCGACCCTGTATGCCGGGAACGTGCGGCCGACCCGGCCGGGCCAGAGCGCGTCGCCGCCTGTCGTGAAGGACGGCCGCGTCCTCATCGAGGCCACCCTGAAGGCTCAGCCCGACTCGGCTGAGGCGGAGCAGGTGGTCCGCGACCTGCGGCGCGACCTCCCCTCGGCAGGGTCCGGCGTGCTCGTCGGCGGCGTCACGGCGATCGCCCTCGACACCAACGACACGGCGCAGAGGGACCTGCTGCGGATCATCCCGATCGTGCTGCTGGTCATCCTGCTCGTGCTGCTGCTGCTGCTGCGCTCGATCCTGGCGCCCGTGCTCCTGATCGGCAGCGTCGTGCTGTCGTACGCGGCGGCGCTCGGCGTCTCGGCGCTGGTGTTCGACCACCTGTTCGGCTTCCCGGGAGCGGACGCGAGTGTGCCGCTGTTCGGCTTCGTCTTCCTGGTCGCTCTGGGCGTGGACTACAACATCTTCCTGATGACGCGCGTGCGGGAGGAGTCGCTGCGGCTCGGCACGCGGCCGGGCATCCTGCGCGGGCTGGGGATGACCGGCAGCGTCATCACGTCGGCGGGCGTCGTGCTGGCGGCGACGTTCGCGGCCCTCGCGGTCATCCCGATCCTGTTCCTGGTGCAGATCGCGTTCATCGTCGCGTTCGGTGTGCTGCTCGACACGGTGCTGGTGCGCTCGCTGCTCGTGCCGGCGGTGTCGTACGACGTGGGCCGCGCGATCTGGTGGCCGTCGAAGCTGTGGAGGACGCCCCGGCAGTCTGTATAGCGGCAGGCCGCCGACCGCTGCTCGGATGAGCAGAATGCACGCCGCGGCGTCGACTCGTTGCCGCCTCTTCACCTGTCGGTCAGAGTGGCATGCATGACCCCCACGATCCTCGAGCCGGTCCTCGGCGCGTCGATCGGCGGCGCAGGCGCCGACGACGCCGCACTGCTCCGCCGGCTCTACCGGACCCTGGCGACCGTCCGGCGCCTCGACCGCGAAGCGGTCGCGCTGCGCGGCCACGGCGTCCTCCCCGGCTACGTCGACTCCCGCGGCCGCGAGGCGGTGCAGGTGGGCGCGGCGCTCGCCCTGCAGACCTCGCGCGACCGCGCCTTCCCGACCGCCCAGGAGCCCGGGATGGCGATCGCCCTCGGCGCCGATCCGGCGGCCGTGCTGCGCTCCGCGCGCGGCGTCGACGCCGTCGAGGGGCCGGTGACCCACGCCGTCGGCTGGGCGCTCTGCGCGAAGCTCGACCGCACCGGAGGCTGCGCCCTCACCCCGCTCGGCGCGGGCGCAGGCTCGGCCGCGGAGCTGCGCACCGCGGTGACGACAGCGCGCACCTCCGCCCTCCCCGTCGTGTTCCTGTCCGGCTCCGGCCGCACCGAGGGGGCGGGGATGCCCGTCCTGCTGGTCGACGGCGCCGACGCGCTCGCGGTCCACGACGCCACCGTGAAAGCGCTCGAGCTCGCGCGGTCGGGTGCGGGGCCCGTCCTCATCGACGCCGTCCTCCCCGGCCCGACCGCGTGGCCCGCGCGTGACCCGCTCGTGGTCTGCGAGCAGCGGCTGCGCGCCACGGGGACGGTGGACGACGGCTTCTTCGCCGAGGTCGCCGACACCGCGGACACCCTCGCCGACCGGCTGCGCGCCCGGCTCACCGTCGGAGCCTGAACCCGGCCGTCATCGGCGAGGATGGGACCATGCGCATCCACGTCGAACGCCATCCCGGAGCCGAACCCGTCCTGCTGGTCCACGGCTTCGCGACCACCGGCGCGCTCACCTGGGAGTCCACCGGCTGGGTCGCCGCTCTCGCCGAGGCGGGCCGCGGCGCGCTCGTCCCCGACCTGCGCGGCCACGGCGCGTCCGACGCGCCGCACGACCCGGCGGCCTACTCGCCGAACCTGCTCGCGGGGGACCTGCTCGCCGTGCTGGACGAGCAAGGCCTCGACCGCGTCGACGTCATCGGGTACTCGATGGGGAGCTGGGTGGCCCTGGCCCTCGTCGGCCTCGCCCCCGACCGCGTACAGCGGCTCGTGGTCGGCGGCGTCGGCACGGTGGAGCAGTTCGCCCACTGGGGCGTGACGGCCGTGCAGCGGGCGATCCTGGACGGTGCGGACACGCTTCCCGCCGACGCGCCGCTGGCGCCGCTCCTGACCTCGCTGCGGGAAGCTCCCGGCATCGACCGCGAGGCGCTCGCCGCCTGTGCAGCCGGGATGGCGCAGCATCCGCTTCCGCTGGCCTCCACCGTGCCGACCCTCGTGGTGGCCGGCGACGCGGACCCGGTCGCCCAGGACGCGGACGAGGCCGCCCGCCTGCTCGGCGCCGAGCTGGTGCTCCTGCCGCGACGCAACCACATCACGGCACTCAGTGCCCGCGCTTTCAAGCAGGCTGCCCTTCCCTTCCTGGGAGCTTCGGTCAGCCTGTAGGTGACGCAGCCGCCGGGTCGTACGATGTGCGAGGAGCGAAGGAGTGCCCGCATGATCGACAGGCTGGATGCCGACCTCATCGCGCTGCTGACGGAGGAGCCCCGGCTCGGCGTGTTCGAGGCGTCGAGGAGGCTCGGCGTCGCGCGCGGAACCGTGCAGGCCCGGCTCGACCGGCTCCAGCGCACGGGGGTGATCAAGGACTTCGCGCCGACGATCGACAACCTCCGGCTCGGCTTCCCCGTCACGGCGTTCGTCACCGCGGAGATCACGCAGAGCGACCTCTCGGTCGTGGACCACCTGCGGGGCATCCCCGAGGTGCTGGAGGTGCATACCGTGACCGGGGCGGGGGACCTGCTGATCCGGGTGGTCGCGCGCTCGAACGCCGACCTGCAGCGGGTGATCAGCGACATCCTCAGCGAACCGGGCATCAGCCGCACCTCCACGGTGATCGCCCTGGAGACCACGATCGAGCACCGCAGCGTGCCGCTGGTGGAGTCCGCGGTGGAGGACTGAGCGCCCGACGCGGCTACGAGACGATACGAGACGAGGAACGACGATGGATGAGAAGACCCTGCTGGAGCGCGTGCCCGACCGCCTGTTCATCGGCGGCGAGTGGCTACCCGGCTCGAACGGCACCCTGAAGGTCTACGACCCCGCCACCGGCGACCTCATCCGCCAGATCGCCGACGCGTCGGTGGAGGACGGGGCGCGCGCGCTCGACGCCGCGGTGGCGGCGGCCGACGACTGGGCGGCCACCCCGCCGCGCACTCGCGGCGAGATCCTGCGCCGCGCCTTCGACCTGCTCCAGGAGCGCCGCGACGAGTTCGCCCTGCTGATGACGCTGGAGATGGGAAAGCCGCTGGCGGAGTCCAACGGCGAGGTCACCTACGGCGGCGAGTTCCTGCGCTGGTTCTCCGAGGAGGCCGTGCGCATCGCGGGTCGCTACGGGACGAACCCCGAGGGCACCGGGCGCATGATCGTGTCGCAGCACCCGGTCGGGCCGTGCTTCCTGATCACGCCGTGGAACTTCCCCCTCGCGATGGCCACCCGGAAGATCGCGCCGGCGCTCGCCGCGGGCTGCACCGTCGTGGTCAAGCCGGCCGAGCTGACCCCGTTGACGACGCTGTACTTCGCCCGGCTGCTGGAGGACGCCGGCCTCCCGGCCGGCGTGCTCAACGTCATCACGACGTCCACGTCCGGAAAGGTCTCCGCGCCGATCATCGCGGACGCGCGGTTGCGCAAGCTGTCCTTCACCGGCTCCACCGAGGTGGGACGGAAGCTCCTGCAGCAGGCGTCCGAGAACGTCCTGCGCACCTCGATGGAGCTCGGCGGCAACGCCCCGTTCGTCGTGTTCGACGACGCTGACCTCGACCGGGCGGTGGACGGCGCGATGCTCGCGAAGTTCCGCAACATCGGGGAGGCCTGCACGGCCGCCAACCGCTTCATCGTCCACGAGGACGTCGCGGACGAGTTCGCCCGCCGGGTCGCCGACCGTGTGAAGGCGATGAAGATCGGCCGTGGCACCGAGGACGGCGTCACGATCGGCCCGCTCATCAACGAGGACGCGGTCGACAAGGCCGCCGAGCTCCTGGAGGACGCGGTCTCGCGCGGCGCCACGGTCCTCGCGGGCGGCTCGCGGGTCTCCGGGGCCGGCACCTTCTTCGAGCCCACCGTGGTCACCGACGTACGCGCCGGGAGCGAGATCCTGAGGCAGGAGATCTTCGGCCCCGTGCTGTCGATCGTCCGCTTCCACGACGAGGACGAGGCGGTGCGCATCGCGAACGACACGGAGTTCGGACTGGTTTCGTACGTCTTCACGAAGGACCTCGCGCGCGGCCAGCGGATGATCGAACGGCTGCAGACCGGCATGATGGGGCTCAACGTCGGGGTCGTCTCCAACGCCGCGGCCCCGTTCGGCGGCGTGAAGCAGTCGGGGCTCGGGCGCGAGGGAGGCCTGGAAGGCATCCACGAGTACCTCAGCACCAAGTACACGCTGACGCCCGACCCGTTCGGCGTCTGACGCGAGGAGCGCACCATCATGGCCACCGAAGCCGTCATCGTCGACGTCGTCCGCACACCCTCCGGGCGCGGCAAGCCGGGCGGCGAGCTGTCCGACATCCACCCGGCCGACCTCCTCGCCGGGGTGCTGGCCGAGGTCCTCCACCGCAACGGCGTCGACCCCGCGCTCGTGGACGACGTCATCGCCGGCTGCGTGACGCAGGCGGGCGAGCAGGCCGGCAATATCGCCCGCACGGCGCTGCTGAGCGCCGGGTTCCCCGAGGACGTCCCTGGCGTCACGATCGACCGGCAGTGCGGCTCCAGCCAGCAGGCGGCTGCGTTCGCCGCGCAGGGCGTGATCGCGGGCGCCTACGACATCGTGATCGCCTGCGGCGTCGAGTCCATGAGCCGCGCGCCGATGGGCTCCAACCTCGGCGGCGCGTCCCTCGGCGGCGAGCTGCTGCACGCCAGGTACCCGGAGGGCCTGGTGAACCAGGGCGTCGCGGCCGAGCTGATCGCCGAGCGCTGGGGGTTCTCCCGGGAGGAGCTCGACGCGTTCGCTGCGGAGTCGCACCGGCGTGCGGCGGAGGCGGCGGCCTCGGGCGCGTTCGAGGACGAGCTCGTGCCGGTGCCGACGCCGGACAGCGGGAGCGTCACGGCGGACGAGACCATCCGGCCCGGGACGACCGCGGAGAAGCTGGCCACGCTGTCGCCGTCGTTCCGCACCGACCGGCTCGCGCAGCGCTTCCCCCAGCTCGACTGGCGGATCACGCCGGGCAACTCGTCGCCGCTGACCGACGGCGCCTCGGCCGCGCTGATCATGAGCGCGGAGGCCGCGGCGAGACTCGGGCTCCGGCCGCGGGCGCGTTTCCACTCGTTCGCCGTCGCGGGCAGCGACCCGCTGTTCATGCTCACCGGCATCCTCCCGGCGACGCGCAAACTGCTCGATCGCAGCGGAGTGAAGCTGGAGGACATCTCCGCGTACGAGGTCAACGAGGCGTTCGCCCCGGTGCCGCTGCTGTGGCTGCGCGAGTTCGGCGCCGACCCGGCGCGGCTGAACCCGCGCGGCGGTGCGATCGCACTGGGCCACGCACTCGGCTCGTCGGGCACGCGTCTGCTCGGCACGCTGCTCAACGAGCTGGAGGCCTCCGGCGGCCGGTTCGGCCTCCAGACCATGTGCGAGGGCGGGGGCACCGCCAACGCCACCCTCATCGAACGTCTCTGACCCCGGCGCCACCGCGCCACCCCGCCCCACCGCCGAGTACACCCGAATTCAGCTAGATTCCGTCGAGTACGTGGAACATCCGCGTAGTCGGCGGTCGGAGAGAGGACCCACCCATGCAGATCGACGGATGTTCGGCGCTCGTCACCGGCGGCGCCAGCGGCCTCGGCAACGCCACCGCCCGCGCGCTCACGGAGGCCGGCGCCCGCGTCGTCATCCTGGACCTGCCCAGCTCCGAGGGTGAGAAGGCCGCCGTCGCGCTCGGCCCGCACGCCCGCTTCGTCGCCGCGGATGTCACCGACGCGGAGCAGGTGCAGGCGGCTGTGGACGCCGCAGGCTCCCTCGGCCCGTTGCGGATCGTGGTCAACTGCGCCGGGATCGCGACGGCGCAGAAGGTCATCGGCCGCGACGGCGTTCTCCCGTTGGAGAGTTTCGAACGCGTCATCCGGGTCAACCTGATCGGCACGTTCAACGTGGTCCGCCTCGCCGCGGTCGCGATGGCGGAGACCGAGCCGGTGGGCCAGGACGTCCCGGGGGCCAGGAGCGCGGGGTCATCGTCAACACCGCCTCCGTGGCCGCGTTCGACGGCCAGATCGGCCAGCCCGCCTACTCGGCGTCGAAGGGCGGCGTCGCCGCGATGACACTGCCGCTCGCGCGCGAGTTCGCCCGCAGCCTGATCCGGGTCGTCACCATCGCGCCCGGAATCTTCGAGACGCCGATGATGGCCGGCCTCCCGCAGGCGGCGCAGGACTCGCTGGCCGCGCAGGTGCCGCACCCTCGCGGCTCGGCCGCCCCGCCGAATACGCGCACCTTGTGCGCTCGATCGTCGAGAACCCCATGCTCAACGGCGAGACCATCCGCCTCGACGGCGCCATCCGCATGCAGCCGAAGTAGCCGCGATTCGTCACGAATGTCGCGAATCCCCGCGGTGAGTTCCGGCGGTGAGTGCAACACCCTTCGTTTTGGTGAGGGGTTGGGATGGGTTCGCATTCGTCGTTAGAGACTCGCGTTGCGGCGCTTGGGTTGTTGGTGGAGGGCATTTCCGCTGCGGGCGTGGGCGGCTGGTTGGGGTTGCCGCCGGGTCGGGTGGAGCGGTGGGCGAGGCTTGCTGGCATGAAGTTTGAGCCGGGGAGTCGTTCGGGTTTGTTGCGTGTCGGGCCGCCGGGGGTGGTGGGCGCGGCCACTGGTCACGGGCGTCGATTGTCGTTGGCGGATCGGACTCTGATCCAGACGGGGCTGGCGCAGGGGTTCTCGATGCGCAGGATCGCCGCCCTGGTCGGGGTGTCTGCCTCGACGGTGTCGCGGGAGGTCGCCCGGTCGAGGTGGTTGCATCGGGGGCAGTGGCAGTATGAGGCGGGAGTGTCGCATCAGGTCGCCGCGCAACGGCGGGCCAGGCCCAAGCGGCGCAAACTGGACCGGCATCCGGTGTTGCGGGCTGCGGTGGTGGAGCAGTTGAACGACCGGTTCTCCCCGCGACAGGTCGCGGGTCGGCTGCCGCACTTGTTTCCGGGGCGAGAGGATATGCGGGTGTCCTCCGAGACGATCTATCAGGCCCTCTATGTTCAGGGCAAAGGCGCGTTGCGGCACGAGCTGACCGTGGTCAAAGCGTTGCGCTCCGGGCGGAAGGGGCGCATCCCGCAGTCCAAGCTGCCGCGGCGCAGCAACCGGCCCTGGCTGGAGGGAGCCCGGATCAGTGAGCGACCAGCGACGGTCGCCGACCGCGCCGTTCCCGGGCACTGGGAAGGCGACCTCGTCGTCGGCCCCGGCAACTCCGGGATCATCACCCTGGTCGAACGCTCCACCCGATTCGCCCTCCTAGGCCGGCTGCCCGGAACGCGAGACTCCGCCACCGTGATCGACCGGCTCACCGAAATGATCCAACAGCTGCCCGCCGCTCTCTTCAACACCCTGACCTGGGACCAAGGCACCGAAATGGCCGAACACGCCCGATTCACCGTCGCTTCCGGCTGCCCGGTATTCTTCGCCGACCCGCACTCACCCTGGCAACGCGGCAGCAACGAGAACCTCAACGGGCTGATCCGGGACTTCTATCCCAAAGGCACCAACTTCAACACCATCACCGACACCGACCTCGCCGAAACCCAACGACTGCTCAACATCCGCCCACGTCAGACCTTGAACTTCCACACCCCAGCCGAGAAACTCGACGAGCATCTAAAAGGTGTTGCACTCACGAGTTGAAACCACCCGCACCAATCGCCACATTCGTGACGAATCGCTGAAATCGCGATTCGTCACGAATCGCGCGAATGGCCGCGGCAATCGCAACATTCGTGCCGAATGTGAGGGCTCACGCGCCCGAGTGCGCCTCCAGGAACGTGTACACCTCGGAGTCGTCCACGCCGGGGAACGACCCCGACGGCAGCGGCGACAGGATGTGCGCGTGCAGGCGCGCACTCGGCCACGCCTTCCCCGACCAATGCCCGGTCAGCTCGGTGGCCGGTCGCTTGCAGCACGACTCGTCCGGGCAGCGGGACTCGGCGCGCGCCGTCGTCTCCCGGCCGCGGAACCACTTGGCCTGGTCGAACGGCACGCCCACGCTGATCGAGTAGCCGCCGTCCGCAGTGCTGCCGGTCTGCGTCGAGCACCAGTACGTCCCGGCCGGGGTGTCGGTGTACTGGTAGAACTCCGTGGTGCGGTTGGTGCGCGCGAACGCGTTGCGGGCGCCCCACTTGCGGCAGACCACCTGGCCCTCGATGGAGCCGGTGACGTCGGTCGGAAGCGGGAGGCTGTCGTTCTCGTAACCCTTGTAGAGGGTGCCGTCGTCGCCCACGCGGAGGAAGTGCAGCGGCATGTCCAGGTGCCGGGTCGCCAGATTGGTCAGGCGCAGCGCGGCGGCCTCGTGGGTGACGCCGAACGCGTCGCGGAAGTCCTCGACGGCGAGGTCCTTCTCCTTCTTCGCCTGCCGCAGGAAGGCCACGGCCGCGGCCTCCGGCATCAGCGCGCACGCCGCGAAGTAGTTGATCTCCAGCCGTTGCCGCAGGAAGTCCGCGTAGCTCGCCGGGCGTTCGTGGCCGAGCAGCCGGTGCGCCATCGCCTGCAGAGCCATCGACCGGAGGCCGTGCCCGCCCGGGATGGACGCCGGCGGCAGGTAGATCCTGCCGTTCTCGAGGTCCGTGATCGAGCGGGTGGAGCGCGGGAGGTCGTCGACGTAGATGAGCTCGAAGCCGAGCTGCTCGGCCATGACGCTCACCTCGCGGTGGGTGAGCGCACCGCGGACGTGACCCGACGCGCGCACGCGCTCCTCGGCGAGCCCCTCGATATCGGGGATGTAGTTGTTCTGCGCGCGCATCCGCTCGCGGAGTTCCGTGTTCGCACGCCGGGCCTCCTCCGGCGTCGCGATCGCCTCGCTGGCGCGCCGCGCGAGTTCGCGGTGCAGGCCGACCAGGGCCTCCAGCGTCTCGGTCGGCGTGCCCTTCGTCGGCTTGACGGCGGGGAGTCCGAGCGAGCCGTAGAGCGAGCCCTTCTGGGCGCGGGAGAGCTCGATCTCGAGCGCTGCGCGCGCGTCCGGCGGTTCGGCGGACAGCAGCTCGGCGAGCGGGACGCCGAGCGCGGTGGCCAGGGTGCCGAGCAGGGAGACGCGCGGCTCGCGCTTGCCGTTCTCGATCAGCGAGAGCTGGCTGGCGGCGACCCCGGCGGCGGCGCCGAGCTCGTCCAGGGTCAGGCCGCGCTGGGTGCGGAAGTGCCGGATGCGGTGCCCGAGGGTGGCGACGTCGGCGGTCGCCGCGTCGGTGGCGAGGGAGTTCATCCCTTCACGATAGCGAAAGAATCGCAATTCTTTACGGCCGATTTCTCGCCCACGGCTATGAATCCTGTCCGATCCTGGAGTCGCAACCCGATCTTTCCAACCGAGAGGACGACGGAATGTCCATCGCCGAGCTCCCGCTGACCGACCAGGCGCACGACGCCGACGCCGACCACGAGACGCACGCGTACCGCACGGCCTCCACCCCGGCCGCACGGCAGGCGGCCGCCACCGAACCGACCCGCCCGACCGGCCTCGCCGGCCTCCGCGCCTGGGTCGCCGAGATCGCCGAACTCACCCAGCCCGAGAGCATCGTCTGGTGCGACGGCTCGCCGGGGAGGCGGACCGGCTGACCAAGCAGCTCGTGGCCGAGGGCAAGCTCATCCGGCTGAACCCGGAATGGCGGCCCAATAGCTTCCTCGCGCGCACCGACCCGAGCGACGTCGCCCGCGTCGAGGACCGCACCTTCATCTGCTCCCTGAAGGAGGAGGACGCCGGCCCGACCAACAACTGGCGCGAGCCCGAGGCCATGCGCGCCGAGCTGCGCGGGGTCTTCGCCGGCAGCATGCGCGGCCGCACCATGTACGTCGTCCCGTTCTCGATGGGACCGCTCGGCGGTCCGATCTCCCAGGTCGGCGTCGAGTTGACCGACTCCGCCTACGTCGCCGTCAGCATGGGGCTGATGACCCGCGTCACCGGCAAGGTGCTGGACCTCATCGACGCCGGTCAGCCCTGGGTGCCGACCGTGCACAGCGTCGGCGCTCCGCTGATCGACGACGCAGGGGCGCGTCACGATGACGTGACCTGGCCGTGCAACACGACCAAGTACATCGTCCAGTTCCCGGAGACGCGGGAGGTCTGGTCGTACGGCTCCGGCTACGGCGGCAACGCCATCCTGGCCAAGAAGTGCTTCGCGCTGCGGATCGCTTCGGCGATGGCACGCGACGAGGGCTGGCTGGCCGAGCACATGCTGCTCGTCAAGGTCACCTCGCCCGAGGGCCGCGCCTTCCACTTGGCGGCGGCGTTCCCGTCCGCGTGCGGCAAGACGAACCTCGCCATGCTGAGGCCGACCATCCCGGGCTGGAACGTCGAGACCATCGGAGACGACATCGCCTGGCTCCGGCAGGGCGCTGACGGGAGGCTGCGCGCCATCAACCCCGAGGCCGGCTTCTTCGGCGTCGCGCCGGGGACAGGCGAGCTGACCAACAAGACCGCGGTCGAGACGCTCTGGGGCAACACGATCTTCACCAACGTGGCGCTCCGCGACGACGGCGACGTGTGGTGGGAGGGCCTCACCGAGACGCCGCCCGACCACCTCATCGACTGGCAGGGCAACGACTGGACTCCCGAGAGCGGTCGCCCGGCGGCGCATCCCAACTCGCGCTTCACGGTGGCTGCGGCGCGGTGCCCGGCCATCGCGGACGACTGGGACGCCTTCGACGGCGTGCCGATCGACGCCATCCTGTTCGGCGGCCGCCGTGCGACGAACGTGCCGCTGGTGGCGCAGGCCCGCGACTGGAAGCACGGCGTGTTCATCGGCGCGACCATCTCGTCGGAGAAGACGGCCGCGGCCGAGGGCACGGTCGGCGAGCTGCGCCGCGACCCGTTCGCGATGCTGCCGTTCTGCGGTTACAACATGGCCGACTACTGGGGCCATTGGCTCGAGGTCGGCGAGAAGCTCGGGTCGAACGCGCCCGCGGTGTTCCAGGTGAACTGGTTCCGCAAGGGCGACGACGGCCGTTTCCTGTGGCCCGGGTTCGGCGAGAACTCGCGCGTCATCGAGTGGATCGCCCGCCGCGTGGAGGGCACGGCCGGCGCCGCCTCGACGCCGATCGGCCGCCTCCCGCTGGTGGAGGAGCTCGACTTGGACGGTCTCGACCTCCCGGCCGAGGACGTCGCCGAGCTCTTCGAGGTCGACCGCTCCAGCTGGCTCGCCGAGTGCGACCTCACCGAGCAGTACTTCGAGCAGTTCGGGACCCGCGTCCCCGCCGCTCTCCGCGCCGAACTCGCCTCCCTCCGCTACCACCTCCACGCGTAGCAAGCCATCGCTTCCTCACTTTCTCCCGCTCGCACCCGGCGTGTCGCGAGAGAAAGTGAGGAAGCGACTAGCTGCGTCAGACGAGGAGTTGGTGCTTGGCTAGGTCGCGGTAGAGGGGGTGGACGCGACCAGTTCGGAGTGGGTTCCTACGCCTACTACGCGGCCGTGGTCGAGGACGACGATCTGGTCGCTGTCGACGACGGTGGAGAGCCGGTGGGCGATCACCAACAGGGTGCGGTCCTCCGCGACGGCGTCGATGGCCTCCCGCATGAGCTGCTCGTTGCGTCCGTCCAGGCTGGAGGTCGACTCGTCCAGCAGCAGCACCGGGGAGCGGCGAGCAGCGCGCGGGCGATCGCCAGGCGCTGGCGCTCGCCGCCGGAGAGCATGATGCCGTCCTCGCCGACCGGCGCGTCGAGGCCGAGGTCGCTGCGCTCCAGCACCTCGGTGAGGTTGACCGCGTGGAGGACGTCGACGCACTGCTCGTCGGTCGCGTGCGGCGTCGCCAGCCGGAGGTTGTCGCGCAGCGAGCCGGCCAGCACCGGCGCGTCCTGCTCGACGTAGCCGATGTTGGAGCGCAGGGCGACGCGGTCGAGTGTGCGGATGTCCATCCCGCCGAACCGCACCTGGCCGGCCTCCGGGTCGTAGAAACGCTCGATCAGCGCGAGGATCGTCGACTTGCCCGCGCCCGACGGGCCGACCAGTGCCGTCCGCTTGCCGCGCGGCACCGTGAAGCTCACTCCGTGCAGCACGCCGCCGTGCGCAGTGGCCGCCGCGTCGGCGCCGAGCCCTGCCGCGGCCTCCGCCTCGGCCACGACGTCCACTCCGCCGAGGGCGCCGAGGGCGATGCGCTCGGCGTCGGCGGGCGGGGCCGCCACGACGGACGGCTCATCCCGCTCCGGCGACGACGGGTAGGCGAACTCCACGTCCACGAACTCGATCGCCGGCGCCTGCGGGGCGAGGCCCTCGTTCGCCGCGCCCACGGTCATCCCGAGGGGCGCGATGTCGCGGTCGAACTGGTCCTCGGTGGGGAGGTCGAGGATCTCCTGGATGCGGCCGAGCGCTCCGAGCGCCGAGTTCACCGCGGTGATGGCACCGAACGCCTGACCGAGCGGCAGGATCATCATGAACAGGAAGAGGATGAACGCGACCAGGTTCGCGACGGTGATCGCCCCGCTCGCGACTCGGAACCCGCCGACGCCGAGCACCACCAGGAACGACACCTGCATCGCGATGCCCGCGACCGGCACCACGAGGGCGGAGATCTTGGCGACCTGGATGCCCATCCTCCAGGCCCCGGTCGCGTCGGCGTCCACCGCGGCGATCTCCCGCTCGGTCGCGTTCGAGGCGCGGATCGTGCGCACCGAGCTGATCGCCCGCTCGACCGCGGCGGCGAGGTCGCCGACCTTGGTCTGCGCCTTCTGACTGGCGACGCGGATGCGGCCGGACAACAGCGTGACGACGACGATGGAGACCGCGACGACGAGCACGGTCAGCCCGAGCAGCACCGGGTCGATGATCAGCATGGCGATGAGTGCGCCGATGAAGGTCAGCGCGCCGCCGATGGCCTCCACCAGCCCCTGCGTCAGCACCGCCCGCAGCAGTGTGGTGTCCGAGCCGACGCGCGACACCAGGTCGCCGGTGCGGCGCGTGTCGAACTCGCTGATCGGGAGGCGCAGCATCCGCCCGACGAGCTTGCGGCGCGACGACAGCACGACGCCCTCGCCGGTGCGCTGCAGCAGATAGTGCTGGTAGCCGGAGATGAGCGCGGACACGACGACGAGCGCCACGAGACCCCAGACGATCCCGTTGAGCGGCTCGCCCTTGCCGACGATGGTGATGACCTGGCTGACCAGCAGCGGCTGGGCGAGGCTCGCCGCGGCGCCGAGCACACTCAGCACGACGACGAACGAGAGCACGCCGCGGTGCTCGAGCAGGTAGGGGAGGAGCTGGCTGAACCGCGCGCGCGGTCCGGTGTCCGCCTCCCGCCGCGCGAAGGGCGAACGGCGGCGTGGAGCGGCGGTGGTGTCGGTGCTCATGGGGTTCCTTCGAGAGGAGTTCGGGATGCTGCTTCGACCGTACTTCCTGCGGGCTGCCGGTTTGCTGACACCGGCGAAATGTCCGCGGCCCGGACTACAGTGCTGAACTATGCCGCCGTCCGTCATCACCGCCGCCGACCTCGTCAAGAAGTACAAGGACTTCCCGGCGGTCGACGGCATCAGCTTCGAGGTCGAGGCGGGGGAGTCGTTCGGGCTCCTCGGCCCCAACGGCGCGGGGAAGTCGACCACCATGCGGATGATCGGCGCAGTCTCCACGCGAACGGCGGGCGAGCTGAGCATCCTCGGGCTCGACCCCGACCGGTACGGTCCCGAGATCCGGTCGCAGCTCGGCGTGGTGCCGCAGTCCGACAACCTCGACACCGAATTGCGGGTTCGCGACAACCTCATCGTCTACGGGCGCTACTTCGGCCTCCCCTCGGCACGGGTGCGCCGGCGCGCCGACGAGCTGCTGGCCTTCGCGCAGCTGGAGGACAAGGCCAAGGCGAAGGTCGACGACCTCTCCGGCGGCATGAAGCGCCGGCTCACGATCGCGCGGGCCCTGATCAACGACCCGCGCATCCTGCTGCTGGACGAGCCGACCACCGGCCTCGACCCGCAGGCCAGGCACATCCTCTGGGACCGGCTGTTCCGGCTCAAGGAGCAGGGCACGACGCTGGTGCTCACGACGCACTACATGGACGAAGCCGAGCAGCTCTGCGACCGGCTCGTGGTGGTGGACAAGGGCACGATCATGGCAGAGGGAACCCTGCCGCCCTCATCCGCCGGTACTCGACGCGGGAGGTGCTGGAGGTCCGCTTCGGCTCCGAGCGCAACGCCGAGGTCGCGCCGCGGCTGGAGGGCATCGGGGAACGCGTCGAGGTGCTGCCGGACCGCATCCTGGTCTACAGCGACGACGGGGAGGCCGAGCTCGCCCGGTTGACCGACCGCGGCCTCCACCCCTCACCAGCCTGGTGCGCCGTTCGAGCCTGGAGGACGTCTTCCTGCGGCTCACCGGACGGAGCCTGATCGAATGAGCACCGCCGCACCGGTGGATGAGGGCACGCGGGCCGCGCTCGCCGCCGCAGGACGGCCGCGCCGGTTCGGCGCCTGGTACGTCGCGGAGCACCGCTTCCGGGTGATGCGCTCGTACCTGCAGACGTTGCTCGTCACCGGCTTCGGGAACCCGTTCCTCTACCTGTTCGCGATGGGCGTCGGCCTGGGGAGCCTGGTGAGCTCCCACATGGGGCCGACCGCGGTCAACGGGGTCAGCTATCTGGCCTTCGTCGCCCCCGCGCTGCTCTGCACGGCCGGCGTCACCGTGGCGAGCGAGGAGTTCACCTACCCGGTGATGCTCGGGTTCAAGTGGAATCCGACCTTCGTCGGCATCAGCGCGTCTCCGGTCGCGCCGGGTCAGATCATCGACGGCGTCGTCATCTCGGTGGTGGCGCGGCTGCTCGGAACGAGCATCGTGTACTACGCGTTCATGCTGCTGTTCGGCGCGGTGCCGAGCCCGTGGGGCTGGCTCGCCATCCCGGTCGCGACGCTCGGCGGCCTGGCGTTCGGCGCGCCGGTGATGGCGTATGTCGCCACGCTGGAGCAGGACACCGGCCAGATCGCGATGTTGATGCGGTTCGTGCTGCTGCCGATGACGCTGTTCTCCGGCACCTTCTTCCCGTTGGCCTCCATGCCCGTCTACCTGCAGTGGATCGGCTGGATCTCGCCGCTCTGGCACTCCACCGAGCTCGCCCGCGTCTTCGCCTACGGGTACGCCGAGCCGCTGTGGCTCACGTTCGTGCATGTCCTCTACCTCGCGGCGCTGTTCGTCGTGTTCTGGCGGTGGGCGCGCCGCATCGCGGGGCGGAGGCTGAACAAGTGACCACCACCCGCGACCCGCTGATCGAGACCGTCTCCCGGTCGGGTCCGCTCCGGGCGCTCTACGCCGGCAACGCCCGGTCGGTGATGCAGCGCGGCTGGTCCGCGACCCGCAGCACGAACTGGCTGGTCATCGTCTCCGGGTTCTTCGAGCCGATCTTCTACCTGCTCTCGCTCGGTATCGGCTTCGGCAAGCTCGTCGGCGACGTCACGACGGCCGGCGGCCAGCAGGTGCCGTACGCGGCGTTCATCGCTCCCGCGCTGCTGGCGACGGCCGCGATGAACGGAGCCGTGTACGACTCCACCTGGAACGTGTTCTTCAAGATGCACTTCGCCAAGCTCTACGAGGGGATGCTGTCGACCTCGCTCGGCCCGCTCGACGTCGCGCTCGGCGAAATCCTGCTGGCGCTGCTGCGCGGCGCCGTCTACGCGGTCGGCTTCATGATCGTCATGCAGGTGCTCGGCCTGAACCTGTCGTGGTGGGCGCTGCTCGCCCTCCCTGCGGTGCTGCTGATCGCGTTCGGCTTCGCCAGCTTCGGGATGGGCGTCACCAGTTACATGAAGACCTTCCAGCAGATGGACTGGATCAACTTCATACTGCTGCCGATGTTCCTGCTGTCGGCGACCTTCTACCCGATCACCGTCTATCCGGAGTGGATCCAGTCGATCATCATGGCGCTACCGCTGTGGCACGGCGTCGAACTGGTCCGTGGCCTGACGACCGGCGCCGTCGATGCCGGGATGCTGTGGCACGTCGTGTACTTCGCCGTGATGGTCGCGCTCGGCCTGATCCTGACGACCCGCCGCCTCCGCGCCCTTTTCCTCGACTGACACGACCCCTCCGAGGGAGGAGGGGTCAGCTCACGTTGTCGGTGAACTCGATGTCGCGGGTCTCCTTCGACAGCAGCAGCGCGATGAGCGTGAGCACACCCGCGGCCGAGAGGTAGACGCCCACCCAGACCGTGCTGCCGCCGCCGATCGTCCACAGCCACACCGCGATGGTCGGCGCGACCGCCGCTCCGAGCACGCTCGCCAGGTTGTACGCGATGGCGGAGCCCGTGTACCGGACGTTCGTCGGGAACAGTTCGGGCAGCTCAGCGCCCATCGGCCCGAAGGTGAGCCCCATCAGCGTGAAGCCCACGATGAGCAGCGCCATCGTGCCCACGATGCCCCCGGCGAAGAGCGGGACGAACAGCAGGCCGAAGAGGATGATCCCGAGCGTCACCCAGATCAGCGTTTTGCGGCGGCCGAATCGTTCGGCGAGCGGGCCGGCGACGAGCGTGAAGACGCCGAAGAACACCACACCGATGATCAGCATGACCAGGAAGTCGTTGCGCGCGTAGCCGAGTCCGGGCACGAACCCTGCCGCCGAGAACGTCTTGAAGAACTTCCGGTGACGTGACGAAGAGCCGCGGAGCGTGCACGTCGGTCGGGCGTCGCGCGGGCGGAGAAGGGAACGGGACGCTTGTGGCGTCCCTTTCACCCTATGCCGCGCGCGTGGCCCGGCCGAATCGGTGCGCTCGCACCGCTCGATAGGCTGGAGGCATGGAAACCCTCTTCGCCGTCCTCCACGTCGTGTCCGCTGTGTTCATCGTGGGGCCGATGGCCATCCTGCCGATGACGGCGATGCGCGCGGTGCGTGCGGGCAACGCGGGTCAGGTGGAGGTCCTGGCCAAGTCGACCAACCTGATCTCGCTGCTGTCGCTGCTGGTGGCGTTCTTCGGCTTCGGCGTGATGGGTCTGTCGGACAAGAAGGACGACCTCAGCATCGTGACGCCGTGGATCCTCTGGTCGATCATCCTGTACGTGATCGCGCTCGGGCTGACGCTGTTCCTCGTCGTGCCGACCATGCGCCGCGCCGCCGAGGCGATCCGCGGAGGCGAGTCCTCGAAATACCCGGCGATCGCGGCGGGCTCCGGCGTTGCCAGCCTGCTGCTGGTCGCCGTGGTCGTGCTGATGGTGTGGAAGCCGTAGCCTCCCGCCCGAACCCTCAGCCGCGCAGCTCCCGCAGCGCGATCGCGGTCACCAGGGCCGCGTGCGCGGCCTCCTCGCCTTTGTCCTCCTTCGAACCGGGGAGGCCGGCGCGGTCGAGGCCCTGAGCCTCGTCATCCAGGGTGAGCACGCCGAACCCGACCGGCTTGCCGGTGTCGAGCGCGACCCGGGTGAGGCCGTCGGTCGCCGCCGCCGAGACGTACTCGAAGTGCGGGGTGCCGCCGCGGATGATCACGCCGAGCGCGACGACCGCGTCGGCGCCGGACTCCAGCGCCGCCTTGCTGACGACGGGGAGCTCGAAGCTGCCGGGGACCCGCACGAGCGAGTAGTCCGCGCCCGCGGCCTCCAGCGTGCGGGTCGCGCCCGCGATCAGGCCGTCGGTGATCTGCTCGTGCCAGGTGCCGGCGACGACGACGACCCGCAGGCCGCTCCCGTCGACGGCCTCGGTCGCGTTGGGTGCTCCGGCTCCGCTCATCGTGCTGTCCTCTCTGCCGCGACGGCGGCTGCATCGTCATCGGGGTCGATCTCGGCGATCACGTGACCCATGCGGTCGCGCTTGGTCTCCAGGTAGCCCTCGTTGAACACGCCGACGCCGACGACCAGCGGCACCCGCTCGTCGACCGCGATGCCGTGCTCCTCGAGCTGGCGCACCTTCTCGGGGTTGTTGGTGAGCAGGCGCACCGACTCGACGCCGAGGTCCTGCAGGATCGCAGTCGCCGCGCCGTAGTCGCGGGCGTCGATCGGCAGGCCCAGCGCCAGGTTGGCGTCGAGGGTGTCGAGGCCGTCCTCCTGGAGCTTGTAGGCGCGCAGCTTGTTGATCAGGCCGATGCCGCGGCCCTCGTGGCCGCGCAGGTAGACGACGACGCCGCCCTCGCGCTGGATGGTGGCGAGCGCCGCGTCGAGCTGCGGTCCGCACTCGCATTTGAGCGAGCCGAACGCCTCGCCGGTCAGGCACTCCGAGTGCACCCGCACCAATGTGCCCTCGGCGGCGGGCGTGCCGGAGACGATGGCGACATGGTCGGCGCCGGTCATCCGGTCGCGGTAGGCGCGCATCCGGAAGGTGCCGTTGGTGGTGGGGACGGTCGTCTCGACCTCGAAGATCACCCGCGACGACTCCGGGATGGGCGTGGGGGAGGTGAGCTGCTGGTCGCAGTGGAACTCCTGCAGGTACGCGATCAGCGCCTCGATGGTGATCACGAGGACGCCCTCGCGCTCGCCGAGCTCCAGCAGGCCGGGCAGGCGCATCATCTCGCCGTCGTCCGCGACGATCTCGGAGATGGCGCCGACCGGGGTCAGTCCGGCGAGCTTCAGCAGGTCGACGGCGGCCTCGGTGTGGCCGTCGCGCTCCCGCACGCCGCCGTCCACCGCTCGCAGCGGCATGATGTGGCCGGGCCGGTGCAGGCTGGTGGGCGTGGACTCCGCGTCGGCGAGCACCCGCAGGGTGTGCGCGCGGTCCGCGGCGCTGATGCCGGTGGACAGCCGGTTGGCGGCGTCGACGCTCACCGTGTAGTTGGTGCCGCGCGCGTCCTCGTTGTTCGCGACCATCACCGGAAGCTCGAGGCGGTCGGCGATCTCGTTCGTCATCGGCGCGCAGATGAAGCCGGATGAGTTGCGCACGGTCCAGGCGATCCACTCCTGGCTGGCGAGCTCGGCGGCGATGACGACATCGCCCTCGTTCTCGCGGCTCTCGTTGTCGACCACGATGACGGGCCGGCCGGCGCGCAGCTCGGTGAGGGCCTCGGGGATGGTGGCGAGCGTCATGACGCACTCCGTTCTGTGGCGGTCTCTGCTGGTTCGAATCGGGCGGCGAGGTCGGGCTCGAGTGCGAGCATCCGCTCGACGTGCCGGGCGAGGATGTCGGTCTCGATGTTCACGCGGTCGCCGGGGACGCGGTCGCCGAGCGTGGTGGCGGTAAGCGTCTCGGGGATGAGCGAGACCTCGAACCAGCCGTTCTCGCGCCCGCCGCCGACGTCGCTCACGGTGAGTGATACGCCGTCGATGGCGATGGAGCCTTTGCGCGCCACGAGCGGCGCGTGGGCGGGGTCGAGGCTGAGCCGGACCACGCGCCAGGCGCTGCCGTCCTCGATGGAGAGCACGGTCGCGGTGCCGTCGATGTGACCCTGGACGATGTGGCCGCCGAGGCGGTCGCCGACCTGCGCGGCACGCTCCAGGTTCACCAGTCGGCCGGGCGTGACGTCGTCGAGCGTGCTCATCGCGAGCGTCTCGGCCATCACGTCGGCCGTGAACGTCTCGGCGTCCTGGCCGATCACGGTGAGGCAGACGCCGCTGACCGAGATGGAGTCGCCGTGCCCGGCGTCGCTGACGGCGAGCGGTCCGCGCACGGTGATCCGCATCGCGTCGGCGTCGCGAGCGACGGCGACGACCTCGCCCAGCTCTTCGATGATTCCGGTGAACACGCTCACGCCTCCTGGTGGGTGGTCGGCACGGGCACGGCCCGCAGGTACAGGTCGACGCCGAGTCGTTCGACGTCGAGGATGCGCAGCTTGCGCTGGTCGCCGATGGTTTCGGCGCCGATGTCGCCGAGCGCGAGCTTCGGGCCGCCGAGCAGCGACGGCGCGAGGTA
The DNA here is from genome assembly GCF_050632895.1 of Leifsonia sp. L25. Next base: position 525,018 of record NZ_JBODRZ010000003.1, on the reverse strand, counting down.
GATCGCGTACTCGTCCACGAGCCCGGCGGCGACGAACGCGCTCGCGAGCGTTGGGCCGCCCTCCACGTAGACCCGGCGGAAGCCGCGCTGGCGCAGGTCGGCGACGACTTCGTGGAGGTCGTGGGTGCCCTCGAAGATCACGGGATGCGGGTGCCGGAAAACCGCGGCGTCCTTCGGTACGGCGCGCGTGCCGACCACCACGGGCGTCGGTTGCGTCGCGAGCAGTTCGCCTGCGTCGCCGCGCGCGGTCAGGCTGGGGTCGTCGGCGAGCACGGTGCCGGTGCCGACGACGATCGCGTCGGAGGCCTCCCGCTGCTCGTGGACGCGCTGCCGGGCCGCGGCGCCGGTGATCCAGCGGCTGGTGCCGTCGGCGGCGGCCGTGCGGCCGTCGAGCGTGCTGGCCCACTTGACCGTGATGTGCGGCCGGCCGAGGCGCGCGGCCGTCAGCCAGTCGCCGAGGAAGCGCTCGGCGTCGTCGGCGAGCACGCCGCCGATCACCTCGACGCCGGCCTCCCGGAGCCGGTCGGCCCCTCCGCTGGAGTGCCGGCCCGGGTCGGCCACCGCGTAGACCACGCGGGCGACACCCGCGGCGATCAGCGCCTCCGAGCAGGGGCCGGTGAGCCCCCAGTGGTTGCACGGCTCCAGCGTCACGACGGCGGTGGCGCCGCGAGCGCCGCCCTCGGGGAGGGTGCTCAGCGCGTCCACCTCCGCGTGCGCGGTGCCGGCCCCGCGGTGGAAGCCCTCCGCGATCGTGCGCCCTTCGGGGTCGAGGATCACGCAGCCGACGCGCGGGTTCACGCCGGTGGCCGGGCCGCCCTCGGCGAGCCGCAGCGCGGTGCGCATCGCCGCTTCCCATTCTCCAGTCCGGGTCATCCGGGCGTCGTCCTGTCTCTCGCTGCGAGATCTCTCTCGTCATGTGAGACGTGATGCCGGGGTCGCTGGAGCCGAAAGCTCGCGTTCGCGACGGTCGTCGACCGCCGACGTGCGCCTCCCATCCGGACTGAGCGCCCAGGCTCACGCCTGCACGCATTACCGTCGGTGCCGGAATTCCACCGGCTCAGCAGGGGGCTCTCGCCTCCCGCTCGCGGACTGTCACCGCCGGTTCGGACTCTCACCGACCCCGGAGCACGTTCTTCTGTTGTCGAGTCTAGATCAACGCGGGAACGGGGGAAGTATTCCCCGGACATATGCGGACATGGAGCGGCAGCGTTTTGCCTGCGGCCAGTTGGTAGGCTCAGTGAACGCTGGCGTCTCAGATGTATAAGTGTTAATGGAAGATTCCGTAGGCGAATAAGGAGCAATGATGCGGTTCGAAAACGGAAACGACGCCCATGAGTGGCCGAATGACATGACGATTCGCGTGTCCGACGGCGCGAACCTGCTCGACCTCTTGTGGTTGCGCCACATGGCTGCCGGAAATGCTGAACCGTCACTGCCGCCCGCTGCGCTTCCCGGTGAACCGGTTTCCTCGGATGACCACCGACTGGTCGGGACCTGGGAGAAGCTGTGGAAGGAGTGCCTCGAGCACTCGCGGCATGTGCATGAGCTCGACCCGCTTGCGGTGGCGGAGCACCCCGAGCTCTGGGCCGCACCCGACATCGGAGCGTTCGCGGACGAGCTAGGTCTCGATGCCGGCGAGGGCGTACGTTCGTGGCGAGGAACTCCCGATTTCTACAATGCCGAGAGGGCGGTCGTCGAGGATGTCCGCGTCGCCTGGCAGCGCGGTCTGCGGACGGTCATCGAGCTCCCTCTCGCCGGCGGGTACTGGCGGAAGCTCTCCGCGGCGACGCTCGTCGTTTCGAGTGTCACCCGCCGCGACGTGGCCGGCTACTCGGAGGCGTTGCGTTCGTTCGGGCGGATTTGAGCAAGCGGGTGTCACCGCCGCGATGACACCCGCTCGTCGCGCTCGGTCGGTCAGGAGTGGAAATTCTCTCCCGGCGATCCGGATGCGCAGACGGCCCCGTTGTTCATGACGACGTTGGAACCCGGGAGCACGTTAGCGAAGCCATCCCCGGGCATCGAGAACGACCAGCTACTGCTCCAGGAGGACCCGCTCGCGCCGCCCCACCAGTACGAGGGCATGCCCGACCATCCCCACACCTGCACGGTCCAGTTCTTTGCGATCACGGGCCGCGGAACAACGAACCCGGTGGAGACGAATTTCGAATTGCCGCGACTGACAGCGTTGATCCACGAGTTGCCGCAGGGGCCCTCGACCCAGGTGGTCCGGCTCATCGCGAGTGACTTCTCGAACCGGATGGCTTCGGGACTCACGGCGACCGAACGCTGCTGACCATCGCTGTCCGTGACGATCTGGTAACCGTTCGCTTCCGCGACGGCGGAGTCGAATCCGGACGGGACCATCGCGACGGAGATTGTCTGCGTCTCCGCGGTCGCGTCGTCCGCCTGGGCGGCGAGCGCGCCGGATAAGACGAGCGCGCCGGTGAGTGCCGCAGCCATGCCGACGCGGATTGCGTTGAGCGCAAAGGTCATGGGGGTTTCCCTTCATCGTTGAATTCGCGACCCGATTCCGATCGCCGACTTCAACACTACAAACGTTAGATTGCAGTTAGAAGGTTAAATTTCAGGGGAGTCAGGCAGCGTCCTCCACCGGCCCCACCGCGCTGTGCGGCGCCGCAATATCCGCCAGCGCCCGCGCCGTCCCCTCGTCCACGATCAGGTCGGTGATGAGCCCAGCCGCGAGCGCGCCGCGGAGGCTGTGCACCTTCGACGGTCCGGAGACGATGCAGACCCGGCGCGGCACGCGCTTGATGAGGTCGATGTCCGGCCCGCTGGCCCGCTCGTTCAACGGGATGCCGTGGTGGCTGCCGTCCTCGCGGAAGAACACCGTGGCCACGTCGCCGACGACCCCGGACGCGTCCAGCGACGCGTAGTCGTCCGCGTCGAGGTAACCGCCCGCGTACACGTGGGAGCGCACCTCCGAGAACGGCGAGCCGAGGCCGAACAGCGCGACGTCCATGCGCTCCTGGATGTCGAGGATGCGCCGCGTGCTGCGCTCCCGCCACATGGCCTGCTTGGTCTGCGGGTCGTCGAACAGCGCGGGGACCGGGAACTCCTGGATCGTGCCCGAGTAGGTGTCGCCGAACCGGCGCAGGATCTCGGACGCGTACAGCACGCCGGTCGTGTAGGTGTTGCCGGCGCCGTTGAGCTGCACGAACTCCACGTTGTGCAGGTCCTTCGGGATGAGGTGCCTGCTCAGCGCGCTCATCGTCGAGCCCCAGGCGACCCCGACCGTGGTGTTGGAGTCGATGAAGCGGTCGAGAATCCGTGCAGCGGAGATGGCGACGCGCTCCAGCCGGTCGACGTCGCTGATCGCGCTCGGCATCGGGACGATGTGCGCTCCGATGCCGTAGCGGGCGTGCAGCTCCTGCTGGACCCGGGTCGCGGCCTCGTGCGGCTGAGCGATCTGGATCGTGACCAGCCCGGACGCGCGCGCATAGGAGAGGAGCCGCGAGACGCTGGAACGCGAGGTGTGCATCTCGTGGGCGATGGCCTCCATCGTCAGGTCCTGCATGTAGTACAGGTGCCCCGCCTTCAGGGCGTCGCGGACCTTCTCGGGGAGGTTCTGGGTGTCGGGTGCGGACATTCGGGGACCGCTTTCTGGTTTCGGATACTGCTGCCTGGGGTTCGGGGATGGCGCTGCACGTATGTGCATCCGGCTTGATCGAAGTTGTGCCGGCATCGAAGACTATAGCGAAACCCATCGCCGTTCAGTAGAAGCACCAGGAGTATCCGTGACGACGCAGTCGAATGTCCGCCCCGAGATCCAGCAGCTCCGCGAGCGCCCGAGCGCGCAGGTCGTCATCGTCGGCGGCGGTATCAACGGGCTCGGCACTTTCCGCGACCTCGCCCTCCAGGGCGTCGACGTGGTGCTCGTGGAGCGCAACGACTTCGTGTCGGGCGCGTCCGCCGCCTCCAGCCACATGATCCACGGCGGCATCCGTTACCTCGAGAACGGCGAGTTCCGGCTGGTCAAGGAGTCGGTGACCGAGCGCAACGGCCTGCTGAAGATCGCGCCGCACTACGTCAAGCCGTTGCAGACGACCATCCCGATCTACTCCACGTTCTCCGGCATCCTCGCCGCACCGCTGCGCTTCCTCACCCACAAGCAGGGCAAGCCGAAGGAGCGCGGCGCTTTCCTGATCAAGACCGGCCTGACGATCTACGACACGTTCTCGCGCGAGGGCGGAACCGTCCCGCGGCACAGCTTCCACGGCCGCCGGAAGTCGCTCGAGACCCTCCCGAAGCTCAACCCGGGCCTGAAGTACACCGCCACCTACTTCGACGCCTCGGTCCACGACCCGGAGCGACTCGCGCTCGACGTCCTCGCCGACGGCCTCGCCGCAGGCCCGCACGCCCGCGCCGCCAACTACCTGGAGGCGATCGGAGCCCAGGACGGCGGCGTGCTCGTCCGCGACCGGGAGACCGGCGACGAGTTCGCGATCACCGCCGAGGTCGTCGTCAACGCGTCCGGCCCCTGGACCGACCTCACCAACGCGGCCCTGGGACGGGCGACGCAGTTCATGGGCGGCACCAAGGGCTCGCACATCGTCCTCGACAATCCCGAACTGCTGGAGGCGTGCGACGGACGCGAGATCTTCTTCGAGAACAACGACGGCCGCATCGTCCTCATCTACCCGCTGAAGGGCAAGGTCATGGTCGGCACGACCGACCTCGACGCCGACATGGCGGTGCCCGCGGTGTGCACCGAGGAGGAGATCGACTACTTCATCGAACTGGTCGCGCACGTTTTCCCAACGATCCCGGTCACCCGTGAACAGATCGTCTACAGCTTCTCCGGGGTCCGTCCGCTGCCGCACCACGACGACACGGCGCCCGGCTTCGTCTCCCGCGACTACCGGATCGTGCCCGGCACGATCGCCGGCCTCGGGGACACCACCGTCCTCAGCCTCGTGGGCGGCAAGTGGACGACGTTCCGCGCCCTCAGCGAGCATCTCGCGAACGAGACGCTGGAGGCTCTGGGCGTGACCCGCACCGTCTCCACCCTCGGGCTGCCGATCGGAGGCGGTGCCGGCTTCCCGGCCAGCCCGCAGGCGGAGCGCGACTGGATCGCCCGCTACGGCGCCGACGTGGCGCGGCGCGCGCGAGCGTGCTGCTGCACCGTTACGGCACCAAGGCCGCCTCCGTCATCGACGCCATCGCCGGCTGGGAGGGGAGGACACCCCGCTCGCCGCTGCGCCCGACTACTCCCGCGCGGAGCTCGACCACCTCGTGCGCACCGAGCGGGTAGCCCACCTCTCCGACGTCTTCCTGCGCCGCACGAGCTTCGCGTTCACCGGATCGGTCTCGATCCCGCTGGTCCACGAGGTCGGCGAAATCGTCGCAAACGCCCTCGGATGGTCGCCAAACCGGCGCGCGGAGGAGGAAGATGCGTTCCAAGCGGAACTGGCAGCCGCCCACCGGGTGAACCTGGCGTCGGGGGACGGGAGCGAAGCCGCGGCGCTCCGATAATGCACGAACGTGCATAGAACGGTCCTTGCCCGGGCGGACCCGACCGCAATAGCGTTCAAAGGCCCACCCTGGCGAGAGCCACACCATCGCACGACAGGGTGCGGGTCAACTGAACAACTGGAAGGTCAACGTGGACAATATCGGTATTGATTTCCTGTCAGAGTTGTGCGGAACGGCAATGCTGGTGCTTCTCGGTACTGGTGTCGTCGCGAACGTCGCCCTGATCAAGAACAAGGGCTTCAACGGCGGGTTCCTGATGGTGAACTTCGGCTGGGGCATCGCGGTCTTCTCGGGTGTCGTCGTCGCCTACAACTCGGGCGCGCACCTGAACCCCGCGGTGACGCTCGGCCTGGTCGCCAACGGCGCCAAGACGTTCGGCAGCGCCGCCGGGCACACGCTGGTGCCGGTCAACTTCGTGACGATACTGCTGTACATCGTCGCCCAGCTCATCGGCGCGTTCATCGGCGCGTGCCTCACGTTCCTGGCGTACAAGAAGCACTTCGACGAGGAGCCCGACCCGGGCAACAAGCTCGGCGTGTTCTCCACCGGCCCTGCGATCCGCAGCTACGCCTGGAACCTCGTCACCGAGGTCATCGGCACCTTCGTGCTGGTGTTCGTGGTGATCGCCTTCGGTCACCAGCCCGGAACCGCGGCGGGCCTCGCCGCCCTCGGCGCACTGCCCGTCGCCCTCCTGGTGGTCGGCATCGGCGCCAGCCTCGGTGGTCCGACCGGTTACGCGATCAACCCGGCACGTGACCTCGGTCCGCGCATCGCGCACGCCGTCCTGCCCATCCGGGGCAAGGGCACCAGCGACTGGTCCTACTCCTGGGTCCCGGTCGTCGGCCCGATCATCGGCGGTCTGCTCGCCGGCTGGCTGGCGCTGCTGCTGCTTCCGATCCTCACCAAGTAACACCCGGGGGCCGGCCGGGGAGACCCCGACCGGCCCTCATCAGTCCCACCCCAAAACAAAGGAGTTACGTATGGCCGACTACGTCGTCGCTATCGATCAGGGCACGACAAGCACCCGCGCGATCATCTTCGACAAGTCCGGGTCGATCGTGTCGACCGGGCAGCTCGAGCACGAGCAGATCTTCCCCCGCGCCGGCTGGGTCGAGCACGACCCGAAGGAGATCTGGAACAACACCCGCGAGGTGATCGGCCAGGCCCTCTCGAAAGCGGACCTCACCCGTCACGACATCGCGGCGGTGGGCATCACGAACCAGCGCGAAACCGCGGTGGTCTGGGACAAGAACACCGGCGAGCCCGTCTACAACGCCATCGTCTGGCAGGACACCCGCACCCAGCCGATCGTCGACCGCCTCGCGGCGGACGGCGGCGTCGAGCGGTTCAAGCAGATCGTCGGCCTCCCGCTGGCCACCTACTTCTCGGGCACGAAGATCGCCTGGATCCTGGAGAACGTGGAGGGCGCCCGCGAGCGCGCCGAACGCGGCGAGCTGCTGTTCGGCAACACCGACGCGTGGGTGCTCTGGAACCTCACCGGCGGCCCGGACGGCGGCGTGCACGCCACCGACGTGACCAACGCCTCCCGCACCATGTTCATGGACCTGGAGACCCTCTCCTGGCGCGACGACATCCTCGAGGTGTTCGGCGTGCCGCGGTCGATGCTCCCGGAGATCAAGGCCTCCTCCGAGGTCTACGGCACGGTGGAGTCGTCCAGCCTGCTGCGCGAGGTGCCCGTCGCGGGCATCCTGGGCGACCAGCAGGCGGCCACGTTCGGCCAGGCGGCGTTCGATCCGGGCGAGTCCAAGAACACCTACGGCACCGGCAACTTCCTCATCTTCAACACAGGTGAGGAGATCATCCACTCCAAGAACGGCCTCCTGACGACGCTCGGCTACAAGCTGGGCGACGACAAGCCGCACTACGCCCTGGAGGGTTCGATCGCCGTCACCGGCTCGCTGGTGCAGTGGCTGCGCGACAACCTCGGCCTCATCTCCAGCGCCCCCGAGATCGAGGACCTGGCCAAGACCGTCGAGGACAACGGCGGCGCGTACTTCGTGCCGGCGTTCTCGGGCCTGTTCGCGCCGTACTGGCGGTCGGACGCGCGCGGCGCCCTGGTGGGCCTCACGCGTTACGTTAACAAGGGCCACATCGCCCGCGCGGCACTGGAGGCCACGGCCTTCCAGACCCGCGAGGTGCTCGACGCGGTCAACGCCGACTCCGGTGTGGACCTCACCGAGCTGAAGGTGGACGGCGGCATGATCGCCAACAACACCCTCATGCAGTTCCAGGCCGACATCCTCGGCGTGCCGGTCATCCGACCGGTCGTCGCGGAGACGACCGCCCTCGGTGCGGCCTACGCCGCCGGCCTCGCGGTCGGCTTCTGGGAGAACCTGGACGACCTCCGCAAGAACTGGCAGGAAGACCGCCGCTGGGAGCCGAAGATGGACGACGCCGAGCGCGACCGCCAGCTCCGCCTCTGGAAGAAGGCCGTCACGAAGACGTTCGACTGGATCGACGAGGACGTGAAGTAGCCCCCGCGCAGTGCCACCGAGCGCCGTCCGGCATGTTGCCGGGCGGCGCTCGCGCGTCGTGAGCGTCGCGTGCGCCTCGAGCCTGAGGATCCTTCCAGATTCCTCATCCGCGAAAAAGGTTTCCCGCAGATTGCTGCCTTAGCTTCGAAGCATGAGGCATTCCACGGTCGAGCGACCGACCCCGGTGCGGCACGGCCGCCTGCCGGTCCGTCGCGCCCGGGGACCGGTCGCGCGCCTGCTGGCCGCCGTGGTCGCCGTCGCCGTGGTCTCGGTCGGCGCCGTCGCCGCGTACGCGGTGCAGGACACCGTCCGCTCTCTGAAGCCCTCCGTCCACCTGGTCTCCGCGGCGGGCAAGGCCGTCACGGTTCCTGATGTCGGCGCGGAGTCCGGGGCCGTCAACATCCTCCTCGCCGGAACCGACACCCGCACCGGCCAGGGCGGCCAGTTCTCGACCTCCCAGGAGCTCGCGGGAAGCTCGGGCGCCGGCAACAACGACGTCACGATGATCCTGCACCTCTCGGCCGACCACCAGCACGCGACGGTGATCAGCATCCCGCGCGACCTGATGGTGCCGATCCCGTCCTGCCCGACCTCGGGCGGCGGTTCCACGTCCCCGCAGGACAGTGCGCAGTTCAACACGACGCTGTCGACCGGCGGGCTCTCCTGCGTCGTGCTCACGGCGGAGGCGCTCACCGGTCTCAGCATCCCGTACGCGGCGGAGATCAGCTTCGACGGCGTCTCGGCGATGTCCAACGCCGTCGGCGGTGTCACCGTCTGTCTCGCCACGCCGCTCACCGATCCGTACGTCGGCCTCAACCTGCCGGCCGGTCAGCAGACTCTGGTCGGCGCGCAGGCGCTCGCCTTCGTCCGCAGCCGCCACGGCGTCGGCGACGGCAGCGACCTCGGCCGGATCAGCAACCAGCAGCTCTTCCTGTCGTCGCTGCTGCGCAAGGTGACGAGCGCGGGGGTGCTGGGCAACCCGCTGACGCTGTTCACGCTGGCGAAGGCCGCGACCTCCAACCTCACGCTCTCGGACACGATGGCCTCTCCGACCACCCTCGTGTCGATCGGCCTCGCACTGAAGAGCGTGCCGCTGAGCGACTTCGTCTTTCTCCAGTACCCGGCGATGACCGACCCCAACGACGTCAACCGTGTCGTCCCCGAGCCGACGGGAGTGGACGCCCTCAAGCAGGCGCTCGCCTCCGACACCCCGGTGCAGCTCACGGGAACGACGGGCAACGGAACGGTGTCGGCGACCCCGGCCCCGTCGGCATCGCCGTCGAGCGCGCCCACCGCGGCCGCGACGCCGACGCCGAGCGCCACGTCGAGCGCCGCCGGCGGCAGTACGACGAGCGGCGGCACGACGAGCGGCAGCACTCCGGCCCCGACCTCCTCCGCGGTCAGCCTCCCGTCGGACGTCACCGGTCAGACGGCCGCGCAGCAGACCTGCACGAAGGGCAACTGAGTCAGGTCGTCGTGCGGGTGGTCGCCCGGTCGAGCGCGGCCATCAGAGCCGCCGGCTCGGGGACGTCGAAGAATGCCATCGGCAGCGGCGAGAGGATGCCGTCGAGCCCGCTGTTGAGCGGAACCTGGCCGCGCGAGAAGCCTCCGACGCCCACCGATCCCGTCCAGACGACGCTGACGTGGCTGTCCCCGGTCCAGGTGGTCGTCCTGTCGCTGGCGACCGGGGTCTCGATCAGTTTGCCCCCGACGACGGCGAACGCCCGGCGATCGGTGACCGCGTAGGTCGAGTGGAGTTGCCGATAGCGCTTGACGAGGAATCGGAGAAAGACGTAGTCGACGCCCACCGCCATGAACAGAAGCCCGAACAGGCTGAACAAGCCGCCGGTCTGGGCGGCGGCGACCGTCCAGAAGATCGAGAAGCCGAGGAAGAACAGCCCGAACGGGACCAGGAAGACGTCGGACCGGTTGAACAGCCGGCCGGCGTCCGGCCGTCCCGACCACAACAGGTGCTCGCCCGGCCGGAGACGGGTGCGGGCGACGGTATCGGCGGACTCGATCATGGGCGCAACTCTAATGGGCCGTTGCGGCGCGCAACCGCATTGGGCCTGCGACGCGGATCAGCGGCTGAGCGCCCCCACCAATCCCGCGAGCCCGCTGAGCTCGATCACGCCCACCTCGGCGGCCTCCGCCGCGTCGTCGGCCGTCGGCACGTCGCCGCGCCGGTTCAGCCACACGCCGGTCAGTCCGGCCCGCGCTGCGCCGATCGCGTCGGTGTGCAGGCGGTCGCCGACGTACGCCGCCTCGGAAGGCCGCACCCCGAACACCGAGCACGCGTGCTCGAAGATGCGCGGGTCCGGCTTCGCGACGCCGACTTCGCCGGACGCGATCAGGTGGTCCATACGGGTGTCGAGCCCGACGGCCTCCACCTTGCGGCCCTGGAAGGCGAGGTCGCCGTTGGTGATGAGCCCGAACCGCACGCCGGGGAACGCTGCCCGCAACGCGTCCAGGCAGGGGAGCGCGTCGTCGTGCAGCGACCAGGCGGCGACGTAGTGCTCGAAGTAGTCCGCGAACCAGGCGCTCGCCTCGGCGTCGCTCAGCTCGACGCCGTGCCGGGCGGCGAAGTCGCGGGCGCGCGCCTGACGTTGGCCCTCGAAGCCGAGTCGGCCGGCGAGATAGGAGTGGTAGTGCTCCTCCTCCAGGTCGTGCCAGAGCGCGGTCAGGTCGACGGCCTCCATCGTCCCGTACGGCTCGCCGAGGCGGCCGGCGTACTGCTGGATGCCCGTCGACACCGCCGCGCGATGCGCGAACAGCGTGTCGTCGAGGTCGAAGAGCACCACGCGCGGGCCGGTCACAGCGGCGCCTGCGCGGAGGTGAACGCCGGCCAGCCGGCCGCCGGCCAACCGTCCGCCGGCCGCCGCGGGTCGCCGGGCAGGAGCGCAGCCTGCCATTCGTCGCGCCGGACTCCGCGGTGCGGGGCGCCCAGCCGCGCGACACCTTCCCACTGGAAGCCGGCCCGGCGGGCGACGGCGGCGCTCGCGACGTTGCCTGCGTACGCGTGCCACACGACCCGCTGGAGGCCCAGCCCCGGGGGCCCGTCGAACGCGTAGTCGAGCACCAGGTCGACCGCGGCGGCCATCCAGCCGCGCCCGCGGGCCTCCGTGGACAGCCAGTAGCCGATCTCGCCCTCGCCGTCGTGGAGGTGGTGCAGTCCGATCATGCCGTGCAGGAGGCGCGTCTCCGCGTCGCGGAGCGCCCAGGTGCACTCCCGCCCGCTCGCCCAGCCGTCCGGGACGGTCCCGGTCACGAACCGCTCCGCGTCCGCGCGCTCGTAGGGCGACGGCACGGTGGTCCACGCGGCGACCTCCGGATCGCGGCAGAACTCCGCGATCCGGTCGATGTCGGCCTCCGTCGGCGCCGACAGGACGACAGCGCCGCCCGCCAGCTCCACCGGGGCCGGAGGCATCAGTGCGCCCGCCGCAGCAGGCCGATCGCGTTGAAGGCCTGGGCGAGCGTCCGCTCGGCCACTTCGCTCGCCCGCTCCGCATTGCCCGCGAGGATGCGGTCGAGTTCGGCCGGGTCGGAGAGCAGGTCGAGGGCGCGTTCGCGGACGGGGCCGAACGTCTCCACGACGACCTCCACGAGCCCCTTCTTGAAGTCGCCGTAGCCCTTGCCGTCGTACTCCAGCTCGATGTCGGCGACCGCCCGGCCGCTGAGCGCCGAGTAGATGCTGAGCAGGTTGGAGATCCCCGGCTTGCCCGCGCGGTCGAACGAGACGACGCCGTCGGTGTCGGTGACGGCGCGCATGATCTTCTTGCGCGTCACGTCCGGCTCGTCCAGCATCCAGACGATCCCGGCGCCCGACTCGGCGGACTTGGACATCTTCGACTCCGGGTTCTGGAGGTCGTAGATGCGCGCGCCGTCCTTGAGGATCATCGCCTGCGGCACCACGAACGTCTCACCGAACCGGCTGTTGAACCGCTCCGCGAGGTCGCGCGTCAGCTCGACATGCTGGCGCTGGTCGTCGCCGACCGGCACCACCTCCGCGTCGAACAGCAGGATGTCGGCCGCCATCAGCACCGGATAGGCGAACAGCCCGACCGAGGTCGCGTCGGCGCCCTGCTTGGCAGCCTTGTCTTTGAACTGCGTCATCCGGGCGGCCTCGCCGTACCCGGTGATCGTGTTCAGCAGCCAGGCGAGCTGCGCGTGCGCGGGCACGTGCGACTGCACGTAGAGCGTGGAGGCGGACGGGTCGATGCCCGCGGCGATGTACTGCGCCGCCGTGCGCCGGGTCTTCTCGCGGAGCTCCGCCGGGTCCTGCGCGACGGTGATCGCGTGCAGGTCGACCACGGAGAAGAAGGCGTCGTGGGTGCTCTGCAGCTCTTTCCACTGCAGGAGGGCGCCGACGTAGTTGCCGAGGTGGAGGGAGTCCGCCGACGGCTGCATGCCGGAGTACAGGCGGGGAGTGTGCTCATGTCACTGCTTTCGGTCGAGAGGGTGCGGATGCTAGAGGGCGTAGTCGACGACCACAGGGGTGTGGTCCGACCATCGCTCGTCGTAGGCGGCCGCACGGTCCACCGCGTAGTTCTTCACCGTCGCCGCCAGCGCGGGGAGGCGAGCTGGTAGTCGATCCGCCAGCCGGTGTCGTTGTCGAAGGCCTGCCCGCGCCACGACCACCAGGTGTACGGTCCGTCGACCTCGCCTGCCGCCTTGCGGCCGACGTCGACCCAGCCGAGCCCGGCGCCGTCGTTGTAGCGCGGGTCGTCCTCCGCGCCGAGGAAGCGGTCGAAGTAGGCGCGCTCCTCGGGGAGGAAGCCCGCCTTCTTGACGTTGCCCTTCCAGTTGCGGATGTCGAGCTTCCGGTGACCCACGTTGAGGTCGCCCATGACCACGGCGTACTCGCTGTGCTTCACGAGCTGGGGGAGACGGGCCTCCATCGCGTCGAGGAAGGCGTATTTGGCGTCCTGCTTCTCGGTGCCGGCCTCGCCGGAGTGGACGTAGGCGCTGACCACGGTGACGACGGTGCCGCCGACCTCGTAGTCGGCCTCCAGCCAGCGGCCCGCGCTGTCGAAGTCGGGCGCGCCGAGCTCGACGCGGTGGATCTCGGCGCGCGGATGGCGGCTCGCGATCGCGACGCCCGCGCGGCCCTTGGCGGTGGCGGGGTCGTGCACGATGTCCCACTCGTCGCCGAGGAGACCCTGCAGGTCTTCGCTGGCGGCGCGCACCTCCTGCAGCGCGAGGATGTCGACGTCCCTGCTGTCGAGCCAGGCGCCCATGCCCTTGCGGTAGGCGGCCCGGATGCCGTTGACGTTGACCGTCGCGATGCGCAGGGGTTTCGAGGGCATGCCTCCAGCCTACCGGCGGGCGCCGACGCCGCTGTCGTCGAGCAGGTCGTTGAGCCGGTGCTCGGCCTTCTCGACCCGGCGCTGCGCGCTCAGCCGGGCCAGGAACCTCGACCCGGCCAGCTCGTCCCTCGCGTTCTGCAACTCGGCCTTCGCTACAAGCACCCGCGCCTCGTACTCCGCCGCCGCGCGCTCGGCCGCCGCCTGCTCCGGGGTGATCATGCGCGGCGAGATGCCGCTGTCGAACATCCCGACCGCGATCCAGGAGGCCGACAGCAGGATGACCCGCGAGACCAGGTTGAACCAGATCAGCAGACCGACGAACACGGCGAACGTCGCCAACAGCGGATTCTTCGTCGCTCCCGTCAACAGCAGGCCGCCGAGCGCGCTCAGCCCGGCCAGCACGCAGGCGCCCAGGAGCACCCCGAAGAAGAGGTTGCGCCACGGGATGGCGACCCGCGCCATCACCCGGAACATCGCGCCGAGCGTGAAGATGTTGAGGACCACGGAGATGAGCAGGCCGGAGAACCGGGTGAGCGCGTCCGACCAGAACGTGTCCGAACTGAGCCCGACGAGATGGATCAAGAAGGTCACGGCCTGCGTGCTGATGATGGAGATGAGCGCGGAGAACATCAGGACCAGCCCGAACCCGAGCGCCAGGAACAGGTCGCGGATCTTCTGCAGCACGTAGTTCGTGGTGTCGCGGCTCAGCCCGAACACCGCGCGCACGGCCTGGCGGGTGTAGTACAGCCAGCCGATCGCGGTCCAGAGAAGGCTGATCGCCGCGACGATGCCCGACCAGCCGAACGCCGTCGCGGACTCGAGCTGCTCGGAGTTGATGATGCCGGTCGTCGTGTCCGTCGAGATGAGGCCGGGGATCGCCCGGTTGATGATCTCGACCAGGGACTCGTAGATGTCCTGGTTGCCGCTGAGCCAGACCCCGGTGGCGGAGAAGCCCAGCCAGACCGCCGCGAAGACGGCGAAGAGCGACTGGAACCCCATCCCGGCGGCCCGCAGGTTGCCGTCGGAGTGCGAGAAGTTGATGTAGACCCGGTACGGCCGCAGTGCCTGCACCCACTTCGCCCACCGGGACACCCGCGCGACCGGCTTCTCCAGCCGCTCCTTCAGGGGCTCCGTGGCGTCGAGGATGCGCTCCTTCAGCGTCTCCTCCGGCTCGACCGTGCCCTCGGCGCGCTGCAGGGCCGGATCGGGCTGCGCCGTCACCGTTCCCTCCCCGTGTCGCGACTTCCTGGCCACGCCGCAAGGATAGCGAGTCCGCGGCGGCCGCTGCGGTGCGAACCAAGCACGGACACTTCTTTGCTCCAGGTGCTAGATTGTGCAGGATACATTTCAGTTATGGTCCGAAAGGCTTCTGACGTAGTGAACGGCATTACCCCCCCCCCCCGCATCGCCTGGTGTAAGTAGGCGCACACTTGCCAAGACGGCGGCCTGGGCCGCCCCGGCCATCGCCTTGGCCGCCGCCTCGCCGGCCCACGCGGCGTCCGACCCCGTCCGCGGCACGATCGGATTCGGCAACGGGGCGTACGCCGTGCCGACGGGCGCGGAGATGGAGATCACGGGCTGGCTGGCCCCCATCTCGGGCTCGTTTCCCGCTGACATCAAGCTCGTCGCGTCCTTCGGCCTCGACGACTCCGGGTTCACGGTCACGTCGGGCCCGGTCGTCCTCGCGGACAGCCGCACGTTCAGGATGACCATCCTGGCGCCGAAGGTCACGACGGAGCGGAGCGTCACCCTCAGCGTCGAAAGCACGTCGCATCTCGGCTACACCGGGGCGACGACCACCCTCACCGTTCTCGAGCCGGGATTCCTCGAGGCCGGCTACGGCATGGTCCCGATCGCCACGCAGTGGCGGCGGAGTGCGCGCACGGACCTCGACGACACGGTTCGCTGGTTCGAGCCGATGGCCGTCGCCTCGGGCGCCGCCCTCCCGGTGCCCAAAGCGAACATCGACCAGCCTTGGCTCGACCTGCGGTTCCACCTCTATCCGTCGCCCTCGGCCAACTACAACAACTTCAACAACGACACCTTCGCCGCCGCTGTCCGCACGGGAGGCTTCCCGCCGCCGTGGACGGACCTGGACACCTCCACCGAGGTCACGATCGACCGTTACGAGGTGAACGGCGTGCCTCAGGACGCGAGCGCGGCCCTCACCACCGTGCTCGGCTCGTCGTCGGTCAGAGGTGACGGCACCCTCGCCGGCCGGGCGACGGTCAGCGCCTGCGGGTACATGCCGAGTGTCGATGCGAGGGGCAGTGAATTCCAGTACACCCAGACGAAGACGGTGTATGCCACCGTCCCGTCCGGCTTCCCCACGGGCTCGGTCGCCGAAGCCAGGATCGTGACCTCGATCATCCGAAAGGACGGCGCCGCGTCGAAGATCGGCTTCGTCGTGCGTTACACGTACTGAGGATCCTTCCGGCGGAGGCGCCCCTGGGCGCGGGGCGCCTCCACCGCATGCCCGCTCACCTCAAAGTTTGCCTGACGATGTGCAATTGAGCACGGTTAGCCAGTAAGATTAGCGTGAAACATTTCAGCATGCCCAAGAAAGGCTTCTTCTCGTGAACGACACACCCGACTCCGAGGCGCCACGCCTCGTCTCCCGACGCACGGTCGCCAAGACGGCCGCCTGGGCCGCACCGGCCATCGCCCTCGCCGCCGCATCGCCGGCCCACGCCGCCTCGGCCGCCACCTCGACCGGCGTGATCTACATCCCCCAGAGGATCTACTTCGTACAAGAGGGCAGCGCCTTCCCCATCGAGGGCACCCTGACTCCGGCCGAGGGCGGCACCCTGCCCGCCAACTTCCGGCTCCAGGTGGAGGGCGCCGACGGCTTCCGAGTGCTGACCGAGCCCGCCATCGTCTACACCGACAACGGAATCACCTTCTCCTTCTTTGTGTCCGCGCTCAGGACCGGCGCCGCTGAGGGCGTGCTGACGGTCTCGAGCAATTACCCCGCCACGTCGTGGGCGCCGGACGCGACGACACTGAGGAAGAATCAGGCTCCGCCGCTGCCGGAGGGCAGCCCGAGGATCTTCTTCTCGTGGGAGGACCAGTACTACACCGTCGCGGCCAAGAACGATGGCTTCACCGGTTTCCACACCGTTACCGGACAGATCCGCGTGCCCGAGGGAACCAAGCTTCCGGCGGACATGAAGGTGAAAGCCCAGACTGCGACCGATCGCTGGAACGTCGTCGGCGCCGGAGATGACGGAGTGGTGCTCGACGTCACTCCGGAGGGCATCTTCTCGTTCGACGTCGTCCAGCGCTACGACAACAGCCACTTCGGGTTCTTCGAGGTCGTCTGGATGTCGCCCCAGATCCCTCAAAGCGCCAGGTGCATCGTGGGCGACTGGACGAAGCCGAAGCCTGACGACTGGAACGCCATCAAGCCCGAGGGCTGGGACGACCTCTGGGGCTGACCCCGTCGTAGCCCGACACGCGCGGAGGCGCCCCTGAGAGATCGGGGGCGCCTCCGCCTGTTCGTGCGGTCGCGCTCTGCGGTTCGCTGACGCCCCACGAACGACGAAGGCGCCCCCGGCCTCCCGGGGGCGCCTTCGTCGTCGGAGCGGATCGCTCTGCCGGTTGCGGCCGGCGTCAGACCTTGCCGCGCATGATGGCCTGCTTGACCTCCGCGATGGCCTGCGTCACCTGGATGCCACGGGGGCACGCGTCGGTGCAGTTGAAGGTCGTGCGGCAGCGCCAGACGCCTTCCTTGTCGTTGAGGATGTCGAGGCGCACCTGCGCGTTGTCGTCGCGCGAGTCGAAGATGAAGCGGTGCGCGTTGACGATCGCGGCCGGGCCGAAGTACTGGCCGTCGGTCCAGAACACCGGGCAGGACGACGTGCACGCGGCGCAGAGGATGCACTTGGTGGTGTCGTCGAAGCGCGCGCGGTCGGCGACCGACTGGATGCGCTCCTTGTCCTTCGGGGGAGTGCTGTTCGCGACGAGGAACGGCTGCACCTCGCGGTAGGAGGCGAAGAACGGCTCCATGTCGACGATGAGGTCCTTCTCCAGCGGCAGGCCCTTGATAGCCTCGACGTAGATCGGCTTGGAGATGTCCAGGTCCTTGATCAGCGTCTTGCAGGCGAGCCGGTTGCGGCCGTTGATGCGCATCGCGTCGGACCCGCAGATGCCGTGGGCGCACGAGCGGCGGAAGGTCAGCGAGCCGTCCTGCTCCCACTTGATCTTGTGCAGCGCGTCCAGGATGCGGTCGGTCGGGAACATCTCGACGTCGAAGTCCTGCCAGCGCGGCTCGGTGTCCACGTCCGGGTCGAACCGGCGGATGATGAGCGTCACGGTGAACGACTGGACCGGGGCCTCCGGGGCCGGGGGAGTCTCGAGCACGGCGCTGGACATCAGTACTTCCTCTCCATCGGCTGGTAGCGGGTCACGACGACGGGCTTCCAGTCGAGTGTGATGTGGTCTGCCGCGTCGGCGGAGTGCGGGTCGCCGGTGAGGTAGGCCATCGTGTGCTTCATGTAGTTCTCGTCGTCGCGCTTCGGGAAGTCGTCGCGCATGTGGCCGCCGCGGGACTCTTTGCGGTTGCGGGCGGAGAAAACGACGACCTCGGCGAGATCGAGCAGGAAGCCCAGCTCGACGGCCTCCAGGAGGTCGGTGTTGAAGCGCTTGCCCTTGTCCTGCACCACGATGTTCTTGTAGCGCTCGCGGAGGCGGTGGATGGTGCCGGTGACCTGCTCCAGCGACTCGTCGGTGCGGAACACCTGCGCGTTCCGGTCCATCTCGTCCTGCAGCTCCTTGCGGATGGCCGCGATGCGCTCGGTGCCGGTCCCGTTGCGGAGCCCGTCGATCATCTCGCGGACGGCCTTGGCCGGGTCAGCCGGCAGCGGCACGGCGGTCGCGGTCTTGACGTACTCCACCGCGTTGTTGCCGGCGCGCTTGCCGAACACGTTGATGTCGAGCAGCGAGTTGGTGCCGAGACGGTTGGAGCCGTGCACGGACACGCAGGCGCACTCGCCGGCGGCGTAGAGGCCGGGGACGACGGTGGTGTTGTCGCGCAGCACTTCGGCGTTGTTGTTGGTCGGGATGCCGCCCATCGCGTAGTGCGCGGTCGGCATGACCGGCACCGGCTCCACGACCGGGTCGACGCCCAGGTAGGTGCGGGCGAACTCGGTGATGTCGGGGAGCTTGGTCTCCAGGACCTCCGCGCCCAGGTGGGTGCAGTCGAGGAGGACGTAGTCCTTGTGCGGGCCGGCGCCGCGGCCCTCCGCGACCTCCTGGACCATGCAGCGGGCGACGATGTCGCGCGGCGCGAGGTCTTTGATGGTCGGGGCGTAGCGCTCCATGAACCGCTCGCCGGACGCGTTCCGGAGGATCGCGCCCTCGCCGCGGGCGCCCTCGGTGAGGAGGATGCCCAGGCCCGCGAGGCCGGTCGGGTGGAACTGGAAGAACTCCATGTCCTCCAGCGGGAGCTTCTTGCGCCAGATGATGCCGACGCCGTCACCGGTGAGGGTGTGCGCGTTGGAGGTCGTTTTGTAGATCTTGCCGAAGCCGCCGGTCGCGAAGACGATCGCCTTGGAGTGGAAGACGTGGAGCTCGCCGGTGGCCAGCTCGTACGCGACGACGCCCGCAGGCTGGTCGACGCCGTCGACCTCGTTCATGATCACGTCGAGGACGTAGAACTCGTTGAAGAAGTTGATGCCGAGCTTGACGCAGTTCTGGAACAGAGTCTGCAGGATCATGTGCCCGGTGCGGTCGGCCGCGTAGCAGGCCCGGCGGACCGGAGCCTTGCCGTGGTCGCGGGTGTGGCCGCCGAAGCGCCGCTGGTCGATCTTGCCCTCGGGCGTGCGGTTGAACGGCAGGCCCATGTTCTCGAGGTCGATGACCGCGTCGATGGCCTCCTTGGCGAGGATCTCCGCCGCGTCCTGGTCGACCAGGTAGTCGCCGCCCTTGACGGTGTCGAAGGTGTGCCACTCCCAGCTGTCCTCCTCCACGTTGGCGAGCGCCGCGGCCATGCCGCCCTGCGCCGCGCCGGTGTGGGAGCGGGTGGGGTAGAGCTTCGAGATCACCGCGGTCTTCGCGTGCGGGCCGGCCTCGATCGCGGCGCGCATGCCGGCGCCGCCTGCGCCGACGATGACGATGTCGAACTCGTGGTAGTGGACGCCGTCGATGACGGTGGATTCGGTGGTTTCAGTTGTCACAGCGTTTGTTTTCCGTCAATCAGTCACTTGGCCGGGCAGAACGAAGGCAGGTCGGCCGCGTGGGCTCCCGCCGGGCACGGGTCGAAGGTGAAGATCACCAGCGTGCCGAGCACGATCAGAACGACGACAGCCGCGAGGACCGCCCACTTGAGGATGCGGTTGACCATCACGTTGTGCGCGTAGTCGTTGATCAGGGTGCGCATGCCGTTGCCGCCGTGGATGAGGGCGAGCCACAGCATGAGGAGGTCCCAGACCTGCCAGAACGGGGTGGCGTACTTGCCCGCGACGAACGCGAAGTCGATCTGCTTGACGCCGTCGCCGAGGACGAGGTTGATCAGCAGGTGGCCGAAGATGAGGATCACCAGCAGGAGGCCGGAGAGCCGCATGTAGATCCAGCCCCACTTCTCCCAGTTGACGCCCTTGCGGGCCGGGCGGGCCGGCGTGCGCGGAGCCTCGATGGTCGTCACGTCAGTTCACCTCCGAGAAGATGTGGATGAGCTGGGTCGGCACGAAGCCGGCCATGAGGATCACCCAGAGCACGATCACGATCCAGAACATGACCTTCTGGTACTTGACGCCCTTGCTCCAGAAGTCGATCAGGATGATCCGGATGCCGTTGAAGGCGTGGAAGATGATCGCTGCGACGAGCGCCATCTCACCGAACCCCATGATCGGGTTCTTGTAGGTGCCGATCACCGCGTTGTACGCCTCCGGGCTGACCCGGATGAGCGAGGTGTCGAGGATGTGGACGAGAAGGAAGAAGAAGATGGCGACGCCGGTGATGCGGTGAAGCACCCACGACCACATGCCCTCACGGCCGCGGTACAGCGTGCCGCCCGGCCTCGACTTCGTCGGTTGCAGGGTCCCTGCCGCTTGGTCTGGCACGAACAACCCTCCCTGGTTGCGATCGCTGAAAGAACGCGCACGAAGCGCGGGCCAAGTCTATGCCGCGGGGCCGCTCCGCGCTGCTTAGGGTGCCCTTGGTTATCTCGACGTCGAGATAAATGGGGGATCGGCGCTGAGGCGCTGCGGCTCAGAGCACGTCGGTCGAGCCGGTGACTTTCAGCGCGTCCACCACCGACTTCACCCGCTGAGCGTTGTCGGTCGTCGTGACCAGCAGCGCGTCGGGCGTGTCGACGATCACGATGTCCTTCACGCCGATCAGGCTGATGACCCGCTTGGTCTGGCTGACGACGATGCCGCTGGAGGCGTCGGCGAGCACCCGGGCGTTCTCGCCGAGGATGGCCAGGTCCGTGGTGCGCCCGCCGGAGTTCAGCTTGGAGAGCGAGGCGAAGTCGCCCACGTCGTCCCAGTCGAAGTAGCCGGGGATGACAGCGAGTCTCCCCGCGGCCGCCGCGGGCTCGGCCACCGAGTAGTCGATCGCGATCTTCTCCAGGCTCGGCCAGATCCGGTCGACCGCGGGGCCGCGGGTGGCCGGGTCGTCCCAGGCCTCCGCGAGCTCGAGCAGCCCGGCCAAGAGCTCGGGCTTGTTTCGGCCGATCTCCTCCAGGAGCAGGTCGGCGCGTGCGATGAACATGCCCGCGTTCCACAGGTAGGAACCGCTGTCGAGGTAGCTCTCGGCGGTCGGCAGGTCCGGCTTCTCCACGAACGCCCGGACCGCGAGCGCGCTCGGGGCGCCGGTCACCGTCAGCTCGCCGCCGCAGCGGATGTAGCCGAACCCGACGGCGGGCTCGGTCGGCTTGATCCCGATGGTGGTGATGTAGCCGGCGTCGGCGGCGGCGACGGCCTCTTTCACGGTGGACGCGAACAGCCGCGTGTTGCGGATGACGTGATCGGCGGCGAACGACCCGATGATGACGCCGGGCTCGCGCCGCTGCAGGATGGCCGCGGCCAGCCCGATCGCGGCGGTGGAGTCGCGCGGCTCGGACTCGAGCACCACGTTGGCGTCGGCCAGCGCCGGAAGCTGCGCCTCGACGGCGGCCCGGTGGGCGCGGCCGGTGACGACCATGATCCGCTGCTCCCCGGAGATGGGGGCCAGCCGGTCCCAGGTGTTCCGCAGCAGCGTCTGCCCCGACCCGGTCAGGTCGTGCAGGAACTTGGGGGCGTCCGCCCGCGACAGCGGCCACAGCCGGGAGCCGATCCCGCCCGCCGGGATGATGCTGTAGAACCGGTCGAGCGCGCCAGGAGAAGTCATGACGAAAGGATACCGAGCGGTGCTGGTCACCTCCCGTTCACAGCAGGGACACACCCCGACGAGACACTGAGGTCATGCGCGTCGCCGTCGTCAGCGAGAGCTTCCTCCCCACTGTGAACGGGGTGACCACCAGCGTCCTCCGGGTGCTCGATCATCTGGCCGCGGAGGGCCACGAAGCGATCGTGATCTGTCCGGAGGCGGGGGCGCCGGAGGAGTATGCGGGGTACCGCATCCACCAGGTGCCCTCCATCGCGTACCGGCAGTTCCCGGTGGGGCTGCCGAGCCCGCAGGTGCAGCGGATCCTCGCCAGGTTCGAGCCCGACGTGCTGCATGCCGCCTCTCCCTTCTTTCTGGGCGCGCAGGCCATCGCCGCCGCCAACCGGGTCGGCGTGCCCTCCGTCGCCGTCTACCAGACCGACGTCGCCGGGTTCGCCCGCCGCAACGGGCTCGGGATGACCGCCGCCATCGCCTGGAAGTACGTGCGCTGGGTTCATGAGGGCGCCGATGTGACCCTCGTTCCCTCGTCGGCCAGCGAGTACGACCTCCGGGAGGCCGGGGTCCGCCGCCTCGCCCGCTGGGGACGCGGCGTCGACCTGGAGCGGTACCACCCCAACAACCGGCGCACCGCCGCGGCGGCCGCCCTCCGCGAGCGGCTCTCGCCCGACGGCGAGGTCGTCGTCGGCTACGTCGGCCGGATCGCGCCGGAGAAGCAGGTCGAGCGGTTGCGCGTCCTGCGCGGGCTGCCGAGGGTCTCGGTCGCGATCGTCGGGGACGGGCCGGCTCGCGAGGCCGTCGAGCGGGAGCTGCACGGCGTCCCGACCACCTGGCTCGGCCGGCTCGGGGGAGCCGACCTCGCCGCGGCCTACGCGGGCTTCGACGTGTTCGTGCACACCGGGTCCGAGGAGACGTTCGGGCAGACGGTCCAGGAGGCGCACGCCTCCGGCCTCCCGGTGATCGCCCCGCGCGCGGGCGGACCCATCGACCTCGTCGAGCACGGCGTCGACGGGCTCCTCTTCCCTCCGGCCGACGACCGCGGGCTGCGCGCCGCCGTCTCCATGCTCGCCGCCGACGCGCCGCTGCGCCTGCGGATGGGGAGGCCGGACGCCGTCGCGTGCTCGGCCGAGGCTGGGACGTCCTCTGCGCCGAGCTCGTCGGGCACTATGAGCAGGTCATCCTCGACTCCTGCACAGACGTCCGCCGCGGCGGGGTCCAGCGCACCGGCACGCTGCGCGCGTACAGTTAGGTGGCGCTGCCGCCCGGGTCGCCGGGCGTTGCGGGCCACCTCGATCTTCCGCGCACCAGGAGGTGAACCTTGGCGAACCTGAACCGACGCGGCATCCCGATGCCCTTCGTGTCCCGAGCCCGGCGGGTCGATCCTCCCAGTTCGCCTGAGCCCGTCCTCACCGAGCCGCAGCGCGCCGCCCGTTCCAGCATGGTGGACAGCGCGATCTACGCCGACGGCGTGCGCGTCGCCTCCCCGCACACCCTGGCCGAGACCTACCGCGCGCTGGACGACACCCCGGGCGGCGTCGCCTGGATCGGGCTCTACCGCCCGACCGAGCAGGAGCTCATGTCGCTGGCGGAGGAGTTCAGCCTCCACCCGTTGGCGATCGAGGACGCGATCGTGGCCCATCAGCGGCCCAAGCTGGAACGCTACGACTCCGTGCTGTTCGTGGTGCTGAAAGCGGCCAACTACCTGGACGCGCCGGAAGAGGTCGACTTCGGCGAGCTGCACCTCTTCGTCGGACCGAACTTCGTCATCACGGTGCGCCACAGCGAGTCGCCCGACCTGTCGACGGTGCGGCACCGGATGGAGCGGGAGCGCGAGCTGCTCGCGCTCGGCCCGCAGGCCATCCTCTACGCGATCATCGACGCGGTCGTGGACGCCTACAGCCCGGTCGTCGCGGGGCTCGCCAACGACATCGACGAGATCGAGACGCAGGTGTTCGGCGGCGACGCGCTGGTCTCCCGGCGCATCTACGAACTGTCGCGGGAGGTCATCGACTTCCAGCGGGCCACGCACCCGCTCTCGTCGGTGATGGTCGCCCTGGAACGTGGCTCGGCGAAGTACGGCGTCACCGAGGAGCTGGAGCGGCGCCTGCGCGACGTGGCCGATCACCTCACCCAGGTCAACGAGCGGGTGGACGGCTTCCGCTATCTGCTGCGCGACATCCTGACGGTGAACTCGACGCTCGTCGCCGAGCGCCAGAACGAGGAGATGACCCGGCTGGCGCACTCCACCCACCGGCAGGGCGAGGAGGTCAAGAAGATCTCCTCCTGGGCGGCCATCCTCTTCGCGCCGACCCTGATCGCGGGCATCTACGGGATGAACTTCCACAACATGCCGGAGCTGGCATGGCCGCTCGGCTACCCGCTGGCGGTGCTCGCGATGGTGGGGTTGAGCACGCTGCTGTACGTGGTGTTCAAGAAGCGCGGGTGGATGTAGCGGGCAGTCTGCTCCCTTAAGAGGGCCGACCGTTTCCGGCACAGAGAAGTTTGCTCAAATGAGCAGGTGCCAAACAGCCGCGCATTTGTAACGCTTGCATGAAGAAGCCGGATTCGACCACAGTGCGGTTCGTCATATTCGGTAACGTGCACTGCATATCCTGCCCGCGCGCACCCGAGCGGGCACTGCATCTTGGAGGACAAAACCTTGACAATCACAGCCCGTAAGGCCGCCCTCACCGGCGTTGTCGCAGCCGGCGTCGTCGCGCTGCTCGCAGCCTGCGGTTCGGCGCCCAGCTCGACCAGCACCGCCGCGAACTCGAAGTACCTGCCCTGCATCGTCTCCGACCAGGGCGGCTTCAACGACCGCTCGTTCAACCAGCTCGGTCTGGAGGGCGTCCAGGAGGCCGCCAAGAAGATCGGCAGCAGCTACAAGCAGGTCCAGTCGAAGAGCGCCAACGACTACCTTCCGAACATCAAGAGCCTGATCCAGCAGGGCTGCAACATCATCGTCGCCTCCGGCTTCAACCTCGTCGCGCCCGTCAAGCAGGCCTCCGCGGAGAACCCGAAGGTCAACTTCGTGATGGTCGACGACAACAGCATCAAGGCCGCCAACGTGAAGCCCGTGGTGTTCAACACCGACGAGGCCGGCTTCCTGGCGGGCTACGCCTCGGCGAGCTACTCGAAGACCGGCGTGATCGGAACCTACGGCGGCCAGAAGCTGCCGTCGGTCACCATCTTCATGGACGGCATCTCGGACGGCGTGAAGTACTACAACCAGCAGAAGGGCGCCACCAAGAAGGTCATCGGCTGGGACGTCGCATCGCAGGACGGCCAGTTCGTCAACAGCTTCGTCGACCTGAACACGTCCAAGACGATCGCGCAGACCATGCTCGGCCAGAACGCCGACGTGCTCGCCCCGATCGGCGGCCCGATCTACCAGGGCGCCGCCTCGGCGATCAAGGACGGCGGCAAGAACGTCGCCCTGATCGGTAACGACGCCGACGTCTTCCTGACCGACCAGAACGGCTACAACAGCCTGTTCCTCACCTCGATCATGAAGAACATCAAGCCGACCGTCTCGACGATCGTGCAGCAGGCCGCCTCCGGCAGCAAGTTCGACAACTCGCAGTACGTCGGCACGCTGAAGAACAACGGCGTCGGCATCGCCCCGTTCCACGACTTCGCCTCGAAGGTCGACTCCGGCCTGCAGGGCGAGCTCGACAAGATCAAGGCCGGCATCATCGACGGTTCGATCAAGGTCGAGTCGCCGTCGGCGTTCTCGGAGTAAATCCCAGCGACACCCGGGAGGCCGGCCTCGTGCCGGCCTCCCCACCTCGTCCGCCCCGGCCGACGCAAGCCCGACACCCCACAAGGCCCCCATGAAACTCGAACTCCGCGGTATCACCAAACGCTTCGGCGCGCTGGTCGCCAACGATCACATCGACCTGACGGTCGAACCCGGCGAGATCCACTGTCTGCTCGGCGAGAACGGCGCAGGCAAGTCGACCCTCATGAACGTCCTCTACGGCCTCTACCAGGCCGACGAGGGCGAAATCCTCCTGGACGACGTCGTCCAGGACTTCGCCGGACCCGGTGACGCCATGAAAGCGGGCATCGGGATGGTCCACCAGCACTTCATGCTCATCCCCGTCTTCACCGTCGCCGAGAACGTCATGCTCGGCCACGAGCAGACGAAGTTCGGCGGCCGGCTCGACCTCGCCGCGGCCCGCGCGAAGGTGCGCGAGATCTCGGCCCGCTTCGGATTCGACCTCGACCCGGACGCCCTGGTCGAGGACCTTCCCGTCGGCGTGCAGCAGCGCGTCGAGATCATCAAGGCGCTCTCCCGCGACGCCAAGGTCCTCGTCTTCGACGAGCCGACCGCTGTGCTGACCCCGCAGGAGACCGACGAGCTGATGACGATCATGCGCCAGCTCGCTGAGAGCGGCACGGGCATCGTCTTCATCACCCACAAGCTCCGCGAGGTCCGCGAGGTCGCGACCCGCATCACCGTCATGCGTCTCGGCAAAGTCGTCGGCGAGGCGGAGCCCACGGCCTCCAACGCCGAACTCGCCTCGCTCATGGTCGGCCGCAGCGTCGAGCTGAGCGTCCACAAGGAGACCCCGAAGCTCACCGAGAACAGCCTCCGCGTGCGCGACCTCACGGTCTCCGACGCGGCCGGCGTCGTCCTCGTCGACAACCTGAGCTTCGAGGTCCGCGGCGGTGAGGTGCTCGCCATCGCCGGCGTGCAGGGCAACGGCCAGACCGAGCTGACCGAGGCCCTCCTCGGCCTGCAGAAGCGCGTCTCCGGCTCCGTCGAGCTGGACGGCAAGGAGATCCTCGGCCTGTCCGTGCGCAAGGTGCTCGACGCCGGCGTCGGGTTCGTCCCCGAGGACCGCAACGTCGACGGGCTCGTCGCCGAGTTCTCGATCGCCGAGAACCTGATGCTCGACCGCTCGGGCCGCGGCCCCTTCGTCAAGGGCTCGAACCTCCAGCTCAAGTTCCGCGACACGTTCGCGGAGGAGAAGACGAAGAGTTCGACGTCCGCGCCCAGGGGATCACCACCCCGTCGGCCGGCTCTCCGGCGGCAACCAGCAGAAGGTCGTGCTCGCGCGCGAGCTCAGCCGCGACCTGCGACTGTTCGTGGCGGCCCAGCCGACCCGCGGCCTGGACGTCGGCTCGATCGAGTTCGTCCACGAGCAGATCATCGCCGCCCGCGACTCGGGCGTGCCTGTCATCGTCGTCTCCACCGAGCTCGATGAGATCGTCGCGCTCGGCGACCGGATCGCCGTCATGTACCGCGGCGGGATCGTCGGGATCGTCCCTGCGTCGACGCCCCGCGAGATCCTCGGCCTGATGATGACGGGCGAGGCCCCGCCGGCCGAATACCTCGTCGATGCGCAAGGAGCCTCCGCATGAGCGACCAGATGCCCACTGCCGATGTCGAGGCCGCCGTCGGGGAGACCCCAGTCGATGCCCCGGCACTCGACCAGATCCCCGAGGAGCAGCGCGCCACCGAGCCGCCCGCTCCGGAGATCTCCAAGACCCACCGCGTCCTGCGCGAGATCGCGTCGGGGAGCGTCGTGCTCTCCATCTGCGCGGTCATCGTCGCGCTCGTCGTCGGGGGCGTGTTCATCGCCCTGACGAACCAGCAGGTGCAGCAGGCGCTCGGCTACTTCTTCGCGCGTCCCGCCGACACGTTCGCCGCGATCGGCAACGCGGTCGGCGGAGCGTACGCCGCGCTGTTCCAGGGCGCGATCTACAACACCCACGCACCCGACTTCGCCACCGGCATCCAGTCGCTGTCGACGACGCTGACCTTCGCCACGCCGCTGATCGCGGCCGGTCTCGGCGTCGCCCTCAGCTTCCGGGTCGGCCTGTTCAACATCGGTGGCCAGGGGCAGATGCTCATCGCCGCGCTGTTCGCGGGCCTCGTCGGCTTCAAGCTGCCGATGGCCCCGGGAATCCACCTGCTGATCGCGGTGATCGCCGGCCTCATCGGCGGCGCGATCTGGGCGGCGATCGCCGGCGTCCTGAAGGCGTACACGGGGGCGCACGAGGTGATCGTCACGATCATGCTCAACTACATCGCGCTCAACCTCCTCAGCTATCTGCTGACGACGTCGTTCCTGCGCGCTCCCGGCGCGAACGACCCGCGCACCCCGCCGACGCTACCGACAGCGGTGTTCCCGAAACTGTTAGGGAGCAACTATTCGTTGGACATCGGCATCATCCTGGTGGTGCTGGCGACCATCGCGGTCTGGTGGCTGCTCGAGCGCTCGAACCTCGGCTTCCGCTTCCGCGCGGTCGGGGAGAACCCGAACGCCGCCCGCGTCGCCGGCATGTCGGTCCGGTCGATCTACGTCTGGGCGATGGTCATCTCCGGCGCCCTCGTCGGTCTCGCCGGCGCCACTCAGGTGCTCGGCCAGATCACGACCGGCTTCGGCAGCGACATCGACGCCGGCATCGGATTCTCGGCGATCACGGTCGCGCTGCTCGGCCGCTCCCGGCCGTTCGGCGTGCTGGTCGCCGGCATCCTGATCGGCGCGTTCCAGGCCGGTGGATTCGCGATGCAGGCCGCGGACAACGTCCCGGTCGAGGTCATCGCGATCATCCAGTCGGTCACCGTGCTGTTCATCGCCGCGCCGCCGCTGGTGCGCGCCATCTTCCGGCTGCCCGCCCCGGGCAGCGCACCGCGCCGTCGCCGCTCGGCGACCCGCACGAAGGGAGCGGTCGCCCGATGACCGTCATCACCCAGCCCCCGCCCCGGCACTGGCCGACGGCGAGACCGCGCGCGTGGTCGTGCGCCACTGGCGCCTGCCGATCGTCTTCGCGGTGTTCAGCGCGATCAGCATCCTGTTGTTCCTGGTCTTTCCGCGCCCGGGCACGACGACGTACACGTTCAGCACGAAGAGCGACTTCTTCACGATCCCGAACGTCCAGATCCCCTCGATCGCGACCGGCATCGTCGTGACGGTCATCGCCCTGGCCATCACCGCCGTCGCATTCGTCCTGGTGTCCCGGGGCCGGAGCGTCCCGCTCTGGCTGAGCGCGATCTTCGCGTTGGCGCTGCTGGTCGGGTTCATCACCTGGTCGGTCGGCGACGGCACGGTCCCCGTGGCCGGCCTCCTCGCTGCGGCCCTCGGCCTCAGCGTGCCGATCATCTACGGCGCGATGGGCGGCGTGCTCTCCGAGCGCGTCGGCGTGGTCAACGTGGCGATCGAGGGTCAGCTGCTCGGCGGCGCCTTCACATCGGCGATGCTCGCGACGATCACCCACTCGGTCGTCGTCGGCCTCATCGGGGCCGCAGTCGCCGGAGTGATCGTGTCGTTCATCCTGGCGGCCTTCTCGATCAAGTACCTGGTCGACCAGGTCATCGTCGGCATCGTGCTGAACGTGCTCGTGTCGGGCGTCACCGGCTTCTTCTACACGGCTGTGATGGCGAACAACACGGCGGCATTCAACCTGCCGCCGACGCTGCCGAACCTGCCGATCCCGCTGCTCAGCCAGATCCCGGTGATCGGTCCGGTGCTGTTCGACCAGACCCTGATCGTCTATGTGATGTACGTGGCCGTCGCCGGCGTCTACTTCTTCCTCTTCCACACCCGCTGGGGCCTCCGGGTCCGCGCCGTGGGCGAGCACCCCAAGGCGGCCGACACGGTCGGCGTCAAGGTCAACTCGACCCGGTTCTGGACGGTCCTGATCGCGGGTGCGATCGCCGGCTTCGGAGGCGCGTACTTCACGATCGGCGGCGTCGGCGGCTTCGTGAA
Organism: Leifsonia sp. L25; assembly: GCF_050632895.1. Next base: position 495,678 of record NZ_JBODRZ010000003.1, on the reverse strand, counting down.
GGACATGACCAGCGGCCTCGGCTACATCGCGCTCGCGGCTGTGATCTTCGGACGCTGGGACCCGATCCGGGCCACGCTAGCCGCCCTGCTGTTCGGCTTCGCCGGCGCGCTGCAGAGCCTCCTCGGCCTGCTGCACGCGCCGATCCCGAGCGAGTTCCTGCGCATGCTGCCCTACCTCGTCACCATCTTCGCGGTGGCCGGGCTGGTCGGGCAGTCCCGCGGGCCGGCGGCGTCGGGCAAGCCGTACATCAAGTCATGACCGACGCGATCGACTGGCCGGCGCTGCGCGCCGCGGCGAACGAGGCCATGACGCACGCCTACGTGCCGTACTCGCAGTTCCCGGTCGGCGCCGCGGCGCTGGTCGACGACGGCCGCATCGTCAGCGGCTGCAACGTCGAGAACGCCAGCTACGGCGTCACGCTCTGCGCCGAGTGCGGCCTGGTGTCGTCGCTGGCGATGAGCGGGGAGGGCGGCTCGTCGCGTTCACCTGCGTGAACGGCGACGGCGACACTCTGATGCCGTGCGGGCGCTGCCGCCAGCTTCTCTACGAGCACTCGGCCGAGGGGATGCTGCTGGAGACGGTCTCCGGCATCCGCACCATCGATGAGGTGCTGCCTGACGCGTTCGGGCCGCGCCAACTCGCCGCCTACGCGGAGGAGCACGGCGCCGCAGAGGCGCCTGTCTCCGTGGACCACGGGAAGACCGCACGACCGACGACTAAGAGGGTTACATCTTCGTGAGCACCGCAGCAGGGGTCGAGGCATTCGACGCCGTCGACCTGATCAGGACCAAGCGCGACCGTGGCGAGCTGACCACGGCGGAAATCGACTGGCTGGTGGACGCGTACACGCGCGGCTACGTCGGCGACGAGCAGATGTCGGCCATGACGATGGCGATCTTCCTGAACGGGATGACCCGTCGGGAGATCCGGGATCTCACGCTGGCCATGATCGCGTCGGGCGAGCGGATGGACTTCTCCGGCCTCGGCAAGCCGACCGCCGACAAGCACTCCACCGGAGGCGTCGGCGACAAGATCACCCTCCCGCTGATGCCCCTGGTCGCCTCGTTCGGCGTCGCGGTGCCGCAGCTCTCCGGTCGCGGCCTCGGCCACACCGGCGGCACGCTCGACAAGTTGGAGAGCATCCCGGGCTGGCGCGCGAACCTCAGCAACGAGGAGATGCTCGCCCAGCTCCGCGGCCCGGGCGGCGTGATCTGCGCCGCCGGCTCCGGCCTCGCGCCCGCCGACGGCAAGCTGTACGCGCTGCGCGACATCACCGGGACGGTCGAGGCCATCCCGCTGATCGCCTCCTCGATCATGTCCAAGAAGATCGCGGAGGGAACGAGCGCGCTGGTGCTCGACGTGAAGTTCGGCTCCGGCGCCTTCCTCAAAGACATCGACAAGTCGCGCGAGCTCGCCCGCACGATGGTGGAGCTCGGCAAGGACGCGGGCGTCGCGACCTCCGCCCTCCTCACCGACATGAACGTCCCGCTCGGCCTCGCCATCGGCAACGCCAACGAGGTCCGCGAGTCGGTCGAGGTGCTCGCCGGCGGCGGCCCCGCCGACATCGTCGAGCTGACCGTGGCGCTCGCCCGCGAGATGCTGACGCTCGCCGGGCAGCCGGACGCCGACGTGGAGGCCGCGCTGAAGGACGGCCGCGCGATGGACAAATGGCGGGAGACCGTGCGCGCACAGGGCGGCGACCCCGACGCGGCGCTGCCCGTCGCCCGCGAGACGCACACCGTGCTCGCGGAGTCGGACGGGGTGCTCGTGGAGCAGCAGGCGCTGCCCTTCGGCATCGCGGCGTGGCGGCTCGGCGCGGGCCGCGCGCGCAAGCAGGACCCGGTGCAGCACGCCGCGGGCGTCGACCTCCACGCCAAGCCGGGCGACGAGGTGCGCGTGGGCCAGCCGCTGTTCACGCTGTCCGCCGACGAGCCCGCCCGCTTCGAGCGCGCCCTGGAGGCGCTCGAGGGCGCCTACCGTATCGCGCCGCTGGGGACGCCGTTCGAGCGGGGACCGTTGGTCGCCGAGCGCATCGGCTAGTAGTCGGCGCCGGCGATAGCGTCCGAGAATATGCAAGCATTGTAAATGCTTTCAGTTTAATGTGAGGCTTCTCACGTGAAGGCGGAACCTCCGCCTGATTGAGAGTCGCACCAGTGGACCTACACCCACGCCGTCCCGTGCCCGGGTGGAGCGCGCTCGTCGGCGCCGTCCTTCTGGTCGCGAGCGTGTTCGGGCTGGGTCGTGTCGGATGGAGGCTTGTTACCTGGCATCGCTGGGGGAGGGTGCTTGTCCAGTGGGACTGCCGCCGTTCGAGACGCCGCCGGTTCCCATCGACATGTTCCACGACGGGTTCCACCGCTTTCCCATTTATGTGAGCTGTTCGTATCCGACGGTCTATGACGACTGGCTCGGGTGGAACATCACCTTCGGCTGGGAATACAACTGGATACTGCCGCTTCTGGTCGCGACTTTCATCGCCTCCCTCGTCCTGATCCGGATGAGTAGACGAAACACCAGAGGTATGGAATGAAGAAGCTTATGTTCGCCGTCGCCCCCGTGCTCGGCGCATTGCTCGTCGCCGGCTCCCAGTCCGGCTCGCCGTCGTCAGCGATCACGGCGGATCCTGCTCAGGAGCTGCCGGAAAAGACGACGCAGATCCTCGAGCTCGATCAGCCGGTCGACATCGTCGACGCGACAAGAGTCGCGTCGGGACTCGACGAGACCATCACCGCGTACCGCTTCGACAATGGAAACGTCGTGGGAGAGTACGTGCCGACGGACGATTTCCCAGCGGAGGAGTTCGTCGCCAAGTTCGCCAGCGATTACGGCACACGTCCGGCGTTCGTCGGCATCGTCGTCGAGAAGGACGTTCCGAAGAACTCACAGCGGATGCGTTCTGGGCCCGCACCTTCTCCGATCGTGACCGACGCAGCGCCGATCGACGTGCTTCCGGCGAGCGGCGGCGAGGTCGGTTCGCAGATGGCCGAGATCGAGAACCACGCGATGCAGGAGGTCGAAGGCGCTTCCGTGTTGCGAAACTCGCGAGCGGCGACTGATGTGGAGCGCTGGGCCCCCCAGGACATCGAGATCCAGGCCTATGCGGATGTCACAAACGGTTCCAAGCCGACCTTCCAACACGCGGGCTGGTGGATCGATCCCCTCGGGAACAACACCAAGCAGATGCCTGCAGGCTGGGGTATGGAGATCGAGGTCAACCTCTCGAACGGCGACGAGGGAGGTTCTCGTCCCTACTGTGCTGGCGGGTACAAGGAGAACAACTGGGCAGTGAACTACGGGTGGAGCTGGAGCCTGATGACCGGCTTCGGCGGCAACGCGGGAGCGGTCGGTGCGTATGCCGACTACAACGATCTCTCCGACCCGTGCGGGAAGAACTCGATCGCCATCGGGATGCGGTGGCCGCAGAATCTCGCCTACAACTACGGAGCCCAAACCTACCTCGTCCAGGTCATCGCTCCGAGGGGCAATCGTTCGTACGCGTACGTGAGCGCAAACTTCCAGGCAGTGAGCGACCTCGGCTGCCAAATGGCGCCGTGGATGGCCTACACCGACTGCATGGGCACTGTCAGCCCGACGTGGCCGGGGCCAGGCGATACGAATGTCACCACACTGAATGCGAAGCGAAACTGGACGGTTCCAAACGCCTGCTGGCGTTCGCAGAACTACGGCCGGACCGCGCCCGAACCCCTGACGTGGTGCCCATTCCATTGACCTGGCGCGACGCGGCCGCGTTTCCCGATCCAGGGCGGCGCGGCCGCGCCCTCCCCGGTAGATTGGCCTCATGAGCAACGACGAGGCGTACGCCCTTCCCGACGGAACCGACATCCGGGCGCTGCCCAAGGTCTCCCTGCACGACCACCTGGACGGCGGGCTCCGCCCCGCCACGGTGCTGGAGCTCGCGGACGGCATCGGCCTCCAGCTCCCGGCCGACGACCCCGACGCGCTCGGCGCCTGGTTCGCCGAGAAGTCCAACTCGGGCTCGCTGGTCGAGTACCTCAAGACCTTCGACCTCACCACCGCGGTGATGCAGACCCGCGAGGGCCTCAGCCGCGTCGCCCGCGAGTTCGTGCAGGACCTCGGCGCCGACGGCGTCGTGTACGGCGAGATCCGGTGGGCGCCCGAGCAGCACCTCACCCGTGGCCTCACGCTCGACGAGACCGTGGAGGCAGTCCAGGAGGGCCTGGAGCAGGGCATCGAGGACGTCCGCGCCACGGGCAAGCGCATCCGCGTGGGCCAGCTCGTCAGCGCCATGCGCCACACCGACCGCAGCCTCGAGATCGCGGAGCTGGCCGTGCGCCACCGCGACCGCGGCGCCGTCGGCTTCGACATCGCCGGGCCCGAGGCCGGCTTCCCGCCCTCCAACCACAAGGCGGCGTTCGACTACCTCGCGTCGCAGTTCTTCCCGGCCACCGTCCACGCGGGCGAGGCCGACGGACTCGACAGCATCCGCAGCGCCCTCCTCGACGGCCGCGCCCTGCGCCTGGGCCACGGCGTGCGCCTGGCCGAGGACATCACGATCGAGCGGCAGGACGACGAGAACACGTACGTGACCCTCGGCACGCTGTCGCAGTGGGTGAAGGACCGCGAGATCGCGCTGGAGACCAGCCCGACCTCCAACCTGCAGACCGGTGCGATCGCCGCGTGGGGCGACGACATCCTCGACCACCCGTTCGACCTGCTGTACCAGCTCGGGTTCCGCGTCACGGTCAACACCGACAACAGGCTGATGAGCGGCACGACGCTGACCCGCGAACTCAGCATCCTCGCCGACGCGTTCTCGTACGACCTCACCGACCTGGAGATCTTCCAGCTCAACGCCGCGGCCGGGGCCTTCCTCCCGGTCGAGCAGCGTGAGGAACTGGCGGAGATCATCACAGCGGGTTTCGAGGGTTCGTGACCCGCTAACGCGTACGCTGGTCCCATGCCGCTGCCACCGTTGCCCGCCACCGCTGTGACCGTCGGAGCCCACGCGTCCGACTGGCGCGACGCGGTCGAACTCGCGGGCGAGGCGCTGGCGCGGTCCGGCGCGACGGAGGAGTCCTACGGCACGCGGATGATCCAGGTGATCGAGGAGTTCGGCGCCTACATCGTGATCGCGCCGGGGCTCGCCCTGGCCCACGCGCGTCCCGGATCGGACGTGAACCGCGACGGGCTGTCGGTGGTCACGCTGGACGACCCCGTGGTGTTCGGCCACCCGCACAACGACCCGGTGTCGGTCGTGATCGGCCTCGCCGTGACGTCGCCGGAGGCGCACGTGTCCAGCGTCGCCGAGCTGGCGAACGTCTTCAACGACCCCGACGCGATCCCCGCGCTGGCCGCGGCGGGCGACGTCGCGGAGGTGCAGCGCATCCTGACGCTCAGCGAAGAGGAGGCGGCGCGATGACAGAGGCGGCTCGGGGGGCGACGCTGTGAAGATCGTCGCCATCTGCGGGGCCGGGATCGGCACCTCGGGCATCCTGAAGGTGAACGCCGAGCGCGTGCTCGACCGCCTCGGTCTCGACGCGGACGTGACCGCAGCGGATGTCGCGAGCGTGGGCTCCGCGTCGAGCGACGCGCAGATCATCCTCACGTCGCCCGAGCTCGTCGACCGGATCGGCCCGACCAACGCGGACGTCATCGTGGTGCAGAACTACTTCGACCTGGACGAGCTGGAGCAGAAGCTCGACGAAGCCCTCGGCTGACGCTCCGCGATTCGTCACGAATGTGCGTGCGCGACGAAGCCGACATTCGTCACGAATGTCGGCTCTCGCGCGGCGAAAGGCGACATTCGTGACGAATGTCGGGGCGATTACGCGGTGAGGTCGCGCATCGCGGCGGCGAGGGCCGCGACGCGGGCGGTCGCGGTGGCGCGGCGGGCGGCCACGTCGCCCTCGTCGCTGGAGGCGTCGATGTAGATCTTCAGCTTCGGCTCGGTGCCGCTCGGGCGGACCATGACGCGCGAGCCGTCCGCCAGCACGATGCGCAGCACGTCGCTCGGCGGCAGCGCGCCGAAGCCGTCGCGGAGGTCGTCGATGTGGTCGACGGCGACGGCGCCCAGTCTGCTCGGCGGGGTGGCGCGCAGCGCGGCCATGATCTCGCCGATGCGGGACAGGTCGGTGACCCGGATCGAGATCTGGTCGCTGGCGAAGTAGCCGAAGCGCTCCGCGAACGCGTCCAGGTGGTCCGCGATCGTACGGCCGGAGGCGGCGAGGTCGTTCGCGAGGTCGAGGAACGCCGTCGCGGCCGAGATGCCGTCCTTGTCCCGGATGGTCTGCGGATTGACGAGGTAGCCGAGCGCCTCCTCGAAGCCGAAGATCAGGCCCGGGGCGCGGGAGACCCACTTGAACCCGGTGAGGGTGTCGGCGAAGTCCAGGTGATAGGCCGCGGCGACGGCGGCGAGGGCCGGCGACGACACGATCGAGCAGGCGAGGGCGCCGAAGGCGGCGCCGTCGGTCGAGGACCGCTCGGCGAGCTCGGCGGCGCGCCAGCCGAGCAGCGCGCCGACCTCGTTGCCGCTGAGGCGGCGGAAGCCGTCGGCCGACCCGTCCGGGATGGCGACGGCGAGCCGGTCCGCGTCGGGGTCGTTCGCGATGATCAGGTCCACGCCCGCGGCGCGCCCGGTCGCGAACGACAGGTCCATCGCGCCCGGCTCCTCCGGGTTCGGGAAGGACACGGTCGGGAACGCCGGATCGGGGTCGCGCTGCTCCGCCACGACGACCGGGGTCGAGAACCCGGCGCGCGCGAACACAGCCTCTGCGGTACGCCAGCCGACGCCGTGCATCGCGGTGTACGCGAACGTGACGGCGTCGCGCGGTGCGGTGGTGGTCGCGACGGCGGCGGTGGCCTCGATGTAGGCGGCCTCCACGTCGCCGCCCGCGATCTCGAACTGCTCCGAGCGCGGGAGGTCGCCGATGTCGCCGCGCGCGAGCTCCAGGATGTGCGCCTCGATCTCCGCGTCTGTCGGCGAGACGATCTGCGAGCCGTGGTTCTCGCCGCCCAGGTAGACCTTGTAGCCGTTGTCCTCCGGCGGGTTGTGGCTCGCCGTGACCATGACACCCGCGCTCGCATCGAGGTGGCGCACGGCGAACGCGAGCACCGGGGTCGGCAGCAGCCGGGGGAGCAGGACCGCCCGCACACCGGCGCCGGCCATCAGCTCGGCGGTGTCGCGCGCGAAGACGTCGGAGTTCTTCCGGCCGTCGTAGCCGATGACCACCGACGGCCGGCCACCCTCGGCGTGCTCCAGCAGCCAGCGGGCGAAGCCGGCGGCGGCCTGCGAGACGAGCACCCGGTTCATCCGGTTCGGCCCCGCCTCGATCCGGCCGCGGAGGCCGGCGGTGCCGAACTCGAGCCGGGCGTCGAAACGCGAGTGGAGGTCGTCCACGGCCTCCGCGGAGCCCGCCTCGGCGGCGACGATCAGGGACTGCAGCTCGTCCCGGGTCTCGGGATCGGGGTCCTGCGCGAGCCAGGTGCGCGCCTGTTCGAGGAGCTCGGGCGTGTCGACTGCGTTTCCGTTCGTTGGGGTCACAGAGCCTCCACGATCCGGGCCAGCAGGGCGCTGATCACCGGCTCGGCCTCGCGGCCGGCGTCGATGACCTCCTGGTGGCTGAGCGGGGTCTTCTGGATGCCGGCAGCCAGGTTGGTGACGAGCGACATGCCGAGGATCTCCATGCCGGCCTGACGGGCGGCGATGGCCTCCAGCGCGGTCGACATGCCGACGATGTGACCGCCGATCGCCTTGGCCATCTGCACCTCGGCCGGCGTCTCGTAGTGCGGGCCGCGGAACTGCGTGTACACGCCCTCGTCCAGGCTCGGGTCGATGGTCTTCGCGAGCTCGCGCAGGCGCTTCGAGTAGAGGTCGGTGAGGTCGATGAAGGTCGCGCCCTCCAGCGGGGAGTCCGCCGTCAGGTTGATGTGGTCGCTGATCAGCACCGGGGTACCGGGCTTCCAGTGCTCCTTGATGCCGCCCGCGCCGTTGGTGAGGACCATCGTGTTCGCGCCGGCGGCCGCAGCGGTGCGGACGCTGTGCACGACCCGGCGGACGCCGTGGCCTTCGTAGTAGTGGGTGCGCGCGCCGATGACGAGCGCGTGCTTGCCGTTCGCAAGGCGGAGCGAACGCAGCGTGCCGGCGTGGCCCTCCAGCGCCGGCTTGCTGAAGCCGAGGATCTCGTGGGCCGGGAGGACGGCGACGGTCTCGCCGATCAGGTCGGCGGCCTTGCCCCAGCCGCTGCCGAGGGTCAGGGCGATGTCGTGCTTCTCGACGCCGGTCTTCTCGGCGAGCTGCCGCGCCGCCTCCTCGGCGACCTCGAACGGGTCGGTCGCGGGGTCGTCCAGCGGGTTCTGAGTGGTTTCGAGCATGAGGCAACTCTACTGAGCGACTCCCGGCGGTACAGCGTCCGCCCGGTTGCGCATCGGTGCACCGGGATACGGAAGAATAAGGAGCATGGCCTATGAATTCGAGCGCAAGCAGCGGATCGCCGTCCTCGGCGGCGGACCGGGCGGTTACGAGGCGGCGCTCGCCGGCGCGCAGCTCGGCGCGGACGTCACGCTCGTGGAGCGCTCCGGAGTCGGCGGCTCGGCCGTCATCACCGACGTCGTCCCCTCCAAGAGCCTCATCGCCACCGCGGAGGCCACCAACTCCATCGCCGAGGCGACCGACCTCGGCGTCCAGTTCTTCTCGCGCGGCGAGAGCGGCAAGCCGGTCCGTCCCGAGATCGCGGTCAACCTCGCGGCGGTCAACAAGCGTCTGATGGGCCTCGCCCGCCAGCAGTCGGAGGACATGCGCGCCGAGCTCGTGCGCGCGGGCGTCCGCATCGTGACCGGCGAGGGCCGGCTGGACGGCGAGAACGCGATCATCGTGTCCACCGGCACCGGCGACTCCGGCACCGACTTCGACCGGGTGGAGGCCGACACGATCGTGATCGCGGTCGGCGCGAGCCCGCGCGTCCTGTCCTCCGCGGTCCCGGACGGCGAGCGCATCCTCACCTGGACCCAGCTCTACGACCTCGCCACCGTGCCCGAGCACCTGATCGTGGTCGGTTCCGGCGTCACCGGCGCCGAGTTCGCCTCCGCGTACACCGCCCTCGGCTCGAAGGTCACGCTGATCTCGTCGCGCGACCAGGTCCTGCCGGGCGAGGACGCCGACGCGGCCCGCGTCATCGAGAACGTCTTCAAGCGCAACGGCATGCAGGTGCTGTCGAAGTCCCGCGCCGAATCGGTGGTCCGCACCGAGAACGGCGTCGTCGCGACGCTGACCGACGGCCGCACGGTGGAGGGCAGCCACTGTCTGATGGCCGTCGGCTCCATCCCGAACACCGCGGGCATCGGCCTGGAGGAGGCCGGCGTGCAGCTCACGCCGTCGGGCCACATCCGGGTCAACCGGGTCGCGCGCACGTCCATCCCGAACATCTACGCGGCGGGCGACTGCTCCGACCTGCTGCCGCTGGCCTCCGTCGCCTCCATGCAGGGCCGCACCGCGGTCTTCCACGCGATGGGCGACGCGGTGAACCCCATCGAGCTGCGCAACGTCACCTCCAACATCTTCACCCAGCCGGAGATCGCGACCGTCGGCTGGAACCAGAAGCAGATCGAGGAGGGCATCGCGCAGGGCGACATCTACAAGCTCCCGCTGAAGTCCAACCCGCGCGCCAAGATGCTCGGCATCCGCGACGGCTTCGTGAAGCTGTTCGCGCGGACCGGGTCGGGTACTGTGATCGGCGGCGTGATCGTCGCGCCGCGGGCCTCCGAGCTGATCTTCCCGCTCGCGCTGGCGGTGGAGCACCGGCTCACGGTGGACCAGGTGGCGAGGGCGTTCACGGTGTACCCGTCGCTCTCCGGGTCGATCTCGGACGCCGCGCGGGCGATGCACATCGTGCTCTAGACAGGAGGCCACACCGGATGGAGGAGGTCCTGGTCGTCGGCGTCCTCGCCGTGCTGACCATCGCGGCCGCCACCGTCTACGGGCAGCGCTTCGGGGTGGCGTCGCCGCTCATCCTCGTCGTGGTCGGCATCCTGGTCTCGTTCCTGCCGTTCGTGCCGGTGCTGGAGGTCCAGCCGCAGTGGATCATCGCGGGCGTGCTGCCTCCGCTGCTCTACTCGGCGTCGGTGTCGATGCCGTCGATGAACTTCCGGCGGGAGTTCGGCGCGATCGGCGGCCTCTCGGTGGTGCTGGTGATCGTGAGCTCGGTGCTGCTCGGGCTCTTCTTCGCCTGGGTCATCCCGGGCCTCGGGCTGGCGTGGGGCGTGGCGCTCGGCGCGATCGTCAGCCCGACCGACGCGGTCGCGACCGGGATCGTCAAGCGCGCGGGTGTCTCGCCGCGCGTCGTCGCCATCCTGGAGGGCGAGAGCCTCCTCAACGACGCCACCGCGCTCGTGCTGCTGCGGGCGGCGGTCGCGTCGGCGGCGGTGGCCTCCTTCACGATCGGCGCTGTGACGCTGTCGTTCCTCTACTCCGTGGTCGTCGCGGTGGTCTTCGGCTGGGTCGTCGGGCGGCTGAACCTGGTCGTGCGGGCGCGGGTCAAGGACGCGACGGTCAACACGGTGCTGTCGTTCACGGTGCCGTTCCTGGCCTCCATCCCGGCCGAAGCGTTGGGCGCTTCGGGGCTGGTCGCGGCGGTGGTGGCCGGGCTGATCACCGGCAGCCGCGGGCCGCGGGTGCTGTCGCCGGAGCACCGGCTGTCGGACACCCAGAACTGGCGGACGGTCGAGCTCGTGCTGGAGGGCATGATCTTCCTGACGATGGGCCTGGAGCTGTTCGGCATCGTCCAGAAGGTGCAGAGCGACCACTCCGGCGTGCTGCCTGCGGTCGGCATCGCCGCGGCCGCGCTGCTGCTCACCCTGGTGGTGCGGGCCGCGTTCGTGGCGCCGCTGCTGGCGCTCCTGGCCCGCCGCGGGCGCCGGCGTGAGCGGATGCGTCCGGCGCTGACCAAGCTGCAGGAGCGGCTGGAGGACCCGGAGGCCGCGCGGCGGCTGCTCGAGCAGGGGCCGCCGCCAGCGGACGCGGCGGTCGCGCTGCCGGAGGGCGCGGACCCGTCGGAGGACCCGGAGGCCCACGCGGACGTGCTGGCCGCGGACCCGGCGATCGCGCACGCGGAGGTGGCGAAGGTCGCCGGCGTCCCGGAGGCCGCGGCCGTCACGCGAGACCGGCTCGGGGCACCGTCGGGCTGGCGCGGTCGGCTGATCCGCCGGCAGCGCCGGCGGCAGCGGACCTGGACGGTCGAGAACATCGCCCGGTTCGGCACCCGGCTGCGGCGGGTGCTGGCGGACATCGACTACTTCACCGGGACGCCGCTCGGCTGGCGCGAGGGCACTGTCGTCGTCTGGGCCGGGATGCGCGGGGCCGTCACGGTCGCCGCCGCGCAGAGCCTCCCTTCGGACACGCCGGGGCGCTCGGTGCTCGTGCTCATCGCGTTCCTGGTCGCGGCCGGGTCGCTGCTGCTGCAGGGCGGGACGCTCGGGCTGGCCCTGCGCGTGGTGAAGCCGACGGCCTCCGACCCGCAGGCCGAGAGGGAGGAGCGCCGGCGGCTCCTGGAGCTGCTGCACGACGCCGGGCAGGCGGTGCCGCTGCCGGAGACCGCCGAGCGGACGCCCGAGGCGTTCCACCAGCACAAGTCCGCGCGGCTGAAGCGCATCCGCGCCCAGCGGGACGCGCTGCTCGACGCCCGCGACGACGGCACCTTCAGTGCCGACGTGCTCGCCGGCGCCCTCAGCAACCTCGACGCCGACGAGATCAGCATCGACCTCAAAGGCGACCCCACCGAAGCCACCGGCTAGCCACGCTGTCGCCACCGGAGGACACCTGCCCTCCGGTAGCCCCGATCTCCTCCGTTGACTGCGAATCCCGGGCGTGTCGTTGCGAATCTCCTCCCCTCCCAACACAGCGGCCGAAGCGAGTTCTCCACAGATCGGGCCAGCGTCGGACACGCGAGCGGATCGTTCTGGAGTGTGGAGGGATGAGCTGGCACAGGGTACTTCGTGAACGGGGCGGGGCGGCGACGCGGCGGGAGTTGCGGAGCGTCACTGATCGCGCGCTGACGACGGCGGTGGATGAGGGAAGGCTTCGGCGGCCGAGGCGCGGGGTCTATGCGTTGCCGGAGCTATCGCGTGAGGCGCTGGCGGCGCTTGCCGCCGGCGGGAAGTTGTCGTGCGTGTCGGCGGCGAGGAGCTATGGGCTGTGGGGAGGCCAGGACGGCCGGCTGCATCTGAGCGTCCACCCGCACGCGGGGCGAGTTGCCGACGACGCTGTGCGGCACTGGGGTGCGTGCGACGAGCATCCCGAGCTGTGGCGGGTCTCTCTGGCGGACTGCCTTCGGTCGGTGGTCGATTGCGCGGACGAGGAGACCGCGGTCGCGGTCCTCGACACTGCGCTATCCGCGCGGATTGTCACCATGATCGGGCTGCGAGGAGTCTTCGCGGCGAGCGCCCCTCATGCCAGAGCGGTGGCGGCACGCGCCCGACCCGGATCCGACTCCGGCGTGGAGTCGATTCTCCGCCAACGACTCACCGCCCGCGGTCACGTCGTCGAACAGCAGGTGGCGGTGCCCGGAGTGGGCCGCGTGGATGCCCGGATCGACGGCCTCCTGTTCGTGGAGATCGACGGGTACGCGTTCCACTCGGGCAGGGAGGCGTTCGAACGGGACCGTGCCAGGGACACTGCGCTCGCCCTCCTGGGTGCGCGACGGCTGCGCTTCCCGGCTCGGGATGTCCTGGGGGACGCCGATGCCGTCGTCGCCGTGATCGAGGGTGTGCTGGCAACGGAGGAGTTCCGCGCGTGAAGGACCCGGAATCGCAGCCAACGGAGGAGATCGGGGCCCGGGGAGGGGGATCTCCTGCGTTAGCTGCGGAAGACAGGGTGGGGACGGGAGGTGGGTTAGAGGATGTTGAGGAGGAGGTGGCCGGAGGAGACGGTCTCGCCGACGGTGGCGTTGATGCCGGCGACGGTGCCGTCCTTGTGGGCGGTGAGGGGCTGCTCCATCTTCATGGCCTCCAGCACCAGCACCAGGTCGCCCTTGACGACCTCGTCGCCGTCGGCGACCGCGACCTTCACGACGGTGGCCTGCATGGGCGCGGTGACCGAGTCGCCCGTCGCGGTGTCGACCGCGTGCGCGCCGGAGCGGCGGCGGGGGGCGGGAGCGGCGGGCTCCGCCGGGCCGCCGCCGCTGAGCAGGCGCGCGGGCAGCGACACCTCGATGCGCTTGCCCTCGACCTCGACCACGACGTTGCTGCGGCGCTCGGCGGCGCCGGTCGCGCCCAGCTCGCCGGCCCACGGCTCGACGCCGCCGGCCCACTCGGTCTCGATCCAGCGGGTGTAGATGGAGAACGGCTCGCCGTCCTGCGGGGCGAAGGCGGGGTCGCGCACGATCGCGCGGTGGAAGGGCAGCACGGTCGGCAGGCCCGCCACCTCGAACTCGTCCAGGGCGCGGCGGGAGCGCTCCAGCGCTTCCTCGCGGCTGGCGCCGGTCACGATGAGCTTCGCGAGCATGGAGTCGAACGCGCCGGAGATCACGTCGCCCGCCTGGATGCCGCTGTCGACGCGGACGCCGGGGCCGCCCGGGGCCTTGAAGACGTGCACGGGCCCAGGGGAGGGGATGAAGTTGCGGCCGGCGTCCTCGCCGTTGATGCGGAACTCGAAGGAGTGGCCCCGCGGCGCCGGGTCGGCGTAGTCGAGCTCGCCGCCCTCTGCGAGGCGGAACTGCTCGCGCACGAGGTCGATACCGGTGACCTCCTCGGAGACGGGGTGCTCGACCTGGAGGCGGGTGTTGACCTCCAGGAACGACACGGTGCCGTCCTTGCCGATGAGGAACTCGCAGGTGCCGGCGCCCTGGTAGCCGACCTCCTTGAGGATGGCCTTCGACGCGCTGTAGAGCTTGTCGAGCTGCTCCGGGGTGAGGAACGGCGCGGGCGCCTCCTCGACCAGCTTCTGGTGACGGCGCTGCAGCGAGCAGTCGCGGGTGGAGACCACGACGACGTTGCCGTAGGCGTCCGCGAGGCACTGCGTCTCGACGTGGCGCGGCTGGTCGAGGTACTTCTCGACGAAGCACTCGCCGCGACCGAATGCGGCGATGGCCTCGCGGGTGGCGGAGTCGAAGAGTTCGGCGACCTCGTCGCGGGTGCGGGCGACCTTGAGCCCGCGTCCGCCGCCGCCGAACGCCGCCTTGATGGCGACCGGGAGGCCGTGCTCGTCCACGAAGTCGAGGACCTCGGCCGCGTCGGCGACCGGGTTGAGGGTGCCGGGCGCGAGCGGAGCGCCGACCTTCTCGGCGACGTGGCGGGCCGACACCTTGTCGCCGAGGCGCTCGATGGCTTCCGGCGACGGGCCGATCCAGGTCAGGCCGGCGGCGATGACGGCGCGGGCGAAGTCGGCGTTCTCGGCGAGGAATCCGTAACCGGGGTGCACGGCGTCGGCGCCGGAGCGGCGGGCGACCGAGAGGATCTTGTCGATGACCAGGTAGGTCTCGGCGCTGGTCGTGCCCTCGAGGGCGTACGCCTCGTCGGCGAGCCGGACGTGCAGGGCGTCCCGATCCTGGTCGGCATAGACGGCGACAGAGGCGATTCCGCTGTCTTTCGCGGCACGGATGACGCGGACGGCGATCTCGCCGCGGTTGGCGATGAGGACCTTCGAGATACGGGGCACAATTCCCTAGCCTATTGCGGGAGCCGAACCAGCTTTTGGTCGATCCCCACAAAAAAGCATTTGCGCCACGTCAGAGAGTCGACAAATGGCCGTGGATCCGGATCATGCCCGGTTCCACAACTCCGTCCACTCGACGCCCAGCCGGCGCACCAGGTCACGCAGGGTGGACAGCGAGAGACCGACGACGGTGCTGGGGTCGCCGTCCACGCGGGCGATGAACGGGCCGCCGAGGCTGTCGATGGTGAACGCGCCGGCGACCTCCAACGGCTCACCGCTCGCCACATAGGCGTCGATCTCGGCGTCGGTGACGTCGGCGAAGGTGACCGAGGCGACCGCCGTCGCGCCGACCGCGCCGTTCTCCCGCCCGTCGCGGTGGTCGATCAGCCAGTGCCCCGAGTGGAGCATGCCGGTGCGGCCGCGCTGCTGCAGCCAGCGCTCGCGCGCGACCTCGGGGAGGTGCGGCTTGCCGTGGATGTGCCCGTCGATCGCGAACGCCGAGTCGCCACCGAGGATGAGGCCGTCGATCGGCTTCCCGTGCAGCGTGCCGCGCACGGCCTCCGCCTTGAGCCGCGCGAGGAGCTGCACCATCGCCTGCGGCGAGAGCGGCCCGTGCTCGGCCTCCGCCGCCGCGACGGCTGCCGGCTCGTCCACGTGGGACGGCACCACGATCGGTTCGACGCCGGCCGCCCGCAGCAGCGCGAGGCGGGCGGGGGAGGTGGAGGCGAGGTAGAGGCGCATGGTCACCTGTGGGATGCTCGATGGATGCCCCAGAAGGACGAGGTCGAACTCGACATTATCAATGTCGCGCACGGCGGCGTGTTCGTCGCCCGCCACGAGGGCCGCGTGGTCTTCGTGCCCGACACCATCCCGGGGGAGCGGGTCCGCGCCCGTGTCGCCGACCGCGCGCACGACCGGTTCTGGCGCGCGGAGCTGCTGGAGGTGCTGGAGCCGGCGGCCGAACGGCGGGAGCACGTCTGGGGCGCGGCGTCGGTGCGCCGGGCACCCGGGCAGCGCGCCGGCGGCGCGGAATTCGGCCACATCCGGCTCGACCACCAGCGCGAGCTCAAGCGGCGCGTGATCGTGGACGCGCTCGAGCGCACCGCGAAGCTCGACGCCGACGCCATCGAGGCACTCGGAGCGGGTGCGGGCCCGGTCGTGGAGGCCGTCGCCGGCGAGACCGACGACGGCACCGGCTGGCGCACGCGCGTCCGCCTGCAGGTGGGCGAGGACGGAACGATCGGGCCGTACGCCGCCCGGACGCACACCATCGTCCCCGTCTCCGACCTCCCGCTGGCGACGGCGGCCGTCGAGGCGTCGACTCCATTCGGCCAGCGCTTCCCCGGCGCGGAGTCGGTCGATGTCGTCGCGACCGGCGCCGGCGCGACCCACGTGCTCGTCAACGACCTCCCCGAACGCCGCGGCAAGCGGCTGATCCGGCCGCGCCGCCGCCCGGTGCCGATCCGCGAGCGGGTGGGCGAGCGCGAGTTCCGGCTCGACGCGCGCGGGTTCTGGCAGGTGCACCGCCAGGCGGCCGCGACGCTCACGGAGGCGGTGCGCTCCGCGGTGGACGAGGCCCTGTTCGACCCGCGCGCCGCGAACCTCGACCTCTACGGCGGCGTCGGCCTCCTCGCCGCCGCGCTCGGGGACCGGTTCGGCTCCACCCTCCGCATCACCTCGGTGGAGGCGGACGAGGCCGCGACCGACGACGCCGCCGAGAATCTGGCCGAGTGGGTGGGAGCCAGCGCCGTGACCGCGCGGGTGGAGCGCTTCGTCACCGGCCTGGCCGCGGAGGCCACCGTCGCCGAGCGCGCCCGGTTGCGCGCGGCCACCGTCGTGCTCGATCCGCCGCGCTCCGGCGCCGGACGGGAGGTCGTCGAGGCCATCGCCTCCATGCGCCCCGCCCAGGTCGTCTACGTCGCCTGCGACCCCGTCGCCCTCGCGCGCGACCTCGCCTTCTTCGCCGAGCGCGGCTACCCTTTGCGCGCTCTGCGGGCCTTCGATCTGTTCCCGAACACTCACCACGTGGAGGCCGTCGCCACGCTGGCCCCGTGATCGCCCGGAATACATGTACTCGCGCACTACGATGGTCAGCATGGTGCGAGTGGCAATCGTCGACGATCACGAGTCCGTGCGGCTCGGGCTCAAAGCGGCCTGTCAGGACGCGGGCTACGAAGTGGTGGTCACGGCGGCGACGGTGGACGGCTTCGTTCAGCAGCTCGGCACGCGCGAGTGCGATGTCGTCGTGCTCGACCTGTCGCTCGGCGACGGCTCCAAGGTGACCGACAACGTCAAACGCGCGCAGGCCACCGGCGCCGCCGTGCTCGTCCACAGCATCGCCGACCGGGTCGCGAGCGTGCGGGAGGCGCTCGCCGCGGGCGCCGCGGGTGTCATCCCCAAGTCCTCGCCGACCACCACCGTCATGAACGCGATCGAGACGGTCGCGCGCGGCGACGTGCTCAACAACCTCGAGTGGGCCACCGCGATCGACGCGGACAGCGACTTCGCGAAGGCCCAGCTCGGCCGCAGGGAGCGCGACGTGCTCCACCTCTACGCGTCCGGCCTGCCGCTCAAGGCGGTCGCCGCCCAGCTCGGCATCGCCAACTCGACGGCGCGCGAGTACCTCGACCGCATCCGCGTGAAGTACGTGGAGGTCGGCCGTCCGGCCCCGACGAAGGTGGACCTTCTGCGTCGCGCGGTCGAGGACGGCATCCTGCCCGGGCTCGACCCCGACACGGGCAATGAGCGCGCCTAGCGTCCAGCGCTCCGCCTCCGGAGCACCCCTCGAGACCGCCAAGCCGCGGAACCCGCTCAGCAGAGCCAGGATCGAGCGGATCTCGGACCGCACGGTGTCGGCGTTCGGCCTCGTCTTCGGGCTGCAGACCTTCCCCACCGCGCTCGGGCAGCTCGGCGCGCTGCGCAGTCCGTGGGGCCTCATCGTCCTGGTGGTGATCTTCGGCGGCCTCGCGTTCACGGTGCTGCTGGCGATCTTCGCGCAGCGCTTCGTGAAGGTCACGATGGGTGTGCTGTCGGTCGTCTACTTCGCCGCGATCGTGACCTGGCCGCTGCTCGCGTCCGACCCGACGGCGTTCGCGTCGGACAAGCCGTGGGTCTGGTTCCTCTGCTCGGTCTTCACCGCGTTCGCCGCCGTCGCCTACCCGCTGTGGCTGGCCATCGCCTACACGGTCGTGACCCCGATCGCCTACGGCATCGTGCGCGCGCTTCCCGCGGGCGGGGGAGTCGGCGTCGAGTTGGCCGGGCTGGACGCCGTCTACGCGATCATCCTCGGAGGTGTCATCCTCGCCATCATCGCGATGATGCGGCAGGCGGCGACCGCCGTCGACGTCGCTCAGAGCCAGGCGCTGGCCAAGTACGGCAACGCGGTCCGCCAGCATGCGACCGAGGTGGAGCGCGTGCAGGTCGATGCGATCGTGCACGACAGCGTGCTGACCACGCTGCTGTCGGCCGCGAGCGCCCGCACGCAGGAGCAGAAGGACCTCGCCGCGCGGATGGCCGCCGACGCGATCGGCCACCTGCACGCCGCGGAGGCGTCCGGTCCGGAGGACCAGACCCAGGTCGGCGTCGAGCAGCTCTCCGACCGATTGGTGACGGCGGCGCGGGCGTTCTCGTCGCCGTTCGAGGTGGACGCGCGTGACCACGACGAGCTGCACAGCCTCCCCGTCAACGTCGCGGAGGCCGTCTACTCCGCGGCCGTGCAGGCGATGGTCAACAGCATGCAGCACGCCGGCGGCGACGAGGTGCGGCGGAGCGTGGTCGTCCGCGGTGGCGAGCACGGTGCGGCGGTCCGCGTGACCGTGACCGACAACGGCCGCGGCTTCGACGCCGACGAGGTTCCGGCCGAGCGGCTGGGCCTGCGGGTGAGCATCCGCGAACGGCTGGCGAAGGTCGGCGGCCGCGCGAGCGTCGAGTCCGCGCCGGGCCAGGGCACCACGGTGACCATCGTCTGGCCCGCGGGCGAGCACGGCTCGATCGTGGAGCGCGAGCAGGAGGCCGCCGGATGATCACCCTCAACCGCGTGCTGTTCCTCGGCCTGGGAGCACTGTTCTCGGCCTACCACCTGTTCCTCGCGCTGTCGTCGCTCTCGATCCCCGGGTCCCCGGGACCGGCCATCGTCGCGATGGCCCTGTACGCGGTCGCCACCGTGATCAGCCTGTGGCCGACGAGCCCGACCAAGATGCCGCTGTGGCTCGCGGCGTTCGACCTCGCCGTGTGCGTGGTCATCCCGATCCTGGTCACGAGCGAGCTGAACCCGGCGAAAGACAACGGCTACGCGACCTGGTACGTCGCGGCGGTGGGCACGCTGATGACGATCGCCGCCGTGCGCCGCCAGCAGTTCGTGGCGTGGGTCGGCGTCGGCTTCCTGGCCGTGCAGACGGTCGTCTGGGCGGGGCTCGGCGCGCTCGCCGGGCTGGGCGTCATCGGATCGGTCGTCTGGGTCGGCGTCGCCGTCGTCATCTCCGGCTCGCTCGCTAAGGCTGGCCGCGACGCCCTCCAGTTCGCCCGGGCGGAGCGGGAGGCCACCGAGTGGCAGGCTGCGCAGGAGGCGCACGTCATGGAGCGCCAGCTCCGGCTGCGGCAGACCTACCGCGTGGCCGCGCCGATGCTCGCCGAGATCGTGCGTCGCGGCGGTGACCTCACTGAAGCGGAGCGGCGCGAGTGCCGCTATCTGGAGGGCGCCATCCGCGACGAGATCCGCGGCCGCCGCCTGCTCAACGACGACGTGCGCCGGGAGGTCATGGACGCCCGCCGTCGCGGCGTCGTCGTGAGCCTGCTCGACGAGGGCGGGATCGACGACCTCGACCAGAGCGGACTGGAGACGGTGCTGCGCCGTCTCGCGGACGCCATCCGCGGCACCACGACGGACAAGCTGATCGTGCGGACGGTGCCACGCTCGTCCAAGACCGCCGTGACGGTGGTGGGCCTCCGGATGTCCGACGACGGCGCCGCCAACGCGCTGGGCGCGGAGTCGGAGGACGACGAGGTCGACCTCTGGCTGGAGATCCCGCGCCCGCTGGTCGACGTCGTCGCCTGAGCCGTGGCCGAGGGGCACGTAAGCGCCCTTCTTCCGCGCGTCTGGGGGGCGTTTACGTGGCCCTCGGCGACGGACGACAGGGGTTAAAGAGATGAAAGGGGCCGACACCCGAATTTGTCGGCCCCTTTTCAAACCCCGAGTCAGGACGACAACCCGAATATCGTCCTGACTCGCCCCCAAAGCACTCGCCCGCTTACCCTAGTCGGCGAGTGATTGGCGGTGTAACTCACGAGGAGAGACACCTAGCAATAACAATATTGTCGCCAGGGCCGATAAATACATAGTCGTCATTTTGGGGGACCCTGGGGGACACTGCGCGAGTCCCGCGGGCCGGCGGTGGCGGATTGTCGCGTGTCCCGCGTGTGGGGGACACTCCGACCGGGGTACAAAACCGGTTTCGGGGTACGCCGGGCGAGCGTCAGCCCGAGAACGACCGCCACGCGCCGGCCCCCGGCGTGAGGGGCTTGCGGAGGCCGCGCTGCGTGCGCTCCCAGCCGTCCGGTCCGCGCTGGGGCCGGGCGTCCCGCGCCGCCGCAGCGGCCTCCGCCGCGGCCGTCGCGAGAACGGCGGTGACCGCGGCGATCTCCTCGGGCGTCACGCCCTTCGTGAGGAAACGCAACTGCGACGGGTCGAGCGGGGACGGTCCGGCCGACGCTGCGTGCGCGCCGGTCACAGCGGGATGTTCCCGTGCTTCTTCGGCGGCAGCGACGCGCGCTTGGTGCGCAGCGCCCGCAGCGCCTTGATGACCGAGATGCGCGTGGCGGCCGGCTCGATCACCCCGTCCAGCTCGCCGCGCTCGGCCGCGAGGAACGGGCTGGCGACGTTGTAGGTGTACTCGCTGGCCAGGCGGGCGCGCACGGCGGCGACGTCCTCGCCGGCCTCCTCCGCGCGCTTGATCTCGCCGCGGTACAGGATGTTGACCGCGCCCTGGCCGCCCATGACCGCGATCTCGGCGGTCGGCCAGGCGAGGTTCAGGTCGGCGCCGAGCTGCTTGGAGC
This sequence comes from Leifsonia sp. L25, assembly GCF_050632895.1. The sequence goes on along the minus strand of NZ_JBODRZ010000003.1, from coordinate 475,003 downwards.
CCATGACGATGTAGGCGCCGCCGTAGGCCTTGCGGGTGATGATCGTCACCAGCGGCACGGTGGCCTCCGCATACGCGTAGAGCAGCTTCGCGCCGCGCCGGATGACACCCGTCCACTCCTGGTCGGTGCCGGGCAGGTAGCCGGGCACGTCGACCAGTGTGAGGATCGGGATGCTGAACGCGTCGCAGAAGCGCACGAACCGCGACGCCTTCTCGCCCGCGTCGATGTTGAGCGTGCCGGCCATCGAGCTCGGCTGGTTGGCGACGATGCCGACCGAACGGCCCTCCACCCGGGCGAAGCCGATCACGATGTTCGGCGCGAACAGCGGCTGGATCTCCAGGAACTCGCCGTCGTCTACGATTCCTTCGATGATCGTGGTCACGTCGTACGGCTGGTTGGGGGAGTCCGGGATGATCGTGTCGAGCCGGCCGTCGGCGTCGGTGATCTCCAGCTCCGGCTCGGCCTCGAACACCGGCAGCTCGGCCAGGTTGTTCTGCGGCAGGTAGCTGAGCAGGGTGCGCGCGTAGTCGAGCGCGTCCTCCTCGTCGCTCGCGAGGTAGTGCGAGACGCCGGAGATCTTGTTGTGGGTGAGCGCGCCGCCGAGCTCCTCGAACCCGACGTCCTCGCCCGTGACGGTCTTGATCACGTCGGGGCCCGTGACGAACATGTGGCTCGACTTGTCGACCATGATCACGAAGTCGGTGAGGGCGGGGAGTACACCGCGCCGCCCGCCGCCGGGCCCATCACGATGGAGATCTGCGGGATGACGCCGGAGGCCGCGGTGTTGCGGCGGAAGATCTCGCCGTACTTGCCGAGTGCGACCACGCCCTCCTGGATGCGGGCGCCGCCGGAGTCGAGGATGCCGATCATCGGCACGCCGGTCTTGAGCGCGTGGTCCATGACCTTGATGATCTTCTCGCCCGCGACCTCGCCGAGGCTGCCGCCGAAGATGGTGAAGTCCTGGCTGAAGACCGCGACGTTGCGGCCGTGGATGGTGCCGACGCCGGTGACGACCGCGTCGCCGTAGGGCCGCTTGGCCTCCATGCCGAACGCGTGGGTGCGGTGGCGGACGAACTCGTCGAACTCCACGAACGAGCCCTGGTCGAGGAGCAGGTCGATCCGCTCGCGGGCGGTCAGCTTGCCCTTCGCGTGCTGCTTCTCGATCGCAGCCTGGCCGCTCGCGGTCACGGCCTCGTGGAACCGCTCCTTGAGGTCGGCGAGCTTGCCGGCGGTCGTGAAGGGGTCGGGGGTCTGACGTGCTTCGGTGTCGGTCACGCCGTTCACTCTACCTGCCGGCCGAACGGCGATGCCGTCTACGGATTCCTACAAATCCGCACGTGTTCGCTGGCAGAATTGAGCAATGAACTTCCGTCGCAGCCGGGCTGTCGTCCCCGTCCTCGAGGTGCTGCCGGAGGCCGCATCCACCAACGACGTGCTCCAGGCGCGCGCTGGAGACCTGCCCGACCTCGCCGTGGTCGTCACCGACAACCAGACGGGCGGCCGCGGCCGGCTCGGCCGGGTCTGGGTGTCGCCTCCCGGCAAGGCGCTGGCGATCTCGGTGCTGCTGCGGCCGGAGGGCCTCGGCCCTGAGGCGCTCGGCTGGTTCCCGCTCCTGGCGGGGGTCGCGATGAGCCGCGCGCTCTCCGGCTTCACCAGCCGGGAGGTCGCGGTCAAGTGGCCGAACGACGTGCTGATCGAGGAGGCCAAGGTGTGCGGCATCCTCTCCGAGCTGCTGCCGGGCATGGACGGCGTGATCGTCGGCGCCGGGGTGAACCTGACGCTGCAGCACGACGAGCTGCCGACCCCGACCTCCACCTCGCTCGCCGTGGCCGGCGCGAGGGACATCGACCCGGACGCGGTGCTGGCGGCCTACCTCACCCAGCTCAGCGTGCTCTACCGGGAGTTCGTGGCCGCGGGCGGCGATCCGCTTCGCAGCGCCCTGCGCGACGAGGTCGTGGAGGCCTGCCACACGATCGGCCGCTCGGTGCGCGTCGAGCTCCCCGGCGGCGACGTGCTGCTCGGCACCGCGACGTCGATCGACGAGTCCGGCCGGCTGATCGTGGAATCGGATGACGGTCCCACGGCGGTGGCGGCGGGCGACGTGACGCACCTGCGGTATTAATGGGACACATGAGCAGTTCGCCGGAGGGTACGCCCGCGCCGCCTCCCGAGCGGGTCATCGCCCGCCTGAGGTCGAACGCGCGCGCCATGTTCTGGCCGAGCCTCGCCCTGATCGCCGCGGCCGGCGGCATCGGCTTCTTCGCCGGACGAATCTCCGAGGTGTGGGAGGTCGTGCTGCTGTGGAGCGCGGCGGCCGCCGTCGTCCTCCTGCTGTTCCTGCTCCCGCTCGCCGTCTGGCTGAGCCGGCGCTACACGATCACCACGCGCCGGCTGATCATCCGGCACGGTTTCTTCGTGCGGGTGCGCCAGGAGCTGCTGCACAGCCGCGGCTACGACGTCGCCGTGCGCCGCTCCTGGCTCCAGAGCATGTTCCGGTCCGGGGACGTGCGGATCAACTCCGGGCTCGACCACCCGGTCGTGCTGCGGGACGTGCCGAAGGCCGATCAGGTGCAGCGCGCGCTGAGCGAGCTGATGGAGCGAACGCAGACCGTCGTGGCGGTGCGCCGGCAGCAGTCGGAGTCAGTCTCCGACGAGACGACCGTCTGGGGTTCGCGCTAGCGTCGAGCCCGTCGTGGCGGCCGGCTCGGGCACGGTGAGGACGGTCGTCGCCGGCCGAGCTGCCGTGTTCCGGGTCCCCGCTGTCCGGGCCTCCGCGTTCCGGGCCTTCGCCTCCGCGCGGGCGGGCGAGTACACCCACCAGCGGTAGAGAGCGAAGCGGAACAGCATGCCGATCGCGAGGCCGACGACGTTCGCCGAGATGTTGTCGGCGAACGGGTTCGCCAGCCCGAGCAGGTAGTGCGAGACCCACACGCAGACCAGCGGGATGCCGGTCCCGGTGACGAGGCTGACGGCGAAGAACTCGACGCCCTCCCGCGCGGCGTTGTCCTGGCGCTGGCCGGAGAACGCCCAGTAGCGGTTGCCGATCCAGTTCGTCAGGATGGCGATGACCGTCGCGATGATCGTGGAGTAGATCGTCGCGTGCTGCACATTGCGCAGCACGATCAGCAGCATCACGTTGAAGACGACGAGATTGACGCCGAAGCCGACGGCGCCCACCGCGCCGAACTTGATCAGCTGCGGGAGGATGCGCGCCGTGCGGCGCGCTGCGGTCGTCTCGGTCGTCATGCTCCAGCCTGGCTATGCGGGAAGATAGGAGTGCGTTCGCCACACTACGCGGCCCGGGTGTCCGGTATCTGGGAGTTGCCCGCGCACCGTGTGAAGAGTATCGAGGAGAGACATCGGAGATGGCCAGGAACAAAGTCGGTGTGATCGGCGGCGGACAGTTGGCTCGGATGATGATTCCTCCGGCGGTGGAGCTCGGCATAGACATCCGCGTGCTGGAGGAGGCCGAGGGGATGAGCGCCGACCTGGCCGCGACCGGCGTCGGCGACTACCGCGACCTCGACACCGTGCTCGCGTTCGCCGAGACGGTCGACGTCGTGACCTTCGACCACGAGCACGTGCCGCCGGCGATCCTGCGTGAGCTGGTCGGCCGCGGCATCCCCGTGCACCCCGGTCCCGACGCGCTGCTCTACGCGCAGGACAAGCTGCAGATGCGCGCCAAGCTCAGCGAGCTGGGCCTCCCGGTGCCGGACTGGGCCGCGGTGGAGTCCGCCGAGGAGCTCGGCGCGTTCCTCGCCGACCACGGCGGCCGGGCGGTCGTGAAGACGGCGCGCGGCGGCTACGACGGCAAGGGCGTGCGTGTGGTGTCGGAGGCGTCCGGCGCGGACGACTGGTTCCTGGCGCTCGCCGAGGACGGCCGCGGCGGCGCGCTCCTGGTGGAGGAGCTGGTGGAATTCCGCCGCGAGCTGGCGCAGCTCGTCGCGCGCCGCCCGTCCGGTGAGATCGCCGCGTGGCCGGTGGTGGAGACGGTGCAGCGCGACGGCGTCTGCGCCGAGGTGATCGCCCCGGCCCCGGGTTCGGTCGGCCGCGTGGCGCGGGTCTCCGCCGATATCGCCCGCCATGTCGCAGAGGGTCTCGGTGTCACCGGTGTGCTCGCCGTGGAGATGTTCGAGACCACCGACGACAGGGTGCTGATCAACGAGCTGGCCATGCGCCCGCACAACAGCGGCCACTGGTCGATCGAGGGCGCTCTCACGAGCCAGTTCGAGCAGCACCTGCGCGCCGTCCTCGACCTCCCGCTCGGCTCGACCGAGCCTCGCCAGGAGTGGTCGGTCATGGTGAACATCCTCGGCGGCCCGGAATCGGGCACGCTGCAGGACCGCTACCCTGCAGCACTGGCGGCGCACCCGGAGGCGAAGTTCCACGGCTACGGCAAGGCCCCGCGGCCCGGCCGCAAGGTGGGGCACGTGACCGTCGGCGGCGACGACCTCGACGACGTCGTCTACCGGGCGCGAGCTGCGGCGGCCTTCTTCGAAGGCTGAGCAGGAGATCCGGCCCGACACGCCCGGGCTCCTCCTGCGCAATCGCATCCGGAAGGAGATTCCGCCCGAATTTCCTTCCCGCCGTGCGGCGGGCCGCACCCGCCGACCCCGCACCCCGCACCTATCCTGGTTCCCATGCCCGCACAGTCCAAGCCCGTGGTGTCCGTGATCATGGGCTCCGACTCCGACTGGTCGGTGATGCAGGAGGCCTCCACAGCGCTCACCGAGTTCGGTGTCGCGCACGAGGTGGAGGTCGTCTCCGCGCACCGCACGCCGGAGAAGATGATCGCCTTCGGCCAGGAGGCCGCCGGGCGCGGCGTGCGCGTCATCATCGCCGGCGCGGGCGGGGCGGCACACCTGCCCGGGATGGTCGCGGCTGTCACCACGCTCCCGGTCATCGGCGTGCCGGTGCCGCTCGCGCGGCTCGACGGTCTCGACTCACTGCTGTCGATCGTGCAGATGCCCGCGGGCGTCCCCGTCGCCACCGTCTCCATCGGCGGCGCCCGCAACGCCGGGCTGCTCGCCGTCAAGATCCTCGCCACCTCCGACCCGGAGCTGTCCGACGCCCTGACGCGTTTCGCCGCCGATCTCGAGGCGAGCGTGGAGGAGAAGAACCGGGCGCTGCAGTCCCGGCTATGACCGCGGCGACCCCGCTCCGCTACCCGAACGCGTCGTCGCCGGGGGAGATGACGGCGCGCGGCTGGTGGCTCGTCGGCCTCAACATCGTGCTGCCCGGCACGCCCCAGCTCGTCGCCGGCAACCGGATGCTCGGCCGCGTCGGCATCCTCTCGACCCTGCTGCTGTGGATGCTCGGGATCGTGGCGCTCGTCCTCCTGATCGTGTCGCCGTCGTCGCTCTACACGTTCGCGACCCAGGCCGGGAGTCTCACGGTCGTCCAGCTCCTGCTCATCGCCTACGCCCTCCTCTGGGCGGTGCTGACGCTCGACACCCTGCGGCTCGTCCGGCTGGTCAGAGCGCGGGCCGAGATGCGCGGCTGGATCGCCGCGTTCTCGGTGCTCGTGCTGGTCGGACTGGCCGGCACCGCGGCCTACGGATCGGCGGTCGCGGGCTCGGCACGCGGCGCGCTCGGCGACATCTTCGCCGACAGCGCCCCCGTCGCCCCGGTGGACGGCCGGTACAACATCATGCTGCTCGGCGGCGACGCCGGACCCGACCGCCAGGGGCTGCGCCCGGACAGCATGTCGATCGTCAGCATCGACGCGAGCACGGGGAAGGCCGTCACCGTGGGCCTCCCGCGCGACCTGAACCCCGTGCCGTTCTCCGCGAAATCGCCGCTCCGGACCGCCTACCCGGACGGCTACGGCTACCACGACAAGTGCGACGTCGACGTCTGTCAGCTCAACTCCATCTACACCGAGGTCGAGCTCTACAAGCCGGACCTGTACCCGGACGCGAAGAAGCAGCAGAGCGAGCCGGGGATCGAGGCGATGCGGGACGCGATGGAGGGTGCGACCGGGCTGACCATCCAGTACTACGTGCTCATCGACATGCAGGGCTTCGCCACCCTGATCGACGCGCTCGGCGGGGTCGACATCACCGTGACCGAGAAGGTGCCGATCGGCGGCGACGAGAACCTCAACGGCGTCGTGGAGTGGATCCAGCCCGGCACGCACCACCTGGACGGCTATCACGCCCAGTGGTACGCGCGAGCGCGGCACGGCACGAGCGACTACGACCGGATGGCGCGCCAGCGGCAGCTGCAGGACGCGATCCTCACGCAGTTCAACCCGCTCAACGTGGTCACCAAGTTCCAGGACATCGCCCAGGCGGGCGTGCAGGTGATGAAGACCGACATCCCGCAGTCGATGCTCGGCTACTTCGTCGACCTCGGGATGAAGACGCGCGCACAGCCGGTCGACAAGCTGGAGCTCGTGCCTCCCGCGATCGACCCCGCGAAGCCGGACTACGCGCACATCCACCAGCTCGTGAAGACGGCGCTGACACCGCCGACGTCGACGCGCACCCCGTCCGGAGGCTGAGCGCGGCCTCCCAGGTGTCCCCTGAACAGGTCACAGGAAGCCCCCAGGGCCCGCCGGTACCGTCGCCCGCCTATGACGGGTACAGGTGGAAGTGTGGACCAGAAGACGCGGACAAGAGACAGTGCACGCCTGACAGCCCTCGACGGGCTCCGCGGACTCGCGGCGGTCGTCGTCCTCTTCCACCACGCGCTCTATACGAACCCCGATTTCCCCGGCGCGCCGGGCGGCGGCCACGCCCCCGCCGGCTCCTTCATGTGGTGGATCAGCTACACGCCGCTCAAGCTGGCCTCCGCCGGTGTGGAGTCGGTGATCGTGTTCTTCGTGCTGTCCGGGCTGGTGGTGACGCTGCCGGTGGTGCGCCGGCGCGGTTTCGACTGGGTGGCCTACTTCCCGCGCCGCGTGGTGCGGCTCATGGTGCCGGTCGCGGCGTCGGTCGTGCTCGCCGCGGCGTGGGTCGCCGCCATCCCGCAGGTGAGCACGCAGCCGAGCGGGACGTGGCTCAGCAACTCGTCGACCCCGAACTTCTCGTGGGAGTACATCGTCAAGGCGATCGACCTCCTGGGCGGGGACGGCCAGATCAACAACCCGCTGTGGTCGCTGCGCTGGGAGCTCGCCTTCTCGCTGCTGCTGCCGGTGTTCGCGATCGCGGCGCTCGCCGTGCGCAAGTGGTGGATCGGCGGCCTGGCGCTGGCCTGCGCGCTGACCTGGCTGGGCGCGCACGCCGGGTCGGGGGAGCTGCAGTACTTCCCGGCGTTCTTCGTCGGCGCGGTCATCGCGGTACGCCTCGACGTCGTCCGCGACAGCGCCGCGCGGATCAACACCCGCTGGTTCCGTCACCCCCTGTGGGCCGCGGTCACCGTCGGCAGCGCGCTGCTGCTCATCGCGCCGTGGCTCGTCGGGCCGGGCGTGGGGAGCATCCCCGAGCTCGACAATGTGCTGAAGGGGCTCGTCCCGCTGGCGGCGGCAGGCCTCGTGGTCGCCGCGGTCGGCTGGACTCCGCTGCGCGTGGTGTTCGAATCGCGTCCGCTGCAGTTCCTCGGCGCGATCTCCTTCAGCCTGTACCTGGTGCACGTGCCGATCATCCTGTTCAGCACGTACCTGTTCGCCGGACAGGCGTGGTACGTGCCGCTGCTGTTCGCCCTCCCGCTGGCGGTGCTGGTCGCGGTCGGTTTCACCTGGCTGATCGAGAAGCGCAGCCACGGCTGGTCGAAGGCGGCCGGCGAGTGGGCAGCGGCGCGGTACCGCGCCTGGTTCGGCCGCGAGGACGAGGCCGAGGCCGCCGACCGCGAGGCCGCCGTCACGTCCACGCGCGCCTGACCACGAACACATTCGTCACGAATCGCTTGGCGCACATTCGTGACGAATCGCGGGATTGCGGCGCGCTTTCGCGACATTCGTGACGAATCGCGCGGGGGCGCGGGCCGTCAGAGGTCGGCGTGCAGCGCCCAGACGCGCTCGGCGGAGTCGCGCCAGCTGAAGGCGCGGGCACGGTCGGACGCGAGAACGCCGAGGCGGCCGCGCAGGTCGCCGTCGTCGAGGACGCGGCCGATCGCGCCGGCGAGGCGCTCGCTGTAGCCGGCGTCGTCCTCGGGGGAGGCCGGCCGCTCCACGACCAGGCTCGCGCCGGCGGCGACCTCCACCAGGGCCGGGTCGTCGGAGTGGACGACCGGGAGGCCGAACTTGAAGGCCTCCACGATCGGGAGGCCGAAGCCCTCGGCCAGGCTCGGGTAGACGAACAGCGTGGCGCGGTCGAGCACGACCGCGAGGTCGGCGTCGTCCAGCCGGCCGAGGGCGCGCACGCGGTCCTCCGGCAGGCCGGCCGCAGCGGCCACACCGGTCGCGGTGCCGTCCCCGTAGCGGTCGGGCCCGGCGATGAGCAGCGGGATGTCGTGCGACTCGGGCCGGGCGACGGCGCGGATGAGCGGTGCGATGCCTTTGCGCGGCATGATCGAGCCCAGCGTGAACGCGTACACCGGCGGCAGGCCGAGCCGGGCAGCGCGCTCGTCGGCGTCGGCCGGGAGCCGCAGCGTCGTCGCGGGGGCGCCGCCGATGACCCGGATGCGGTCCCCGAAGTCGAGGGACTCGGCGAGGCTGTTCGCGACCGCGTGCGTGGGCACCACGATCGCGTCGGCGTGCTTGCGGGCGCGCTTGGCCATCGACTTCGTCCACATCACCGTGGTGGCGCCGAGCGACTCCGGATGCGTCCAGGCGAGCGCGTCGTGGATCGTCACGGCGACCTGGTCGCCGTCGTTCAGGGTGTCGTGCTTGCGCAGCGGGGCGAGGAGGCTCGGCGCGTGCACCATCCCGCGCACGCCGCCCACGGCGATGCCGGACTGCCAGGCGAGCGTGAGCTCGCGGCGGGCGAGCGGGAGCCGCACCAGGTCGGCGAGCCCGGGAAGGGCCGCGCGCAGCTCGTCGAGCTGCTCGTCGGGGACATTGGACACGTACGCACGCACTTCGCAGCCCGCCGGCGCGGTGGCGATCAGCTGACGGGTCAGCTCCTCGGTGTACCGGCGGACTCCGCCGGTCTCGGTCGAGGTGAGCTCATCGACCACCACGCTGAGTGTCGTCATTCGTCTCCAGGTCCAGGACTCCCTGCCGTGCGGCGTCTGCCAGGGCGGCCTCCCACGACCGCATGGGCGTCAGTCCGGCCTTCGCCCAGGCCCCGTGCGCGAGCACGGAGTAGGACGGTCGGGGTGCGGGACGGACGAACGTCGCGCTGTCGGTCGGTGTGACCCTATCAGGGTTCAATCCGGCGGCGCTGAAGACCGCCTTCGCGAACTCGAACCAGCTCGCCTGGCCCGAATTCGTGCCGTGGTAGACCCCGGCGGGGGCGTCGGACTCCAGCAGCGCGACGATCTGCGCGGCGAGGTCGCCGGTCCACGTCGGCTGGCCGAGCTGGTCGGCGACGACGCTCACGGTCTCGTGGCTGCCGGCCAGCTTCACCATCGTCCGCGCGAAGTTCGCGCCGCCCGCGCCGTACAGCCACGCGGTGCGCACGACGTAGGTGCCGTCCGGGTGCGCCGCCAGCGCGAGCTCCTCGCCCGCCGCCTTGGTGCGGCCGTAGGCGTTGATCGGGTCGCGCGGTGTGTCCTCGGCGTAGGGCGCGGCGGCGTGGCCGTCGAACACGTAGTCGGTGGAGACCGTCACGTAGCGCGCCCCGGTCGCCGCGGCGGCGACGGCGAGGTTCTCGGTGCCGAGCGCGTTGATCGCGTAGGCCTCGTCCTCGTGCGTCTCGGCGTCGTCCACCTTGGTGTACGCGGACGCATTGACGACGGCGTCGTGACCGGCGGCCGCGGCGACAGCCGCGTCGCGGTCGGTCACGTCGAGCTCGGCGCGGCCGAGCGCCGTCACGTCGTGCCCGCGCTCTGCCAGGGCCTTCCGGAGGTCCTGGCCGAGCTGGCCGTTCGCGCCGGCGACGAGGACGCGCATCAGTTGTCCAGGGCGGCGCGGGCCTTGAGCGGCTCCCACCAGTCGCGGTTGTCGCGGTACCACTGCACCACGTCGGCGAGACCCTGCTGGAAGGGCACCAGCGGCTCGTAGCCGAGCTCGTTCTGGATCTTGGAGATGTCGACCGAGTAGCGCAGGTCGTGGCCGAGGCGGTCGGCGACGCGGTCGACGTACGACCAGTCCTTGCCGGTGGCGTCGAGCAGCAGCTGGGTGAGCTCCTTGTTGGTGAGCTCGGTGCCGCCGCCGATGTTGTAGATCTCGCCCGCGCGGCCGTTCACGAGCACCATGGCGATGCCGCGGGTGTGGTCGTCGACGTGCAGCCAGTCGCGGATGTTGTTGCCCTCGCCGTAGAGCGGGACGTGCTTGTCGTCGATCAGGTTGGTGACGAAGAGCGGGATGACCTTCTCGGGGAAGTGGTACGGCCCGTAGTTGTTCGAGCAGCGCGTGATCGACAGGTTGAGCCCGTGCGTGCGGAAGTAGCTGCGGGCGAGGAGGTCGCTGCCGGCCTTGGACGCCGAGTACGGCGAGTTCGGCTCCAGCGGGCGGTCCTCCGCCCACGAGCCTTCCGCGATCGAGCCGTAGACCTCGTCGGTGGAGACGTGCACGAACCGCTCGACCTTGTTGCGCAGCGCCGCGTCGAGGAGCTGCTGCGTGCCGAGGACGTTGGTCTCCACGAAGATCGAGGCATCGCGCACCGAGCGGTCGACGTGCGACTCGGCGGCGAAGTGCACCACGGCGTCGATCGTCGGGAACAGCTCGTCCAGCAGGCCGCCGTCGCGGATGTCGCCCTTGATGAAGGTGTAACGCGGGGAGTCGGCGACCGGGGCGAGGTTGGCCAGGTTGCCCGAGTAGGTCAGTGCGTCGAGGACGACGACCTCGGCGCCCTCCAGGCCCGGGTAGGCGTCCTGCAGGGTGCGACGGACGAAGTTGGAGCCGATGAACCCGGCGCCACCGGTGACGAGAATCTTCATGAGTGAGAAAAGGCCTTCGATCGAATGAGAAAGTCGCGTCCGATCATACCGACAGCACCTCCGGGAGACCTGGCCGTTTGATCTCGGCACCGGCTGCTGGCATATTTGAGCCATCCGCGGGCCCGTCGACGGCGCGGATGAACAGGAGGCGATCCCGCATGAGCCGTCGAAGCGGCGCGCGCGCCCACCTCGGCTACATCGTGCACGGCGCATCCGGTGCTCATCCCGCCTCGGCGGAGGTCCGTGTCGTACGCCGGATCGCGCACGCCCAGTCGCTGGGGCTCCTCACCGCCACCCTGATCGACCCCGTCCGCTACGCGGTCGGCGACGACCTGAATCACTACGACTCCGTGCTCGTCCAGGGGGACGCAGTGACCGGCGAGCTGCTCGAGGGCGTCATCGCACGGGCACGGCAACGCGGCGCGCGGCTGGTGCTCGACCTCGACGACGACGTCCTGACGGAGGAGGCGAGGGCCCGTCTGCTCGCGCAGGAGTACGACGTGGCACGCCTCGACGCCGTGCGGCGGCTCGCGGCGGAAGCGGACGTCGTGATCGTCAGCACGGACCGGCTCGCGGCGACCGTCAGCGACTTCGCCCGCTCGATCGTCGTCGTCCAGAACGAGCTCGACCCGCGACTCTGGCCCGGGCCGGCGCCGGCGGAGCCCGCGCGCGAGCTCGCCGAGACCCGCGTCGTGTACGTGGGGTCGACCACCCATGCCGTGGACCTCGCCCTCCTGCGCCCCGTGTTCGACGGGCTGACCGATTCGCGCGGCCGGCCGATCGTGCTCGAAGTCGTCGGGGTGACGGGCGCGGACGAGCCCTGGTTCTCGCGCCTGGAGATCCCCGCGGGGGCGCATCCGTATCCCGCGTTCGCCGCGTGGCTCCACGCTCACCGGGACAGGTGGGCGTTCGGTGTCGCTCCGCTCGCGGATGTCGGCGCGAACGCGTCGAAGAGCGACCTCCGGTTCCTCGAGTACAGCATGCTCGGGCTCGCCACGGTCGCCTCGGACTCGCCTGCCTACAGTGGGACCGGCGAGCACGGGGCGCTCCTCGTCCCGTCGGGCGCCGACGCCTGGCGCACCGCGATCGTCGCGCTGGCCGACGACGCGGACGACGCACGCCGCCGCGCCCTGGCCGCCGCGTCGTACGTCCGGCGCGAGCGGATGCTGGGCGACGCGGGGTCGTTGGGTGCGGGGGCGTGGGGTGCGGGGTCGTGGGGTGCGGGGGCGTGGGGTGCGGCGGTCCTGCGGCCTCGGGCGGAGCAGGTGTCGCGCGTACGCAGGGCGGCGGCCCTGGTGCGGCATCCCTCTCGCGTGCTCGGCCGTCTGCGTTCCGGCGCACCCACGGCCCCGGCGATCCCGTCGCCGCAGCGCCGTCCTCAGACCGAGCCGCCCGTGTCCCCGGCGCCGATCGGGTTCGACGGCGCGACCCGGGATCGCCGCGCGGGCGTGACGCGCGTCGTCGTCGATCCGGGCCGGTTCCCTGCGGCCGACTCCTGGACGTCCGCGGCCAACGCCCTGATCGGCGAGGTCGAGACGCGCTACGCCGTGGTGCTCGACGCGGAGGTGGATGCGCCGGCAGACGTCGACGACACACTGCGCAGGGTCGCGGAGGAGTCGGGCGCGGCGTTCGTCCAGCCGCTGGTGACGGACGGATCGGGCCTGGTCGTCGACGCGGGCTCCGTCTTCGTCTCCCGGGCCGCTCCGCCTGTTCGGGTGCTGGCCGAGCACCCGCTGTCCGACCTGCCTCCCGCCGACCGCCTCACGGTGGGCGTCGTGACCTCCCGCTGCGTGCTCGTGGACCTCGACGCTTTCGCCGGGTTCGATCCCGGCTACGGCGCGGAGGAGGGGATTGCGCGGGCGACAGCGGCCCGAGCGCCGGTGGTCGCCCTGGGCGCCCATGTCGTGGACGCGCGCTCCCGGGTGCCCAGCGCCGCTCGGAGCGCTTGGCGGGGGCACCCGACCGACGCCCTCGCCTCGCCGACGCTCGAGTCCGTCGTCGCCCGGAGCGGTTTCCGGCTGGAGGGCGTGCGCGGCTCGGCCGTCCCCGAATTGCGCGAGCGGATCATGGGCAACGACTTCCTCGGCGCGACCCGCTTCGCCGAACCGCTCCTGGCCGCGCGCCAGGAGGCGCCGCGACGCTGGTCGATCCGCTCGGGCGCGCCGTCGGGAGAAGCCGGGCGCGTGTGGGGCGACACCTACTTCGCGGAGGACCTGGCCTCGGCGCTGCGCGCGCGGGGCGAGCAGGTGACGGTGGACACCCGTGACTCCGCGTACCGGGCCGGCTCCGACCACCTCGACGATGTCACGGTCACCTTGCGCGGGCTGCACATCGTCCCGCCGAATCCCGCCGCCTTCAACATCCTCTGGGTGATCAGCCACCCGGAGATGGTCGGGGCCGACGAGCTCGAGTGCTACGACCTCGTCTACGCGGCGGGGGCGGCCTGGGCCGGCCGGATGAGCGAGCAGGTGAGCGTGCCGGTCCTGCCGCTGCTGCAGGCGACATCGCCGGAGCGCTTCCATCCGGGGCCGGAGGACGCGTCGCTGGCGTCCGACGTGCTCTTCGTCGGCAAGACGCGCAATGTCTACCGTCCCATCGTGCGCGACGCGCTCGCCGCCGGAGCCGACCTCTCGGTCTACGGGGACGGCTGGGAGCAGTTCATCGACCCGGCGCTCGTCCGCGGCCAGTTCCTCGCCAACGACGACGTGTCGGCGGCCTACCGCAGCGCACGCATCGTGCTCAACGACCACTGGGAGGACATGCGGGCGGAGGGATTCCTCGCGAACCGCCTGTTCGACGCGGTCGCGAGCGGCGCGCGCGTGGTGAGCGACGACATCGAGGGCCTGGAGATCTTCGGGGGAGCGGTTCGCCCGTATTCCGGTCAGGCCGATCTCCGCGCGGCTGCTCCACGATGACGACGGCTGGCCGGACGACGACGACATGGCCGGCATCGTGAAACGGGTCGCGGCCGAGCATTCGTTCGGGGCCAGGGCGGATGAGCTGATCCGGGCCGTCCGCGAGCGCTCCCGGCACGCTTGGTAGACTCCCGGGGTGCAGATCCGAGAACTAGAGATCCCCGACGCCTACGAGATCACCCCGCGTCAGCATCCTGACGACCGCGGGCTCTTCTTCGAGTTCTACCGGTTCGACCGGCTCGAGGAGGCGGTCGGCCACTCGCTCGACCTCAAGCAGGGCAACACTTCGGTCTCACGTCGCGGTTCGGTGCGCGGCATCCATTTCGCCGACATCCCGCCGAGCCAGGCCAAGTACGTGATGGCTCCGCGCGGCGCGGTGCTGGACTTCGTGATCGACATCCGGGTCGGGTCCCCCACCTACGGGAAGTGGGACTCGGTGCTGCTGGACGACGTCGACCGGCGAGCGATCTACGTTGCGGAAGGCCTCGGGCACTGCTTCGTCGCTCTGACCGACGACGCGACCGTGAGCTATCTCGTCACCGACGTCTACAACCCGACCCGCGAGCACGGGATCAACCCGCTCGACGCCGATATCGCCCTCGAGTTCCCGCTGCCGGCAGAGGACCTCCTCCTCTCCGCGAAGGACACCGACGCGCCCGGCCTCGCGGAGGCGAACGAGAGCGGCCTCCTGCCGACCTGGGACGCAGCGCGGGCCTTCTACGCCTCGCTCGACGACAAGTAAGGACCACCCTCAGCTCATGCGCGGAATCATCCTCGCCGGCGGCTCCGGCACCCGGCTCTGGCCCATCACCAAGGGCATCTCCAAGCAGCTCATGCCCATCTACGACAAGCCGATGGTCTACTACCCGCTGTCGACGCTGATGATGGCGGGGATCAACGAGATCCTCATCATCACCACGCCCGAGTACAACGAGCAGTTCCGGGCCCTCTTCGGCGACGGTTCGCAGCTCGGCATCCGGCTGGAGTACGCCGTGCAGCCGTCGCCGGACGGGCTCGCGCAGGCGTTCATCATCGGCGAGGAGTTCATCGGCGACGAGTCGGTCGCGCTCGTGCTCGGCGACAACATCTTCCACGGCACCGGCCTCGGCTCGTCGCTGCGGCAGCACACCGACGTCGACGGCGCCCTGATCTTCGCCTACCAGGTGAGCGACCCGACCGCGTACGGCGTCGTCGAGTTCGATGAGAACTTCACGGCGCTGTCGATCGAGGAGAAGCCGTCCCGCCCGAAGAGCAAGTACGCCGTGCCCGGCCTGTACTTCTACGACAACTCCGTCGTGGAGATCGCCAAGACGATCGAGCCGAGCGCGCGCGGGGAGCTGGAGATCTCCACGGTGAACGAGCGCTACCTGCAGGCGGGCAAGCTCCAGGTCCAGGTCCTCGACCGCGGGACCGCGTGGCTCGACACCGGGACATTCGAGTCCATGATGCAGGCGTCGGAGTACGTCCGCGTCATCGAGGACCGCCAGGGGTTCAAGGTCGGCTGCGTCGAGGAAGTCGCCTGGCGCGCCGGCTGGATCGACGACGCCCACCTCGGGGACCTCGCCGCGCCGCTGGTCAAGAGCGGCTACGGGTCGTACCTGCTCGGACTGCTCGACTCGAAGGGCGACTAGGGCCTGACCAGGGTCAGCCGGCCGTGCGGTGCGCTCGCCGGCCGGCCCAGCGCCCGCGCACCCAGAGCCCCGCGCGGAGCGCGAGGCGGACCGGCGCGAGCAGCGCGCCGGAGTAGACCCGCGACAGGTAGAGGTAGGCGCTGTCGTGGTGCGCGCGGTCCATCGACTCGGACCGCTCCGAGGTCGAGTGCGCGCCGGAATGGATCGCCCGGGCGGCCGGGACGTAGAGGTTCTCGAGACCCGCGAGGCCGATGCGCCGCCCGAAATCGACGTCCTCGAAGTACATGAAGAAGCTCTCGTCGAAGCCGCCGATCCGGCGGAACGCGTCGTCGCGGACGAGGAGGCACGCGCCGGACAGCCAGCCGACCGCGACGGGCTCGGTATGGTCGACAGGCAGCGGCCGGTAGCTCCTGGTCCAGGGATTGGACGGCCAGGACCGCGAGAAGAGCGCGTGACCGATGCCGTTGCGAAGCGACGGCAGCGCACGTGCCGACGGGTACAAGGTCCCGTCCGAGTTGAAGATCGCCGGTCCCAGCGCTCCCGCTCCGGGGGCCGCCTCCGCGGCCGCGACCAGGAGGTCGATCGTGCCGGGCTGGAAGATCAGGTCCGGGTTGGCCAGCAGGTAGTAGTCGGCTCTGTCACGGGCGCGCACGCCGAGATTCATCGCGGCGCCGTAGCCGAGATTGTCCGGCGACTCGATCAGTTCCGTTCCCGGATGCGCAGCCACGATCTCGCGCGTGGCCGGGAGGTCGCGGGACGCATTGTCCACCACCGTGACGGCGGGCGTGACCTCCGCCGCGGCGCCGACCGACCCGAGGAAATCCGTCAGGACGCGCGACGAGTTGTACGTCACCGTGACGACACGGACAGTGGCCGTCATCGTGCGGCTGCTGCGTCCGGCGTGGAACCAAGGTCGGTGAACTCGGGCTCGAGGTACGACGTGCCCGTCGCCTTCGGGTAGTACGCGACATTGAACGCGCAGGCCTGGGGAGCGTCCGCGAGGTGGCGGCCGGTGGTGTCCATCAGGGACACGTTGACGAAGTATTTGCCCGAACCGAGCTGCACGTTCTTGAGCGTGAACTCGACGGTGCGCCGGCCCTCGAAAGGCTCGAGGTCGATCCCCAGCCGACTGCTCGCCGTGCCGTAGACCACCTGGCCCGAGGCGTTGTCGATCTGGATGGCGGCGATCCAGTGCGGGCTGAGTCCGGGATGGTCGAAGGTCGTGCGCACGATCAGGTCGTCGCCGTGCTCGGCGGGCTCGCCTTCGGAGCGGCCGGCGGCGCGCACGGAGGTGGCGACGACCTTGGGGACCGGCACGGTCACGTCGGGGGCGGCATGGCGCTGGATCTCGTCGATGCGACGCTCCTCCAGGATGTCGCGGAAACGCGCCACCGCCTCGTGGGCCTCGCCGCTGAAGACCACCTCGCCCCGGTTGAGCAGGATCGCCTGATCGCAGAGCTCGGAGACCTGACCGAGCGAATGCGTGACCAGGATGATCGTGCGGCCCTCCTGCTGGAAGCTGCGGATCTTGTCCAGGCACTTGCGCTGGAACGCCTCGTCGCCGACCGCCAGGACCTCGTCGACCAGGAGGATGTCGGGGTCCGTGTGGACGGCGACAGCGAAGGCGAGCCGGACGTACATGCCCGACGAGTAGAACTTGACCTGGGTGTCGATGAATTCGCCGATCCCGGAGAACTCGGCGATGTCGTCGAAGCGATCCTCGGTCTCCTTGCGGGTGAGACCGAGGATGGCGGCGTTGAGGAAGACGTTCTCGCGTCCAGTGAGGTCGGGATGGAACCCGGCGCCGAGCTCGAGGAGCGCGGCGATCCGTCCGCGGCGCGAGACCGAGCCGCTGGTCGGGTCGATGATGCCGCCGATGACCTTGAGCAGCGTGCTCTTGCCGGACCCGTTGTGGCCGATCAGCCCGATGGTCGTGCCCGCCTTGATGCTCGCGGTCACGCCGCGCAGCGCCCAGAAGTCCTCCCGGTGCTTGCGCCCGGCCCGGCCGAGAGTGACCAGACGTTCCTTGAGGGAGTTGTCCTTGCGGATGACGAACCGTTTGGTGACGTCGTCGAGCACGATCACGTCGGGCCGCGCGCTCAGCGCCTCCGGGGTGTGGCTTGACATGGTCACGTCGCCTGTCTGAGTGCTGTCGGTCATAGGGCCTGAGCGAAGTTTCCCTGAAGGCGTGTGAAGACGCGGTGGAAGATCACGATGAGCACGAGCCCGATGACGCCGGCGACCGCGAGACGGAGCATGAGTCCGCCGGGGTATTCTGCCGTGCCCTGGCCGCCGATCCAAAGCGATCGCTGGAAGCCGAGCACGGCCAGTGTGACCGGGTTGTCGGTGTAGATCTCGAGCAGGAGCGGAGACTTGATGACGTTCTTGACCATCGACCAGGAGTAGACGATCGGCGACGCCCACATGAGCACCATGAGCGCGACATCGACCAGGTACTGGATGTCTCGCATGTACACGTTCAGCGCGGCCAGCAGAAGACCGAACGCCAGCGAGTAGATCACGACGACCAGGAAGGACGGCACCAGGTACACCAGGTCGGCGCTGATCGGGAAGCGGAGGAGGACGAGGGTCGCTGCCAGGAGGATGCCGAGCTGGATGGCGAAGTTGAAGAGCGCTGAGCCGAGGCTCGCGAGCGGGAAGATCTCGCGCGGCAGGTAGATCTTCTTGATCAGCCCCGAGTTGCCGACGATGGATCCTGTCGAGCCGTTCACCACCTCGCTGAAGAGCGTGTAGGCGGTGAGGCCGGAGAAGATGTAGATCGCGAAGTCCGGGATGCCGCGGGCGGCGCCGAGGAACTGCCCCATCACCACGTAGTAGATCAGAAGCTGGGTCAGCGGGCGCACCAGGGACCACAGGAATCCGAGGGCGCTGTCCTTGTAACGGGCTTTGAGGTCGCGGCGGATCAGCAGGTCGAGCATCTGGCGCTGACCCCAGATCTCGCGCAGCGAACTCCAGGACGAGCCGAAGGACGGGCCGTTGGAGCCGACCGTCTGCAGGGGCATCGACTCGAGCGCGGCGTAACGGGCCTGCCGCCGCTCGGCGTCGGTGAGAGAAGGAGTAGACATGAGCAGTCGATAGCTTACCTCGACCGTTCCTGGCTATCCTCTGCGCGTCGGTTCGGAGCGCGCCGCAGACCGTGCCGTTACTGGGCGCGCCGCAGGTGCCGGTCGACCCAGTCCGCGGTCCGCACGACCCGGCGGCGCTGCTGCCGGTCCACGGTGTCGGAGAGTTCGGCGATCTGGTGGTCCCGGTCCGCGACGTCGGCGAGGAGCCCGTCGATGCGCTGCTTCCCTTCGTCGACGAACCCCAGCAGCTCCGCCTCCCGTGCCTGGGCGGCGTTCCGCGCCTCGTCGGCGCGCGCGTCGAGGCCCGCGATCACCGGCCCGTACTCGTACGCGGCGGCGACGGCCGCGGGATCGAGGGCAGTGTCGGGGACCGGGGAGACCAGAGACGCGCTGACGCGCTCATCGCGCACCAGCTCGCCCGAGTCGATTCCCGCCCTGGTCTCGTGCGCGTCGGGATGCCGGATGACGTAGTACGCGAATAGCGTGCCCGCCTCCAGCCGGCCGTACTCGCGCATCCCGTGGTGATTCGGGCTCGGCAGCAGATCCGGGTTCGCGTTGTAGGCGAGGCCGGCGTTCTCGACCTTGGTCGCGAACTGGCGCCACGACCGCCAGGGGAAGTGCAGCACCTCGAGTCCGAGCTCGTCCGGCACGGGAGCGCCGTTCTTCAGATTGACGAAGTGGTTCCCCTGCGCCACCTCGACCTCGGCGGACCCGATGTGCACGGCGTCCGGGGTGGAGTGGGCGCGGAGGCCGATCTCCTTCAGGCGCTCGGTCGGGCGCAGGTCGCGCAGCGTGAGCCGCTGCAGGCCGGTGCCGTCGGCGGCGGGGTCGCCGGTCATGTCGATCACGGGCACAGTGAAGGTGACGATCGCGGGGTCGAGCTTCGCGAAAACGTCGGCCAGCGTCGTGCCGGTCTGACGCGGGAACCAGAACTCGTCGGCGTCGGCGTTGACGACCCAGTCGGCGCCGTACCGGGTGTACGCGTCCCGGGCCATCGCGGTCACGACGGAGAACTGCTGCTTGCGGTGCACAGGGTCGTGACGCAGGTCGATCGCGGATCCGAAGGACTCCAGGATCTCCGTCGTGCCGTCACGGGAGCCGTTGTCGGTGACGATGATGCGGTCGATGCCCTGAGCGAGGTGATGCTCGA
This sequence comes from Leifsonia sp. L25, assembly GCF_050632895.1. Next base: position 455,295 of record NZ_JBODRZ010000003.1, on the reverse strand, counting down.
TCATCGGACCGATGATGTCTGCCTCGTCGCGGACCATCACGGTCATGCACACGGTTGTCATGGGCTGCAGGGCACCTTTTCTGTCGAGTGTCTCAGATTCTCTCATGCCGAACCTTGCCCCGCGGTCATCCCGCGACGCCGGCGATCAGCAGGGCCGCGCACACGGTTGGTAGACTCCGGGACGATTCGCTCGACGGTAGTAGGAAAAGACGAGGTTCGGAAAAGCAGATGAAGAAGCGACGTTCAGGGGTTGTGTCGGTCGTCCTTGTCAACTTCCGCGGAACGGACGACACCATCGAGTGCGTCACGCGGCTGCGCGAGACGAACTGGCCCGCCGAGCTGCTGGAGATCGTCGTCGTCGAGAACGGTTCGGGCGACGACAGCCTCGAAAGGCTGCAGGCGCTCGGCGACGACATCGTGCTGATCGACTCCGGCGCCAACCTGGGATTCACCGGCGGTTGCAACCTGGGCGTCTCGCACTCCACGGGCGAGTTCGTCGCGTTCCTCAACAATGATGCGAAACCGCACACGGACTGGATCCGCGCCGCGATCGACACCTTCGCCACCGGTCGTGACATCGGCGCGGTCGCCAGCAAAGTGCTCGACTGGGACGGCAAGGACGTCGACTTCGTCGACGGATCGATCACCTGGTACGGCATGGGCTACAAGCCGCACGCCGGCGAGCAGGACCGCGGCTCGTGGGACACCGAGAAGGATGTGCTGTTCGGCACCGGCGCCGCCATGTTCATCCGTGCGGACGTCTTCGAGGAGCTCGGAGGCTTCGACGACGACTACTTCATGTTCTACGACGACGTGGATCTCGGCTGGCGCCTCAACCTGGCCGGCTATCGCTTCCGCTTCCAGCCGGCGTCGCTCGCCTACCACAAGCACCACGCGTCGATGAACAAGTTCGGCAACTTCCGCGAGGAGTACCTGCTGGAGCGCAACGCGCTCTACACGCTGTACAAGAACCTCGGAGACGAGCTGCTGGACGACACGTTCGCCGCAGCCCTGCTCCTCGCGATCCGCCGGGCGGTCGGCCGGGGAGAGCTCGACTCGACCCAGCTCGACCTCCGCAACCCGGGAGGCGACGACCAGCGCACGCTCGAGGTGCCCAAGTCGACGATGGCGGGGGTCTTCGCGATCGACCGGCTCGTCGAGCTGCTTCCGGAGATGACCGAGAAGCGCCGGGCCATCCAGGCGTCGCGGCAGAAGACGGATCGCGAACTGATCCAGCTCTTCGGCAAACTGGACGAGCCGGCCTACCCGATCGAGTCGTACCTCGACGGCTACGCCAAGATCGTCGGCAGCCTGGAGGTGCTGGAGAACGCCGGACGCCGCCGGCGCGTGCTGGTCATCACCGGCGATCCGATCGGCGCGCGCATGGCCGGACCGGCCATCCGCTCCTGGCACATCGCGGGCGAGCTCGCACACGAGCACGACGTCCGCCTGGTGTCGATGACGTCGGTCTCCCCGCTGGAGGCGCCGTTCGAGCTGGCGACGATCTCGCACCACCGCCCGTCGACGGTGGTGGAGCACGAGAAGTGGGCCGACGTCATCGTGCTGCAGGGCAACGCGCTCGCGCTGTTCCCCGCGCTCGCCAAGTCGCACAAGATCCTCGTCGTCGACGTGTACGACCCGATGCACCTGGAGCAGCTCGAGCAGGGGCGCGGCAACACGTTCAAGCAGTGGAACAAGCAGATCGGCGACGCGACCAGCACTCTCAACCAGCAGCTCGAGCAGGGCGACTTCTTCCTCTGCGCCAGCGACAGGCAGCGGCACTTCTGGCTCGGCCAGCTCGCCGCCCTCGGCCGCATCAACGCCTACACGTATTCGCGCGACCCCGAGCTCGACTCGCTGATCGCCGTCGCCCTGTTCGGCATCCCGTCCGGTGACCTGGAGCAGACCGAGCACGCCATCCGGGGGACGGTGCCGGGCATCGGCAAGAACGACAAGGTGATCGTCTGGGGCGGCGGCATCTACAACTGGTTCGACCCGAAGACGCTCATCCGCGCGGTCGCGCAGCTCCGGGAGCGGCACGACGACATCCGGCTGTTCTTCATGGGCGTCAAGCACCCGAACCCGGATGTGCCGGAGATGGAGGCCGTCCCGCAGGCGCGTGTCCTGGCCGAGCAGCTCGGGCTTCTCGGGACCAACGTCTTCTTCAACGAGAGCTGGGTGCCGTACGAGCAGCGCCAGAACTACCTGCTCGACGCAGACCTCGGCGTCTCGACGCACTTCCAGCATGTCGAGACCACGTTCTCGTTCCGCACCCGCATTCTCGACTACCTGTGGGCCGGGCTCCCGATCGTCACCACCGCCGGCGACTCGTTCGGCGATCTGGTCGCGAAGGAGGGGCTGGGCGCGTCGGTTCCCGAGCAGGACGTCGACGCGCTCGCCGAGGCCCTGGAGACGTACCTCTTCGACGCGGATGCGGTCGCCGGCGCGCGCAGCGCGGTGGCCCGCGTGCGCGAGGACTTCCGCTGGAGCCGTGCTCTCGCCCCGCTGATCGAGTTCTGCCGCCGTCCGATCCGCGCGGCCGACAAGGACGTGCAGAAGAAGTCCGAGTCGACCGGCGCGATCAAGAAGGTCCAGATCACGCCGCGCACCGGGATCCGTCGCGACTTCGACCGCGCGGCGTACTACCTGCGCGAGGGCGGCGTGTCCGCTGTGGTGGAGCGCTACCGGGCACGCATCGAGCGCCGCAGGCAGGCGTCGCAGCTCTGAGGCGCCGCGCCGTCAGCGGGCGGCCGAAAGCGCGGGTTCCTGCTCGTGCACCTCGGTCACCGCGGCGGTCGTGGCGGGGCGCTCGGTCACGGCCCGGTAGAGCGCCCAGGCGGCGATGAGGGTGACGAGCGCGTAGGCCGCCGTGAGGACGAGCCAGGGCACGGGCGGGTGCCATTGCGGGTGGGTCAGCATCTGGATCCAGCTGTGCGTGAGGTCGAGTCCGACGATGTAGCGCTTGAGCGCCCAGGCGAAGGCGAGCACCTGCGCGAAGCCCAGGAGTGCGAGGCCGGTGATCAGCAGTCTCCGGAAGTTCGGGATGACCGTGTCAGGGAAGCGGTCGTCCAGGGCGATGCCGGCGATGATCCCGATGCCGACGAAGAGCGCGAGGGCGTAGCGGCCCTGCCAGACGAAGCCCCAGTCGCGGACGAGTGCGGCCTGGGTGATCGGCGGGACCAGGATGAAGACCACGAGCCAGGCGATGAGGCCGAGGCGCAGCCGGCCGCGGGCGAGCACCACCGCTCCGACGACGAGGGCGCCGAGCAGGAGGGTCCAGATGACGACGGTGGCCCCGGGCGGCGGCGCGTCGAGCCAGCCGAACCAGCCGATCCAGCCGGCGCCGAAGCCGAACGTCTGATCGAGCATGACCTGGAAGGCGTTCGTGGGCGAGCTCCCGAGCCCGAGCGCGGCGATCTGGGTCAGGCCCTTCGGGATGAGGAAGTACACCCCGACGAGTGCGACGATCACGCCGATCAGTCCGACAGCCACCCAGGAGGCCGGGCGTCGGAAGACCGCGAAGAAGGTCTTCCAGTCGGCCATGAGGATGGCGGCGGCGGTGATGGCGAGCAGCCAGCCCAGGGAGATCGAGCGGGTGTTGACCAGGAAGAACACGCTGACGACCAGCATCGTCAGCCTCAGCCAGAGTGTGCGGCCGGGGGAGGGGTGCGGAAGATCAGCATCATCGTCGCCAGCGTCGCTGCGGCACCTGCTGCTTCGACCGGGTTCGGGTTCACCGTGCCGCCGAGGAACAGCACCATCGGCGTGACCCCGAGGGCCATGCCCATCATCGCGAACCGTCTGTGCGGGAAGCGTGCGAGAGCGGCGAACGCGATGGCGAGCAGCCCGGAGGTCAGCAGCGCGGTCAGGATGCGCATGCCGTACATCGCGGGAGCGCCGTTGAGCACCAGGGAGGGTGTGCCGACGATGGCGTAGAACACCGGCGAGTTCAGCGTCGCGGTGGTCGTGGACGCCGTCGTCGTGGTGTCGTGCGACGGCCACGGAGCACATCCCGCGGTCGCGGCCGGCAGGTGCGCGAAGCACAGCGGGAGCTGGTTGGTGTCCGCGATGTACTTCGGCACCGTGACGTCGGTGGTGCCGGGCACCCGTGTCGACGGGTTCCCGACGAACTCTCCGCGGACGACCGCGGCCGCGCGGATCACGTGGGCAGGCTCGTCCGGGCTCGCCATCAGCGGGGTCGCGACGCTCCACAGCGACATCAGGACGAAGAGGAGTGCCCAGGCCGACCAGAAGACCGGGATCCGGATGCGCCGCGGCGCGGACAGGGGCGAACGGCGCCCGGTCGTCGATGTCACTTTTCTCCTCGAGGTGTTTCTCGGCCTGCGGCCGCCGGCTGGGACGTCAGCCGGCCGCGGAGAGCGCGGGTTCCGGCTCGTGGTCCTCGCTCGCGGCGACGATCGCGTCGTGGTGCGCTGTCACGGCCCGGTAGAGCGCCCAGGCGGCGACGACGATCACGGCCGTGAAGAGCACGGTCAGCACGAGCCACTGCACGGGCGGTTCCCATTTCGGGTGGGTGAGCATCTGGATCCAGCTGTGGTACAGGTCGAGCCCGATGACGTAGCGCTTGAGCGCCCAGGCGAAGGCGAGCACCTGCGCGAAGCCCAGGAGTGCGAGGCCGGTGATCAGCAGTCTCCGGAAGTTGGGGACCACGGTGTCGGGGAAGCGGTCGTCCAGGGCGATGCCGGCGATGATCCCGAGCCCGACGAAGAGCGCGAGCGTGTAGCGGCCCTGCCAGACATATCCCCACTCGTGCACGAGGCCGGCCTGGGTGATCGGCGGGACCAGGAAGAACAGCACCACCCAGGCGATGAGGCCGAGGCGCAGCCGGCCGCGGGCGAGCACCACCGCTCCGACGACGAGGGCGCCGAGCAGGAGGGTCCAGATGACCACGACGGCCCCGGGCGGCGGTGTGTCGAGCCAGCCGAACTCGGCGATCCAGCCGGCGCCGTAGTCGAAGGTCTTGTCCAGGACAGTGAAGAACGCGATAGAGGGGGAGCTCCCGATCCCCAGCGCGTTGGCTGTCTGGGTGAGGCCCTTCGGGATGAGGAAGTACACCCCGACGAGTGCGACGGTCACGCCGATCAGTCCGACGGCCACCCAGGAGGCCGGGCGTCGGAAGACCGCGAAGAAGGTCTTCCAGTCGGCCATGAGGATGGCGGCGGCGGTGATGGCGAGCAGCCAGCCCAGGGAGATCGAGCGGGTGTTGACCAGGAAGAACACGCTGACGACCAGCATCGTCAGCCTCAGCCAGAGTGTGCGGCCGGGGAGGGGGTGCGGAAGATCAGCATCATGGTGGCGAGCGTCGCTGCGGCGCCTGCGGCTTCGACCGGGTTCGGGTTCACCGTGCCGCCGAGGAACAGCACCATCGGCGTGACCACCAGTGCCGTGCCCAGGAGAGCGAACCTCCTCCGCGGGAAGCGCGCGACGGCGGCGAACGCGATGGCGAGCAGCCCGGAGGTCAGCAGCGCGGTCACGATCCGCATCCCGTAGAGGGCCGGGGCGCCGTTCAGCACCAGGGAGGGCGTGCCGACGATGGCGTAGAACACCGGCGAGTTCAGTGTCGACGTCGTGGTCGACGGGATCTCCGTGGTGTCGTGCGACGGCCACGGCTCGCAGGCGGCGGTGACGTCCGACCGGAAGGCGTAGCACGCGGGCAGTTTGTGCGCATCGCCCACGTACTTCGGCACGGTGACGTCGGTTGAGCCGGGCACCCGTGTCGACGGGTTCCCGACGAACTCTCCGCGGACGACCGCGGCCGCGCGGATCGCATGAGCAGGCTCGTCCGGGCTCGCCATCAGCGGGGTCGCGACGCTCCACAGCGACATCAGGACGAAGAGGAGCGCCCAGGCCGACCAGAAGACCGGGATCCGGATACGGCGCAGTGCGGCCATTGGCGATCGACGCGCGGTCGTCGTAGTCACTCTTCTCCTCGGGGTGTCGGCGCGGCCGGCGTCGTTTCGCCTGTGCCGCCGCATGATTCTAGCTGGCCGCTCCGGAGAGCGGCTCACGGGTGGAAGCTGCCGCCTGTCCCGGTCGTGTACGTGATCGTGCCCTCGCTGAACTTCTGCGTGCAGGTCGAGGCCGTGCAGGACTGGGCCGCGACCGGCCAGCCGGCGGAGCCGTTGGCGCCGCCGAGAGCGAAGTAGTAGTCCCGTACTCCGCCGGAGACGGGGTATCCCGCTCCGCCGTTCGCCGCGAAGATCGAGCCTCCCACGAACACCTGACCGATCCCTCCGCCATTGCCGGTGATCGGGAGCGCTGCGGTGGTCGGGAGTCCGAGGGCGCCGGTCGCACCGCCCGCCGCTGCGTACGCGGTGTTCGCGGCGGCGAGGACCGGGTAGGTCCCCGTCGACGGCGAGCCGGCGATCGTCCCGTTCTGGAAGGTCTGCGAGCACGCCGTCCCCGTGCAGGAGAGCGCGCCCGTGGGCCACCCGGCCGTTCCGGTCGAGCCGCCGAGCGTGAAGTACACCTGGCGGGTGGCTCCGCTGACGGCGAAGGCGCCGAGAGTGCTGCTCCAGTAGATGGAGCCGTTGGCGTAGACCCTGGCCATGCCCCCGGGGTCGCCCTGTATCGGGATGTAGTCGCTGGCCACCGGCCCGAGGGCGCCGCCGGCGCCGCCCGCCGAGGCGTAGGCCGCGTCGATCTGCGGGGAGGCGAGTCTTCCGCCTGCCGCGGCGCTCCACGCGATCGATCCGTTCTGGAAGGCCTGTGTGCAGGAGGTCTTGGCGGCGTCGCAGACGGCGGCTCCCGCCGGCCAGCCGAGGGGACCGAGCGACCCCTTGAACGTGAAGTACGTGGAGAGGATTCCGCCGCTCACGACGTAGTCGCCGCCGGACGTCGCCGAATAGATCGAGCCGTTGGCGAACGCCTGAGCCGTGCCGCCGCCGTTGGCGTCGACCGCGCCGGTCGCGCTGATGGGGAGCCCGAGCGGGCCGGCGTCTCCGCCGGCGGCGAGATAGGCGGCCAGGACCCGTCCGGTGGTCGGAAACGCGTAACCCGCCGTCGGGTTGGCGTAGAGCCTGCCGCTCTGGAAGGTCTGGAGGCAGCCGTCTCCGGTGAGTCCGCACTGGATCTCACCTGTCGGCCAGCCGAGGATCCCCGCCGACCCGTTCACCTTGAAGTACGCGTCGCGCATCGCGTCGCGCACGAGGAAGGCGCCGGCCGCCGACGCGTAGACGGAACCCGCGGTGAACACCTGTCCCGAGCCGCCGCCGTTGCCCGCGATCGCGATCGTTCCGCTCATCGGCCAGCCGAGCGGTCCCGAAGCGCCGTTGCGCGCGAAGTAGTAGTTCAGGATCGGTCCGGCGCGCACGACTTGAGCGCCGGTGCTGTAGGTCCAGTAGATCGATCCGCCCTGGAACGCCTGCCCGAGGCCGCCACCGTTGTCGGGGATGCTGAGCACGCCGCTGATCGGCTGTCCGAGCGGTCCCGACGCGCCTCCCGACGCGGTGTAGGCGGCCTGGATGGCCGTCGTACCCGTCGACACCGAGCTCGAGCCGAACCAGGTGTTGAAGTAGGCCCAGAAGTTCCGGTTGCCGTACGCGGAGCAGCTGTCGCCGACGCCCCACAGGTTGGCGAGCGCCGCGGCGTTCGGCTGGTAGGGGGTGTAGTTGTAGAGGTTCGCGGTCGCCTGGTTCTGGATGTTGACGTTGCTCGACCCGCAGCCGGCGTTCGGGTTGTACTGCACCGGCCGGACACCCGGATAGAAGTTCCAGGAGTACGGGTCCCTGGTGTAGGTGCGGAACTGCCAGGCCGCCTTGTAGACCTGGTTGTAGAAGCCGTAGTACGACGTGTCGCACCCGGAGGTGTCGGGGCACGCGTACCCCGTCGCCACCTGGTACATCCGGGTGTACGGAGCGAGCGAGGTGACGAGCCCCTGCTCCTTCTGCACCAGCACCAGGAGGACCTGCGGGTTGATCTGGCAGGCCTGGGCGACTTTCCAGATCACCGTGCTCGCGAGTTCGCCTGGCGCCCCCGTGTAGGCGGTGCAGCGGTTCGGGCCGGTGTCGGGGCGGGAGTAGGTGTCGACCCGGTAGTCCTTGAGGCACGGCTGACCATTGGACGCGGTACAGCCCGCCTCGACCTGGGTCAGGAAGGTCTGGATGGCGGGCTGCGGCATCGCGGTGTAGTCGAAGAAGACCTGGTCGCTGATGATGTTGCCGGGATCGAACTGGGATCCGGAGAGCGCGGACGCGGGGGCGGCGACGCCGACGCCGACGACCTGGAGGAGCGGGCCGAGGAGCACGGCTCCCGCGATCGCGGCGAGACCGCGGACCCAGCGCTTCCGACTCACGCCCGCCTCCTCGTCACTGCGCGACGCGCGTGGCCGCGGGGAAATGTGTGTATTTTACGAGGATAGCCCGCCTCGCCCGGAAGACCAGGCCGACGGCTGTCCCCCGTTCGAGGTTCGAGCGCCGCTCCCGCGACGTCAGCCGCGGATCGACGTCAGCCGCGGATCGGCGTCAGTCGTGGATCTCTGCGGCGATGTGCTTCGCGATCTCGAGCGAGCTCGTCGCCGCGGGAGACGGGGCGTTGAGCACGTGCACCTGGCGGGGTGCGCGCTGGATGATGAAGTCGTCCGCGAGCGAGCCGTCCCGCAGGATCGCCTGAGCGCGGACGCCGGAGCCCGCGCGCACGATGTCGGCCGTCGACACCTCGGGGACCAGCCGCGCCAGCGAGGACGCGAAGAGACGCTGCGAGAACGACCGCATGATCTCCTTGGCCCCGGTGACGACGTTGCGGGAGGCGAGCCGCAGGAAGCCGGGGTAGGCGATGGTCGAGGCGGTGTCCGCGACGTTGATGTCCGTCCACCGGTAGCCCTCGCGGGCGAGCGCCATGACGGCGTTCGGGCCGGCGTGGACGCTCCCGTCGATCATGCGGGTGAGGTGCACGCCGAGGAAGGGGAGGTCCGGGTCGGGGACCGGGTAGATCAGGCCCTTGACCAGGTCGCGGCGGCTCTCGACCAGTTCGTAGTACTCGCCGCGGAACGGGACGATCCTCGCCTCCGGCTCGAGGCCGGCCATCCGGGCCACCCTGTCGCTCTGGAGCCCGGCGCAGTTGATCAGCCAACCGCCGCGGACTTCGCCCTGCGAGTGGGTGACCACGACCTCGTCCGCAGTGGCGGCGATCGCGACGACCTCCGTGCCGAGGCGCAGGTCGGCGCCGTTCCCGATGGCGAGTTCGGCGAGCTTCCTGCTCACGGCGGCGTAGTCGATGATCCCGGTGGTCTCGACGCGGAGCGCACCGACCGTGTTGACATGCGGTTCGTACTCGCGCGCCTCCTCCGGGCCGAGGAGACGGGACGGAGCGCCGTTGGCGGTGGCGCGTTCGAAGAGCGTCTGCAGGCGGGGAGCTCCTTCTCCTCCGTCGCGACGATGAGCTTGCCGCACACGTCGTGGGAGATGCCGTACTCGCGTGCGAACTCGACCATCGACCGGTTGCCGGCCGTGCACATGGTCGCCTTGAGCGATCCGGGCTTGTAGTACGGACCGGCGTGGATCACCCCGGAGTTGTGCCCGGTCTGGTGGGCGGCCCAGGTGGTCTCCTTCTCGAGGAGGGTCACCCCGCGGCGGGCGCGCGAGAGCCGTTCCGCCACCGCGAGTCCGACGATCCCGCCGCCGATGATGATCACGTCCTGCTCAGCCACGGAGTCCTCTCGTCGATCTGCCCGGAGCGTGGTCGATCCTACCCGCTTCCCAGCGTGCCCCCGTCGAATCCGGTAGCATAGTGGCCGTTGTGCGCTCACCCCCGCGCCGACGGAACAGGAAAGGTTCACACCCCTTTGTCGAAGACAATCGCACTCGGCCAGCCCACTGTCGGTGACGAGGAGCTCGAGGCGATCGCGAAGGTGTTCGCCTCGAACTGGCTCTCGGGAGCCGGCCCCACCTGCGCCGCATTCGAGGAGCGTTTCGCCGCGTCCGCGGGCGTCGCCCACGCGCTCGCGACGAACAACTGCGGTGCGGCATTGCACCTCGGCCTCGAGGTCCTGGGCGCAGGCCCGGGCGATGAGGTGATCGTCGGCGACTACACCTTCCCCGCCACGGGCCACGCCGTCGCCTGGACGGGCGCCAAGCCCGTCTTCGCCGACATCCGCCCCGACATCTGGAGCGCCGATCCTGCGGCCGTCGAAGCCGCGATCACCCCGCGCACCGTCGGCATCCTGGCGGTCGACGTCTTCGGTCAGCCGGCGGACTACGACGAGCTGCGCGCCATCGCCGACAAGCACGGCCTGTGGCTGATGGAGGACGCGGCCTGCTCCGCCGGAGCGAGCTACAAGGGCCGCCCGGCCGGCAGCCTGGCCGACGTCGCGACCTTCAGCTTCCACGGACGCAAGGGCATCACCGCCGGCGAAGGCGGAGCGCTCACGACCGATCGCGCCGACCTGGCCGACCACGCCAGGAAGCTCCACACGTACGGCATCGCCCCCGCGCTGACCCGCGAGAACAGCACCGACCTCCCCGTGCCCTCGTTCGACGAGCTCGGCTACAACTACCGCCTGTCCGACGTCGCCGCCGGGATCATGCTCGCGCAGCTCGACCGGCTCGAGGGCCTCGTCGCCGCCCGCGGCCGGATCGCCGACCGCTACGCCGAGCGGCTCGCGGACATCGAGGGCGTGACCGCCCCGGTCGCCCTCGACGACCGCGTGCACCCCTGGCAGTCGTATGTCGTCACGCTCGACGCCGACGTCGACCGCGGGGCCGTCGCCGCGCACCTCAAGGCGAACGGCGTACAGTGCAACTTCGGCACGTACGCGTCGCACGTGCAGCCGATCTACGGATTCGAGGGCACCCTGCCCGTGTCGGCCGACCTGTTCCGCCGACACCTCGCGATCCCCATGCACGCCAACCTCGGTGTCGACGACGTCGACATCGTCGCCGACACCCTGCGCGACGCCGTCGCCGCCGCGCGCTGAACCGACCAGAGAAGAGAGAGCGAACACTCGTGACCGAAACCGTCTTCATCACCGGAGGTGCGGGCTTCATCGGCCTGCACGTCGTCGACCAGCTCCTCGAGCAGGGCTACAACGTCCGGATCTTCGACAACATGTTCCGCGGCGACCGCGACGCGGTGAACAAGCTCGTCGCCGGCGGCCGCGTGGAGCTGATCGATCAGGACGTCCGGTACGGCGGCGCCGTCCACGCGGCGATGAAGGGATGCGACTACGTCATCCACCTCGCGGCCGTGTCGATCAACAAGAGCAACGCCGACCCGTACGAGTCGATGGACATCAACACCATCGGCGCGCACAACGTCTTCGCCGCCGCGGCCGACCACGGCGTCAAGCGCGTCGTGTTCGCCTCGAGCGCGTCGGTCTACGGCGACCCCGAGAAGCTGCCGATGCACGAGGACGACAAGCTCAGCCCGCTGACGCCGTACTGCATCTCCAAGCGGACCGGCGAGGATCTCCTGGGCTACTACGAGCGCCGCGCCGGTCTCTCCTGGATCGCCCTGCGCTTCTTCAACGTCTACGGCGAGGGCCAGAAGACCACCGCCTACTACACGTCGGTCATCAACCACTTCGTGAACCGTCTGAAGAACGGCGAGGCGCCGGTCATCGACGGCGAGGGCAAGCAGTCGATGGACTTCATCCACGTCAAGGACATCGCGCGCGCCGTCGTGCTCGCCCTGACGTCGGAGCAGTCGAACATGGCGATCAACGTGGGCACGGGCATCGACACCACGGTCGCCGAGCTCGCCCGCATCCTCATCGACGCCGTCGGCGTGGATGTCGAGCCGCAGTTCAACCCGCGCCCGGTCCTGGTGTCGCGTCGCGCCGCCGACACGACGCGCGCCACCGAGGTCCTCGGCTTCGAGCCGACGATCGAGGTCCGCGAGGGCATGACCCGGCTCATCCAGAACTCCTGACAGTGACCTCATCGGGACTGCCGGAGAACCCCTACAACCCGCACGCGTGGATCGTCGGGGAGCCCGTCGTCGGTGACGGCACCTGGATCGGTGCCTTCACCGTGATCGACGGCTCCGGCGGTCTCACGATCGGGGCAGGCTGCGACATCGCGTCGGGCGTGCACATCTACACGCACTCCAGCGCGCTGAGGTGCGTCTCCGGCCGGGAGTATCCGACGGTCGACCGCGCGCCCGTGACGATCGGCGATCGCGTCTTCATCGGCGCGAACGCGGTGATCAACATGGGCGTGACCATCGGGGACGGCGCGATCGTCGGTGCGGGCGCGGTGGTCAACGCCGACGTCCCGCCGCTGACGGTTGTGGGAGGCGTGCCCGCCCGAGTGCTGGGCACCGTCGACCTGACCGTCCCGTCGGCGCCGAGGGTCGTCGGCGCGCGCAGGGAGGAGACCCGATGAGGATCGCCGTCGTCAACAACTTCTTCCCGCCGCGACCCGGCGGCAGCTCGCATCTCGCCGATCACCTCGCGAAGAAGTACGCGGCCGCCGGTCACGAGGTCCTCGTGCTCACGGCCGGCTACAAGGGCGCCCCCGCACGCGAGGAGCGGGACGGCCTCACCATCGTCCGGATCCCCGCGTGGACCCTTCCCAAGACGCGCCTGGCCGCGAACTTCGACATCGCGTTCACGATGTCGCCCCGGACGAAGCGCGAGGTCTTCGCGTTGCTCGACGGCTTCGAGCCCGATGTCATCCACCAGCACGGACAGTTCTTCGACTTGACGTGGATGACCGGCTGGTGGGCGCGCTCCCGGAAAGTCCCGACGCTGCTCAGCATCCACACCCGGCTCTACAGCCCGAATGCGCTGAACAACTTCATCTACCGGGTCGCGGACGCGGTCATGGTCAAGCCGCTCATGCGTGTCCATCGTCCTCGCCTCGTCGTGATGGACGTCCTGATGGACCGATACATCGACCAGCGGTACCGGCGCGCGTTCCGGGGCAAGGCGTACATCCCGGTGGGGATCGATCCGGCGGTGCTGCGCGGCGGCGACGCGCAGCGCGCACGGGTGGAGCACGACCTCGGCGACAACCACGTCCTGCTGTCCCTCGGCCATGTCATTCCCCAGCGGAGCCGCGTGGCCCTGGTCAAGGCGCTTCCCGCCGTCCTGGAGCGGTTCCCGAACCTGATCGTCGTCGTGATCGGCGGCGTCTACCACGACGAGTTCCTGAAACTGGCCAAGACCCTCGGCGTCGATCACGCCATCCGCGCCATCGGGGCCCGGCCGCAGAAGGAGATCCCGGATTATCTGGCGGCCGCCGACCTCGAGGTCCACGAGCTGGACGGCCAGGGCTTCGGCACCGCGAGTCTGGAGAGCCTCGCCGTCGGCATCCCCGTCGTCGCGGCCATCCGGCCGGACAACTTCATCGAGGTGGTCCTCGAGGACGAGAAGCACCTCTACCTCTCGGGTTTCGTCTCGGAGACCGACGAGCGCGCCGATCCGGACAGTCTCGCCGCGAAGTTGATCGAGGTCCTGGAGGACCCGGCCGCCGCGCGCGAGCGCGTGTCTGCGAACGCGAAGGCAGTGGTGGAGGAGCACTTCACGATCGACAAGGTGGCGGAGAACCACCTCGCCACGCTGAGCGAACTCGCCGCCGCCCGGGGGACCGTCTCCCGCTGACGCCGCCAGGCCTACGAGAAAGGGCGCCCCGTCACGGACGGGGCGCCCTTTCTCGTCGGCGGCGTGGTTCCGCGGCTGCTCAGCGGCGCGCGGTCGCCTTCAGCTGCTCGACGACACGGTGCGAGGGGACGATGGAGCGACGCTCCGCGTCCGCGTCCACCGTGCCGGCTATGAGGCCGGTGAAGTGGGCGAGCTGTGCGGCGAGCGGTTCGACCGAGGTCACGAGCTCGGGGATCTCGATCACCGTCTGCTGCCGGTAGCCCCGGCCGTCGTCGTCCGCGGCCTGGTCGGAGACGTGACGGTACACCGTGACGTCGCGGCGGAGCAGGTCCACCTCGATGAGCCGGTCCAGGTCGTGGATGCTGAGCGTGCGGATCTTGCGCTGGCCGATCCGGCTCGCGGAGACGTGCGCGATGCCGCCCGATTCGAACCCGAGCACGGCCTCGGCCACGTCCTCCGCGCCGGGCACGGAGGCCGGGTGGAACTGCTCCACCGCGCCGCTGACCCGGACGGGCTCGCCGAGGAGCCGGATCGAGAGGTCGACATCGTGGACCAGGAGGTCCCACGCCACGCCGGTCCGGATCCGCGGGACGTAGGGCGAGTGCCGCACGGCGGTGGCGAAGATCGGCTCGTTGACCAGCTTCTGAGCGGTGAGCACCGCGGGGTTGAAGCGCTCGAGCAGGCCGCACATCATGGGCACGCCGAGGGACTCCGACAGCCCGATGATCTCGAGTGTGCTGTCGAGGCCGTCGGCGACGGGCTTCTCGACCAGGAGCGGGACGCCGGCCTCGAGGACCTGGCGGGCGAGCTGGGGGTGCGCCTCCGTCGCGGCCGCGACGACGACGCCGTCGATGCCGGTGAGGTCGCCGATCTCGGGCCGCCACTGCGCGCCGAACCGCTCCGCGACCTCACGGCCGACGTGCTCGCGCGGATCGACCAGGGCGGCCAGTTCCGCGCCGCCCGAGGAGGAGATCACGCGGGCGTGCAGGGAGCCCATCGACCCGGCGCCGACGAGGAGGATGCGGGGGCCCGTCATCATGCCACCGCCTTCCGGATCGCGTCGACGATGGTGTCGAGGTCGGCCGGCGAGAGGGCCGGGTGGACGGGGATCGACAGCACCTCGCGCACGATGGTCTCGGCCACGGGGAACTCCCCGGCGATGACGTCGCCGCGATCGCGGTAGCAGTCGTAGTCGAAGACCAGCTTGGGGTAGTAGATGCCGGAGCCGACCCCCGCCTCGGTCAGCTTGGCGGAGAGCTCGTCCCGGGTGATCCCGCTCTCGGGCGTCACCCGGAGCGTGAACTGGTGCCAGACGTGGCGACGTCCGGGAAGCTGGGACGGCGTGAGGATGCCGGGGAGATCGGCCAGTCCCGCGCGCAGGCGCTCGGCGTTCGTCTGACGGGCGGCTACGACCCGGTCGTAACGGTCGAGCTGCGGGAGCCCGAGGGCCGCCTGCAAGTCGGTCATGCGGTAGTTGTGGCCGGCGACCTCGTACTGGTACCGGGCGCGCATGCCCTGGTTGCGGAGGACGCGGAGGCGGTCGGCGACGACATCGTCGTTCGTCGTGATGATGCCGCCCTCGCCGGTAGTGATGTTCTTCGTGGCGTAGAACGAGAACGTGCCGATGCCGGTCGCTCCCGCGAACGTGCCGTCCTGCTCGGAGCCGTGCGACTGGGCGGTGTCCTCGACGATCGCGAGGCCGCGCTCGGTGGCCAGCGTGGAGATCGCGGCCATGTCGGCGATCTGCCCGTAGAGGTGCACCGGCATGAGCACGCGGGTGCGGTCGCCGATCGCGGCGGCGAGCGTGTCGGCGGTGACGTTGTAGTCCGCTTCGGAGATGTCCGCGAAGCGCGCCGTGGCGCCGGCCTCGAGGATGGCGTTGAGCGTCGCCACGAACGTGAACGGGCTGGTGACGACCTCGTCGCCCGGCTCGAGGTCGAGGACCTGCAGCGCGGCGACCAGTGCCGTGGTCCCGTTGTTGACGGCCACGGCGTGCTTCACGCCGACCATGTCCGCGAAGCGGTCCTCGAACTCCTTGACCTTCGCGCCCTGCGCCACATTGCCGGATCGGATCACCTCGAGGACCGAGAGCTCTTCCTCTTTTCCGAATTCGACGACTGTGATCGGTATCATGGGCGTACGTGTCCTGACTCTACGTTCGAATGATGGTGTGTGCCGCACGGGCACCCAGTCGATCTTAGGACACCATGCCGTAGACTCGCGCGGCGTGCGTCAAGCCGGCCCACGACCCCCCGAAGATCGAGATTTATGAACTCCATTCACCCGACTGCTGTCATCGGCCGCGCTGTCCGTCTGGGCACCGGCAACGTCATCGGACCCTACGCCGTCATCGGCGGTGATGTCGAGATCGGCGACGGCAACTGGTTCGGGGCGGGAGTCAAGGTGGGCTGCCCGCCGGAGGTGCGCGGCTTCGCCCACGACGGCGCGTGGATCGACACGCCCACAGGAGCCGGGGTTACCATCGGCCACGGCGGCGTCTTCAGAGAAGAGGTGCAGGTGCATGGCGGCTGGCACGAGCGGACGACCCTCGGCGACGGGCTGTTCATCATGAACCGCGTCTACATCGCGCACGACGGTCGCATCGCCGACGGCGTGACGATCGCCTCGGGCGCCGCGCTCGGCGGTCACGCCACCGTCGGACGGAACGCCAACATCGGCCTCAACGCCAGCGTGCACCAGCGGCGCGTCATCGGGGCGTTCGCCATGGTCGGCATGGGCTCTGTGGTCACCAAGGACATCCCGCCGTTCGTCAAGGCTTTCGGGAACCCGTGCGCGGTGCGGGGCGTCAACGCCGTCGGGCTGGAGCGCGCGGGCCTCCCGGCGCCGGAGATCGAGCGTATGGTCGAACGGTTCGAGTCCACCGGCGGCACCGACGTGGTCGGGCTGCCGTCGCCGTTCGATCTCGATCTGGCTGCGTTCGGAGAGGCGGTGTCGCGATGAACGCGCTCAAGAAGGTGCTCCCCAAGATCTTCCTCGTGCTGCGGTACGTCCTCCTCGCGGCGGTCATCGCATTCGCGGTCTACTACCTCGTCAGCCAGTGGTCGGCGGTGTCGGCGACGATCGCGAAGATCCCCGCGGCGTCGCTGGTGCTCTCGCTGGTGCTCGTGATCGTGGGACTCCTCGCCGGCACGATGAGCTGGGTCGCCGTGCTGAACGGCCTCGGGCCCAAGGTCCCGGTCGTCCGCGGCTCCCAGGTGATGCTGGTCGGACAGCTCGGCAAGTACGTCCCCGGTTCCGTGTGGTCGTACGTGCTGCAGATGGAGCTGGGGCGCCAGTACGGCATCCTCCGGCCGCGCGTGCTCGTGGCCTCCCTGTACGCCGCGGGAATCGGCGTCGTCTCGTCGCTCGTGCTCGGCGCCTTCGCGCTGCCGTTCGTCTCCGAGAACCATCCCGCGCTGCTCTGGCTGTTCCTGCTGCTGCCGCTCGGGCTCGTCTGCCTGCACCCGCGCGTCATGACGTGGCTGGCGTCGCTGGTGCTCAAGATCTTCCGCCGTCCGCCCCTCGACCACGAGGTGGCCTTCCGCACGGTGCTCAAGGCCGTCGGCTGGTCGCTCCTGGCCTACTTCTGCTACGGCCTTCACCTCTGGCTGCTCGTCAACGCCCTCGTCAACCCGGACTTCCTGACGCTCGTCCTGCTCACCGGTGCGATGGCCCTCGGCTTCACGCTCAGTCTCTTCGCGTTCATCTTCCCGTCGGGCGTCGGCGTCCGCGAGGCCGTGCTGGTCGGCGCGATGGGCCTGCTCCTCACGATCCCGCAGGCCAGCGCGCTCAGCCTGGTCTCCCGCGCGATGTTCACCGCAGCGGACGTCCTCGCCGCGGGCGCGGCGGCGCTCGTGGCGGTCCTCCTCCGCCGCCGGATCGCGCAGGAGGCGGCCGTCAACCACTCGGACGACGACTACCACCACCTGCCAGAGGGCTCCACTCTCCTCGACGGAGTCGGCGAGACCCGATGAGCGCAGGCGCGCTCGGCGTCGGCGTCGCTCTCTGCACGTACGACGGGGAACGCTTCGCGGCCGAGCAGGTGCGCAGCATCCTCGGCCAGTCCAGGCCGCCGCAGGTCATCGTCCTGGGCGATGACGGCTCCCGGGACCGGACGGTCGAGATCGTCCGCGAGACGGTGGGGGAGTCCGTCCCGCTCACCGTGCTCCCCGAGGGCGAGCGGCTCGGCGTCACGCGGAACTTCGAGCGGACGGTCGCGGCGGTCGACGCGCCGCTGGTCGCCCTGTCCGACCAGGACGACGTGTGGCGGCCGGACCGCCTTCAGCGACTGGCGGCGCTGTTCGACGACGACCGGCTGCTCCTGGTCCACACCGACGCCAGACTGGTCGACTCGGAGGGGCTCCGCTCGGTCGGTCGCTGTTCGAGGACCTCGAGGTGTCGGCCCGCGAGCTGGAGCTCGAACGCTCGGGCCGGGCGTTCGACCTCTTCCTCCGGCGGAACCTGGCGACGGGCGCGACGGTGGTCTTCCGGCGCTCGCTGCTGGACGCAGCGTTGCCGTTCCCCGGCGAGTGGGTGCACGACGAATGGCTCGCCGTGCTCGCCGCCGCGCTCGGCGGCGTCGCCGTCGTGACGGACCAGACGGTCGACTACCGGCTGCACGGCGCCAATCAGATCGGCGTCTCGGCGCCGACCCTGCGATACAAGGTCGGACGGGTGCTGGAGCGGCGGGGTGAGCGCAACCGCATCCTGGCCCGCCGGTTCGCCGTGCTGGCCGAGCGCCTCGACACCCTGCCGGTCGCCGAGTCCGTGCGGCGCGCGGCGCACGCGAAGGCGCAGTTCGAGGCGCGGCGCGCGGCCATGCCGGAGTCACGGGTCCGTCGCGTGTTCCCGGTGCTCCGGCTGGCGGCCACGAAGGCATACGGCCGGTTCGCCAGTCGTGGTGTCGCCGACATCGGTCGCGACCTGGTCCAGCCGGCATAACGGACTGGATCGTGGGCGATTCACGCTCGGCCCCGGGCGGCTGCGGTGTGGATTCTGCGGCCGACGCTCCAGCACGGCATAATCCGTCTGTGCCCTCACCTTCGTCCACGATCTCCCGCGCCCCGTCCGAGTCGGGCCGGTCCGACGCCGCAGCGCCCACCGCAGCGGGCCTCAGCGCACGACCGCGGACCGCGCTGGTGTTCTGGACCGGTTTCCTCCTCTTCGCCGCGCTGTGCGTGAGCTGGGCGCTCGCATCGCCGATCTTCTCCGTCCCCGACGAGAATGCGCATGCGGTCAAGGCGATCGCGCAGGTGCGCGGGGAGCTGGTCGGCCATCCCGAACCCGGCGTCCGGCAGCTTGTCGTCGACGTGCCGCCGAGCTATGCGGTCAGCCAGCAGCTCCTGTGCTTCGCGTTCCATTCGGAGACGACGGCGAACTGTGGATTCGAGCTCGGTGACAAGGGCGGGACAGCCTGGTCGGCGACCTGGGTGAGCACCTACAACCCGATCTACTACTTCGTCGTCGGCTGGCCCAGCCTGGTCTTCGGCGGGTCGACCGGCATCTACGCCATGCGGGTGGTGAGCGCGCTCTTCGGTGCGCTGTTCTTCGCGTGGGCGCTCCAGGCCGCGGTCGCCTCGCGGCGGGCGCGCTGGATGCCTGTGGCGGTGTCGTTCGCCGCGCTCCCGATGGTCGTCTACCTCAACGGGGCCATCAACCCGAACGGGGTCGAGATCCTCGCCGGACTCGCGTTGACGGTCTCGCTCCTGCGGCTCCTGGAGTCGTTCGGCGCACCGCAGGACGAACCTCCCCTGCTGCGCCGCGGGATGCTGTGGACGATCGTCACGGCGTCCGCGATCATGCTTGCGAACGCCCGCGCCCTCGGGCCGCTCTGGGTCCTCCTCCTCGTCGCCCTCTGTCTCGTGGCGACCGGGATCCGGCCGTTCGCCGCCGCCTTCCGCCAACGGTCGTCGTACCCCTGGCTCGCGGTCATCCTCGTCGGCGGTGTGTTCTCGATCGGCTGGACGCTCGTCGGCGGAAGCCTCTCGGGCCAGGCCGAGAAAGCGGACGCCCCGCTGGTCGACGCGAGCTTCCTGCAGGGAGCGGCGTACATGCTGCGCGGCACGCCGACCTTCGCCGTGCAGGCCCTCGGCTACTTCGGCTGGTTCGACGCACCGCTGCCGGGGTGGGCGCTCTGGTTCGCGGTCGCCGCCCTGGTCCTCCTCGTCGCGCTCGCCCTCCTGAGTGCGCGCCGTCGCGAGCTGGTCACCCTGGTCGTCGCCCTCGGCGCCGCGATGCTGGTACCCGTGCTCGTCCAGGCCTACAGCGTTCACCAGACCGGGATCATCTGGCAGGGGCGCTACGGTCTCTTCCTCGATCTCTCCGTCCTGGCGGTCGCCGGCTGGGCGCTGTCGCGGGGAGGTGGCGGGCGCATCGGCTTCCTCTCGGTCCGGGCCACATGGGCCATCGGAGCGCTGCTCTGGGTGTTCGGCTGCCTCGCCTTCGTGCTCACCCTGCGCCGCTATGTCGTCGGCAACGCCACCCCGATCACGCAGATGCTCCACCATCCGCACTGGCAGCCTCCGCTCGGCTGGATGGCGCTGGCGGCGCTCTTCATCGTGTTCTCGGCCGCGTTCTTCGTGTTCACCGGAATGCTCGCGCGGCGTGCAGCCCAGCCCGACGATCCGTCCGCCGAGCTGCACGCCGCGGCCCGGATCCCGGCATGACCGCTTCGGGCGGTCCGCGCGTCGCCGTCATCTACGACTGTCTCTTCCCGGTCAACACCGGTGGCGGGGAGCGGGTCTATCGCGCGCTCGCCGAGCGCTTCGTCGAGAGCGGCTGCCAGGTGGAGTATCTGACGCGGGCGCAGTGGCAGCCCGGCAGCGCTCCTCCCGCCGAGTTCGGGATCCGGGAGATCTGGCGCGGGGAGATCGCCGACGAGCGAGGCGACCGCCTCCCTCGGGCGGCGGTCGGGTTCGCCCTCGCGGTGTTCCGGTCGCTGCTGACGCGACGCCGCGACTACGATCTGGTGGTCGTCAGCGCTCTCCCGCCGCTCAACGTCATCGCCGCGCGGCTCGCCCTTCTCGGCTCCCGAGCCTGGCTGGTGGCGGACTGGTTGGAGGTCTGGCCGCTGCGCAAATGGCGCGAGTACTCCGGGGCGCTGGTCGGCTCCGTCGCGTGGCTCGTGCAGAGCGCGGCCCTCCGGATGAGCGACGAGGTGACCGTCAACAGCTCCTTCACGCTGCGGCGCGCCCAGGGGACGCGTGGAAGCCGACGGACCCGCGGCAGGCGCCGGCGGGGGCTCGTCCTGGGACTGGTCGATCTCGTGGGGGCGCCCGCCGTCGCCGCCGGTCCTGATCCCGATCCCGGGCTGATCCTCTTCGCCGGCCGCCACATCCCCGACAAGCGGCTGACCGCCCTTCCGGCGGCTCTGCGCGTGGTGCGCGGCGCGCACCCGGAGGCGCGGCTGGTCGTCGCCGGTTCCGGCCCGGAGACGGACGCGCTGCGTCGCGCGGCCCGGGACGCGGGGGTCGAGGTCCAGATCGTCGGCAGGGTGCCGGAGGCCGAGCTGGCCGGCCTCATGGCGAGCGCCGCCGTGCTGGTGAACCCGTCCCGGCGAGAGGGGTTCGGCCTCGTCGTCGCCGAGGCCGCGTCCTACGGCACGCCGAGCGTCGTCGTCGCCGGGGAGGACAACGCGAGCGCCGACCTCGTCGAGGACGGCGCAAACGGCTTCGTCGCCGCGTCGGCGTCCGCCGACGATCTCGGAGGCGCCCTCGTGCGGGCACTGGACGGAGGCAGTGCGCTGCGCGCCTCCACGAGAGAGTGGTTCGCGCGAGCGCGGCGCACCCGAGACTTGCGCGCCTCGGTCGGCGAGCTCCTCGAGCGTTACCGCGCCGCCCGCTGAGAGCCCGCCAGGACCGACTGGAAGACGTCGAAGGTGCGCTCCGCGGTGCGCTCCCACGAGAAGGTCCGCGCGTGCGCGGCGCCGAGCGCACCGAGCCTGTCGAGCCGGGTCCGGTCGTTGGCGACCGCGTCGATGGCGCGCGCCCACGCTCCGGCATCGTCCGGATCGACGTAGACCGCTGCCTCGCCACCCACCTCGTGCAGCACGGGGAGGTCGGAGCAGATGACGGCCCGGCCGCGCGACATGGCCTCCAGCACGGGCAGCCCGAAGCCCTCGAAACGCGTCGGGAACGCGATCGCCGCAGACCGCGCGAACGCCGCGTCGAGCTCGTCGGGACTGAGCCAGCCCAGCAGGTCGACGTCCGGCTGCAGGCCGAGGCGGGCGGCCAGGGCCGGCAGCGGATCGCCCTCCCCGCCGCCGGTGAAGGCGAGCCGCGGCCGGCGGCCGGGCGGGATCAGCGCGAGCGCGTGCAGGAGGATCTCGACGTTCTTGTGCGGCATCCGGTTGCCGATGCTGAGCACCATCGGGCGCCCGGGTGGCGGGAGCGTCTCCGGGGCCGCGGAGGGCTCGCCGGCGAGCGGGATCGGGACGATCCGGTCCGCGGGGATGCGCAGGGCGCCGGCGATCGCCTCCGCGGACGACCGGCTCACCGTGAGCACCCGGGCCGCGTTGCGCGCGGCGCGCCGGACCAGCCAGCGCAGCGGGGCGCCGTGACGTCCCGGCACCCACTCCGGGTGCACGAACGGCAGCACGTCGTGCACGGTGAGCACGACGGGAACGCTCGCACGCGCAGGCCCGACGTTCGCGGGGGAGTGGACGAGAGCGGCGCCCGTGCGGCGCACCCACGACGGGAGGGCTCGCAGCTCGCCCAGCGCCCAGGCGACACGGTCCTCGCCGCTCACTCCGGAGTCGATCACGTCGCCGGGGAACCAGTGGAGGCCCCTGTCGGCGGACTCCTTCGACGCCAGCCCGACGAACTCCACGCCCGGCGGTGGGGCGATCGCGCCGTACAGGCGTTCGACGTACGACTCCATCCCGCCCTTGCCTCCGGTGAGGAACAGGAGGTCGACGAGGACGCGCACGGTCACTGGACGGCACCGCGTTCGGCGGCGGCGCGGGCGGAGACGCGTCGTCGCCGCGCGAACTCGTACGTGCCGGCCTGCAGCAGCTCGCCCAGGAGCAGCACCGCGAAGATCCACACCAGATCGTCGGTGCCGACGACGGCGACCGCGGCCAGGAAGGTGACGATCGCGACGGCCGCGCGCAGCAGCGTCAGAAGCTTGGCCTCGCCCATCCGGCGCAGGCTGGCGAACGGGATGGTGGTCGCCAGCGACGCGGCGCGCCAGAGGCAGGCGACGAGCAGCGGGGCGGCTGTCGCGGCGGTCGTCCAGGTGCCGTGGAAGATGAAGCCGAACACCCCCAGCCACTCGCAGACCAGGATCACGACGATCGCGCCGGCGACGGCTGTCGCCGAGACGATGACGTCGAGCCTGGAGTGCTCCTTGAGCAGCCGGAGCCGCATGAAGTTGAGCGGGATGGCCAGCAGCCCGGAGACGGTCGAGATCGAGGTGAACAGCACGGCCTGGGCCGGACCGAGCAGGGCGAGGACCGTCGTGTTCAGCAGCGGGTACACGCCGCCCGTGATCGCCACGTCGGTGACCACCCAGCCCATGACGCGCGGTTCGGGGCGCGAGGCGGTGTGAGCGACGGGGAGGGCGCGCACGACGGTGGCGGCGAAGATGCCCGCGACGAGCGGGATGAGCGCCCAGTGCGCGCCGGCGAATCCGGCGAGCACACCGGTGAGCGCGCCGAGGCCGACCGCGACCGCCGCCCAGAACTCGCGCACGTCCAGCCGTTCGGCGACGGAGACCCCGCGGCCGACCTCCAGCGAGGAGACGAGGATGGGGAGCGCGATGCACAGGACGACCGCGTTGTCGAAGGCGACGGCGACCGCCAGGGCGGCCAGCAGGGAGAGGCCGGCGAGCCAGGCGGGGAAGGTCACCCGCCGCTCGGTGGAGGCCGAGCTCAACCGGGACTCGACGACCATCGCGAAGACGAGCTGACCGGCGAAGGTGGCGACGGTCGTCGCGACCGCGATGGCCCCCTGCTCGGCCAGCGGGAACACGCGCGACGCGATCGAGATCGTGGCGGCGGGGATGACGGCGAGCGACACTCCGCCCACGAGTGTGACGACCGACAGAGCGGCGCGGCGCAGGGCGAGCTCGGGAGGAGGGTCCGTGCTCACCTCAGGCCCTCCGGTCGCCGATGCGGAGGGCGAGCGACCGCACGAAACCGATCGTGGTGTCCACTGCGGGCACGGTCCGCGGACGCCGCTCGGCGTGCGCGCCGGCACGCCAGCCCTGCCAGCGACCGATCGTCGACGCGGCGTCGCGGGAGAGGACCAGGTCGCCCGCGCAGACGATCGCCTCGGTCAGCAGCGCCCGCAGCCCGTACCGCCCGCGCAGCACTCCGTAGGCGCGCAGCAGGTACCCTCTCCCGAAGCCGGCTCGGCGACGCTGTGCCGCCGAGCCGCGGCCGGAGGTGGCGCCGCCCAGGTGCACGCCCCTGGCTGCGGGGACGGCAACCGTCCCCCAGCCCGCGGCGCTCAGGCGCAGAGCGAGATCGAGCTCCTCGCCGTACATGAAGATGCCCTCGTCCAGGGGCCCGACCTCATCGAGTGCCGAGCGGCGGAACGCGGCGACCGCACCGTACGGTCCGAGCAGCCGGTGACCGCGCGCGCTGGTCGCCTCGTCGACGCTGGCTCCGGCGAAGCGGACGAACCCCGCCATCGTCGGGTCGACGCACAGGCCGTACGCGTCGACCGTGCCGTTCGGCCGGGTCAGGAGCGGGACGGCGCTCCCGGCCGCAGGATGCCGCGACAGCGCGCCGGCGAGTTCCTCCAGAAGGCGCGGGTCGGCCTCCACATCGTTGTTGAGCAGGACGACGACTCCGGAGTCGCCGGCCGCGATGCCCGCATTGCAGGCGGCAGCGAACCCCCGGTTCACATCGAACCCGATGACTGTCGCGCTCGGGAACTCGGTGGCGAGCCGATGCCGGGTGTCGTCGGGGCTGGCGTCGTCCACCACGATCACCCGGTGGGGCGCCGTCTGCGCGGCGAGCGCGTTCAGGCAGGCGCGCGTGACCGCCCAGTTGCCGTGCACGGGGACCACGACGTCGATGGCGGCCGTCACCGGGCCAGGATCCTGTTCACCCGTCCACTATCCCATCTCCGCGAGCCGACGTGATCGGGGCGCGCTTCCGGTTATTATCAAACCGCCTCGTACGCTGCTACCAGAAGGATGCGTTCAGTTGAAGACCCTTGACGGCGCCGATCAGACGGTTAGTGTGCTCGAACTCTCCATCGTCATGCCCTGCCTCAACGAGGCCGAGACCCTCGCGGTCTGCATCGACAAGGCCCAAGGCTACTTGGAGCGCAGCGGCGTCGCGGGCGAGATCATCGTCGCGGACAACGGGAGCACCGACGGCTCCCAGCAGATCGCGCGCGACCACGGAGCACGGGTGGTCGATGTCCCGGACAAAGGCTACGGCGCTGCGCTGATCGGCGGGATCGCGGCCGCCCAGGGCAGCTACGTCATCATGGGCGATGCGGACGACAGCTACGACTTCTCCGATCTGGACGCCTTCCTGGAGCGACTGCGCGCCGGCGACGAGCTCGTCATGGGCAACCGGTTCCTCGGGGGCATCGCACCCGGCGCGATGCCGCCGCTGCACAAGTACCTCGGGAACCCGGTGCTGTCCACGATCGGGCGGCTCTTCTTCCGTTCGCCCATCCGCGACTTCCACTGCGGCCTCCGCGGCTTCAACCGCGAGTCGATCGCCGGTCTGCGCCTGCAGACCACGGGGATGGAGTTCGCGAGCGAGATGGTCGTCAAGGCATCCCTGGAGGGTCGCCGGGTCAGCGAGGTCCCCACGACTCTTGCGAAGGACGGGCGTTCGCGTCCGCCGCACCTGCGAAGCTGGCGGGACGGCTGGCGGCACCTGCGCTTCCTCCTGATCTTCAGCCCGCGCTGGCTCTTCCTGGTCCCCGGCACCGTGGCGTTCGTCGTGGGCATGCTCGGGACGCTGTTCCTGAGCCTCGGCCCACTGGTGATCGGCGACGTGGGCTTCGACCTGGCGAGTCAGGTGTATCTGGCCGCGCTCGCCAGCGTGGGCTATCAGGGAGTGCTCTTCGCGATCCTCACGAAGATCTACGCCCAGCACGAGGGTTTCCGGATTCCACGGAGCCGTAACTTCGACCGTCTGGAACGCCGCATCAGCCTGGAGTCGGGCGCACTCGCCGGACTCGGGCTGTTCGCGATCGGCCTGGTGACCGCGATCGTCCAGTTCGTGGTGTGGGGGTCGACCGGGTTCGGGGCGCTGGACGCCGGCGTGACGCTCCGGATCGCGATCGTCGCCGCGCTGCTCATGATCCTGGGCGCGCAGACCATCATGGCCGGCATGTTCCTCGGCGTGCTCTCGGTCGGGCTCAAGCGCCGCTGAACTAGCCTCCGGCGCCGTCGCGGTGCGGCAGCCGCAGCCGCCAGCTCATACCTTGCGACGCCTTCACGGTGCAGATCACCATCAGCATCCAGCCCGACTCGATCAGGATCGCGCTCTCGAAGACGCTCGTGACCAGCAGGGCGACGAGCACGAGCGGCGCCCACGCGTAGACGACGCTGCGGCGGTTCGAAGCGAGCAGCCACGAGCGGCCGAATGCCAGGGCGATGAGCGCGACGAAGATCAGGAGGCCGATGAAGCCCACCTGGAGGTAGACGTCCAGGTAGGCGTTCAGGCCGTCCGGGTGGTACATGCCGGTCGCGTCCTGGATGGCGTTGAACGGGTACAGGTCGGTCGGCCAGGCGCCGACCCAGCCCCAGCCGGTGATCTGGTCGATCGGGATGAGCTCCCAGATCTGGATCCACAGCTTGTAGCGCACCTGGAAGTCCGCGCGGGCGTTGAGCAGGTCGATGACGCGGGTGCGGTAGATGTACGCGGTGACCAGGACTGCGATGGTGACCACCGCCAGCGCCCACTGCACCAGCGTCCGGCGGTGGGCCGGCACCTTGCGCAGCAGGTACAGCGCCAGGGTGGCGAACCCGACGACCACCGACACGGCGGCGATCACGGGGGAGTGCGCGAGCAGGATGCAGAGCGCGGCGAGCGTGATCGAGTACGCCGCCAGCGTCGGCCGCACGGAGCGCGTGCGCAGTTCGACGAGGAACGTGACGAAGGCGATCAGCGCGACGATGCTGAGCTGGTTGCGGGTGCCGAACAAGCCTTGGATCGGGCCTCCCGCCGCGAGGTTGCCCGCGATCCCGAGGAAGCGGATGGGCATGTCCAGCAGCAGGCCGCTCAGGACCTCCATCGCGAGCGACACGGTCAGCAGCACGCGGAGGGCGTCGCCCACCACCCGGACGATCTGGATCGCGTCCCGCACGAGCGCGATGTACACGGCCAGGAACGCGAACAGGAGCTGATAGAAGACTCCGGCGACCGTCGCCAACTGGTAGTCGCTCCAGATGATGGACAGTGCGCACCAGCCGACGAACAGCAGCGCCGAGATCGGCAGCAGGCCGTGCCACTCGATGAGCTTGCGCTGGGCGATGAACGACAGCGCCGCCAGCGCGGCGATGGTGCCGAGTACGCCGATGAGGCCGGGCCAGCCCATCAGCGCGCGGATCGCGTGCGTCGAGAATCCGGTCACCACCGCCAGCAGCGCGAGGGTCGAGTTGAATCTCGCCGATCCGAGGAACTCGGTCACCGCGGGCGGCACCAGGGTTCGACGCGGTTCGGCCATGAACAGAATCCTACGTGGCGGACTGCTTGGTCTTCAGCGCGAGCAACGCCAGCAGCGCCCAGCCCCCTTCGATGAGGATGCGGCTCTCGGCGAGGCTCTGGGCGAGCAGCGCGGCCAGCAGCAGCAGCGGCAGGAGGGCGAGCGCGGTGTACGGCAGGTCGTCGGCGACGGCCACCCGCGGCCTGTCCACGGCCAGGAACCACGACCGCCACAGCGTGCTCAGCACCAGGAGGGCGAAGACCACCAGGCCGACGATCCCGAGCTGCAGCCACACGTCGAGCCAGGCGTTGTGCGCCTGCAGGTAGACCACGCCGCTGCGCACGGCGAGGTTCTTGAACGGCGACACCCACGGCGCCCAGTAGCTCACCCAGCCCCAGCCGAACGCCGGGCGCTCCTGGGCGAGGTGGACGACCGAGTTCCAGATCGTCAGTCGGCCGGTGAGATCCTCGCTCTTGCCGAGCAGCACCGGGATGCGGGAGGCGAACAGCACGACGGAGACGACGACCACGACCGTGAGCGCCGCAGCGGTGAGGTACACCGGGCGTCTCCGCTCCGGGCCGGCCCGGCGCGTCCAGAGCGCGAAGCCGAGCACCACCGCCGTGAACACGGCGGCGACGAACACGGTCGAGGAGCGGGTCAGCGCGAAGGTCACGACGGCGACGACGACCCAGGTGATCGCCGTGCCGCGGCGGATGCTGCGATCGGCGAGCTGGATGCCGAACACGACGAGCCCGAGCAGCGCGACCATCGCCAGGAGGTTGCTGTTGCCGACGATCCCCTGGATCTGGCCGCCGTGGAAGAGCAGGTCGCGGCTCCAGTAGAAGGCCGACGGGATGTGCGTGGCCGGCGCCGGCTGGGCGGGCGTGAGCGGGAGGACGGGCTTTCGCACGAAGACGGACACGATCAGCTCGAACAGCAGCGACAGCCCGAGGATCCAGCGGAACGCGTTCGCCAGGGCGGTCAGCAGCGACTGCCAGCTCAGGCAGAACGCGAGGAACAGCGCCGCGCCGGTCGTGGCGAACTGGGCGACCAGCCCGAGCGCGGTCGCGCCGGGGTACGCCGACCAGGCCAGCGAGACGACCGCGTAGGCGAGGAAGAGCACGAGCGTCTTCGGCAGCGTGCGCCAGCGCAGGACGGGCCGCCGCCGCACCAGGAGGACGACGCTCCCGACCGCCAGCGCGGCGGCGAGCGCGAAGTAGCCGGGCCAGCTGATCAGGTTGCGCCAGAAGTCTCCGGCGAACAGCGTGAACAGCACCAGCACCGCGAATACCGAGACCCCGGTGCCTGAGGCGCCGCGGACGGCGGCCGCGCGGTCGCGCACCGGAGTCGATCCGGGCGCAGAAGGGGAGGGCCTGCTCACCCCCGAAGGATAGCTCACCGGTTCGGCGTCGCCACGAAGAGTGTTCCCGCGCCGGCATATACGGTCAGCGTGGCCTCGTCCGCCGTCACAACGGCCGCCTCGCCGCGGGTCAGCCGCAGCGATCCGGTGGCGCCGCGGAGTTCGACGTCCCCCGCCGTGCAGAGCACGATCGCCGTGCCCGGCAGGTCGACCGCGGCGGACGGCACGTCGCCGCCGACCTCCACGCGCACCAGCCGGAAGTCCGGCACGTCCGGAACGAACTCTTCGACGCCGGGCGCCGGCCGCTCCCGGACCATCGGGGTCACGGCGAACGGCCTGAAGTCGAGGATGCCCACCAGCTCCGGCACGTCGATCCGCTTCGGGGTCAGGCCGCCGCGCAGTACGTTGTCGGAGGCCGCCATGAGCTCGATGCCGAGCCCGCGGAGGTAGGCGTGGATGTTGCCCGCCGGGAGATAGAGCGCCTCGCCCGGACGCAGCGCGACCCGGTTGAGCAGCAGCGCGAGCACGATCCCGGGGTCGCCGGGGAACGCCTCGGCGAGCATCCGGACGGTGTCGGCGTCGACGCTGTCGGCGTCGGTGCCCTCGGCGGTCCGTGCCGCCTCGACGACGGCCCCGACGATCGACGCCACCTCGGGCGTGCCGCCGAGAAGCCATTCGGTCGCGCGGCGAAGTGCCCCTTCCGGCTCACCGTCGAGCATCGCCGCGAACGCCGCCACCGCGGGGTCGCCGCCCGCGAGCCGCTCCAGCGCGGCGCGACTGTCCGCCGGCTCGCGGAAGCCGCAGAGAGCGTCGAACGGGTCGGACAGCGCGAAGATCATCTCCGGCTTGTGGAACGGGTCCTTGTAGTTGCGGTCGGGGAGTCCGGCGCCAGGCCTTCGGCGTTCTCCCGCTCGAACCCGGCGCGCGCCTGCGCGGACGAGGGGTGCGCCTGCAGCGACAGCGGTCCCGCCGCCGCGAGCACCTTGAGCAGGTAGGGGAGCGTGCCGGCCGTCTCGCCCCAGTGCGCCAGGTCGGCAGCGCCGCCGGTCTCCGCCGAGTCGAGGATGCGGGCCGGGGAGCCCGGGTGCGCGCCCAGCCAGAGCTCCGCCTCCGGAGCCCCGCTCGGCGTCGTGCCGAGGAGGCGGGCGATCGCGGTCGTGGAACCCCACGCGTAATCGCGCGGAGTGTTGCCGATGCGCACAAACATCCGTCGTGTTCCCTTCGATCCGGTTAGACCAAAGTACCAATCGCTTTGCCGCGCTCCCTGAGCCGTCCTTAGGCTGGCGGTCTCTGCCGACCGCATGCACTGGAGCACACATGGCCTTCGAATCCCTCGCCAGCGACTTCTACGGCTTCGAGAACCTCCTGACCGAGCGCGAGCGCGACTTCATCGCGAACCTGCGCGCGGCGCTGGAGTCCGAGCTCAAGCCGATCGTCAACGAGTACTGGGAGCGCGCGGAGTTCCCGCGGCAGATCGTGGACGTGCTGCACGGCGCCGGCGCGATCGGCCTCGGCTTCGAGGAGACCGCGCCGTTCGAGAACTCGGCGATCTTCCGCGGCTGGGTCGCCCTCGAACTGGCCCGCGTCGACGCGTCCGTGAGCACCTACGTCGGCGTGCAGAACGGACTGGCGCTCGGCGCGATCGGAGTCTGCGGCTCGAAGGAGCAGCGGGCGGAGTGGCTGCCGAAGCTCGCCAGCGGCGAGGTGCTCGGCGCGTTCGGCCTCACCGAGCCGGACTCCGGCTCGGACTCCGCGCAGGGCCTGCGCACCGTCGCGATCCGCGACGGCGACGACTGGATCCTCAACGGCTCCAAGCGCTGGATCGGCAACGCGACCTTCAGCGACATCACCGTCATCTGGGCGAAGAGCGCGGAGGACGGCCAGGTGAAGGGTTTCATCGTCCCGACCGGCACCCCCGGCTACACCGCGACCAAGATCGAGGGCAAGCAGTCGCTGCGCATCGTCCAGAACGCCGACATCACGCTCGAGGACGTGCGCGTGCCGGAGTCGCTGCGCCTCCAGAACGCGAACAGCTTCCGCGACACCGCCGCCGTACTGCGGCTGACCCGCGCGGAGGTCGCGTGGGCGGCCGTCGGTGTCGCGGTCGGCGCCTACGAGGCGGCGCTGCGCTACGCGAAGGAGCGCGTGCAGTTCGGCAAGCCGATCGCCAAGCACCAGCTCATCCAGGACCTCCTGGTGAAGTCCATCGGCGACATCACCGCCTCCATCGCCCTCTGCACCCGGGTCTCCCAGATGCTGGACGACGGCGAGCAGCGCGACGAGCACTCGGCGCTGGCCAAGGCGTTCGCGACGGCGCGGATGCGCGAGACCGTCGCCCGCTGCCGCGAGCTGATGGGCGGCAACGGGATCGTGATCGACTACGACGTCGCCCGGTTCTTCGCCGACGCGGAGGCCCTGTACTCCTACGAAGGCACCCGCGAGATGAACACCCTGATCGTCGGCCGGGCGATCACCGGGGAGGCCGCCTTCGTCTGACCGCCCCGGGGAAGGGCCGCGACGCTGTCGAACGCTAGGGTTGCTACGAATCCCTCGTTCCGTTCGAAGCAGGAGGACGCCCGTGGCGTGGTTGGTGACTGGAGGGGCCGGCTACATCGGCTCCCATGTGGTCCGTGCGTTCCGGGCGGAGGGCATCGACGTCGTCGTGGTCGACGACCTGTCCAGCGGGCACGCCGAGTTCGTCCCGGCCGACGTGCCCTTCTACCGCGGCACCATCCTGGACGGCGCGCTGCTGGAGGGGATCTTCCGGGAGAACACCATCAGCGGCGTCGTGCACGTCGCCGGCTTCAAGTACGCCGGCGTCTCCGTGCAGCGGCCGCTGCACACCTACGAGCAGAACGTGACCGCCACCGCCGTGCTGCTCGCCGCGATGCAGGAGGCGGGGGTCGACGCGATCGTCTTCTCGTCGTCCGCCGCGGTGTACGGCACCCCGGACGTCGACCTGGTCACCGAGCACACGCCGAAGAGCCCGGAGTCGCCGTACGGCGAGTCCAAGCTGATCGGGGAGTGGCTGCTGCGCGACCAGGGCGTCGCCGCGAGCCTGCGCCACACCTCCCTCCGCTACTTCAACGTCGTCGGCTCCGGCGACCCGGCGCTGCGCGACACCAGCCCGCACAACCTGTTCCCGCTGGTCTTCGACGCCCTCGTCGCGGGCCGGACCCCTCGGGTCAACGGCGACGACTACCCGACTCCGGACGGCACGTGCGTCCGCGACTACATCCACGTCGGCGACCTCGCCGTCTCGCACGTCGCCGCGGCGAAGCGCCTGGACGCGGGGCAGCCGATCGAGGCCGTCTACAACCTGGGCAGCGGCGACGGCGTCAGCGTGGGCGAGATCATGTCGACCGTGGCCCGCGTGACCGGTATCGCCTTCACCCCAGAAGTGGGGCCTCGACGGCCGGGGGACCCGGCGAGGATCGTTGCCTCAGGAGAGCTCGCCGCGCGCGATCTCGACTGGAAGATGCGCCACTCCCTCGAGGAAATGGTAGGCAGCGCCTGGGAAGCACGGCAGGCGGCGTCCTGACCTCGCTGTCGACGGGGGTAGACAGGTCGGGCGTGTCGCGATTGTTGCCGAGCCCCGGCGCGTCGTGAAGTCTCGACCAGGCGTTAAGGCTTTACGATTCGCGACTTGACGGAAGCGAATGACAACGGTGTAATTATTGCGACACGATAAACGTGTGACGTCAGTTAGAGGGTGGGGAACCGATATGGCAATTCCTGAATATCGTTCTGGGGTACCCGACGACTGGTTCGTGGACCCGGTGCGACTCGGGGTTCCGGGAGTCCGGCAGGGTGTCGAGGACGACAACCCGCTCGCCTGGCAGACCGACGCCCTGTGCGCGCAGACGGATCCGGAGGCGTTCTTCCCCGAGAAGGGCGGCTCCACTCGCGACGCCAAGCGGATCTGCACCTCGTGCGAAGTCCGCTCCCAGTGCCTCGAATACGCGCTCGCCAATGACGAGCGGTTCGGGATCTGGGGCGGTCTCTCGGAGCGCGAGCGCCGCAAGCTCCGCAAGCGCGCGGGCTGAGCCGGGTCGAATACGCGCCGCGCCCGACGCACTACCGGGATCGGCGCGGCCCCAACTTAGGCTGACTCCCGATGTATCCGAGAGTCACCGCCATCGTCGTCGCCCCGAGCGGCGGCACCAGCCTGCAGCGCACTCTCGACGCCCTCGCGGCGCAGACCCGACAGCCGGACGCCGTGATCGCCGTCGACTGCGCGAGCACGGACGACGCCGCCCGCCTCCTCGCCGACGCCAAGCCCACGCAGCTCCTCCGCAGCCCGGAGAAGCTGTCCTTCGGCACGGCTATCGCCACCGCCGTGCGCGTGCTCGCGCCCACCACCTCGTCCGACGAGCTGCTCTGGCTGCTCGCCCACGACACCGCTCCGGAGCCGGAGGCCTTGGCCGCGCTGATCGGCGCGCTGGAGGTCTCGCCGTCCGTCGCCATCGTCGGCCCCAAGCTGGTCGACGCCGAGGACGGCGCGTTCATCCGCGAGTTCGGCGAGTCGATGACGCCGTTCGGCGCCTCCTCCCGCTGGTCGAGAACGAGCTCGACCAGGCCCAGCACGACGGCCTGAGCGACGTGCTCGCCGTGTCGTCCGCCGGCATGCTCGTGCGCCAGCCGGTCTGGGACGCCCTCGACGGCTTCGACCCGGCCCTGCCCACCATCGACTCCGGTCTCGACTTCTGCACCAGGGCACGCCTGGCCGGCTACCGCGTGACGCTCGTCGCCCAGGCCCGCGTCGCCGTCGGAGGCGACGGGGTCGCCGGGCCGAACCTCTCGCGCAAGTGGTCCGTGCGCCGCAAGCTCGCAGGGGAGCGCCGCAGGGCGCAGCTCCACCGGCGGATGGTCTACGCGCCCGGCTGGGCGCTCGTGCCGCACTGGCTGACGCTTGTGCCGCTGGCGATCCTGCGCTCGATCGTGCGCCTGCTCCGCAAGGAGCCGGGCTCCGTCGGCGGTGAGCTGGGCGCGGCCTTCCGGGTCGCGTTCTCCGGCATGGCGATCGGCGGCGCCCGCCGCCGGCTCGCTCGCGCCCGCGCGGTGGGCTGGGCGGCAATCGCGCCGCTGCGGCTGCCGTTCGCCGAGGTCCGCCGCGGCCGCGCGCTCAAGCGCGAGGCGGCGATGGTCCGGCAGCAGGGCGAGCGCCAGGAACTCGACTTCTGGGGCGGCGGGGGCGGCTGGACGGTGCTGGCGATGCTGGCCGTCGGCGTCCTCCTGCTCTACCCGCTGGCCGGCTCGGGGGCGATCACCGGCGGCGGGATGCTGCCGCTGAGCACCTCCGTCGGCGACCTCTGGGCGAACCTCGGCTACGGCTGGCGCGACATCGACCTGGGCTTCACCGGCGCCGCCGACCCGTTCTCCGCCGTGCTCGCCGTCCTGGGCACCCTCACGTTCTGGCAGCCGAGCGTCTCGCTCGTGGTGCTCTGGCTGCTCGCCCTGCCGCTCGCGGCCCTCGGCGCCTGGCTCGCCGCCGCACGGCTGACCGTCCGGCCGACCCTCCGGGCCTTCGCCGCCGTCGTCTACGCGCTGGCGCCCACACTGTTCGTCGCGCTGCAGGGCGGCCGACCCGGCGCCGTGCTCGCGCACATCCTCCTGCCGTGGCTGTTCTTCGCCGGTCTCGCCGCACGCCGCTCGTGGACGGCCAGCGCAACGACGGCCCTGATCGCGGCGGCGACCGTCGCCTGCGCGCCGATCCTCATCCCGGCGCTCGCGATCGCCTGGATCGCCGCCATCGTGTTCGCCGGCCGCCGCGCCGCGCGCATCGTCTTCATCCCGCTGCCGGCCGTCGTGCTGTTCGCGCCCCTGGTCTGGCAGCAGGCCTCCCGCGGCGCCTGGCTGTCGATCTTCGCCGACCCCGGCGTCCCGCTCGACGCCCGCCGGACTCCCGCATGGCAGCTCGCCCTCGGCTTCCCGGACGGCGCGCTCGGCGGCTGGCACGTCCTCGCACACGCCTTCGGGCTGAGCGCCGTGCCGGGCACCATCATCGTGCCCGTCCTGCTCGCGCCGCTCGGCATCCTCGCGATCCTCGCGCTCTTCCTGCGCGGAACGGTCCGGGCGGTCGTGGCGCTGGTGGTGGCGCTCGCCGGTTTCCTCACGGCCGTGACGGCGCTGCACGTCGAGGTCGCGGTCTCCGGATCGGCGATCGTCCCGATCTGGCCGGGGAGCGCAGTGAGCCTGTACTGGCTCGGCCTCATCGGCGCGGCCGTGCTCGCACTGTCGGCCCTCCGGCGCGGCGCGCTCGCCCCGGCCTGGGTCGCGATGGTGACGATCGCGATCGCGGCCGTGCCCTCGGCGATCGCCACGCACGACGGCCAGGCCTCCGTGACCGCGAGCGACGGGCGGACGATGCCGGCAGTGGTGACGGCCAAAGCCGCGACCCAGCCGCGCACCGGGACGCTGCGGCTCACGCCGCAGCCCGACGGCGGCATCCGGGCGGAGGTCGTCCGCGGGACCGGGCAGACCCTCGACGGCCAGACCACGCTGAGCTCGACCGAGCGGTCGCTGTCCGCCGGACAGCGGGAGCTCGCGACGCTCGCCGGGAACCTCGCGTCGCGCAGCGGCTACGACGCCTCCGGCGAGCTGAAGCGGCTCGGCATCGACTTCGTGCTGCTCACCCCGTCGGCCACGGCGCTGGACGAGCACGTCGGGACCAAGCCGGACACCACGGCGGCCGACGCCACCCGGGCGCGCGCGAGCGTCGCGATGGACGCGAATTCGCTGCTCGCGCCGGTCGGCCAGACCACGACCGGCTCGCTGTGGGCCTTCGACCGCGGTACGACCGTCGAGCCGCCCGCGGCGCTGATCCCGCCGGACGCGGGAGGGATGTGGCGCGTGATCGTGCTCCTCGTCCAGGGTCTGATCGTCGGCTTCACGCTGCTGCTGGCCATCCCGACCACGCGCTCCGCCGACCGCGTCTCCGAGTTGAACTCGCGCCGCCCCGCGCGCAAGCACGGCGGCGAGCCTCCCGCGATCGAGCCGGACGACGAGCCGATCCCGCCCTCGGACGGCGACATCCCCGTCTCCGGCGAGAGCCTGGAGGAGTGGGACGCCGAGCCGGAGGACGAGGCCGTCGTCGAGTCCGCGGACGAAGAGGAGGCGCGAGAGGCGCGTCCCGAGCCGGAGGAGCTCACGGCCCCGAAGCCCGAGCCCGAGCACGAGCACGAGCACCAGTCGGCCGAAGCCGCGGTCCCGGTGCACGAGACCGTGACCGAGCCCGAGCCCGCTACGGGGCCGAACGCCACCGCGCACGACTTCGCCCTCCAGGCCGCCGTCTCCTTCGACGCCCCGACCACGCTGGAGGACGGCCTCGACGAGACCATCGTCCGGCCCCGTCCCGCCATCGAGAGGAGCGACCGTGGCTGACCGCCGTGCCCTCGCCCAGGGCGGCGTCCGCGCGATCGGAGGCGTCGTCGGCATCGGGATCGCCGCCGTCGTGATCGGCGGCGCCACCCTGCTGCCGCTGTCCGGCTTCGCGATCGACGCGCCGTCGAAGACCGTCCACCCCGTCCCCGCCGATCAGCAGCGCGTGTGCCCGGGCCCCGCCCTCGCCCTCGCCGCCGACGCCGGCCAGGCCTCGCAGCCGAGCGCCATCGGGAGGTTCTCCACCGTCTACGGCACAGACGGCCCCGACACCCAGACGAGGAACCTCAAGCCGGACGCCTCCACAGGCTCGGCCGACCAGGCCCCCTCGCGCTGACGGCCGCGACCCCGCAGGGCGCGACCCGTCCTCCGCTGTTCGCGGGCGCTCAGGCCCAGAACGTCACCAGCCCGGACCTCGCCGGCCTGGCCGCGGCCTCCTGCGCGGAGGCCGGCGCCGACAGCTGGCTCGTCGCCGGCGCGACCACCCTCGGCCAGACCAGCCTCGTGCTGCTGTCCAACCCGACCTCCGTCGACGCGACCGTCAACCTCGACATCTTCACCGAGACCGGCCGGGTCGCCGCCCCCGGCGCGACCGGGATCGTCGTCCCGGCCGGAGCGCAGAAAGTCGTCCCGCTCGCCGGCCTCGCGCCCTCCGCCACCGCTCCCGTGGTCCACGTGACCACCACGGGCGGCTCGGTCGTGGCCTCCATGCAGCAGAGCTTCGAGCAGGGCATCGACCCGCGCGGTGTGGAACTCGCCGGAGTGACAGGCGCGCCCTCGCGGGTGCAGACGATCTCCGGGGTGACCATCGCCTCGCTCGCCGCCGTCACCGCCGCTCAGTCAGCCGAGGCCGTCAGCGTGGAGTTCCCGACCGTGCGTGTCTTCGCACCAGGAACCCAGGACGCCCAGATCACGATCGGTGCAGTGGGGGAGGCGGGCACGGCCGCGGGCAACTCGTTCGCGCAGACCGTGAAGGCGGGACATGTCGCCGAGATCCCGCTCGACCACCTGAAGGACGGGAGCTTCGACGTCACCGTCCGCTCCAACGTCCCCGTCGTCGCCGCCGTCCGCACGTCGGTCATCGGGGCGAAGACGCGCGACTTCGCATGGTTCGTGTCCTCTCCGCCGATCACCGACTCCCAGTTGGTCGCCGTGCCGCCGGGACCGGGCGCGCGTGTGCACTTCGCCAACGCCGCGGACAAGGACGTCACGGTGAAGATCCAGCCCGCGTCGGGTTCGGCAATCAGGCTCACAGTGCCCGCGGAGGGCGGGACCAGCGCGTCGGTGAACCCCGGACGGTACACGCTCACCGGAGGCGACGGCCTCGTGGTCGGCGTCAGCTTCTCCGGGGACGGTCAGACGAGCTCGTTCGCAGTCTCGCCCGCGGGCCCGCTCGCGGCGCCGATCGAGGTCTACCCGCACTGAGAGGTCTACCCGCACTGAGACCGGGTCGCGCAGGCGGCTTGTTCAGAAGTGCCGGAACCGGTCGGGAGCGAGGTCCCACGGGTCCTTGCCGAGCAGCTCGGCGACGGCGCGGAAGACGCAGCCCTCGATGTACATCCGGCGGTGCAGGTCGTCGTCCCGGTGCAGCTTGGTCAGCCGCTGGATGGGTACGCGGTAGAGCACCACGCGCTGGCGCGCGTGGTCGACGTACCAGCGGTCCACACCGTCGCTCCCCGTGTTGCCGACCGGCGTGGCGGCGACCTCGAAGTGCACGTCCGCCAGCTCGTCCGGCCAGACGCCCTTGAGGTAGTCGGCGGTGGAGGCCACGGTCATGTCGAAGAAGTCGATGCGGTTCTGCAGCATCGGCAGATGCGGCCCGGTCACCGGCCCGCGCGCGCCGCGTCCGTGACGGCTGCGCCACCGGCTGGTCGCCGGAGGGTTGCTGCTGGTGCGGCGGTTGCGGGGCATGTCGCAATCCTACGTCGGCGGGGCTCCGGTAGTCTGAGGCCGATGTTGAGCCGCCCGTGTTCCCGTGTCGCGTGTCCGCGCGACGCCGTGTCGACGCTGACGTACGTCTACGCGGACTCGATGGCTGTGCTCGGCCCGCTCAGCCTCAACCACGAGCCGCACTCGTACGATCTGTGCGCCATCCACGCCGAGCGCCTGTCGGCGCCGCAGGGCTGGCAGATCGTCCGGCACGAGGTCTTCGGCGAGATCAAGTAGTGTGACCGCGTGCACACATCTGACTCGATCGACGACTACCGCGACGCCCTCTCCCGGGTGATCAAGACCTACGATGTGCGCGGGCTGGTCGGCAGCGGACTGACCCCCGAGGTCGTGACCGCGATCGCCGCGGCCTTCGTCGACGAGATCGGCGCCGCCGGGGCGGAGGTCGTGGTCGGCCACGACATGCGCGACTCCTCGCCGGAGTTCGCCGCCGCCTTCGCACGCGGTGCGCAGGCCCGCGGGGCGGACGTCGTGTCGATCGGGCTGTGCTCCACCGACGAGTCGTATTTCGCGTCCGGCGCCCTGCAGGCGCCCGCCGCGATGTTCACCGCGAGCCACAACCCCGCCACCTACAACGGCATCAAGCTCTCCCGCGCCGGCGCACAGGGCCTCAGCCTCGACACCGGCCTCGCCGCCATCCGCGACCGCGCGGCCGTCTACCTGGCCGAGGGGCTGGAGCCCGTCGCCCAGCCCGGCTCGTACCGCGAGCAGGACGTCCTGGCGGGTTACGCCGCCTACCTGCGCGGACTGGTCGACCTGAGCGACATCCGCCCGATCAGGATCGTGGTGGACGCCGGCAACGGCATGGGCGGACTGACCGTCCCCGCGGTGCTCGGCGAGGCCGCGGGGCTTCCCGCCCTGCCCATCGAGATCGTCCCGCTGTACTTCGAGCTCGACGGCAGCTTCCCGAACCACGAGGCGAACCCTTTGGAGCCGGCCAACCTGGTCGACCTCCAGGCGGCGGTCGTGGAGCACGGCGCCGACCTCGGCCTCGCCTTCGACGGCGACGCGGACCGCTGCTTCGTCGTGGACGAGACCGGAGCCGCGGTGTCACCGTCCGCGGTGGCCGCGATCGTCGCCCTCCGCGAGATCGACCGGGCCCGCGCGGAGGACCCGGATGCCCCCATCACGGTCATCCACAATCTGATCACCTCCAACATCGTCCCGGAGACGATCGAAGCCGCAGGGGCGACGCCGTATCGTACGCGCGTCGGCCACTCCCTGATCAAGGCGGCCATGCGCGAGACCGGAGCGGTCTTCGGCGGCGAGCACTCGGCGCACTACTACTTCCGCGACTTCTGGAGCGCCGACAACGGCATGCTGGCCGCGATGCACATGCTGGCCGAGTTCGGCGCGCAGGAGCGCCCGCTGTCCGAGCTGGCGGCGGCGTACACGCCGTACTCGCAGTCCGGCGAGATCAACTCGACGGTGGAGGACGTCCCTGCCGCCTACGCGCGGGTCGTGGAGGCGTTCACCGGCCGCGCCGACTTCGACGAGCTGGACGGCCTCACGGTCACCGGGCTGACCGACGAGACCGAGCCGTTCTGGTGGTTCTCGGTGCGCCCGTCCAACACCGAGCCGCTGCTGCGCCTCAACGTGGAGGGCGCCGACGCCCCCACGATGACGCGCATCCGCGACGAGGTGCTGGCGCTCATCCGCGCCGAGTAGTCCCTGCTGCCGCCACCTGCTGGCGGGACGACGAGCGCATGGGACAATGGCTCCATGCCTTCCGCCGTCACTGACACGTCCCTGCCGTTCCGCGTCGCCGACCTCTCGCTCGCGGAGGCCGGCCGGCACCAGATCCGGCTCGCCGAGAACGAGATGCCCGGCCTGATGGCGCTTCGCGAGGAGTTCGGCGCCTCCCAGCCGCTCGCGGGCGCTCGCATCGCCGGCTCGCTGCACATGACTGTGCAGACCGCGGTGCTGATCGAGACACTGGTGGCCCTCGGCGCGCAGGTGCGCTGGGCCAGCTGCAACATCTTCTCCACACAGGACGAGGCCGCCGCGGCCATCGCTGTCGGCCCCCTCGGCACGCCGGAGGCCCCCGCCGGAGTCCCGGTGTTCGCGTGGAAGGGCGAGACGCTGGACGAGTACTGGTGGTGCACCCAGCAGATCTTCGACTGGAGCGCGGAGGCCGCGGCAGCCGGAGCCGACTGGGCCGGCCCCAACCTCATCCTCGACGACGGCGGCGACGCCACCCTGCTGGTCCACAAGGGCCGCGAGTTCGAGCTCGCCGGCGCCGTGCCCGCCGACGCCGAGGGTGACAGCCACGAGTACCGCGTCATCCTCGCCGCGCTGCGCGCCTCCCTCGCCACCTCGCCCGACCGCTGGACGCGCATCGCGGACGGCATCCTCGGCGTCACCGAGGAGACCACCACCGGCGTCCACCGCCTCTACGATCTCGCCAAGCACGGCGAGCTGCTGTTCCCGGCCATCAACGTCAACGACTCGGTGACCAAGAGCAAGTTCGACAACAAATACGGCATCCGCCACTCGCTGCCGGACGGCCTCAACCGTGCGACGGACGTGCTCATGGGCGGCAAGGTCGTGTTCGTCGCCGGCTACGGCGACGTGGAAAGGGCGCCGCGGAGGCTCTGCGGGGCCAGGGCGCCCGGGTCATCGTCAGCGAGGTCGACCCGATCAACGCCCTCCAGGCGGCGATGGACGGTTTCCAAGTGACCACGCTGGAGTCCGTCGTCGACCAGGTCGACATCGTCATCACCGGCACGGGCAACCTCAACGTCGTGACCCTCGACCACATCCTCGCGATGAAGCACCTCGCCATCGTCGCGAACGTCGGCCACTTCGACAATGAGATCGACATGGCCTCGCTGGAGGCGCTGCCCGGCGCCGAGAAGGTGGAGATCAAACCGCAGGTGCACGAGTGGCGGCTGCCGAACGGCCGCAGCGTCCTGGTGCTGTCCGAGGGCCGCCTGATGAACCTCGGCAACGCCACCGGCCACCCGAGCTTCGTGATGAGCAATTCGTTCGCCAACCAGGTGCTCGCCCAGCTCGAGCTCTTCGTCTCGACCGAGAACTACCCGATCGGCGTCTACGTGCTGCCGAAGCACCTGGACGAGAAGGTCGCCCGCCTCCACCTGGCCGCGCTCGGCGTGCAGCTCACCACCCTCACGGACGAGCAGGCCGCCTACATCGGCGTGCCGGTCGAGGGCCCCTACAAAGTCGACCACTACCGCTACTGATGGCGCTCGACTTCGCAGACCGGGAGCTCCCCGGCGGCCTGCTCCTGCGCCTGCGCCGGGAGGAGGACGCCGCGGCGCTCGCCGCCGCCTACCTCCGCAACCGCGGCCACCTGGCCCCCTGGGACCCGACGCGCTCGGAGGAGTTCTTCACCGAGGCGGGCCAGCGCACCCGCACGCTGGAGCTGCTGGCGCTCCGGTCGCTGGAGACCGCCGTTCCGCTCGTGATCGTGGACGGCGACGAGATCGCCGGAGGCATGGACCTCAGCAACATCGTCCGGGGCGCCTTCCAGAGCGCGATGGTCGGCTACTGGCTCGACCGCGGCCACACCGGTCGCGGCCTGGCGTCGGTGGCACTGTCGGTGCTGCTCGACGCCGCCCGCGACGATTACGCCCTGCACCGGGTGCAGGCGGCGACGCTGCTGGCCAACCACGCCTCCCAGTCGGTGCTCACCCGAGCCGGCTTCGAGCGGATCGGCGTCGCACCGAACTACCTGAAGATCGCCGGGCGCTGGCAGGACCACGTCCTGTTCCAGAAGATCCTGCACGACTGACCCGGTGCCGCGGAGCGTCACACCTCCGCGAACGCCCGCACCGGGAACGTCCCGAACCCCTCGACCGCCGGCGGCGCCGCCGTGAAGCGCGCGCCGCGGGCCGGCAGGTCGCCCAGCCGGGTCAGGTGCTCGACCACGTGGATGCCGTGCGCCAGCAGGATGCTGTGCGCCGGGCGCGAGCCGCCGCTTTCGGTGTCATCGATGTTGAGCGAGTCGATGCCCACGAGCGTCACGCCCGCGTCGGCCAGGTGCCGGGCGCCGGCCTCCGTGAGGTAAGGCGCCCCCGACGCGTAGGCGGGCGTCCCGAAGCGGGTGTCCCAGCCGGTGTGCAGCAGTACGGCCGTGCCGGCCAGGTCCCGGTCGAAGAACACCGAGGCCGGGATGCCGCGCTCGGCGGCGTCCACCAGATGGAAGACCTCGGCGGGCAGCCCGACCAGGGTCGCCAGGTCGAGCGAGGCGAGGTCGCCGCCGTCCGCGTAGCGGTGATACGGACTATCGAGGTAGGTGCCCGTGTTGCCGATCATGGTGATCACGTCCATCGCGAACTCGGTGCCGGGGGCGTAGCGCTCGCGCGACGTCTCGCGGGTGAGGTGCGGGGTGATGACCGGCTCCGGGAGGCCCGGGTAGGTGACCAGCCCGGCGCGGATGGTGTGGCTGAGGTCGACGACGCGGCGCGACGTCGCGTCCGACGGCGTCGCCTCCATTCCGCGGCTGCCGCGGTGCGGCTCGGCCACGATCCGCAGGTCCCGCAGCTCGACGGCTCCCACGAGCGCCAGGCCGAGGTGACGGACGAAGAGCTCGGCGACCTCCGTCTCGCCGACCGACTCCGAGGGCACGTCCAGCCGGAACCCCTCCGCGGCCAGGCTGCCGCCGTTGGCGAACGACACGCTCGCGTCGAAGTGGGCACGGTACTCGGTCATCGGCGCTCCTGGGGTGTGCGGGATCGGCCGGATCAGCGGTCCGGGAAGGAGTGCGGCAGCGCGTCGAGCACCGGTTCCAGGCGCTGAAGCCGCTCGGCCTCCAACGCCAGGCCGGCGGCGTCCCGCTGGCGGCGGAGCACGGCGACCGCGACCAGGAACGCCTCGGCGTCGACCTGCGGCAGCGGCGACACGTACGGCGCCGCCTCGCGGGCGAGCTCGGTGCTCAGCCCGTACCGGGCGGCGGCGGTGAGCTGCGGGGCCTGCCGCACGAACTGCGCGATCCGCCGCGACAGCCGGTCGGGCAGCCTCCCGACGTCCGCGTTGAGCGCCCAGCCGGCAAGCTGCGGCGGCAGGTACAGCGGGAGCGGCTGCGGCTGCGGGACGCGCTCGAGCTGGCTGTAGGTGCCCGCCAGCAGGTCGCCGAGGCGCTTGGAGCGGGAGTTGAGCAGGCCGGTCAAGGCCGCGATCCCGCCGAAGCTCAGGTAGATCTCGAGCACACCGGCGAGAGCGCGGATGAACGCGTGCCGGAAGCCGATCGCGCCGCCGTCGTCGCGCACGATGCGGGCGCCGACCGCCAGCCTGCCGAGCGAGCGGCCGCGGGTCAGCAGCTCCATCCCGGTCGGCAGGACCACCGTCCCGAACACCAGGACGAGGATGACCAGCGCGCGCACCAGCGCCTGGTCGAGTCCGCCGCCGGTGCCCACCAGGAGCAGGATCAGCCCGAGCATGACGAGCATCGAGAACAGCCAGTCGATGATCGTCCCTGCCGCACGGAGGATGTAACTCGCGGGCTTGACATCCAGGGTGACCGCCTCGCCCGTGACCAGCTCGCGCTCGGCCGCTGCGGCCCCGGTCGGGAGGCCCGCCGTGGAAAGGCCCCCACCCGGGAGGAGGGGCGCGGATGCCGTCATGGCTATCATTCAAGCAGATGGATCTCGACGCATACACTGCCGCGCACAGCGCCGACTGGGAGAGGCTCTCCCGGCTGGCCCGCCGCCGACGCTTGGACGGCCGCGATGCCGACGAGTTGATCGACCTGTATCAGTCCGGCGCGGCCGATCTGTCGGCCATCCAGACCAGCGCGGGCTCGACCGCAGTGGGGGACCGGCTCTCGGTGACGCTCGCCTCGGCGCGGCTGCGCTTCACGGGCGCCGGCTCGAACCTGTTCTCGCAGATCCCTCGCTTCTTCGCCCTGCAGCTCCCCGCGGCCCTCTACCGAGTCCGGTTGATCGTGCTGGCCGTGGCGGTCGGCACGGTGATCGTGTCCACGCTGTATGCGCTGTGGATCACCGGCAACCCGGAGGTGCTGCGCAACCTCGGCGACGACGCCGACCTGAAGCAGTACGTGAACCACTCGTTCGTCGACTACTACTCGAACAACCCCGCGGCCTCCTTCGCGGGGCAGGTGTGGACGAACAACGCCTGGATCGCCGCGCAGTGCATCGCGTTCGGGATCACCGGCCTGTGGGTGCCGTACGTGCTCATCCAGAACGCGGTCGG
Organism: Leifsonia sp. L25; assembly: GCF_050632895.1. Next base: position 411,251 of record NZ_JBODRZ010000003.1, on the reverse strand, counting down.
GATCGGCACGGCGGCGGGCGTCATGTTCGCCTACGGGCGCGGGGACGTGCTGTTCTCGTACATCCTGCCCCACGGCCTCCTGGAGCTCACCAGCGTTTTCGTCGCCGCCGCCGCGGGACTGCGGATCTTCTGGGCGTGGATCGCGCCGGGCGCTCGCACCCGCGGGCAGGCGCTCGCCGAGGACGGCCGGGCGCTGTTCACGATCGCGATCGGCTGCGTGATCAGCCTGTTCGTCTCTGGCCTGATCGAGGGCTTCGTGACGCCGTCCGCGCTGCCGGTGTGGCTGAAAATCGCCATCGGCGCGCTCGCGCTCGCGGCGTACCTCTTCTACATGCTGTTCGTCGGCCGCCGGGCGGTGCGCGCGGGCGAGACCGGCGACCTCACCGCCTTCGAGGCGGGCGACCGCCGCGTCGTCGCCGGCTGAGCAGCCCCGCGGCGCGCCCGACATTCGTCACGAATGTCCCTTTTCGCGCCGCCATTACGCACATTCGTCACGAATGTGCGCTCCGGACAGTGCCGAGATTCGGCACGAATGCGCGGGCCGTGCTCAGAGCCGACCGGCGGCCTTCAGCGCGAGGTAGCGGTCGGCGAGGGCCGGCGGGAGGTCGGCGGGGGACCCCGTGACCACCTCGCCGCCCAGGCGGCGCACCGCGGCCGACACACGGGCCACGTCGAGCAGCGCCCGTTCCGCGGCGGCCGCCCGGTAGACGTCCTCCCGGCGCCCACGCTGCGTCGTCGCGGCCTCCGTGTCCGGGTCGGTCACGCTCGCCACCAGCACGAGGTGCTTGCGGGTGAGCTGCGGCAGCACCGAGAGGAGGCCGCGCGAGCCTCCCGGCGCGTCGAGCGACGTCAGCAGGACGACGAGCGAACGCTGGCTGGTGAGCGTGCCGACCTGAGCCGGCACCGCCGACCAGTCCATCTCGATCAGCGCGGGTTCGATGCCCGCCATCGTGTCCACCATGCGGGAGAGGAGTTCGGACCCGGCCGCCGCCTGCACGCGGCCGCGGACGACGCGGTCGAACGCCAGCAGATCGACGCGGTCGCCCGCCCGGGAGGCGAGCGCGGCCAGCAGCAGCGACGCCTCGAACGCGGTGTCGATGCGCGGCTCGTCCGCGATCCGCGCCGCCGAAGTGCGGGCGGTGTCGATCACCAGCACCACGCGACGATCGCGCTCCGGCCGCCAGGTGCGGACCATCACCCGCGCCCCGCGGCCTCCGGTCGGGTCGTGCCGCCGGGCGGTCGCCCGCCAGTCGATCGACCGCACGTCGTCCCCCTCACGTACTCGCGCAGCGAGTCGAACTCCGTGCCCTGGCCGCGCAGCATCACGCTCGTGGTGCCGTCCAGCTCGCGGAGCCGCGCCAGCCGGGACGGCAGGTGCTTGCGGGCGTTGAACGGCGGCAGCACGCGGATGCGGCCGGGAGCGGACAGCGTGGCCTGCCGCGCCCAGAGGCCCAGCGGGCCCAAGGCGCGCACGGTGACCTGCTCCACCCGGCGCTCGCCGCGCCGCCACGGTGTCAGCGACACGACGATCCGCCGGCGCTCGCCCGGTGGGATGCTGATCGCGGTTCGCGTCGGCTCGGCGCCGGCAGACGGCTCCCACGCGTCGCGCAGTACGCCGCGCAGCGTCCTCGTTCCGGTGTTCGTGACGAAGAGCTCGCCGGCGGCTTCCGCACCCAGGCGGACGCGCGCCGGCAGCTCCCTGCTCATCCGCAGCCGGCGCGGGGAGGCCGCCAGCGCGAGGTCGATCGACCCGAGCACCAGGCACAGCAGCACCCAGCCGCCGAGCGCGGCGTAGGCGGGTCCCGCCGCGCCGCCGAGCAGCACGACGGGGACGGCGCCGAGCGCGAGCAGGGCGACGAAACGTCCGGACACGGTCATCGTCGGGGCCTAGATCGGGACCTGGACCTGCTGCACGATCGAGCGCAGCACGGCGTCGGCGCCCACGCCCTCCAGCTCCGCCTCGGGACGGAGCTGGATGCGGTGCCGCCAGACCGGCACGAGCATCGCCTGGACGTGGTCGGGCGTGATCGAGTCGTAGCCCGACAGCCAGGCCCAGGCCTTCGCGGCGGCGAGCAGAGCAGTCGTGCCGCGCGGGCTGACGCCGAGGCGCACCGAGGGGCTGCGCCGGGTGGCGCGGGCCAGGTCGACGATGTAGGCGAGCACATCCGGGTTGGCCCCCACCGCTGCGGCGGCCGCCCGCGCGGATTCGAGCTGCCGGGCGTCGAGCACGGGTGTCACGCCCGCCCCGGCGAGGTCGCGCGGGTTGAACCCGGCCGCGTGCCGGCGCAGCACCTCCACCTCGGCCTCGCGCTCCGGAACGTCGAGCGTGAGCTTGAGCAGGAACCGGTCGAGCTGGGCTTCCGGCAGGGTGTAGGTTCCCTCGTACTCGATCGGGTTCTGGGTGGCCGCGACGATGAACGGGTCCGGGAGCCGCCGGCTCACACCGTCGACGCTGACCTGACGCTCCTCCATCGCCTCCAGCAGCGCCGACTGGGTTTTCGGCGGCGTGCGGTTGATCTCGTCCGCCAGCAGGATGTTGGTGAACACCGGGCCCTCGCGGAACACGAACCCGCCGGTCTGCGCGTCGTAGACGAGCGAGCCGGTGACGTCGCCCGGCATCAGGTCGGGAGTGAACTGGATGCGCGTGGTCGACAGGCTCAGCGCCTCGCTGAGCGCGCGCACGAGCAGGGTCTTGGCGACGCCGGGCACGCCCTCCAGGAGGACATGGCCGCGGGCGAGAAGCGCGATGATCAGGCCGGTGACCGCGCCGTCCTGGCCGACGACGGCCTTGCCGACCTCGGCGCGCACGCGTGCGAGCGCGTGCCGCAGGTCGGAGGAGCCGGGCGAGGACGGCGCGGTGGCGCCGTCCGGTGCTGCCGAGGCCGAGTGGGAGCCGGTCGTGAGGTCGGTCATGGTTCCATTCTTCCGGTCGTTCGCGGAGTATGCGGCGAGACGGCGTCGGCCGTCGCGCGTTCGAGCTCGGCCAGCCGGTCGGAGAGCTCGACGAGCTCCCGGTCGCTGTCCGGACGCTGTTCCAGGAGCAGGGAGAGGATGCCGCCGAGGTCGCGGCCGGTGATCGCGGCGACGGCGTCGGCGACCTCCTCGGTGGTGGCCACGCGCGGGAGGCCGACCTGGACGGCCAGCCGGCCGATCGCCCCGATCCGTAGCGCGTCGGCGGCGCGGAGCCGTGCGGACGCCCGCTGGTAGAGGCGGGCGCGGCCCTCCCGGGTCTCGCTTGCGCGCACGACGACGGGGAGATGCTCGACCACCAGCGGCCCGAAGCGGCGGCCGCGCCAGACGGCGGCGGCGGCGAACACCAGCGTCAGGAGCAGGAGGACCGGCGTCACCCAGCCTGGAGTCAGCGTCGCGAGGTCGGGCGGCCCGGTGACCGGTCGGTCGAGCAGGCCGGGCAGGTACCAGACCAGCGTGCGGTGCTCGCCGAGGAGGCCGAGGCCGAGGGCGGCGTTGCCGAGTCGGTCGACGCCGTCGTTCATGAGGGTGGCGGCCGATCCGAGCAGGTAGACGGTGCGGCCGTCGTAGGTCGTGCGCACCAGGGAGGCGCGGCCTCCGGACGCCACGAAGCACGCGGTCGCGTCGCCGGTGACCCGGAAGCTGCCCGGTGACGCGATGTCCTTCGTGTTGGCGGTGGGACGCGGGTCGATCTGCACGGCACGCCGGGCGACGGGGAGGTCGCAGCCGGCGGCGGCCGTGGAGCCGGTGTCGCCCGCCGCGTGCACGCCGGGGGCGAGGGCCTGCAGCGCAGCGAAGTCGGGCTCCACCAGCACGATGGTGCTCGCGATCGAGCTGAGCTGGTCGTAGCCCTGCCGATCCAGGTTGCCCGCCGGGTCGTAGACGAGCACGGTGGTGTCGTCTCCCGCGGCGGCGCGGACCTCGTCGAGCGTGCCCGCGGTTCGCACGGTCACGCCCTGCCGGCCGACCACCTGCGCGAGGGCCTTGCCGCCGACCGGGCCCGGGTTGGTGGCGCTCATCGGGTCGCCGCCGATGCTTCCGCCGCCGTTCAGAAGCACCCCGCCCAGCCCGACGATCACAGCGATGACCGCGAGGACGATCCACGGGACGGCGCGGCGCGCGGTGCGACGGACCGTGGGGGAGACGGCGGGCGCGTCCGCAGCGCCGGCGTCCGGCGCGGACGGGCGTTCGGCTTCGGGTGCCAGTGTTCCGGTCATGTCAGTGTTCCGGTCATGCCGGTGCTCGTCATGCGAGGATTCCGGTCACGCTCTGGGCCTCCTGGGCCGGACGCACCCGCTGGAGCCGCCCGTCGAGGTCGAGGAGGTGCTGATAGCCGGCCTCGGAGCCGGGCCGGTCGAGATAGCGGACCTCGTCGAAGGTCCGGGCGGCCTGACGCAGCTCGGCCGCCTCCGCGGGCGCGGCCCGCGAGGCCTGGGCGGCGAACTCGGTCGCGGTGGTGCCGGGACGGACCTCCACGAGGGTGCGCTCGTCGAGCGCGGCCGCGACGGCGCGGAACTGCTCCTCGATCGCGAGCGGCCAGTCCTCGGCGCGGGCGGCCTCCGCCGCCGAACGGCGCAGCTCGTCCGCCGAGCGGGCGTCGCCGGCGCCGAACAGCGCGCGCGGGGCGGACGCCGCCCGCCGGTTCACCCGGGGCCGGCCGAACACGATGAACGCGACCACGATGATGGCCGCGACGATCAGCACGACCACGACGAGGAGCACCGGACCGGCGTCCCCGGTCGGACCGTTGAGCAGCGACGCGATCCAGTCCTGCACCGCCTTGGAGGCGATGTCGAACCAGGTCGGCTTCGCGGTCTGGTACTCCGGCTTGGCGAGCTCGGTGCGGATCCAGTCCTGCGCCTGCGGCGAGCTCGGATCGACCGGGATGTCGAAGCGCACGCTCAGGCGCCCGGTCAGGCCGCGTTCGGGGCGGAGGTGCTCGGCGCGGGCTGCGTGAACGGGTCCGGCAGTTCCTGACCGGTCTGCCGGGCCTCCACGAAGCGCACCAGCTCCAGGTCGAGGCCCTCCTTGCGCATCCGCAGGTCGATGTAGATCAGGCTGACGGCTCCCCACTGCACGACGCTTCCGATGGCGCCCACGATCGCGCCGACTATCGCCGACAGGCTGTTGACTCCGAGCTGGCCGATCAGGACCTGACCGTACGAGTTCGGGTCTGTCGAGCTGAGCGAGGTCGGCGCGAAGATGCCGCCCAGCATGCCGCCGATGATCGCGAACGGGAAGGAGATGACCTGGGTCACGGCCCAGATGATCAGCCAGATCAGGACGAGCACGCCGAACGTGCGCCAGAAGTAGCCCGACGTGAGCCGCCAGGAGCGCGCGATGGCGGAGCGGAACGGCAGACGCTCGATGACGAGCGCGCTCGGCACGATCGAGAGCTTGGTGTAGAGCCAGACGAAGACGGCCAGCAGGCCGAGGCTCCCGCCGATCCCCACGAGGACAGCGCCCACCACGCCGGCCGTGCCGCCCAGCATCGCGAGGGCGATGATGATGGAGACCACCAGTGCGAGCGCGACCAGCCAGAACAGCGACCACAGGAACGTCCAGCCCACCAGCGCGCCGAACCGGGGGCGGATGAGCCGCCACAGCGTGCGCAGGTTCAGCTTCTCGCCGAGCGTCTCACGCGACACCTCGGCGACGATGACGCCCTGGAGCAGCGCGCCGAAGATCCCGGAGATGACGATGACCAGCACTCCGAGCACGATGCTGCCGCCCACCGCCCCCGCGGTGATGGTGCTGCGATCGGCGGCGTTCGCCGTCTCGATCCGGGAGAAGAGGAGGTAGATGCCGCCGTAGAGGATCGCGGCGACGAAGACGGCGGGGACACCTTGGAGCAGGAGGGCCGCGCCGACGGTGATCTTCGGGTTGCGGCGCAGCGCCTGGAACGGCGCGCCGAGCAGGTTCCCGAACGACAGCGGGCGCAGCGGGATCAGCCCCGGCTTCGGGGGCGGAGCCCAGCCGGGCTGGGCGCCCGTGGCGTCGTACGGCTGCTGCCAGCCCTGCTGCTGCCAGGCCTGATAGTCGTACTGCGGGTAGCCGGGCTGCTGCGGGTACCCGGGCTGCTGCGAGTAGCCGGGCTGCTGCGGGTAGCCAGGCTGCTGCGGCTGCCCCGGCCCCTGCGCGTACTCCCCGTACCGGGGCTGGTCCGGCGCAGGCCCACCCGCCTGCTGCCCCGCGGCCGCGGAGCCGTCGGCCCCCGTGCCCTGGCCGTCCGGTTGCCCGGACTCCCCAGGTGCCCGCCAGCTCTGGTCGTCGCTCACGCCGTGCCTCTCATCCCCCGTCTGGTGCAGTGCTCCCATGCTGGCACATCCGCCGTCCCAGCGATGCCCCGCCCACAGGGCACGTGGAGAACCCGGTTCTCCCCAGTCTCGACGTGCCCACAGCCCGCATCGGGCCGGCATACAAGGCTCGTGCAGCCTCCTCGACTACGCTTGTCCCGTTACGCTGCGGCGCGCGCCGCCCGAGAGGGGTTCAGGGGATTCTTCGGACATGACTAGTCGCATCCTGGTGGTCGACGACGACACCGCCCTCGCCGAGATGATCGGCATCGTGCTCCGCACCGAGGGATTCGACCCCGTGTTCTGCGAGGACGGCGCCCAGGCGCTCGACATCTTCCGCGCCGCGAAGCCCGACCTCGTCCTCCTCGACCTGATGCTGCCCGGCCTCGACGGCATCGAGGTGTGCGGCCGCATCCGGGCCGAGTCCGGCACGCCCGTCATCATGCTGACCGCCAAGTCCGACACCGCCGACGTCGTCAAAGGACTGGAGTCCGGGGCCGACGACTACATGGTCAAGCCGTTCAATCCCAAGGAGCTGGTCGCGCGCATCCGCACCCGGCTGCGCCCCGCCCCGACCAGCCCGCCCGCCGAGCAGCTCCGCGTCGGCGACCTCGTCGTCGACGTCGCCGGCCACGAGGTCCGCCGCGGCGACGGACGCATCGCGCTCACCCCGCTCGAGTTCGACCTCCTTCTCGCCCTGGCCTCCAAGCCGCAGCAGGTGTTCACCCGCGAGATGCTGCTGGAGCAGGTCTGGGGCTACCACTACAAGGCGGACACCCGCCTCGTGAACGTTCACGTCCAGCGTCTGCGCGCCAAGGTGGAGCAGGACCCGGACAACCCCAAGATCGTCATGACCGTGCGCGGGGTCGGCTACCGCGCCGGCGCCGCGACCTGACCGGGAGCCCGCGATGCGCTTCCGGTGGCCCGACAGGCAGTGGTGGCGGCAACTGCCGTCGGACCTGGCGCGCCTCTGGAGACGCTCGCTGCAGCTCCGCACGGTCGCGATCACGCTGCTCCTGACCGGCGTCGCGATCCTCGTCACCGGCGTCTACATGGCACTCAGCATCAGCAACGACCTCTACCAGTCGCGCCTGGATCAGGCGCTCCGGGACTCCAGCCGGGCCACCACGGCCGCGCAGTCGACGCTCAACGCGTCCGACATCTCGTCCGGCGACATCGGCAAGAACCTGCTCAACTCCACGCTGCAGTCCGTGCAGGCCTCGACCTCGAGCAGGCTGATCGCGGCCTACCGCGTCCCCGGCCAGGACACCAGCGTCCTCGCCCCGCCCGACCGCGGCAGCCCCGCGCTCAACCCGGTGATCTCGCAGGGCCTGCGCACCGCCGTCGAGAACGGCGGGACCAAGCAGTTCTACCAATCGGTCGCGCTGCCGGCGAGCTCGGACTCCACTGATCCCGGCATCGTCGTCGGCACTCAGCTCACCCTGCCGTCGTACGGCCGTTACGAGCTCTACATCGGTTACAACCTGCGCGACTCGGAGAACACCCTGCAGTTCGTCCAGAACACCCTGCTGCTCGCGGGACTGGCGCTCATCGTCCTCATCGGCGCGATCACCTGGCTGATCGTGCGCTTCGTCGTGGAGCCGATCCGGGTCGCCGCGCGGACCAGCGAACGGCTCGCCGCCGGCGACCTCGCGGTGCGCATCCCCGAGAAGGGCGAGGACGTCTTCGCGTCGCTGGCCCGCTCGTTCAATGGGATGGCGGACAGCATGCAGAGCCAGATCAACCAGCTCGCGACCCTGTCGCAGCTCCAGCAGCGCTTCGTGTCGGACGTGTCGCACGAGCTGCGCACTCCGTTGACCACCATCCGGCTGGCGGGTGACGTGATCTACGACCAGCGCGGCTCGTTCCCGCCGGCGACCTCGCGCACGGCCGAGCTGCTGCACACCCAGATCGAAAGGTTCGACCGGCTGCTCTCCGACCTCCTGGAGATCAGCCGCTACGACGCCGGCTCCGTCGCCCTCGACCCCGAGCCCACCAACCTGGTTCGACTGGCGGAGGAGGTCGTCGACGAGCTGCGCACGCTCGCCGAGCAGAACGGCTCGGAACTCCGGCTGGAGGCCCCCGGCGGCTACTTCGACGTCGGCATGGACCCACGGCGGATCCGCCGCGTGGTGCGCAACCTCATCGGCAACGCGATCGAGCACGGCGAGGGCGCTCCGGTGGTGGTCAGCGTCGACAGCAACGAGACGGCGGTCGCGCTCGCGGTCCGCGACTACGGCATCGGCATGAACCAGCAGGACGTCAACCACGTCTTCGACCGGTTCTGGCGCGCCGACCCGTCCCGCAAGCGCACGCTCGGCGGCACCGGACTCGGCCTCGCCATCTCTCTGGAGGACGCCACCCTCCACTCCGGCTGGCTGCAGGTCTGGTCGATGCCCGGGCAGGGGTCGTGCTTCCGGCTCACCCTGCCGCGATCCACGGGCAAGGGCATCACCGCCTCGCCGCTCCCGCTGCCGCCCGTCGACGCCGGCACGAAGCCGGCGCGCCCCGAGGCGTCGGCGGCGGACGACACCGGCGCGCTCGACCGAGGGGCCGGGAATCTCGATCCGGCGCCGCGACCCGGAAGCGAGGCGCGCGCATGATCCGGAGGACATCCCGCGGACTCGGCGTCGCCGCCGCACTGGTGCTCGCGCTGGTGCTCGCGGCGTGCGCCAGCATCCCCGACAGCGGCCCTGTGCGGCAGGGCGGCCCTGTCGCGCAGGTCAACGACCAGCTCGACCTCGACTTCAACCCGTCGCCGCCCGAGAACGGCGCTACGCCGCAGCGGATCGTGCAGGGTTTCATCGACGCGGCCTCCAGTCCGAAGAACAACTTCGCGATCGCCCGGGAGTACCTCACCCGGTCGACGGCGGCCTCCTGGAACCCGGACGAGTCGGTCACGGTGGACGACGGCCGCAGCCGCACCTTCGACCACAGCGGCAACCAGTGGTCGGTCGACGTCAGCCCGGTCGCCAACGTGGACAGCGCCGGGACCTACCATCCGGTGGCGAGCAAGGCCCCGGTCGGGCTCAGCTACGAGGTGGCCAAGGAGGACGGGCAATGGCGGATCTCCGTGGCGCCCTCCGGCGTCGTCATCGACGACCCGACCTTCCGTGCCGTCTACAGCCAGCAGACGCTCTACTTCTACAACGCGGACTTCTCGTCTCTGGTGCCGGACGCCCGCTGGTTCCCCGCCCGCGTCGCGACGGCGGCGACGCGCGTGGCGAGCGCCGTCCTCGCAGGGCCGGCCAAGTGGCTCAGCGGAGCCGTGATCAGCGCCTTCCCCCAGGGCACGCAGCTCGCGGTCCCCGCCGTGACGACATCGAACGGGGCGGCGCACGTCGACCTCAGCTCGGAGGCGAGTCAGGCGAACCAGCTCCAGCTGCAGAGGATGCAGCTCCAGCTCGAGCAGAGCCTCGGGTCGCTGGCGTCGTCGGTCCAGCTCTCCATCGAGGGGAACCAGCAGCAGGTGCCGCCGCTGCCCGACGGGTCGGTGCCGCAGCAGGACCCGCCCGTCGACTCGCACGCCGTGGTCTACCGCGGGGAGTCGTTCGGCCTCCTCAACGGCTCGACCATCACCCCGCTGAGCGGGCTGAGCGACAAGGTGGTGGCCTTGGCGCCCTCGGCCGCGACGGTGAATGCCGCGCGCGACGAGGTCGCGGTGCTGTCGCGCGGAGCCGCCGTGCTCGTGCGGAAGACCGGCGACCCGGTGCACGTGGACGCCCGCCCGGGGTTGATCGCGCCTGCGCTGGACAACCAGGGCTGGTTGTGGAGCGTGCCCGCGACGTCCCCCGACGCGCTTCAGGTCGCGGGAGCGAACGGGCAGCCGCACACCGTGAAGGTGGACTGGCCCGGCGCGGTCGGCATCATCGCGCTCGCCGTCTCCCGGGACGGGACCCGGGTCGTGGCGATCGTGCGCACGGCGACCGGCTACTCGGTGCTCGCAGCGGGCGTGGTCCGCGGATCGGACGGCCTCCCGACGTCCATCACGACGCCGATCGAACTCACGGTCGGCGACGGCGTCCCGACCTCGATCGCGTGGACGGGCGAACTCACGGTCGTGGTGCTCAGCGCGACCAACGGCGACGCGACCGGGGTCGCCGAGCAGACCATCGGGGGCACGACGTCCACCACGACGGGGCCGGCGTCCGGGCGGACGATCGTGGGCGCCGGAGGCCTGTCGCGCTACCTGGTGCTCGCGGGCGACGGGACGCTGCAGGCGCCCACCGGGAGCGGGTGGCAGACGCAGGCGGACAAGGTGGGCGCGGTCGCAGTGCAGCTCGGGCAGCCCTGACCGGTCGCGCCGAGCTGTCCTCCAGAGCTGTCCTCCAGAGCTGTCCTCCACAGCTGTCCTCCACAGGGGGCGGCCGTCGACGACTTCTCCACGGATCCCGTCGTCGATGCCCGATCATGAGCGGCCGCGGCGAGGCTGGAGCCATGACGATCAGCAACGCCTCTCTCCGCCCCGATGTCCGCTCGACCATCCGCGAGGCGGTCCTCGACGCCGCCGCCGTGCTGCTCCCGGTGAGCTGCGCGGGATGCGCTGCGCCCGACCGCTCGCTCTGCGTCGACTGCACGCACGCTCTCGCCCCCGAGGTGCGACGACACACCGTGCGCGGCGTCGCCGTGTGGTCGGCGCTCGATTACGACGACCTGCCGCGCATCGTGCTTCTGGCCTACAAGGACGGTGGGCGGGTGGACGCGGCCCGCGCCCTGGCCGGCGCCCTGGCCCCGGCGCTCGCCGCGGCGGCCGGCACGCGCGGCCGCAGCGCCGTCCCCGTCCTGATCCCGTCGACGCGCGCCGCGTGGCGGCGGCGCGGCTACCACCCGACGGGAATGGTGCTCGCGCGCACCCGGGCTCTCGCACCTCCGCTCTGGCACGCCCTCCGGCTCACACGGCAGACCGCCGACCAGGCGGCGCTCGGGAGCGCCCAGCGCGCGGAGAACCGTGCCGACAGCATGGTCGCGTCCCGGCGGGTGTGCGACCGGAGTTGCGTGATCGTCGACGACATCGTGACGAGCGGTGCCACGATCGCGGAGGCCGCGCGCGCGATCCGGGCGGCCGGCGGCACCGTGCGCGGCGCCGCCGCCATCGCGCGCACGCCGCGCCGGCGACGATGACCAGGCCGCGTGCGGCATCATCCGGCGGACGTTCGGCGGAATCGTGGAATTCACCCACTGATCACGGTTCCGTTACGTGCTGGGGAGCACTACGGTGGTCGAAAAGGCGAGAGCGATCCGCCCTTCGTGATCCGGGCGGACGTCACGCCGGATCAGGGAGGTCTTCATGGACATCAACATCGTCGGACGCAACCTGGGAATCACTGATCGCTTCCGTGAGTACGCGACGGAGAAGGCGGACAAGGTCGCGCATCTCGCCGAGCGGGCCATCTCCTTCGAGATCAAGGTCAGCAGGCACAACGAGAAGCTGGGGTCCCAGAACGGCGACGACCGGGTCGAGCTGACCCTGGTCGGACCGCGAGCCGTGGTCCGGTCCGAAGCGACCGGACCGGACAAGTACGCCGCGTTCGACATCGCGCTCGGGAAGCTTCTCGAACGCGTCAGGAGGGCCAAGGACAGGCGCAAGGTGCATCGCGGGCAGCATCGGCCGACCTCGCTGCGCGAGGCGAGCACCGACGGCTTCAGCGCGGTCGGGCTCGCAGCGGCCCCGGTGTCGGTGCTCGATCAGGTGCGCACCGGCAGCGTTCCCGTCGTGACGGACGAGCCGGCGGAGGCCGCGGAGGCCGAGGAGGAGTACAGCCCCGTCGTGATCCGGCAGAAGGTCTTCGCGAGCATCCCGATGACCGTCGACGACGCCCTCTACTACATGGAGCTGGTGGGCCACGACTTCTACCTGTTCGTGGACCAGGAGACCAAACGACCGAGCGTCGTCTACCGCCGCAAGGGCTGGGACTACGGCGTGATCGCCCTCGACGACGATGCCGAGGAGTTGCAGGAGGTCGTGACCGCGAGCCGCAAACTCGGCTGAGCCGAGACGCAAGCGCGCCGATGGCGTGCGCCCAGGCGGCGCACGCCATCGGCGCTCCTCTGCCCGGCCCCGGCGCCCGTTCGTTCACCGGTCTCGCAGGGCCCTCCCAGGGATCACGGGACGACCTCCGGGGCGGACCCAGTACGATGTTCTCTATCGTCGGCGGAGTATGCCGTCCGGCGTGCGCCCGCCGTGGCGCGGGCATCATCGGCCCGACCGAGCAAAATGGAGTGCATCAGTGGCCTCAGTTCTTGAAAAGGTTCTTCGTGTCGGCGAGGGACGCACCCTCCGCCGCCTGGAGGCGTACGCGAAGGCTGTCAACGCTCTCGAGGACGACTTCAGCGAGCTGACCGACGACGAGCTCATGCACGAGACCGTCGAGCTGCGCGAGCGCTACAGCAACGGCGAGTCGCTGGACGACCTCCTGCCGGAGGCGTTCGCCGCCGTGCGCGAGGCGTCGAAGCGGACGCTCGGCATGCGCCACTTCGACGTGCAGATCATGGGCGGTGCCGCGCTGCACCTGGGCAACATCGCCGAGATGAAGACCGGTGAGGGCAAGACGCTGGTGGCGACCACCGCCGCGTACCTGAACGCGATCACCAGCCGCGGTGTCCACGTCATCACGGTCAACGACTACCTGGCGAGCTACCAGTCGGAGCTGATGGGCCGCGTCTTCCGCGCCCTCGGCATGACGACCGGGGTGATCCTCTCGGGCCAGACCCCCGAGGAGCGCCGCGAGCAGTACGCCGCCGACATCACCTACGGCACGAACAACGAGTTCGGCTTCGACTACCTCCGCGACAACATGGCGTGGCAGGCGAGCGACATGGTCCAGCGCGGCCACTACTTCGCGATCGTGGACGAGGTCGACTCGATCCTGATCGACGAGGCGCGCACCCCGCTCATCATCTCCGGCCCGTCGTCCGGCGAGGCCAACCGCTGGTTCAACGAGTTCGCCAGCCTCGCCACCCGCCTCACGCCCGACGTCGACTACGAGGTGGACGAGAAGAAGCGCACCGTCGGCGTGCTCGAACCGGGCATCGAGAAGGTCGAGGACTACCTCGGCATCGACAACCTCTATGAGTCGGCGAACACCCCGCTCATCTCGTTCCTCAACAATGCGATCAAGGCCAACGCCCTGTTCAAGCGCGACAAGGACTACGTCGTCATGAACGGCGAAGTGCTCATCGTCGACGAGCACACCGGTCGCATCCTGGTCGGCCGCCGCTACAACGAGGGCATCCACCAGGCCATCGAGGCCAAGGAGGGCGTGGAGGTCAAGGCCGAGAACCAGACCCTCGCCACCGTCACCCTGCAGAACTACTTCCGTCTCTACAAGAAGCTGTCCGGCATGACCGGTACCGCCGAGACCGAGGCGGCCGAGTTCATGAGCACCTACAAGCTCGGCGTCGTCCCGATCCCGACGAACAAGCCGATGCAGCGCAAGGACCAGTCGGATCTCGTCTACAAGAACGAGAAGGCCAAGTTCGACCAGGTGGTCGAGGACATCGCCAAGCGGCACGCGAAGGGCCAGCCGGTCCTGGTCGGCACCACGAGCGTCGAGAAGAGCGAGTACCTCTCGCGCCTGCTCGCGAAGAAGGGCGTCCGGCACGAGGTCCTGAACGCCAAGAACCACGCGCGCGAGGCAGCGATCGTCGCCCAGGCCGGCCGGCTCGGCTCGGTCACGGTCGCCACCAACATGGCCGGCCGCGGTACCGACATCATGCTCGGCGGCAATGCCGAGTTCATGGCGGTGGCCGAGATGAACGCCCGCGGCCTCTCGCCGGTCGAGACCCCCGAGGAGTACGAGGCCGCCTGGGAGCGCGTCTTCGACGAGGTCAAGGCCAAGGTCGCCGAGGAGGCCGAGAAGGTCATCGCCGCCGGCGGTCTCTACGTGCTCGGCACCGAGCGCCACGAGTCGCGCCGCATCGACAACCAGCTCCGCGGGCGCTCCGGCCGCCAGGGCGACCCGGGCGAGAGCCGGTTCTACCTGTCGCTGACCGATGACCTGATGCGCCTGTTCAACGCCGGGGCCGCAGAGAGCCTGATGGGCCGCACCAGCGTGCCGGACGACATGGCGATCGAGTCCAAGGTGGTCAGCCGCGCCATCCGCAGCGCGCAGTCGCAGGTGGAGGCGCGCAACGCCGAGATCCGCAAGAACGTCCTCAAGTACGACGACGTCCTCAACCGCCAGCGCGAGGCGATCTACAGCGACCGCCGGCACATCCTGGAGGGCGACGACCTGCACGAGCGCGTGCAGAAGTTCCTCACCGATGTGGTGGACGACATCCTCGACCAGCACACCGGCGAGGGCAGCGGGGACGACTGGGACTTCGACGCGCTGTGGGCCGAGCTCAAGACGCTCTACCCGGTCGGAGTCTCGATCGACGAGGTCATCGCCGAGGCGGGCAACAAGGGCCGCATCAACCGCGACTTCATGCGCCGCGAGATCATGTCCGACGCCAAGATCGCGTACCAGAAGCGCGAGGAGTCGATCGGCTCCCCGGCGATGCGCGAGCTGGAGCGCCGCGTGGTGCTCTCGGTCATCGACCGCCGCTGGCGCGACCACCTCTACGAGATGGACTATCTCAAGGACGGCATCGGCCTGCGGGCGATGGCGCAGCGCGACCCGCTGGTCGAGTACCAGCGCGAGGGCTACGCCATGTTCCAGCAGATGATGGGCGCGATCCGGGAGGAGACCGTCGGCTTCCTGTTCAACCTCGAGGTGGAGGTCAACCAGGCCCCCGACGAGGTCGCGCCGGCCGTTGCCGCCAAGGGACTCGACCGCGGCGACTCGGAGGCCCGCCTCAGCTACTCGGCTCCGGGCGAGCAGGGCGACGTCGAGGTGCGCAACCAGCGCGGCCAGATCGAGAAGGCGGCCACGGACCGCGCTCAGCGCCAGCAGCGCCAGGCGGCCCCCGCCCAGTCGGCGCCGCCCACCCAGGGTGCAGCGCAGCGCGGCGCGTTCGGCCAGCGAGTGGAGGACGCGGACGAGGCTCCCGTCAACCGTGCGGAGCGCCGGGCCCAGGCCAAGAAGCGGTGAGCCTCTAACTCTGAGCCTCGAACTTCCGACCCTCGAACTCTGACCCTCGAACACGGGGACGCGGGTTCCCGAACGGCGGGGCGGTCGACGACCGCTCCGCCGTTCGCCGTCCACGGCCCCGGTGTCCGGGCCTCGGCCGGGGTCAAAGCACGGTGATCGCGGTGGCGCGCCAGCGTGCCCGATGCCGCTCCAGCCGCAGCGCCACCGCCCTCGACCGGGACGGCTGGTGGATCATCACGACCGCTTCGACGACCGAGTCGCCGAGCCGGTTGAGCAGCGGCTCGCCGACGCGAACGCGCGGGCGCTTGGCCTCGTCGCCCGTGACCTCCCGGGAGCGGGCGGCGATGACGGTGCGGCGCAGGAGCTGGATGAAGACGGAGTCGCTGACCCAGCGGCCGAGCTGATCGAGCGGGCGCGCGCCCGCCAGGATCTCGATGACGCAGAGCGCGAGCTTCGCGCAGAGGAGGCGGGCATCCTCGCCGATGCCGGAGTCCGTCCGCAGCTCGTCGCCGGAGGCCTGGAGCTCGGCGTCGAGCGTGCGCGGCTCGAAGGCCGCATCGTCCGGCGGGGGACCGGGCACCGGCGGCGGCACGAGGCGCGGCGGCGGCACGAGCCGGAGCGGCGGGCGGGATGCGTTCGGCCGCTCCGTCGCGGGCCGTTCGAGGACGGGGAGAGAAGTGCGTTCATGCTGGTGGTGCTCGATTCTTTCTCGTCGACGGTGTTCGTCGGTGCGTGGTGAACACTCAATCAGCGAGCCTTGCGGGTGGTCCAGGGCCTGAACGCGGGTGTGGACAACCGGTGCCGTGCGGTCTGTCTATAGTGGGGGAGTGTCGACGCTCAGTGATCTCGTCCATGCCCAAGGTCGTTCCTCCGAGGCGGACGTGGAGTGGCTCCACAGCCTCGTCGGCGACTGGCAGCTGCTGGCCGACCTGGCTTTCGCCGACATCGTGCTGTGGGTGCCGACGACGGACGACGATTTCGTCGCCGTGGCGCACGCGCGGCCGTCGAGCGCGGCGACGCTGTTCTATCGTGACTTCGTCGGCCAGCGGATCAAGCCCGAGTGGCGTCAGCAGGTCACCGATGCGTACCTGACCAAGCAGATCATCGACACTTCGGCTCCGGATTGGTACGAGGAGACTCCGACGCGCGTGCGCGCCGTCCCGGTGATCCGGCGGCTCAGCGTCCACTCGCCGGACACGGCGGCCGAGCCCGTCGCCGTCGTCACCCGGCACACCAACCTCAGCGAGGCGCGCACCCCGAGCCGCCAGGAGCTGACCTTCAACGACTGCGCGAACGACCTGTTCGCCATGATCGCGACGGGCGATTTCCCCGACCTGGGGGCGCCTGCCGCTCCGCGCCGGGGTGCCCCGCGCGCGGCGGACGGACTGATCCGGCTCGACGATGCCGGCATCACGACCTTCGCCAGTCCCAACGCGCTGAGCGCGTTCAACCGGATGGGCTTCACCGGCGAACTGGAGGGGGAGTCGCTGGCGACCGTCACGACCAAGCTCCTCGCCGGCACCATCACCGTCGACGAGTCGCTCCCGCTGGTGGTCACCGGCCGGGCGCCGTGGCGCACCGACATCGAGGCGCGCGGCGTGACCGTGTCGCTGCGCACCATCCCGATCCGCAATCGCGGGGAGCGCGTCGGCGCGATCGTGCTGTGCCGCGACGTCTCGGAGCAGCGGCACCAGGAGCGCGAGCTCATCACCAAGGACGCGACCATCCGCGAGATCCACCACCGCGTGAAGAACAACCTCCAGACGGTGGCTTCGCTCCTGCGCATCCAGGCGCGGCGCACCCATTCCGAGGAGGCGCGCGAGGCGCTCAGCCAGGCGATGCGCCGCGTGGCCGCGATCGCGGTCGTGCACGACACGCTCTCGACCGGCCTCGCCCAGATCGTGGACTTCGACGACGTGTTCGACCGGGTGCTGCTACTCGTGGCGGAGGTCGCCGCCAGTCATACGACGACGGTGCACCCGAAGAAGTCTGGCACGTTCGGCTCGCTGCCGAGCGAGTACGCGACGCCGCTCGCGCTGGCGCTGACCGAGCTGGTCACCAACGCGGTCGAGCACGGCCTCGCGGGCCGGGAGGGCCAGGTGGAGATCGTGGCCGACCGGACCGAGGACTCGCTGACCGTGAAGGTGGTCGACAACGGCTCGGGGCTCCCGGAGGGCAAGGTCGGCTCGGGCCTGGGCACGCAGATCGTGCGCACGCTCATCCAGGGCGAGCTCGGCGGTGCGATCGACTGGCACACGATGATGGGCCAGGGCACCGAGGTGACCATCGAGGTCCCGCTGCGCTACCTCACCACGGTCTGACCCCGAGGGCGCACGAGAAACGCCGAGGGGCGCTTCCGGACGATGACGTCTGCTAGGTGTTCGGAAGCGCCGCCTCGGCGGCGATGCTGCTGTGATTCGGGATGGATCGCTGAGTCGGGGTTCAGGAGGCGCGACGGGCGCGGGCCGCGCGGCGCTTGAGGGCGCGGCGCTCGTCTTCGGAGAGGCCGCCCCAGACGCCGGAGTCCTGTCCGGTCTCGAGGGCGTACTGCAGGCAGATCTCAGTCACGGTGCAACGCGCGCAGACCGCCTTCGCCTTGTCGATCTGGTCGACCGCTGGTCCCGTGTTGCCGACGGGGAAGAACAGCTCGGGGTCTGCGGTCAGGCAGGCGGCTTTGTCGCGCCAATCCATGAAGATATGCTCCTTGTTCGCTGGATGTTTCCTGGCCCGAGGGGGCCTAGAATGCAGGTAAGCAGCCGCGTTACAGGGTTCTTCAGATCCATGGGGAATGAGACCTGCCCACCACCCTGTGAGCACTAACTCGGCCTTGAATATGCTCCCATAGCAGTTGATTCGGATCAATAGTTCTGCATGGGATAACGCTGTGAACACAAGCACGAAACGTCAGGATGCTATAGTGACCGACCCCTCCGCGCCCGATCCTCGAGGGCCCGGCCTCCCTGCGTCCGACCCGGTGCGCCCGCGGCCTCCGCTGCTGATCGCTCTCGCGGTGATCCTGACGCTCGAAGCACTGCTGGTCACGGGGCTCGCGCTCTGGCTGCTGTACGAGCTTCTCACGACGACCCCTTATTCGTACACCACCGCGATCGCCTTCACGATCCTCGTGATGCTCGGCGCCGCCTGGCTGATCGTGACGCTCGTGGGCATCCTCCGGCTCAACGCCTGGGCGCGCGCCTCCACGGTCACCATCCAGATCCTGATGATCGCGGTCGCTGTCGGCAGCTTCGAAGGCCTCGTCGGGGGGCGGCCCGACATCGGTTGGGCGTTGCTCGTCCCCGCCGTCATCGCCGGCGTGCTGGCGCTCGCGCCCTCCGTGGTCCGGGCCACCGCGCGCCCCGTCGAAGCCGACGAGGACGCCGATCGCAATACAGGGACACACGAATAGCGTGACAGCGGGAACAAGGCGCAGACTCGCACTGTTATGGCCAACATCGTGACTGAACTCTCCGCACCGGCCCTCGCATCCCTGCCCACCATTCAGACCGCCGAGGCCGGCTACGCCGACTGGCGCGCCTGGCGTCTCTCCTCCGTCGCAGCTCCGACCGGCAACCTCGCCCTCATCGAGACCCGGTGGCTGGCCGAGGGCGACGACACCACCCCGGAGCAGGCGCTCGCCGGGCATCCGGAGACGGTGACCGCCACGGCGCTGAGCCGCCGCAACCTCGACACCGGGGCGCCCGAGCGCGGCATCCGGCTGTGGGACGCGGCCTCGCCCGCGATCCGCGCGTTCGAGACGATCGACGCGTTCCCGTTCGACCCGTCCTGGATCGTGGAGGCCACCTTCACCCCGGTGAGCGATGAGCGCACCATCCCATTCGAGCACATCCGCGACAACGGCCTCACCCGCGACCTGGTCGTGCCGGGCGACATCACTTTCCAGCGCGACGGCGTCGACTACGCGCTGAGCGCGTTCGACGACGACGGCACGCTGCTCCTGGTCTTCGGTGACCCGACGAACGGCGCCGACGGCCCGGACGGCACCTACGCCTCCGGACGCTTCCTGTTCGTGACACGCGACGGGGACCGTGCCGTCCTCGACTTCAACCGCGCCTTCGTGCCGCCGTGCGGCTTCTCGGACCAGTACAACTGTCCGCTGCCGCCGCGGAACAACCGCTTCCCCGTCCCGGTCACCGCGGGCGAGAAGCGGGTCGTGCTCCGCGACGGCGCCGCGCACTGAGCCCCGGCTCCCACCGCTTCACCTCCCGAACACCCCCAACTCCCCACAGCACAGGAGAACTCCGTTGAGAAAGACCCCCCTGCTCGCCACGATCGCGATCGGCATCGCCGCGTCCCTGGCGCTCGCCGGCTGCTCCGGCGCGTCCACGTCGTCCTCGGCCGGCACCGACGCGTCCATCGCCGTCGGCTCGCTCTATGAGCCCGTCAACCTGGACAACACCGCCGGCGGCGGCCAGGGCGTGACCGAAGCGCTGAACGGCAACGTCTACGAAGGCCTGTTCAAGCTGACGGACGACGGCAAGGTCCAGCCGCTGCTCGCCACGAAGTACACGACGAGCTCGGACGGCCTCACCTACACGTTCACCCTCCGCGACGGGGTGAAGTTCCACTCCGGCAAGCCGCTCACCAGCGAGTCCGTCAAGACGAGCATCGAGCGCGTCCTCGCCCCCGACTCCCAGTCGGCCCGCAAGTCGCAGCTCGCCGTCATCTCCGGCATCCAGACCCCGGACGACAAGACCGTGGTCATCTCGCTGAAGTCGCGCTCCATCTCGCTTCCGTACAACCTCAGCTACGTCTGGATCTACGGCCCAGGCAGGACCGACTACAAGACGGCGGAGGACGGCACCGGCCCGTACACCCTCGGCACCTGGAAGCGCGGCAGTTCCCTGAGCCTCGAGCGCTGGAGCGGCTACTGGGGTGCGAAGGCGAAGAACAAGGAGGTCGTCTACGACTACTTCACCGACGCCAGCGCCCTCTCCAACGCCCTGCTGACCAACCAGGTCGATGTCGTCACCAGCATCCAGAGCCCGGACTCGCTGACCCAGTTCGAGGGCAACAAGAACTACACGATCAGCAACGGCAAATCGACGACGAAGGAGCTCCTGGCCTTCAACGACAAGGTCGCGCCCTTCAACAACGTGGAGGTCCGCAAGGCGGTCTACTCGGCGATCGACACCAAGAAGCTGCTCAGCTCGATCTGGGGCAAGTACGGCACGCTCATCGGATCGATGGTCCCGCCGAGCGACCCCTGGTACGAGGACCTCACCAAGGTCAACCCGTACGACACCGCCCTCGCGAAGAAGGATCTGGCCGCGGCCGGCCTCCCGAACGGCTTCACGTTCACGCTCGACACCCCCACCTACGACCCGCACCCCGCGGTCGCGGAGTTCCTGAAGAGCGAACTCGCCAAGGTCGGCGTCACGGTGAACATCAACTCGATCTCGGCCGACCAGTGGTACACCAAGGTGTTCAAGAACCACGACTTCACCGCGACCCTCCAGGAGCACGTGAACGACCGCGACGTGGTCTGGTACGGCAACCCCGACTTCTACTGGGGGTACAACAACCCGCAGGTCACCGCGTGGGTGAACGAGGCGGAGCAGTCCTCCACCACGGCGGAGCAGACGGCGAAGCTGAAGCTGGTCAACGAGCAGATCGCCAAGGACGCCGCCAGCGCGTGGCTGTACCTCTACCCGCAGATCGTGGTGGCGTCGAGCTCGGTGAGCGGCTACCCGGTGAACGGGCTGAACTCGCAGTTCTACGCGTACGACATCACGAAGAAGTAGTCCTCCACAGGGCCGTCTTCTGACCGAGTTCTCCACCGATGCTCGGGAGACCCTGATCCGGGTCTCCCGAGCATCTACGCTGAAACGACTATGACCTCCTATCTCCTCCGCCGCACCGCGTTCCTCGTGGTGTCCTTGCTGCTGGCGATGGTCGTGCTGTTCTTCCTGCTGCGCGTGCTGCCGGGCGACCCGGCGAACGCCCTGCTCTCGGCCAGTGCGACCCCGGACCAGATCAAGGCGGCGCAGGAGCAGGTGGGCAGCAACCTCCCGCTGCCCGAGCAGTTCGCGAACTGGTTCGGCTCGTTGCTGACCCTGAACCTGGGGCACTCGTTCATCACCTCGCTGCCGGTGGGACCGGAGATCGCCTCCCGGCTCGCGGTGACGATCCCGCTCACGCTGCTGTCCTTCGTGCTCGCGCTCGTCCTGGCGCTGCCGATCGGCTTCGTGGCCGCGTGGAAGGCCGACCGCTGGTACGGGCTGGCGCTGTCCGCCTTCTCGCAGCTCGGCATAGCGGTACCGGTGTTCTGGGTGGGCATCCTGCTCGTGGACGCCTTCGCGGTGAACCTGCGCTGGTTCCCGTCCGGCGGCTTCCCGCGCGACGACTGGGCCGAACCCGCGTCGGCGCTGCAGTCGCTCGCCCTGCCGGTCATCACGATCGCCATCGTGATGAGCGCCTCCATCTCGCGGTACGTGCGCAGCGCGACGCTCGACGTCATCGGCAGCGACTACCTGCGCAACGCCCGTGCGCTCGGCTCCGGGTTCGGGAGGGCGATGTGGCGGCACGGGCTGCGCAACGGCGCGGTGCCGGTCATCTCCATCCTGGGGATCGAGCTGGCGACGACCTTCCTCGGCGCCGTCGTGGTCGAGAGCGTCTACACGCTGCCGGGCCTGGGCAGCATGTTGCTCACGGCGATCCAGCAGCACGACTACCCGGACATCCAGGGCATCCTGTTCGTCTCCACGCTGCTGGTGCTGATCGTCGGCTTCCTGGCCGACATCGTGCAGCGGCTGATCGACCCGCGCCTGCGGCAGAGCATCTCGGGAAACCGATGAGCGCGGTGGTGCAGCAGGCGGCGCAGACGGCGCCGGATCCGAGGGAGCGGGCGCGCCGCCGCGCTCGCCGCTCGGTGACCCTCGGGATCGGCCTCACCCTGGTGGGCGTCGTGGTGCTCGTCGCCGCGCTCTCGTTCGTGTGGCTGCCGTTCGCCCAGGGCGACACCTCGGGTGGCCGGCTGCAGCCGCCGGACGGCACGCACTGGCTGGGCACCGACCGGTTCGGGCGCGACCTGACGACGCAGCTCATGATCGGTGCGCGCATCGCGCTCGCCGTGGGTGTCGGCGCGGTCGTGATCGGCGCGGTCATCGGCGTCACGATCGGGATGCTCGCCGCGTTCGCCACGCGCTGGCTGGACGACACCATCTCGGCGGTGCTGGACATCATCATCGCTTTCCCGGTGCTGCTGCTCGCCATGCTCATCGTCGCCGCCCAGGGTGCGTCGCTCGGTACGGCCATCCTCGCCATCGGTCTGGCGATGTCGGCGGTGGTCGCCCGGCTCACGCGGGTGCTGTCCAAACGGGTGCTGGCGCAGCAGTACGTGACGGCGGCGCGCACCTCCGGCACATCCTGGGCCGGGATCGTCGTCCGGCACGTCCTGCCGAACATCTGGCCGACGCTCGGCGTCAACCTGGCCCTTCAGTTCGGCGTCGCCGTGCTCGCGGAGGCGAGCCTGTCGTATCTGGGGCTCGGCGCCCCGCCGCCGAACGCATCGTGGGGCCGGTTGCTGCAGGAAGCGCAGGGGACCGTCGCCGTCGCGCCCGTCGGCGCGATCGCACCCGGCGTGGCGCTCGTCGTCCTGGTGATCGGCGTCAACCTGATCGCCGACGGCCTGCGCGACGTGGCAGACCCGACGCGGAGGAGGTCGCGATGATCCTCGACGTGCAGCACCTCGGCGTGACGGCCCGCGACGGGTCACCGCTGGTGACGGACGTGTCCTTCCGGCTCGACGCGGGGGAGCGGCTGAGCCTGATCGGGGAGTCCGGCTCGGGCAAGTCGCTGACCTCGTTCGCGATCACCGGCCTCCTGCCGGACGGGCTGACCTCGACCGGGAGCGTCGAGCTCGCCGGCGTCCAGGTGATCGGCGCGAAGGAGCGGGCGCTGGTCCCGCTGCGCGGGCAGACCGCGTCGACAGTCTTCCAGGAGCCGCTGACCGCCCTCGACCCGCTGATGCGCCTCGGCGCGCAGGTGGCCGAGCCGCTGCGCCGGCACCTCGGGCTGCGCGGCGGTGCCCTGCGCGACGCCGTTCACGCGGCACTCGAGGAGGTCCGTCTCCCCGAACCGGAGCGGATCGCCCGCGCGTACCCGCACGAGATCTCCGGAGGCCAGCGGCAGCGGGTGGCCATCGCCGCCGCGTTGGCCTGCCGGCCCCACCTGCTCATCGCCGACGAGCCGACCACTGCGCTGGACGTGACCGTGCAGGCGGACATCCTGGCGCTGCTGGACTCGCTGGTCGCCGAGCGCGGCATGGCCCTGCTGTTCGTCAGCCACGACCTCGCCGTCGTGTCGCGCATGACCGAGCGCGCCCTGGTGCTGCGCGCCGGCCGGGTCGTCGAGGAGAGCACGATCGAGCGCATCCTGACCTCCCCGTCCGACCCGTACACAGCCGAGCTCGTGCGCAGCGCACGCGAGCTGGACGCCGCCCTGGAGGTGCGATGACCGCCGTCCTCGAGCTCCGCGACGCGGGCTTCCGCTACCGCCGGGCGAGCGCCCCGGCGTTGGAAGACGTGTCCTTCGCCGTCGAGACCAACCGCAGCGTCGGCCTGGTGGGCGAGTCCGGGGCGGGCAAGACCACCGTGCTGTCGCTGCTCCTCGGGCTCACGAGCCCGACCTCCGGGAGCGTCCTGTTCGACGGGAGGCCGCTCGACCGCGCCGACCGCGCGCTCATGCGGGAGTTCCGACGCAGCGTGCAGACCGTCTTCCAGGACCCGTACTCGTCACTCGACCCCCGCCAGAGCGTCGGCAGGATCGTCGGCGAGCCGCTCACCTCGCTGCGGATCGCGTCCGGCGCCGACGCCCGCTCGCGCGTCGCGGACGCCCTGCGCGCCGTCGCTCTCCCGGAGGACGCGGCGGGCCGCTATCCGCACGAGTTCTCCGGCGGTCAGCGGCAGCGCATCGCCATCGCCCGGGCGATCGTCTCGCGCCCGCGCGTGCTCCTCGCCGACGAGCCGGTCAGCGCGCTCGACGTGACGACGCGCATCCAGATCATCGAGCTGCTCGGCGAGCTCGCGGCACAGGAGGGGCTGACGGTGGTCATGGTGTCCCACGACCTCAGCGTGGTGGCGACGCTCTGCGAGCAGACAGTCGTGCTGCGGTCCGGGCGCGTGGTGGAGCAGGGGCCGACCCGGGACGTGCTCGGCGCGCCGCAGGACGCCTACACGCAGCGCCTCATCGCCTCCGTGCCGCGACTGCCGGTTTGAGCCTCGCCGGGAAGATATTCTTCGCGCGCGTCCTCGCTCGAGAGTCCGAGTCGTTGCGAACGCGGTTCGTCATCAGCACGGTCTCCGACAGCCGCGGCAGCCTCTGCCGAGGAAACGTTCCGCGCTCTGGCTAGGCGGCAGGCGGACGCGGGTCTACGATCCGCAGGAAGACGCACCGCCGGGAGAAGGGACAGGTAGCCGGATGTACTTCACCGTTCACACGCTCGACGGCGACCCGGAGGTGCTGCTCAGGCGGAAGCGCGAGCACTTCGACCCTGTCGTCGCCGAGCACGCGGCACGGTTCGGGGCGGTCTCGACGGTGACGATACCGACGCCGACGGGCCTGGCGGTCTACAACCTGTGGGAGTCGGAGGGCGGGGCACGTGAGTTCACGGCGCTGCCGGAGATCCAGCGTGCGCAGCAGGAGTCGCAGCTCCCTCCGCCGAGCTCCTTCGAGCGCCACATCGACGTCGACGGCGCGAATCTCAGCATCAGCGCTGAGAAATAGCCCATCGGCAGAGCATCGTGGGTCGGGTCCGTGCTCCGCGCGGGCTACCCCCGAGGCCATACCGGCAGCACCTCGCGCTTCCACGTCGCGTTCGTCACTCCGGCCCACGACGTGTACAGCGCGACGGCGGCCGTCGCCAGTCCGAGCCAGCCGCCGACCTTCGTCGCTCCCGACGCCCCCGACAGGTCACCGATCGTCAGCGCGACGAACGTCAGGGTGAGCAGGACGAACACGGTCAGCGTCGCTCCGTTGGTCTTCGCCGCGGCGACCGTCATCAGTGCCGTGAAGATCGTCCACGCCAGAAGGAAGAAGCCGACGCCCAGGGAACCCGCGTCGTCCGCCAGTCCCGGAGCCGTGCGCAGCCACCAGAACGACAGCCAGAAGGCGCCGTACGACGTGAAGGCGGTGGCCCCGAACGTGTTGCCCCGCGCGAACTCCCACAGCCCGGCCGCGAACTGCGTCAGGCCGCCGTAGAACAATGCCATCGCGACGGCCGTGGCACCCGCCTCGCCGACCAGGCCCGCGTTGGCCAGGCTCAGCAGCATCGTGGTCAGCGCGAACGCGGCGAGGCCGAGCGGGCCGGGATCGGCGACCTCGGCGCGGGCCGGCGTCGTGACCCGAGCCGGGCTCGTGGGGTGGGCGATGGGCCGCTCGGCGGTTGCGCTCATGCGGTGCACTCCTTCGTACGAGGTCGGCCGAAGCGGCCGTCCCTCGACATTAGAATGCCAGATCGCAGATTGCAAACACCTATTGGCAGCCCGGTCGGGTGAGGTCAGTCCAGGCCGAGCTTCTTGCGCAGCGACGCGACGTGGCCGGTGGCCTTCACGTTGTAGAGCGGCAGCCGCACGGTGCCGTCCGGGTTCAGCACGAAGGTGGAGCGGATGACGCCGGTGACCGTCTTGCCGTAGAGCTTCTTCTCGCCGTACGCGCCGTAGGCGTTGTGCACCGCGAGGTCCTCGTCCGACAGCAGCGGGAAATTCAGGCGCTCCTGCTCCTGGAACTCCTTGTTCTTCGCCGGGACGTCCTTCGAGATGCCGATGACGCGGTAGCCGCTGGAAGCGAGCGAGTTGAGATTGTCGCGGAAGTCGCAGGCCTCGGTGGTGCAGCCCGGCGTCATCGCGGCCGGGTAGAAGTAGACGATCACATTGTCGCCCGAGAAGTCGGAGAGCGAGACGGGCTTGCCGTCCTGGTCGTGGAGCGTGAAGGCGGGCGCGGGCTGTCCCGCTTCGAGTCGAACCTCAGTCATGCCTCCATTCTGCCCCTCGGGTCGGGTGTGTGACGCGGAGGCGGTCGGCTCAGCGGGCGAAGGTGGCGAGGAGGCGCTGGAGCGAGTCGAGGCGGGCGCGGCCGGTGTCGCCGAGGCGGCCCTCCTCGACGGCCTCGATGATCGCGCAGTCCGGCGCGTCCGGGAGGTGCGTGCAGCCGCGAGGGCAGTCCTCGGCGATCGCGGCGAGGTCGGTGAAGGATTTCAGGATGCTCGCCGTGTCCACATGGCCCAGTCCGAACGAGCGCACGCCGGGGGTGTCGATGACCCAGCCGTGGCCGTCCGCGTTCTCCACCCGCAGCGACACCGTGGAGGACGACGTGTGCCGTCCGCGCCCGGTCACGACGTTGACGTGGCCGGTCGCGCGCTTGGCGCCGGGGACGATCGCGTTCACCAGGGTGGACTTGCCGACGCCGGAGTGGCCGACCACCACGGTGTCGTGGCCGACCAGCGCGGCCGTGATCTCGTCCACCGGGATGTGGTCCTCCCGGCTGGTGAACACCGGGAGGTCGAGCCCGGCGAAGTTCTCCAGGAAGGGCGCCGGGTCGGCGAGGTCGATCTTGGTCACGCACAGCATCGGCTCGATGCCCGCGTCGTACGCCGCGACCAGGTAGCGGTCGACCAGGCGGGTACGCGGCTCCGGGTTGGCCGCGGCCACCACGATGAGCATCTGGTCGGCGTTGGCGACGACCACGCGCTCCACCTCGTCGGTGTCGTCCGCGCTGCGGCGCAGCAAGGTCGTGCGCGGCTCGATGCGCACGATGCGGGCGAGCGTGCCCTCCTCGCCGGTGGTGTCGCCGACGACGGCCACGCGGTCGCCGGTCACGATCGGCTTGCGCCTCAGCTCGCTCGCGCGTGCTGCCGTGATCTGGCGCTCGTCCGCTGTGTCCTCGTGAAGCAGGACGGTGTACCGGCCGCGGTCGACCCCGAGGACTCGCGCGATCTCGGCGTCGGCGTGCTCCGGCCGGGTCTTGGTGCGCGGCCGGTTGCCCTTGGGGTTCGGCCGCGAGCGGATGGTCGACTCGTCGTAGAGGTCGTACTCGTCGTCCTCGTCGTCGTCATCCGACCACCACGACATCTACGCCGCCGCGCCTTCGGCCAGCATCCGGGTCCAGAGCTGCGGGAACTGCGGCAGGGTCTTGGCGGTCGTCGCGATGTTCTCGATCTCCACGCCCGGGACGACCAGACCCACGATCGCGCCGGCGGTCGCCATCCGGTGGTCCTCGTAGCTGCGCCAGACGCCGCCGGTCAGCGGACGCGGCTCGATGCGGAGGCCGTCCTCCAGCTCGGTCACGGCGCCGCCGAGCCCGTTGAGCTCGGCCGCGAGGGCGGCGAGCCGGTCGGTCTCGTGGTGGCGGATGTGGCCGATGCCGGTGATCTCGCTCGGGCCGTCGGCGAAGGCCGCGATCGCCGCGATCGCGGGGACCAGCTCGCCGCCGGTCGAGAGGTCGATCGAGATCGGCTGGATGCGCTCCGGCCCGGTCACCGTGAGGCGGTCGCCGTCCTTCGCCACGGTCGCGCCGAACAGCGGCAGCAGGTCGGCGAGGTCGGCGCCCACCTGCGTGGTCGTCTCGGGCCAGCCGGTGATCGTGACCGATCCTCCGGTGACCACCGCGGCCGCCAGGAACGGGGCCGCGTTGGACAGGTCCGGCTCGATGTCGACGTCGCGCGCGCCGATGGCGCCGGGCCGCACGATCCAGTGACCGACCTCGGGCGACTCCACCGTCACATCGCGGGCGGCGAGGGCGGCGATGGTCATCTCGATGTGCGGGAGACTCGGGAGGCGCTCGCCGGAGTGCGTCAGGTCGAGACCCTCCTCGAACCGGCTCGCCGACAGCAGCAGCGCGCTGACGAACTGGCTGGAGCTGGACGCGTCGATCCCGATGGCGCCGCCCTGCACCGTGCCGGTGCCGTGGACCGTGAACGGCAGGGCGCCGCGGCCGTCATCGTTCACGTCGACGCCGAGCGCGCGCAGCGCCGCGATGATCGCGCCCATCGGCCGGCCGCGCGCCGAGTCGTCGGCGTCGAACATCGTCGGGCCGAGCGCGAGGCCGGCGAGCGGCGGCACGAAGCGCATCACGGTGCCCGCCTGGCCGCACTCGATCGTGGTGCTGCCCAGAAGCTCCTCCGCCGGAGTGATCAGGAAGTCGGCGCCGAACTCGCTGGCACCCGGCTGCTCGACGATCGAGACGCCGAGCGCGCGCAGCGCCTCCACCATGTTGGCGGTGTCGCGGGAATGCAATGGCGCGCGCAGCAGCGAGGGACCGTCGGCGAGGGCGGAGAGCACCAGCTCGCGTGCTGTCAGCGACTTGGAGCCGGGCAGCGAGACGGAGGCCGTGACCGGGCCGCCGGCGAGCGGCGCCGGCCAGAGCGTGTTCGGCTCCTCGGCGCGGTTGTCGCCGTACGGGTCGAAGTCAGGGGCGGAATATTTCGAGATGAGCATTGTTGTCAAGGGTATCCGTCATCGAGCCCGAAGGAAGGACCGGCCCGTGCCCGCAGCCGCTGCTGTCCTCGACGCCCCGCGCACCCGTGCGCTCGCGCCGTCGAGGGTCCGACCTCGCCACCGCATCCTGGGGCGTCGGGTCGCTCAGCCGTCGCCGCAACTAGACTGGCCCGTGATGAGCACCGAAACCGAGGACAAGGGCGCGCTGTTCGAAGAGCAGGCGCTTCCCTTCATGGACCAGCTCTACGCGGCCGCACTGCGCATGACGCGCAACCCGGCGGACGCGCAGGACCTGGTGCAGGAGACGTATGTGAAGGCGTACGCCGCCTTCGCGCAGTTCCAGCAGGGCACGAACCTGAAGGCGTGGCTGTACCGCATCCTCACCAACACGTTCATCAACACCTATCGCAAGAAGCAGCGCGAGCCGTACCAGGGGACGATCGACGAACTCGAGGACTGGCAGCTCGGAGGTGCGGAGTCGACCACCGCAACCTCCAGCCGCTCGGCCGAGGCGGAGGCGATCGACCACCTGCCCGACAGTGCCGTCAAGGACGCGCTTCAGGCCATTCCGGAGGACTTCCGGCTGGCCGTCTACCTCGCCGATGTCGAAGGGTTCTCCTACCAGGAGATCGCCGACATCATGAAGACCCCGATCGGCACCGTCATGAGCCGCCTCCACCGCGGCCGACGGATGCTTCGGGAGCTTCTGACCGACTACGCGCACGAACGCGGGCTCTCAGCGGTCCAGAGCCCGGCCGTGCAGACGACCAGGAGAACGAAATGACCGACTGCGGCTGTGAGAAGGCGAAGGCCGAACTCGAGGAGTACCTGCGCAACGAGCTCTGCAACGAGGATGCTGCAGACGTCCGCGAGCACCTCGCGAACTGCGACGGCTGCTCGAGCGAGGCGCACCTGAACGTCGTGCTGACCGAGGTGGTGCAGCGCGCCTGCAAGGAGACGGCGCCCGAGACGCTGCGCACCGAGGTGCTGCTGCGCATCCGGTCGTTCCAGGCGTCCGTGCACTGACGCTCGCGCGCCCCGATTCGTCACGAATGTCGGGTTTCGCGCGCGGAAACGCGCGATTCGTGACGAATGTGCTGCGCGGCTGAACGCGCGATTCGTGACGAATGTCGGCGGCGGGTCAGGCGATCGAGCCGGGGACCTCGTGCAGGAAGAAGAGGCCGCCGAGGGGGTCGGTGACCTGCGCGAAGCGGCCGAAGTCACTGTCCCACGGGTCGCGGATGGCGGTGCCCCCGAGTTCGACCACCCGGGCGACGGCTGTGGCCGCGTCCTGGACGCCGAAATACACGACCCAGTGCGACGGCACCCCGGGCGGCAGCATCCCGTCGGCATCGAACACTCCGCCGCTCGGCGACTCCGGCTCGCCGAAGGTCAGGTAGCGGAAGTCGGCGGTGTCGCCGAGCACCTGCGTCTTCCAGCCGAACACGCGCTTATAGAACTCGACCTGATCCCCGTAGCTGCGCGCGTACAGCTCGTGCCAGGACAGCCCGCCCACCTCGGCGACGAGCTCGAAGCCGCGGTGCTGCTCCGGCTCCCAGAGGCCGACGACCGCTCCGCCCGGGTCGGCCACGACCGCGAGGCGACCCTGGTCGCCGACCGTCATGGCGGGGGAGAGCACCTGCGCACCGGCGTTCGCCGACGCGCGCTCTCCGGCCTCGGCGTCCTCCACCAGCAGGTAGGTCAGCCATGCATTCGGCTGCTGGCCCTCCATCGCCTCGCCCATGCCGGCGACGAGACGCCCGTCGCGGCGGAAGGTCACGTAACCGCCGTACTCGCCGCCGCCGGCCTCGGCCGTCCAGCCGAACAGCGACGTGTAGAACTCCTGGGCGCGGGGAAGATCGGCGGCGGCATAGTCCACCCAGCAGGGTTCACCCAAACGGTGCGTGGTCACGACGGTCATGGCGTCAACCTACGCCCGTAGGCGCGCAGCTCGCGACCGGTCGTCCCGGTCCCGGTCGTGAGGTCCTCGCTCGGCGGGAGGAGGATCGCCACGACGTGAACCAGCTCCAGAGCCCACCCATCCGGTCGGTCGTTCGTCGCTCACCCGGTCCTCCCCGCCGTCGGCGCCCCGCCGGAGCCGCCGCCGTGCGCGGCAGCAGCAGCGCCGCGATCAGCCCCGTCGCCCCGAGCACCGCCACCACGGCCATCGCGATGCCGTACGCCTCGCCTCCGCGCTGGAGGTTCGCCACCAGGATCGTGCCGGCGATGGCGGTGCCGAAGGTGGAGCCGAGGTTGGACACGCTGCGCGAGAGGCCGGAGATCTCGCCCTGCACCCGCTCCGGGAACGCCGACTGCACCACATTCACCGACGGGGTCAGCATGAGGCCGAGGCCGGCGCCGATGAGGAACAGTCCGGGCACGAACGGCCAGCCTCCCGTGGTCCCGGCGACCAGCCAGATCAGCAGCACCACTCCGGGCACGCACAGCACGAAGCCGGTGACGATCAGCCCGCGCTGCGAGAACCGACGCGCCAGCCTCCCCGCCAGCAGGGAGGTCAGCAGCAGTCCGATCGTCGCCGCGGTGAAGATCACCCCGGTCTGGATCGCGTTGTAGCCGCGCACCACCTGCAGGTACGCGGACACGGTGAACGAGGTCCCCATCAGGATGACCCACTGCAGGTTCTGGGTGATCAGCGCGAGGTTCGACACGCGCACCCGGAAGAGGCTCGTGGACAGCAGCGGCGCCCTCCCGGTCCGCTCGCGCCGGCGCACCCAGAGGAGGAACCCGATCAGGATCGCGACCCCGGCGATCACGAGCGCGATCATCAGCGGCACGCTCGTGTCGGCGGCAAGGATCCCCATCACCAGCACGAACAGGCCGAGCGCCGAAAGGATCGCGCCCACGGTGTCGAACGGCCGCTTCGGGTCTGCGGGCAGCGGGTCGGTCAGCGAGCGGCTGAGCAGCAGGATGACCACGATCACGAGGGCCTGGAACAGGAACGCGGCGCGCCAGCTGATCGCGGTCGTGATGAGCCCGCCGATGAGCGGGCCGGCCGCGGCGCCGACGCCGCCCATCCCGCTGATGATCCCGAACGCGACCGCGCGGGTCGGGATGTCCGGCAGGCAGATCGTCGTGAGGATGTAGACCGGCGGGATGAGCATCGCCGTGCCGACGCCCTCCAGCAGCGAGTTGCCCAGGATGACCGCCCACAGCCCCGGCGCGGCCGCCGTGACGAGCGCGCCCACCCCGTAGACGATCAGGCCGATGACGAAGCTGCGCTTGCGGCCGAGGTTGTCGGTCAGTTTGCCCATCGGGATCATCAGCGCCGCCATCGTGAGCAGGAACAGCGTGATGCTGACCTGGATGCCCTGGACCGTCGTGCCGAGGTCGCGCGACATGTCGTTGATCATCACGTTCATGTTCGAGCCGGCGAAGCTGCAGATGAACTGCGCCAGCGCAAGCGGTGCGATGATGCGGCGGATCGTGGCCTGCGAGGCCGCAGCGGTCGTTCCGGTCATGTCGGCTCCCGGGGTCCCCTCGCTTCCGATCAGTGCGTGCGGGCGGATGTTACTGCGGCCGGACCGGTCGGTGCAATCGGGGTTGCCGCAGCCGAACGGGCCGGGTTAGGGTGCGGCCGTCCGGCGTCCCCGGCGTCATGCGGCGTCGGCCGGCCGGAGACTGAGGGGGACGAAATGCCCGCACCGTTCCGAGGCCGCATCGACCTGGACATCCGCGACTCGGAGCCCGACTGGGCGCCGTTCGAGCCGCCCACGGCTCCGGAGGGCGCGCCGAACGTCGTCCTCATCGTGCTGGACGACGTCGGGTTCTCGGCGATGAGCTGCTACGGCGGCCCGATCGACACCCCGAACATCGACCGGCTGGCCGACTCGGGCGTGCGCTTCACGCAGTGGCACACGACGGCGCTGTGCTCGCCGACGCGCTCCGCCCTGCTCACCGGGCGCAACCACACCCGCAACTCGATGGCGTGCATCACGGAGGCCGCGACCGGCTTCCCGAACGCGAGCGGCACCATCCCGCAGGAGAACGGGATGCTCTCGCAGATCCTCGGGGAGCGGGGCTGGAACACCTACATCGTGGGCAAGTGGCACCTGTGCCCGTCCGATGAGATGAACCTGGCCTCCACCCGTCGCAACTGGCCGACCGGCCGCGGGTTCGAGCGTTTCTACGGCTTCCTCGGCGCCGAGACCAACCAGTGGTATCCGGACCTCGTCTACGACAACCACCCTGTCGACCAGCCGGCGTCGCCGGACGACGGCTACCACCTCACCGTCGACCTCACCGACAAGGCCATCGAGTTCATCGGCGATGCGAAGGCGCTGGCGCCCGACAAGCCGTTCTTCCTCTACTACGCGCCAGGAGCCGCGCACGCACCCCACCACGCTCCGAAGGAGTGGATCGAGAGGTTCGCCGGGCGCTTCGACGGCGGCTACGAGGCGATCCGGGAGGAGATCCTGCAGCGCCAGATCGCGCTCGGGCTGGTGCCCGAGGGGACGGAGCTGCCGCCCGTCAACCCGATCGGCACGCCGGAGACCCGCAGCGGACCGGACGGCCAGCCGTTCCCGCCGCTGGACGTGACGAAGCCGTGGGACTCCCTCGGCGACGACGAGAAGCGGCTCTACTCGCGGATGGCGGAGGTCTACGCCGGCTTCCTCGCGCACACCGACGACCAGATCGGGCGGCTGCTCGACTACCTGGAGGAGTCGGACACCCTCGACAACACACTGATCATGCTGGTGTCGGACAACGGCGCGAGCGGCGAGGGCGGCCCGGACGGCTCGGT
Organism: Leifsonia sp. L25; assembly: GCF_050632895.1. Next base: position 377,740 of record NZ_JBODRZ010000003.1, on the reverse strand, counting down.
GAACGAGAACAAGTTCTTCAACGGCATCCCGGACAGCCTGGAGGAGAACCTCGCGATGCTCGACGAGCTCGGCGGCCCGAAGACCTACAACCACTACCCGAACGGCTGGGCGATGGCCTTCAACACCCCGTTCAAGATGTGGAAGCGCTACGACTACAACGGCGGGACGGCCGACCCGTGCATCGTCTCCTGGCCGAAGAAGCTCGGGCACGGCGGCGAGCTGCGGCACCAGTACCATCACGCCGTCGACATCGTGCCGACCGTCCTGGACCTGCTGGAGGTGGAGGCGCCCGAGCAGATCGGCGGCCACGTGCAGTCCCGGATGGACGGGGTGAGCATGCGCTCGGCGGTCGCGGACGCGGACGAGCCGACCACGCGCCCGACGCAGTTCTACGCCATGCTGGGGTCGCGGTCCATCTGGCACAACGGCTGGAAGGCGGTGTCGAACCACCCCGTGCTGAGCGGCTGGAGCCGGTTCAACGATGACACCTGGGAGCTGTACCACACGGACGTCGACCGGTCGGAGGTGCACGACCTGGCGGCCGAGCATCCGGACAAGGTGCGCGAGCTGGTCAACCTGTGGTTCGCGGAGGCCGGCGCCAATCAGGCATTCCCGCTGGACGACCGCTCGGCGCTCGAGATCCTCCTGACTCCGCGGCCCCGGCTCACGAGCCCGCGCAACCGCTACGTCTACCGGGTGGGCGGCGCGGAGGTGCCCGAGACCGAGGCAGTCAACATCCGCAACCGCTCCTACGCGATCGGGGCGCTCGTCGACCTGCCGGACCGTGGGGCGGAGGGCGTGATCTTCGCGCACGGCGCCCGGTTCGGCGGCCACGCCCTGTACGTCAAGGACGGCCGGCTGCACTACGTCTACAACTTCGTCGGCAGCCTGGAGCAGCGGGTCGATGCGACCGAGGACCTCCCGACGGGCGAGGACATCATCCTGTCGGCGGCGTTCGAGAAGGACGGCGAGGAGGCGCCCGGTCTCGCCACCGGTGTCCTCAGCCTCTACCACGGCCAGCACAAGGTCGGGGAAGGCCGCATCAAGACCCAGCCGGGCTACTTCTCGCTCGCCGGAGAGGGACTCTGCGTCGGGTACGACAGCGGCGAGCCGGTGACCGACGACTACCCCGGCGTGCGGCCGTTCCGGTTCACCGGCGGCACGCTGCACCGGGTGGTCGTGGACGTCAGCGGCGAGCCGTATGTCGACCTGGAGCGGCAGGCCGCGGCGATGCTGGCGCGGGAGTAGCGGAGCACGCGGCCCGGCGGTTACGGCTGTCGGGCCCTGCGGCTATGGCTGTCGGGCCCTGCGGCTACGGTGGCGGCATGGCCATCGACGACTTCCGCATCCACGTGTCCGACGACATCCTCGCCGACCTGCGAGACCGCCTCGCGCGCACCCGCTACCTGCGCTCGCCGCGTCCCGGCTGGCAGGGCGGTCCCGGCGGGGAGGAGCTGCGCGCGCTCGTGGACGGTTGGCTCGCCTTCGACTGGCGTGCGGAGGAAGAACGGCTGAACGCGGTGGAGCAGCACGTCGCCGAGGTGGCCGGCCACCGCCTGCACTTCGCCCGCGTGCGCGGCACGGGAGCCGGCCCGCACACGCCGCTGCTGCTGCTGCACGGCTGGCCCAGCGCCTTCGTGGAGTATCTCCCGCTCGCGAGCCTGCTCTCGGACTCGTTCGACGTGATCGTCCCGTCGCTACCCGGGTTCGTGTTCTCGGAGGCGCTGGAGCCTCCGCTGACCCGCCGCGCGATCGCGGACGCGCTGCACGGGCTGATGACGGAGGCGCTCGGATTCGAGCGCTACGCGACGTTCGGCGGCGACATCGGCGGCGGGGCCTCCACCTGGCTCGGGGTCGACCACCCGGACAGCGTGGCCGGCATCCAGCTCCTGAGCGGGCCGTTCCCGGAAGGGGACGCGGCGGACGACGACGAGGCCCGCTACCTGGCCGCGCTGGACGAATACGACCGGCTGGACGGCGGCTACAGCGAGATCATGCTCACCCGCCCCGACACCATCGCAGCGGCGCTGAACGACTCCCCGGCCGGGTTACTCGCCTGGATCGCCGACAAGTGGCACGACTGGATCGACGACCGGGAGGGCGATGCCTGGCAACGTGTGGTCGACTCCGGCATCCTCTACACGATCGCGACGCTGTACTGGACCACCGACAGCATCGGGACGTCGTTCCAGCAGTACTACGACTACGAGCAGAACCCGCCGCGTCCGCCGCTCGCGGTGCCGGTCGGTGTCTACCTGGCGCGGGAACCGGCCATGTCGGGCTTCCCGCGCTCGCTGGCCGAGCGGGCGGCGCTGCGCCTGGTGGAGTTCGTGGAGGCGCCGGCGGGCGGCCACTTCGCCGGGTTCGAGTACCCGGAGGCCGCGGCGGAGGCGATCCGCGGCTTCCACGCGCGGGTGGGGGAGGACGGCTGACGCCGCGTCAGACCGACCTCAGGAACGACGACACGATATCGAGCGAGCCGGGCACGATGCGGTAGTACGCCCAGGTGCCGCGCTTGCTGCGGCTGAGGAAACCTGCGTCAACCAGGATCTTCAGGTGGTGGGAGACCGTCGGCTGGGAGAGGTCGAGCGGCTCGGTGAGGTCGCAGACGCACGCCTCGCCGTCCGCGTGCGCGGCGACCATCGAGAGGAGCCGGAGACGGGCCGGGTCGGTAAGCGCCTTCATCGCGCGGGCGACCGAGACGGCGTTCTCCTCGCTGATCACCTCTGCGGTGATGGGCGCGCAGCAGGCCTGGAGGTCGCGCAGGGGAGGAGCTCGGTGATCGCCATGTGTCGATCATCGCGCATATATTGACAAACGTCAATGTATGTGGCCATGCTGGATTCATCGACAAACGTCGATGAAGAAGGGAGAACGACCATGGGATGCTGCGACACGACCGAATGCCAGCCGCTGCCGGACGGGTCCTGCCTGCCGGATTGTTGCTAAGAGCACAGCGCTGCTGACGGCGACCCGGGCCGCCGCCCGCATCGGGCGGCGGCCCACCACCTTGTCCGACCTAGCGGCCCCCCGAAGAGCAGACAACGCCAGGAGCCGCGACCCGAATCGGACCGCGGCTCCTGGCGTTGTCAACGCGAGGACTAGAGCGTCAGCGCGCGCTGGATCAGCAGCGACTGCTCCTGCGCGTGGCGCTTCGCCGAGCCGGCGGCGGGCGACGCCGACGCCGGTCGCGAGATGACGCCGATCGGGCGCGGGCCCAGCTTGGAGGTCTCCAGGATGATGAACGGCCAGGCGCCCTGGTTCTCCGGCTCGTCCTGCACCCAGACCAGCTCGGCGTTGGGGTAGGAGTCCGCCGCCGCCTTCAGCTCGGCGCCGGGGAGCGGGTAGTACTGTTCCAGGCGCACCAGGGCGATCTCCGGGTTCGGGTTCTTCTCCAGTTCGCTCGCGAGATCGTGGTAGAGCTTGCCGGCCATGAACAGCACGCGCTTGACGGCCGCCTTGTCGGTGATCCGCGCGTCGTCGATGACCGGCTCGAACTTGCCGTTCGTGAAGTCGGCCACGTTGCTCGACGCACCGCGGAGGCGCAGCATCGCCTTCGGCGTGAACACCACCAGCGGGCGGCGCGGCCGGGCGTAGGCCTGGCGGCGCAGCAGGTGGAAGTACGACGCCGGGGTCGACGGGCGCGCGACGGTCATGTTGTTCTCGGCGCAGAGCTGCAGATAGCGCTCGATGCGCGCACTGGAGTGGTCCGGCCCCTGGCCCTCGTAGCCGTGCGGGAGCAGCAGCACCAGCGACGAGCGCTGGCCCCACTTCTGCTCGGCCGAGGAGATGAACTCGTCGATGATGATCTGGGCGCCGTTGGCGAAGTCGCCGAACTGCGCCTCCCACAGCACCAGGGCGTCCGCCCGCTCGACCGAGTAGCCGTACTCGAAGCCCATCGCGGCGTACTCGCTCAGCAGCGAGTCGTAGATCCAGAACTTCGCCTGGTTGTCGCTGAGGTTCGCCAGCGGCAGCCACTCCTGGCCGTTCAGCCGGTCGTGCAGCACGGCGTGGCGCTGCACGAACGTGCCGCGGCGCGAGTCCTGGCCGACGAGGCGCACCGGGGTGCCCTCCAGCAGCACGCTGCCGAGCGCCAGCAGCTCGCCGAAGCCCCAGTCGATGCTGCCGTTGCGGCTCATGTCGCTGCGCTTGTTGAGGAGCTGCTGCAGCTTCGGGTGCACAGTGAAGCCCGCGGGCGGGTTGTTGAACGCGTCGCCGATGAGCTGGATGACCTGCGCGCTGACGGCCGTGGTGTCCGGCTCGCCGACGTTGTCGTTCTCGTCCTGCTGGGCGATCGGGTGCTCGATGTCTGCCGTGGCCTCGCCCTGCGTGATGATCGGCACGGAGTTGGTCTGGGCGGCGTGCGTCTCCATGAAGGCGCGCTCGAGACGGTCCTGGAAGTCCGCGTGCGCAGCTTCGTACTCCTCCTGGGTGATGTCGCCGCGGCCGACGAGGGCCTCGGTGTAGAGGCGGCGCACGGAACGCTTGGCCTCGATGAGGTTGTACATCAGCGGCTGCGTCATCGAGGGGTCGTCGCCCTCGTTGTGGCCGCGGCGCCGGTACACGATGAGGTCGACGACGACGTCGCGCTTGAACTCCTGGCGGTATTCGAAGGCGAGCTGCGCGACGCGCACCACGGCCTCCGGATCGTCGCCGTTCACGTGGAAGATCGGCGCCTGGATCGTCTTCGCCACGTCCGTCGAGTAGACCGACGTGCGGCCCTCGCCGGGCGGGGTGGTGAAGCCGACCTGGTTGTTGATGTTGACGTGGATGGTGCCGCCGGTGCGGTAGGCCCGGAGCTGCGACATCTGCATCTGCTCGACCACGATGCCCTGGCCGGCCATCGCCGCGTCGCCGTGGACGAGGATCGGCAGGGTGAGGAAGGTGCCGGCCGGGCGGCGGTCCTGCTTGGCGCGGACGATGCCCTCCAGGACGCCGTCGACGGCCTCCAGGTGCGAGGGGTTCGCCGCGAGGTAGACCGGGATCTCGGCGTCGTCGGCGCCCTTGAAAGTGCCCTCGGTGCCGAGGTGGTACTTGACGTCGCCGGAGCCCTGGACCGTGCGCGGGTCCTGGGTGCCTTCGAACTCGCGGAAGATCTGACCGTAGGTCTTGCCCGCGATGTTGGTGAGCACGTTCAGGCGGCCGCGGTGGGCCATGCCGATCGCGGCCTCGTCGAGCCTGGCCTCCGCCGCGCTCTGCAGGATGGTGTCGAGCAGCGCGATGGTGGACTCGCCGCCCTCCAGGCTGAAGCGCTTCTGGCCGACGTACTTGGTCTGCAGGAAGGTCTCGAACGCCTCCGCCTCGTTGAGCTTGCCCATGATGCGGAGCTGCTCGTCGTGGGTCGGCTTCTCGTAGGGGCGCTCCAGCTTGTCCTGGATCCATTTGCGCTGGGCCGGGTCCTGGATGTGCATGTACTCGACGCCGACGGTGCGGCAGTACGAGTCGCGCAGCACGCCGAGGATGTCGCGCAGCTTCATCTTGCGCTTGTCGCCGCCGAACGCGCCGGTGACGAATTCGCGGTCGAGGTCCCAGAAGGTGAGGCCGTGGTTCTCGATCTCGAGGTCCGGGTGGCTGCGCTGGACGTACTCCAGCGGGTCGATGTCGGCCATGAGGTGGCCGCGCACCCGGTAGGAGTTGATCAGCTCCTGGACGCGGGCGGTCTTGTCGACGGCGCTCGCCAGGTCGACCGAGATGTCCGGGTTCCAGTGGATCGGCATGTAGGGGATGCGCAGCTCGGCGAAGATGTCCTCGTAGAAGCTGCGCTTGCCGATCAGCAGCTCGTGCACGATCTTGAGGAACTCGCCGGAGCCGGCGCCCTGGATGACGCGGTGGTCGTAGGTGCTGGTCAGCGTGATCGTCTTGCCGATCGCGAGCCCGGCCAGCGTCTTCTCGCTGGAGCCCTGGAACTCGGCCGGGTACTCGAGCGCGCCGGCGCCGATGATGGCGCCCTGGCCCTTCATCAGGCGCGGCACGGAGTGGACCGTGCCGATGCCGCCCGGGTTGGTCAGCGAGATGGTGGTGCCGGCGAAGTCGCCCGCCGTGAGCTTGTTGTTCCGGGCCTTCGAGACGAGGTCTTCGTAGGCGGCGAGGTACTCGCCGAAGCGCATCGTGTCGGCGCGCTTGATGCTCGGCACGAGCAGTGCGCGGGTGCCGTCGGGCTTCGGGAGGTCGATCGCGATGCCGAGGTTGATGTGCGCCGGGGCGACGACGGAGGGTTTGCCGTCGACCTCCTCGTAGAACACGTTCTGGCTCGGGAACTGCTTGAGCGCCTGGATGAGCGCCCAGCCGATCAGGTGGGTGAACGACACCTTGCCGCCACGGGCGCGCTTGAGGTGGTTGTTGATGACGATGCGGTTGTCGATCATCAGCTTGGCGGGGATGGTCCGCACGCTGGTCGCCGTCGGAACGGTGAGCGACGCGTCCATGTTCGTGGCCAGCGACTTCGCCATACCGCGCAGCGGGGTGACCTTGTCCTCCTCGGCCGGCTCCACCGTGGCGTTGGGCGCGGTGACCGGGGCGTCGGCCGGAACAGGCTGGGGCTTCGGTGCGATTGAGGTGGTGCGCGCCACCGGCTGGGCGCCGATGATCGGGATGGGGGTCGTGACGGGGCGGGGCTCGGAGGCCGACTCGGCCGGCGGCGCGGGCTGCTCGGGAGCGCCGGGTGCGGGCGCCGGCGCCGGCGGCTGCGCGGGGGAGTCGGGACCGTCGGCTCGGCCGGGGTCGGGACGGTCGGCTCGCTGGGGGTGGGGACGCTCGGCTCTGCGGGCGTCGGGGCGGGGGTCTCGCTCGGAGTGGAGGACTCGCCCTCCTTCACGGTCGGCTTGTAGCTCTCCAGGACAGGCCACCAGGACTTGTCGACCGAGTTCCTGTCCTGGAGGAACTGTTCGTACAGCTCCTCGACGAGCCATTCGTTGGCTCCGAACTCACCCGACGATCCGTCGTCGGTTCCCACTCCGGTCAATTGGCTCGACACAGCCGATCGCCCACTCTCTCCGTTGATTCGTTACGATCGGGCGGCCTCGGGCCACCCGTTCCATCCGAGCATCAAGCCTAATCCCATCCGCGGCCCGGTGCGGGCGTCCGGCCCGGGAGGCTACCGTTATTCCCATGCAGTTCTATGCGACGACTCCGCGGCACGACCTCACCTACTCGGACGTCTTCCTGGTTCCCTCGCGATCGAACGTGACGAGCCGCCTCGACGTGTCGCTCGCGCCCCAGGACGGCACCGGCGCGACCATCCCGATCGTGTCCGCCAATATGAACTCGGTGACGGGCAAGCGGCTGGCCGCCACGCTCGCCCGCCGCGGCGGCCTCGGCGTGCTTCCGCAGGACATGCACCTGCAGGACTTGGACGAAGCGATCCGGTGGGTCAAGGCGCAGCCGGTGGCCTTCGACACCCCCTACGAGGCGCGTCCGGAGGAGACCGTGGCCGACGTGCTGCGGCGCGTGCCGGCCGTCGAGGGGCACGGCGTGGTCGTGAGCGACGACGCCGGCACGTACCTCGGCTGCCTCGCGGCCGTCCAGCTCGGCTCGGCGCTGGCGGACGCGCGGATCGGGGACCTGCTGCACGGGGCGCTCACGTCGCTCGACGCCGACGACCTCCCCGACGGCCGGGCGGCGTTCGAGGTGATGGACGCCGCGGGCCTCGCCTTCGCGCCGGTGCTCTCGCACGGCCGTGTGGTCGGCACGCTCAGCCGCACGAGCGCACTGCGCTCCACCATCTACACGCCGGCGCTCGACGCCCACGGGCGCCTGCGCGTGGCGGCGGCGGTCGGCATCAACGGCGACGTCGCGTCGAAGGCCAAGGCGCTCGCGGCTGCCGGTGTCGACGTGCTCGTGATCGACACCGCGCACGGCGACCAGGACGGCATGCGCCGGGCCATCCACACCGTCAAGCAGCTCGGGCTCGGGCTTCCGATCGTCGCGGGCAACGTGGTGACGGAGCAGGCCGTGCGCGATCTGGTCGCGGCCGGCGCCGACATCCTGAAGGTCGGCGTCGGTCCGGGCGCGATGTGCACCACCCGCATGATGACCGCGGTCGGCCGCCCGCAGTTCTCCGCGGTGCTGGAGACCAGCGCGACCGCGCGCGGACTCGGCGCGCACGTTTGGGCGGACGGCGGCGTGCGGTACCCGCGCGACGTCGCGCTGGCGCTCGCCGCGGGCGGGGCGTCGGTGATGATCGGCTCGTGGTTCGCCGGCACGATCGAGGCGCCGGGGGCGATCGTGAGCGACGAGCACGGCGCGCTGTACAAGGAGAGCTGGGGGATGGCCTCCACCAAGGCGGTCACCGGCCGGTTCGAGCGTCTCGACGCGTTCGACCGGGCCCGCAAGACGCTGTTCGCCGAGGGCATCTCCAGCTCGCGCATCTACCTGGACCCGCTGCGGCCCTCGGTGGAGGACCTGCTCGACATGATCACGACCGGCCTGCGCAGCTCGTTCACGTACGCGGGCGCACGCACCCTCGCCGAGTTCCACGACCGCGCCCTTGTCGGCATCCAGTCCGCCGCCGGCTACGAGGAGGGCAAGGCCCTCCCCGTGAGCTGGTGAGCATTCGCCGAGTACGCGGATAATCTGCGTACTCGGGGGTGGGTTTACGAGCCGTTTCCGGACTGGCCGCCGAAGCCGCCGTTGCCGCCGAAGCCGCCGTTGCCGCCGTTACCGCCGTTGCCGCCGAACTGGCGCGGGGTGAAGTTCTGGTTCGTGCCGAAGCCGGTACGCCCGTTGCCGTCGAAGGCGTGGGCGGTGAAGTAGCCGGCGAAGAAGATGACGACGAGGATGGCGACCGCGCCGACCGCGAGCGCCGTGTTCTGCGCCCAGCTCGGCCAGCGGTGCAGGACGCTGTTGTAGCTCGGCCCGGCCGGCTTCGCGGGAGGGACGGGCACGGCGGGCGGTGCGTAGTTCGGGGCGGGCTGGGCGTACGGCGGCTGCTGTCCGTACTGCGGCGCCGGCTGCCAGGGCCGGCCGGGGTCGGGTGCTGCGGTGCTCATGGACGGTTCCTCTCGGTGGGGCTTCTGCCGCGAGGATGCCGCCGCTCGCTTCGGGGGCCCTATGGCGAGTCGATGCGCCCGCTGGGAATCGCGCGGATGGCCCGCCATGCCCGGCATTTCCGCGGACCGCGCCGCTATACTGCTCGGGAAATGGACGACCCTCCTTCTGCCAGCCCATTCCAACCGATGAGTCCGCCCGGGCGGGGTGGTCGCCGTGCTCTCTGAGTGGATCATGCTGGGGGTCGGCCTCCTGCTGACCGTCGGCACCGGCCTCTTCGTCGCCAGCGAGTTCGCCCTGGTGAACCTCGACCGCGCCGACCTCGAGGCGCGACGGGAGCGCGGCGAGTCGCGGCTGACCATGACCATCGCCGCGCTCAAGATCACGTCCACACACCTCTCGAGCGCACAGCTCGGCATCACGCTGACGACGCTCCTGACCGGTTACACGATGGAGCCCGCGATCAGCTCGCTGCTGCGCGACCCGCTCACGGTCCTGGGCCTCCCGGGGGCGCGGTCGTGGTGATCGCGTCGGTGGTCGCCATCACCGTGGCGACCCTGCTGTCGATGATCCTCGGCGAGCTGGTGCCCAAGAACTTCGCGCTCGCCCTGCCGATCGCGACGGCCAAGCTGGTCATCCCGTTCCAAACCGTGTTCACCACCGTCTTCCGTCCGTTCGTCTTCCTGCTCAACGGCACGGCCAACGGGTTCCTGCGGATGCTCGGCATCGAGCCGAAGGAGGAGCTGTCGGCGGCCCGCACCGCCGACGAGCTGTCGTCCCTGGTGCGCCGGTCCGCGAGCGCCGGCGTGCTGGAGGCCGACACCGCGACGCTGCTCAGCCGCACGCTCGCGTTCTCGTCGCGCACCGCCTCGGACGTCATGACGCCGCGGCCCCGGGTGGAGGCCGTCAAGCGCACCGACCCGGCGCAGACCGTCATCGGGCTCGCCCGCAGCACCGGCTACTCGCGGTTCCCGGTCGTGGACGAGGACGTGGACGACGTCGTCGGCTTCGTCCACGTCAAGCAGGCCGTCGCCGTTCCGCGCGAGCGCCGCGAGCGCGTGCCCGTCTCCGCGCTCCAGACGGAGGCGCTCCGTGTGCCGGAGACGATGACCCTCGACACTCTGCTCGGCGAGCTCCGCGGCCAGGGCTACCAGATGGCCGTCGTCGTAGACGAGTACGGCGGCACCTCCGGCATCGCGACGCTGGAGGACCTGGTCGAGGAGATCGTCGGCGAGGTCGCCGACGAGCACGACCGCACGCGGGCCGGCGTGGTCCGCGGCCGGGACTCCATCACCTTCCCGGGCATCCTGCGCCCGGACGAGCTCCTGGAGCAGGCCGGCGTGACCGTGCCGGAGGAGGGGCCGTACGAGACGGTCGCCGGCTTCGTCATGAACGAGCTCGGCCGCCTCCCGAAGGTCGGCGACGAGGTCCCGATCGAGGGCGGCACGCTCCGCGTCGAGCGGCTGGAGGGGCGGAGGGTCGACAGGATCCGTTACACGCCCGATCCCGAGCTCCCGGCGGGAGGTGCGGCATGAGCGACTGGGCCGGCATCGCCTGGCTGGTGGTGCTCCTTCTCGTGAACGCGTTCTTCGTCGGCGCCGAGTTCGCGGTCATCTCCGCGCGCCGCTCGCAGATCGAGCCGCTCGCCGAGCGCGGCAAGCGCAGCGCCAAGACCGCGCTGTACGCGATGGAGCATGCGACGCTCATGCTCGCGACGACGCAGCTCGGCATCACGGTGTGCTCGCTGCTGATCCTGAACGTCTCGGAGCCGGCCATCCACCACCTGCTGGAGGTCCCGCTCCACGCGACGGGCTGGTCGGAGGACGTGATCGGCACGGTCGCGTTCATCGTCGCGCTGGTCGTGGTGTCGTTCCTGCACGTGGTCTTCGGCGAGATGGTTCCGAAGAACATCTCGTTCTCGATGCCCGACCGCGCCGCCCTGCTGCTCGCGCCTCCGCTGGTCGGGATCGGCCGGGCGGTCCGCCCGATCATCGTGGCGCTGAACGCGAGCGCGAACGCGGTGCTCCGCCTGTTCCGGGTGGAGCCGAAGGACGAGGCGGCCAGCACTTTCACCCTCGACGAGGTGGCCACGATCGTGAGCCAGTCCACGCGCGAGGGCCTGCTGACCGACCGGATCGGAGCGCTGACGGCGGCGTTCGAGTTCACGGAGAAGAAGGTGCGCGACGCGATGGTCAAGCCGGAGACGCTGGTCTCGCTGCCGCCTGCTCCGACGCCCGCGGACGTGGAGAAGGCGGTCGCCAAGTACGGTTTCTCGCGCTACGTCGTGCCGGACGGCGACGGCGAGCCGACCGGCTACCTGCACCTGAAGGACGTGCTCGACCTCGAGGAGACCGGTTTCGAGCTCCCGGTGCCCGCCAAGCGGATCCGCCGCCTGGTCACGGTGTTCATCGACTCCGACCTGGAGGACGCGCTCGCCAGCATGCGCCGCACCGGCAGCCACCTGGCGCGCGCAGTCGACGGCGAGGGCACGACGGCCGGCGTGGTGTTCCTGGAGGACATCATCGAGGAGCTCGTCGGCGAAGTGCAGGACGCGACGCGACGGCTGTAGACCTTTCTGTTCTGCTCTAGACCCTTCTGTTCAGGGGGCCAAAGCCCCACTGCCGGAGTAGCATGCCGCCCGGAATGAAGAGGAGAGGAATTCTCATGTTATCGTCGAGCAAGACGTACTCCGTCCTTCCTGCTTCGGACCTGGCGCGCGCCACCGCGTGGTTCCGCGACAAGCTCGAACTCGAACCGGAGGACACCAGCGAGCAGGGGGTCCGCTACCGCACTGGTGGGGACTCCTGGATCTACATCTACGAGACGTCCAACGCCGGAACCGCGCAGAACACCGCCATGTGCTGGCTGGTGGACGACATCGCGGCCGAGATGGAGCACCTGCGCGGCAGGGGAGTGCAGTTCGCGGACTACGACTTCCCCGGTCTGAAGACCGAGAACGGGGTCGCGACGGACGACTCGGGCAAGTCGGCCTGGTTCCAGGACAGCGAGGGCAACTATCTCTGCCTGACGCAGCCCATCACGCCGATGTAGCGGGTCAGTCGCGCCACGCCGCCCGCAGGTACTGCGGCGGCCAGTAGTCGATCCTGACGCCGAGCTCGTGAGCGGCCCGCAGCGGGAAGTGCGGGTCGCGCAGGAGTTCGCGCGCCAGCATGACCGCGTCGGCGCTGCCGCCCTCCACGATGTCGGCCGCCTGCTGCGGCGTGGTGATCAGGCCCACGGCGCTCACGTCCACCTCGGCCGAGCTGCGGACGTGCTCCGCGAACGGCACCTGGTAGCCCGGCTGGGTGGGGATCCGGACCCCGGTCTGGATGCCGCCGGAGGAGATGTCGAAGAAATCGGCCCCGGCCTCCTGCGCCCAGCCCGCGACGATCGCGGTCTGCTGCTCGTCCCAGCCGCCCGGCGTCCAGTCGCTGCCGGAGAACCGCACGAACAGCGGCAGGTCGTCGCCGATCTCCTCGCGCACCGCCGCGACGATGCGCAGCAGCAGCCGGGCACGGTTCTCGAGCGAGCCGCCGTAGTCGTCGGTGCGGTGGTTGGCGACGGGGAGAGGAACTCGTGCAGCAGGTAGCCGTGCGCGGCGTGCAGTTCCAGAATGCGGAAGCCCACGTCCGCGGCGCGGCGGGCCGCGGCGCGGAAGTCGGCGACGATCCGGTCGATGCCGTCGAGGTCGAGCTCCTGCGGCACGTCGTAGTCGCCGAACGCGATCGGCGACGGCGCGACGGCGGTCCAGCCGCCTTCGTCCGCCGGGACCGAGCCGTGCCGGTCCTCGAAGCCCCACGCCGGCCAGCTCGACGCCTTGCGGCCGGCGTGCGCGAGCTGGATGGCGGGGACGGCGCCCTGAGACGCGACGAACTCCACGATCGGCCGCCAGGCCTCGGCCTGCTCGTCCGACCAGATGCCGGTGTCGCGCGGCGAGATGCGGCCCTCCGCGTCGACGGCGGTCGCCTCGGTGAAGACGATCCCGCTGCCTCCCGTCGCGAGGGAGCCGAGGTGGACGAGCTGCCAGGTCTGCGGAACACCCGAGTGGTCGAGCACGGAGTACTGGCACATGGGGGAGGTCCAGATCCGGTTGCGGACCGTCACGCCGCGCAGGGTCAGCGGATCGAAGAGCGAAGTCATACTCGTTACTAAGCCGCCAGAGTCTGGAGATATGCCCGGAGGTCCTCTGCGGACGTGTAGACGTGGCCGGCGATCCCGAGCGTGCGGGCCCCTTCCACGTTCTCGGGCTTGTTGTCGATGAAGATGGTCTGCGCGGGCGTGACGCCGAGCTCGGCCATGACGTGCTCGAAGATCGCGGCGCTCGGCTTGACCGTGCCCAGCTCGCCGCTGACGAAGACCTGCTCGAACAGGTCGCCGAGCGTCCCGTGCCGGAAGTAGGAGCCGAAGTCGCGGCCGGCGTTCGACAGCAGCGCCAGGCGGGTGCCGCCGGCCTTGAGGTCGAGCAGCACCTGGAGGGTGTCGTGGTCGATGGTGAGCCAGCTCCGGAAGTCGGCGAGCCACAGCCGGTGGATCGTGGCGTCCTCCCAGTTCTCGCCGAGCTCCCGCTCGATACCGCGCCAGTACTGCTGGATCGACAGCGTGCCCTGATCGAGTGCGTTCCGGTGCCGCCAGTACGCCGGCCAGAACTGCTCGGCGTCGCCGCCGGCGAGCCCCACGAGCGCGGTGCGGTCCGCTTCGCTCGGGGTGACCGAGATGACCTCGCCGTAGTCGAAGACGACCACCGAACCGGGGATGGAGATGCTCACCGCTTCAACCTATCGTGGGCGGGGGGTTCAACCTATCGTGGGCCCGGGAGGTTCGATGGAGGAGATGACGGTCCCGTCCGAGCTGGCGGTGGGGACGGCCTGGAGCGGCGAGTTCGCCCGCGGCTGGATCGCGGTGCCGACCGAATCGGACGACAAGTACTCGCGCGGGGTGCTGGGGATGGTCACCGGCTCCGCCCGCTATCCCGGCGCCGCCGTGCTCGGCGCCGAGGCGGCCGCCCGCACCGGCGTCGGGATGATCCGATACCTCGGCGCCGAGCGCGCCGCCCACGAGGTACTGCGGCGCCGGCCCGAGATCGTGTCGGCGCCCGGACGTGTGCAGGCCTGGCTCCTCGGCTCCGGAATGGACGCCGACGACCGCGACGACGACGACCTCCGCCGGCTGCGCGACGCGCTCGACGACGGGACCCCGCTGGTGATCGACGCCGGCGCGCTCGACCTGGTGATGCGAGCGCGTGGACCGGTCGTGATCACGCCGCACTACCGCGAGCTGTCGAAGGCGCTCGCCGCAGCGGCCGACGACGGCGGCCCGACGCCCGAGCCGGAGGAGATCCGCCGCGACCCGGGAGGCTGGGCCGAGCGCGCCGCCTCCGCCCTCGGCGCGACGGTGCTCCTGAAGGGCCACACCACGCACGTCGCCACCCCCGACGGCTCGCGCGTCACCGTGACGGCCGGGCCCGCGTGGCTCGCGACGGCCGGCAGCGGCGACGTGCTCGGCGGCGTCCTCGGCGCCCTCGTCGCGACGCACGCGGAGGCGATCCGGGAGCGAGGGCACGAGGCTCTCGCGGCTCTCGCTGCGACCGCCGCGTGGCTGCACGGCCGCGCAGGCGAGGCCGCATCGCAAGGCGGTCCGGTGGCCGCGCTCGACGTCGCGGAGGCCGTGCCGGTGGTGCTCAGGAGCCTGCTCGCACGAAGCTGAGCGACCTCGCACACTGGCGGCCCTTCCGGGGCGGTGCCCGAAGATGCGGGTCCCATAGGATGACGCCTATGGGGATTGACGCCGCGGGGATGGACGCCGCTCCGGTACCGCTTGCTGCGCCGCACGGGGGATCGGCGGCGACTCTGCGCCGGATCGCGGCCAGCCCGCTGAGCCTGTGGATCGGCTTCCTCGTCGTCCACCTCGTCATCGGCGGCCTCGCGCTCCTGCAGCACACCGGCCTCGGCGACGTGATGTGGGTCTACAAGCCCTGGGCGCAGCTCGCCGCGCAGGGCACCGAGATCGTGGGACTCAACGCGGACTGGGTGTACCCGTTCGGCGCGATCGTTCCGATCATGCTCCCGCTGCTGCTCGGAGAGGACAACTACGTCGGCGGCTGGCTGACCATGGTCATGCTGCTGAACGCGGCGGCCTTCGCCGTGCTCATCGTCGGACGCGAGCCTCGCCGACTCGTCGCCGCCTGGTGGTGGCTGGGCTTCCTGCTGCTCCTCGGTCCGATCGCCATCGGCCGCCTGGACGCCGTCTCCGCCGCGCTCGCCATCATCGGCCTCCTGTGGCTGACCTTCCACGAGCGTGCCGCCGTCGTCGTGCTCACGATCGCCACCTGGATCAAGGTGTGGCCGGCCGCGATCATCGTCGCCGCCGTCATCGCGATGAAGTCGCGCTGGCGGATCGTCGCCACGGGTGCCGTGACCAGTCTCATCATCGTCGCCGTGCCGCTGATCTTCGGCGGCGGGATGCACGTGCTGAGCTTCATCACGACGCAGACCGACCGCGGCATCCAGATCGAGGCGCCGGTCGCCACCTTCTGGATGTGGCAGGCCGCATTCCACGTCCCCGACGCCGTCGTGTACTACGACCGAGACCTGCTGACCTTCCAGGTGACGGGCCAGGGGACGGCGGAGGCCGGGTCGCTGATGAACCCGCTGCTCGCGATCACCGTGCTGGTCGTCGCGCTCATCGGCCTCCGCTCGCTGCGGCGCGGGACGCCGTACACCCGCATTCTGCCGGAGCTGTCGCTGGCGCTCGTCACGGCCTTCATCGCGTTCAACAAGGTCGGGTCGCCGCAGTACATCACCTGGCTCGCCGCCCCGGTCGTGATCGGGCTGGTGTACCAGGGCCGCGGGTTCAAGACGCCGGCGATCCTGGTGCTGATCACCGCGGGGCTGACCCAGGTCATCTACCCGTACCTGTACGACGGACTGCTGGTGCCGTTGCCCGCGATGGTCGCGGTGCTCACGGCGCGCAACCTGATGTACTTCGTGGTCCTCGGCTGGACCATCGGGGCGCTCTGGCGGAAGCGACACCGCGACGAGGCGGCGGGCGACCTGTTGCCGGCGCACGCGTGGCCGTTCCGCGCCGCGCCCGACGCGCACCCGGTGCCGGTGAGCGAAGCGCCGTGACGCCAGCCTTCTAGACTGGCTCGTACGCCGGACGTACCATCCCGGTGCACGACAGAAGGAGGGCTCATGCTGGTCGCATTCTCGGTTGCTCCGAGCGGAGCGGAAGGACCGGAGGGCTCGGTGCACGACGCTGTCGCTGCAGCCGTCCGGATCGTGCGCGAGTCGGGACTGCCGAACCGCACGAACTCGATGTTCACGGAGATCGAGGGCGAGTGGGATGAGGTCTTCGACGTGATCCGCCGCGCGACGGAGGCCGTCGCCGCGTACGGCCCGCGCGTCTCGCTGGTGCTGAAGGCCGACATCCGGCCCGGCCGCACCGGTGAGCTGGAGGGCAAGGTGGAGCGGCTGGAGGCCGCGCTGCGACGAAGCGAGGCGGCGACGGAGGGCGACTAGGTGGACCCGAACCCGCTCCTCACGATCGGCTACTTCGTGCTGCTCTACGGGTGGCCGATCTACCTGCCGGTGCTCGTGCTCGTCGCGGGCACCCTCACGGGCGCCGTGGTCGTCGCCTTCGTCGGCGCCGTCCGCTCGGGCTTCCGCCGGCCGGAGCGTGCCGACGAGGATGTCGACGTCGCCGAGTTCTTCGAGCCCGGCGCGCGCTGACCCTCACGCGCAGGCCGCCGAGGGGCACGTAGACGCCCCTCGGACGCGGTTTCAAGGGCATTGATGTGCCCTTCGGCGGTGTGGCGTCAGTCGATCGGGACGGGGTCGGGACGCTGGGCGTGGACCACGCCGGTGTCGACCCCGCGGCGCATGCGCGAGTGGTCGATGCCGAACGACACGAGCGCGAGGACGATGCCCGCCACGGCGAGGACAGCGCCGACGAGGATCGGCGACAGGTAGCCGAATCCGGCCGCGATGGTCAGGCCGCCGAGGAAGGCGCCGGAGGCGTTCGCGATGTTGAGCGCCGAGTGGTTCAGCGCCGCCGCGATCGACTGGCTGTCGTGGGCGACGTCCATCAGGCGGGTCTGGATCATCGGCGACAGCGCGGAGGCGGCCGCGGCGATCACGAAGACCGAGATCAGGAGGCCGGCGAGGAGCTGCGCGCTGAAGAACAGCGCCGCCAGGCCGGCAAGCATGATGGCGAAGAACGAGAGCATCCCGCGCTCCACGCTGCGGTCGGCCATCCGGCCGCCGAGGAGGTTGCCGACGGTCATCCCGACGCCGATCAGGATCAGGACCAGCGGGACCGCCGACGCGGGCAACCCGGTGACCGTCGTGACCATCGGCGCGACGTACGTGTAGACGGCGAAGAAGCCGCCGAACCCGATCGCGCCGATGAGCAGCGCCAGCCAGACCTGGAGGCGCGTGAACGCCTTCAGCTCGTTGCGCAGCGTGGCTCGCGGGTCGCCCGCCTGCCACGGCACGAGGAGCGCGACGGCGACGAAGGTGAGGGCGAAGATCGCGGCGACGACCAGGTAGGCGATGCGCCAGCCGTGCTGCTGCCCGATCCAGGTGATGAACGGGACGCCGACGACGTTCGCGATGGTGAGGCCGGAGAGCACGAACGCGACGCCCTGGCCGCGCTTGCCCGGTCCCATCAGCTTCGCGGCGACGAGGGAGGCGATGCCGAAGTAGGCGCCGTGCGGCAGCGCTGAGAGGAACCGCGCCACCAGCACGAGGGGGAAGGTCGGGGCCAGCGCCGACAGGATCGTGCCGACGGTGAAGGCGACGAGCAGCCAGAGAAGCAGCTTCTTGCGCGGCCAGCGCGCGGCGACCGCGGCGATGGTCGGCGCCCCGACGACGACGCCCAGCGCGTACGCCGAGATGATCCAGCCGGCCTGCGCGTTCGCGGCGGTGGGGGAGGCCGCGTACAGCCGGGGCAGAAGGTCGTGGGCGATGTTCGGCAGCAGGCCCATCGCGACGAATTCGGTCGAGCCGATGCCGAAGCCGCCGAGGGCGAGCGCGAGGAGCGCAAGACGAGTACGGGCCGACGACAACGTCGTCGGCCCGTCGATAACCGGGTTCACCGTGACAGTCTATCGAATCGTTTCGACTGTGACGTTTCAGTCGCGTTACCAGGCGCTGAACACGCCAGAGGGGTCGCAACATGCCGTTTCCTAACGGGCCAAACGGCGTGTTGCGGCCCCTCTGGGCGGGGGTTGAAGGTCAGTCGTTCTGCAGGAGGATGCCGTCTTGGATGGCGCGCTTACGCAGCGCGACCTTCGTACCGACGTCGTAGCCGGCCACGCGGTACTTCTCGCGGATGCGCTTGAGGTAGCTCTTGGCGGTCTCGTCCGAGATGCCGAGCTGGAAGGCCACGGCCTTCACCGGCTCGCCCGCGCCGTACAGCGCCATCACACGACGCTCCTGCGCGCTCAGCTTGGGCGCCCCGCCCAGCTCGCCCGCGTTGAGCGCGAGGTCCAGCTCGGCGGAGATGAAGGACTCTCCCTTGCTGGCGGCGCGGATGGCCTCCACGATCATCTCGGCGTCCTCGCTCTTCACGAGGTAGCCGAGGGCGCCGGCGGCCAGCGCCTCGCGCACGACGGCCGGCTCGGAGTACGTGCTCATCAGCACGGTGCGCACGCCCGTCGTCTTCAGCGTCGACAGCTTCAGCGAGATCGGGATGTTGTCCTTGAGGTCGAGGTCGAGCAGCACGACGTCCACCGGGAACTCGGGGTGCGTCAGCAGCTCGGGCCAGCTGGCGACGGCCGCTACCATGCGGATGTCGTCCGCCGCCCCGCGGATCCACTCGGTGAGTGCGCCGAGGAGCATCTTGTGATCGTCGACGATGGCGATCCTGATGGGGGAGTCTCGCTCATGAGCAGCCCTTTCTACCGGTGGACCGGTCTTCCTGGTTGGCCGGCTGGGTCAGGTCAGCTCGGCCGTCGTGTCGCTCACGGTGGTGATCTCGATGCGGAGAGCCGAATCGCTGAACGACTCGGCGTGACGTCCCACCTTACGGATAGCTTGCCACGCCGCGGGGTCTACCCCGTTTCGCGGCACACCGGTGGTCGTGATCACGATCCCCATTGTGGCACCGGTCGCCACGGCCGACCCGGCGGCGACCTGCGGCCCGGCGGCGCGCACGATGTCCAGGGTGAGACTGCGGGCCTGTCCGGCGCCGGAGCGCACCGGGTCGCTGATGATCAGCCACACCGCGGTGAGGAGGCCGTCGCGCTGGTCGCGGGTGAGGCCGGCCGCGAGACCGTCCGGGTCGGTGAGCGTCACCGTCGGGCCGAGCAGCGCGGACTCCGTGACGGCGTGGTACAGCCAGGTCTCCTTACGGCCCTGGATCAGGTGCAGGCGCAGCTCGGTGGCGATCGAGGCCGCCTGGTCCGCGGTCGTCTCGTCGAGCGGGAGGGCGGTGCGGCCGGTCGCGACGCCGTCGAGCAGCCGCTCGGCAGCCAGGTCGAGCCGGGCGAGCTCCTCCGAGGCCATCATCCCGACCGCGTAGCCGGGGAGGAGACCGTGCTCTGCACCTGCACGAGGTCCAGCTCCAGTTGGACCAGGGTGCTGAGCGAGCGGATGATCTCGACGCCGACGAGCGGAGGGGCGACCGCGATCGCCACGGTCGCGATGCCGGGCCCGAGCATCTGGATGTCGCCGAACGACCGCAGCAGCAGGACGACCGCGAGGGTCACCCCGAGCACCGCCGTCGCGGCCAGGATGTCGCGGGCCGGCCGCACCGGCACGCACAGCAGCAGGGCGGGCCCGACCGAAGCCGCCGCGGTGAGCGGGAGCCAGTGCGCAGGGGACGTCGTGCCGAGGATGTCGAGCACGACGACCGCCGCCCACAGCACGAGCGCGACGCCGAACAGCCAGTCCGGAAGCAGGTCGGGCAGGCGGAAGCGGAGGACGAGAGCGGTCACCAGGGTGGCGAACAGCACGGCCCACGCGGCGATGCTGAGCGGCAGGGCCGGATAGTACGGCGCGGTGATGACCATGATCGCGAACAGGAACGCGATCAGCGCGATGGAGGCGACGTTGAAGCCGAGATCGAGCCGGGCCCGCCCGAGGGCGTCGCGCTCCTGGCGGCCGCGCGGGAGCGACGCGGCTCCCAGCGTGGCGGTGCCGGACGTGCCGGGCTTCGACGCGCCGGGCACGCGGCCGCCCAGGATCCCGCGGGAGATCGGGATGGTGCGATCGTTCCTGGTCACTTCGGCACCTCCAGCACCACGGTGGTCCCGCTGCCCGGCGACGAGAACAGTCGGGCGTTGCCGCCGACATCGCGCAGCCGGGCGACGATCGACTCGGTGAAGCCCAGCCGGCCCTCCTCGATGCTCGCGACGTCGAAGCCCTTGCCCGCGTCGGTGACCATCGCGCGCACGGTGGTCTCGTCGTCGGTGATGGTCACGTGGGCCTCGTTGACGCCGGAGTGCCTGCGCACGTTCTCCAGGCACTCGCCGAGCGCCAGCAGGAACGAGTCGAGCACGTCGCTCGGAAGCAGAACCTGCCCCTGGCCGTGCCAGTTGACCTCCAGCCCCATCCGGCGGAAGCGCTGCTTGACCGACTCCAGCGTGTTGCCGAGGGTGGACTCCTCGACGGGCTTCAGCCGGTAGTCGCCGGAGCGCGTCGGGTCGGGGGTGAAGCCGAGCCGGAGCTGGCGGAGCAGCGCCGCGTCCTCAGCGGCCTGCTCGCGCAGCGCGCCGACGCCGACACCGACGCCGGAGTGGGCGAGCAGGGTGAGAGTGGCGAGCACCGTGTCGTGCAGCAGGCGCGCGCCCTGGCGGCGGCGCGCCTCCGTCTCGCTGGCCTGGCGCTCGACGCGGTAGGCGCGGCTCATGGTCGAGATGCGCTTGAGTGCGCGCGGCACGGTGCGGGACAGCCAGACGCCGGTCGCGGTCAGGGCGACCCAGCCCGCGGCGATGAAGATCAGGATCTCCAGCAGCCGTGACCCGGTGGCGAGCAGCGTGAGCACTGCCGCACCGATGGTCGCCGCTCCCGCCACGACGGCCAGCACCGTGCGCGTGCGGGACGTCGGCCCGATCACCGCCACGCTGGCGATGCCCACCGCGCCGACGACGCCGATGGTGGTGACCGCCGACGGACCGAGCGAGGTCTGGGGGAGCAGGTGCAGGAGCATGAGGCCGAGCCCGGCGACCACGGTCACGCACATCCAGACCGTGAGGCGGCCCAATGCGACGAACTGGAACTGGGCGACGCCCATGCAGGCCAGCAGGACGAGCGACGCGAAGTAGAGCGGAAGCGGTATCGTGCCGGGGACGCTCAGGGTGAGCAGCGTCGTCGCCGTGGCGGTGAGGCCGACGGTGCGGGCGGTGGTGGCGAGCAGCCGATCACGCTCCTTCTGGATGCGCGACATGCCCCTCCGTTCCCCTCTACGCCGCGAACAGCCTCCTGAGCTGCTCGCTGACGGCGTCGTCCTCGATCAGGAATCCGTCGTGACCGAAGTCGGAGCGGATCACCACCGGCAGCCTACCGTCGATCGTCTCAGGGAGGTGGGAGGCGATGAGCTCCTGACCCTCCAGGGGGAAGAGCCGGTCGCTGTCTATCCCGACCACGAGGGTGCGCGCCGTCACGCGTGAGAGCGCGGCCGCGAGTCCGCCGCGACCGCGGCCCACATCGTGCGAATTCATCGCCTCGACCAGGGTCAGGTAGCTGTTGGCGTCGAAACGGCGGGTGAACTTGTTGCCGTGGAAGTCGAGGTACGACTCGACCGCGAACCGGCCGCCGCCGCCGAGCGGGCTGATCCCGCTCTGCCAGGCGCGCTCGAACCGTTCGTTCAGCTCGGACGGGCTGCGGTAGTTCAGCAGGGCCATCCGCCGGGCGAGCGCCAGACCGCGGTGCGGCCCCTCGCCGTCCTTCTCGTCGTAGTAGTACCCGCCGTGGAACAGCGGGTCGGTGCGCACCGCCTCGATCTGCACCGAGTTGAGCGCGATCTGGTCGGCGGTGGAGAACGGGGGCGCGGCGATGACGGCGAGCCGCTCGACGCGTTCCGGGAACGTCACGGCCCACTCCAGCGCCTGCATGCCGCCCATCGAGCCGCCGACGACGGCGGCCCAGCGGTCCACGCCGATCGCATCGGAGAACGCGGCCTGCGCGTTCACCTGGTCGCGGATGGTCGTGAAGGGGAACCGCGGCCCCCACTCGGCGCCGTCCGGCGCGATCGAGGCCGGCCCGGTGGTGCCCTGGCAACCGCCCAGCATGTTCGGGACGACGACGAACCAGCGGTCGGTGTCGATCGCCTTGCCTGGACCGATGATGCCCTGCCACCAGCCGGCGGTGGGGTGCCCGGGCCCGTTGGCGCCGACGGCGTGGCTGTCGCCGGTGAGGGCGTGCAGCACGAGGACCGCGTTGTCGCGGGCCTCCGACAGCTCGCCCCAGGTCTCGTAGGCGACCCGCACGAACGGGAGGCTCTCGCCGCTCTCGAACGCGAACGCGCCGATCCCGGCGAACGAACGGCCGCCGGCGGGGTCGGACTCCTTCCAGGCCCCGCTCGCCGCGGGCTTGCCGAGCAGCGACCGCGCCTGAGCCTCCGTGATGAAGCTCGAGGGTGCCGTGTCCGCCGAGGTCTGCCACTCCATGTCGCCCATTCTCCCGGAGCCGAGGCGCGCACGGCGCAGTGTTACGGCTCCGGCGCGGTGGTGAGCCGTCGCGCTCTATGAGAAGATGCCAGATACGGAATGTTTCGACGGACGGAGGGTTCGTGCTCGTCTTCATCGTCATCGGCGTCGCCGGACTCGTCGTCCTGCTCGTCTCGATGCTCTTCGGCGAGCTCTTCGACCTCCTCGACGGCGCACTGTCCGGCACCGGCCTCGGCGCCGGGCTCACCCTGTTCGGCGCGTCGGGGGTGCTCGCCCTCGCCAACGGCTGGCCGGGCGGGGCCGCTTACCTGATCGCCGCGGTCGCCGGCATCCTCACGCTCGCCGGTGTGCAGCTCCTGGTCCGCCGCTTCGTGCGGAGCGAGGACGGCGCCCCGAGCGACCCGGCCGGCATGACCGGTGTCGCGCGCACGACGGTCACGAGGTCCGGGGGCGAGGTGAGCCTCGACGGTCCGTATGAGGTCGAGGCCAGGCTCGCCACCAGCGACGTCGACATCCCGGGCGGCACCCCGATCCGCGTCGTCGCGGCGAACGGTGCGCGCGTCCGCGTCGAACCACTCGACTCCTCCCTCCACCGAAAGGACTGATCGTGGACTCCTCCCTCCTCGGGATCATCGCGGGCGGTGCGATCCTCATCGCCGCGCTCGCCGTCTTCCTGTTCATCGCGGGCCGCATCCGGCGCGTCGCGCCCAACGAGGCCCTCGTCATCGTCGGCCGAGGCGCCGGCAGCCGCGCCGCCGCCGGCGAGCCGGACGGCGGCCAGCGCGTCGTGATCGGCGGCCGGGTGTTCATCTGGCCGATCCTGCAGCAGGGCTTCCCCATCTCGCTGGAGCAGCGGCAGATCGGGATCGTCGTGGAGGGCGTCGACGCCAACTTCATCAAGCTGGCGATCCAGGCCAGCGTCAACTTCAAGGTCTCCGGCACGCCGGAGGGCGTCCGCCGCG
This sequence comes from Leifsonia sp. L25, assembly GCF_050632895.1. The sequence goes on along the minus strand of NZ_JBODRZ010000003.1, from coordinate 354,183 downwards.
CCGCCCAGCGGTTCCTCTCCCAGCAGAACTCGCTGACGGAGATCATCCAGCAGTCCCTCGAGGGCTCGCTGCGCTCGATCATCGGCAACATGCCGGTCACCGAGATCATCTCGAATCGCAACGCGCTGTCCGAGGCGGTCGTCGAGGCGACGAAGGTGGACCTCGCCGAGCAGGGCCTCCAGGTCGACCTGCTCAACATCTCCGACATCTCCACGCCCGGCACGAACTACCTCGCCGACCTCGGGCGTGCGGAGGCGGCGCTCGCCAAGCAGAACGCCGAGATCAAGGAGGCCGAGACCGCCCGCGCCAGCGAGTTCGCGCGGATCGACGCGGCCGAGCAGATCGCCGAGCGGCAGAAGGCGCTCAGCCTCAAGCAGGCGTCGATCAAGGCCGAGACGGACCGCGCGAACGCCGAAGCGGACGCCGCCGGCCAGCTCGCGACCGCGGAACAGGATCGCATCGTCGCGGCGCAGGAGCGCGACGCCCTCGCGGAGAAGGCCAAAGTCGAGCAGGAGCGCCTCGATATCGAGGTGCGCAAGCCCGCGGAGGCGGACGCCTACGCGACCGTTCAGCGCGCCCAGGCCGAGCGCGACGCCGCGAACGCCGCGACCGAGGCGGACGCGTTCAAGCGCAGCACCATCGCCGAGGCGAACAAGGTCGCCGCCGTGCAGGACGCCCAGGCCGCGGCGGAGGCCGTCCGACTCGCCGGCGACGCCGAACGCGACCGGCAGATCGCCCTCGCCGACGGTGTGCGCGCCGACGGGGAGGCCCGTGCGGCCGCGATCGAGGCGGAGGGCCTGGCCGAGGCGCGGGCGACAGACGCCAAGGCCGAGGCGCTGCGCAAGTTCGGCGAGGCGGGCCTCGCCTCCGAGATCATCCAGCGCCTCCCGGAGATCACGCGTGCCGTCGCGGAGCCGCTCGGCAACATCGACTCGCTGACCGTGATCAGCACGGAGGGCGCCTCCGCGGTGACGAAGACCATCGGGCAGGTGGCGAGCGAAGTGCCCAAGGTCGTCAAGGATCTGACCGGACTCGACCTCGGCGCCGTGCTCGGGTCGCTCACCGGCAGCGCGCTGGCCGGCGCGGCCGGTCCGGCCGGCCCGGCCCCCGCCGAGCGCTGAGGGCCCCTCAGGCGCGCTCGTCGTCGTGCGGGTCGGGGTCCTCGACGGGCCTCGGCCCGTCCGTCGTCCCGTGCTCGCGCGCGCGGCGCTCCCTGGCCTGCTGGGTCTGCTCGTTCAGGTAGTTGACGATGGTGGCGCTCGCGGTGCCGACGATCGCGATGCCGCCGATCATCAGCACGATGGCGAGCAGGCGTCCGGTCACGGTGACCGGGTAGTAGTCGCCGTAGCCGACGGTCGCCATCGTCACGCACGCCCACCAGAGCGAGTCGCCGAACGAGCGGATGTTCGATCCCGGTGCGTAGCGCTCGACCTGGTAGACCGCGAGCGAGATCGTGTAGATGAACATCAGCACGAACGTGCCCGCGACGATCACGATGCGCCGGCGCAGGTGGCTCCCGCTGCCGCCACGGAGGCTCGGGATGCGGAACAGGTCCCCGATCAGCCGGAACGGCCGCGCGACAGGGATCAGCACCGACAACAGGTCGATCACGTTGCGCCGGACGAACAGGCGTTTGTCCTCCGCGAGGACGAGCCGGACGACGTAATCGACCAGGAAGGCCACCCAGATCAGCGCGAGCAGCGCGATGAGGGTCCCGTAGAGCAGCCGCCCCATGCCCGGCTGGAGCACGGTCCACGAGTAGGCGACGAGGAAGGCGACGCTCGCGACGACGCCCGGCCACACCGTGGCCGCCTCCCAGCGCCTGCGCTTCGCGTCGTCCGCCATCGACAGTCCGCCCGTCAGTCCTTGACCGTCAGCTCGCCCTTGGCGAAGCGGTACGAGGCCGCCTGCGCCACCGGCTTGACCACGATCAGGTCGAGGTCCACGTGCCGCGGCAACTCGAGCGCGTGCACGATCGTCTCGGCCACGTCCTCGGCGGTCAGCGGCTCCGGCACGTCCTCGTAGACGGCGTCGCGCTTCTCGCGGTCGCCGCCGAAACGGACCAGCGAGAACTCCTCGGTCGCGACCATGCCGGGGGCGACCTCCACCACCCGGATGGGCTCGCCGTTCAGCTCCAGGCGCAACACCTCGGTGAGAGCGTGCTCGGCGAACTTCGCCGCGTTGTACCCGCCGCCGCCGACGTAGGCGTTGAGACCGGCGATGGAGGTCAGGTTGAGGATGTCGGCGTGGCCGGTGTCCCGGGCGCCGTCGCGCAGCAGCGGCAGCAGCGCGCTGATCACCCGCTTGGTGCCGATGACGTTGATCTCGTACATCCAGACCCAGTCGTCGACGCTGGAAGCCTCCACGGAGTCGAGCCCCTGGCGCCCCCGGCGTTGTTGACGAGTGCGTGGATCGGGCCGGTCGAGGCGAGGTGGTCGCGCAGCGCGTCCACGTCCTCTTGGCTGGTCAGGTCGGCGGCGAAGACCTCGGCGCCGGTCTCGGCCGCGAGCTCGTCCAGGCGCTCCTGGCGGCGGGCGACGCCCACGACCGCCCAGCCCCGCTGCCGGAACAGGCGGACCGTCGCCGCCCCGATCCCCGAACTCGCTCCCGTCACGACCACACGTCTGCTGCTCATGCTGCCTATTCTCACGGGTTACGGCATGTTTCGGGCACGTTGCCCACGCGCGGCCGCGAGTCTAGCGTGTGAGCGACCACCCAACGGTGCCATCCACCCGCAGGCCATCACCCGAACAAGGAGCTCAAGCCATGACCGACGCCGCCGACTGGCAGTTCGAGACCAAGCAGATCCACAGCGGCGCCGCGCCGGACCCCGTGACCAACGCACGCGCGACCCCGATCTACCAGACGACCTCCTACGTCTTCAACAACGCCCAGCACGCCAAGAACCTGTTCGCGCTCGCCGAGTTCGGCAACATCTACACCCGCATCCAGAACCCGACCCAGGCGGTCGTCGAGGAGCGCGTCGCCGCGCTCGAAGGGGGCACCGGCGCCCTTCTCGTCGCCTCGGGCCAGGCTGCGGAGACCTTCGCGGTGCTGAACATCGCGCAGGCCGGCGACCACATCGTGTCCTCCAGCTCGATCTACGGCGGCACCTACAACCTGTTCAAGTACACGCTCGCGAAGCTCGGCATCGAGACCACGTTCGTGGAGAACCAGGACGACGCCGAGGAGTGGCGCCGCGCGGTCCGGCCGAACACCAAGCTGTTCTTCGCGGAGACCATCGGCAACCCGAAGATCAACATCCTCGACATCGCGCTCGTCGCCGACGTGGCGCACGAGTCCGGCGTCCCGCTGATCGTGGACAACACCATCGCGACCCCGTACCTGATCCGCCCGTTCGAGCACGGCGCCGACATCATCGTGCACTCGGCCACCAAGTTCCTCGGCGGCCACGGCACCGTCATCGGCGGCGTCATCGTGGACGGCGGGAAGTTCGAGTGGTCGAAGAACGCCGACAAGTTCCCTGGCCTGACCCAGCCGGACCCGTCGTACCACGGCGCCGTCTACACGGCAGCGGTCGGCGACGGCCTCGCCTACATCATCAAGGCCCGCGTCCAGCTCCTCCGCGACCTCGGCGCGGCGATCGCGCCGGCCAGCGCCTGGCAGCTCATCCAGGGCATCGAGACCCTCTCGCTGCGCGTCGAGCGGCACACCCAGAATGCGCAGGAGATCGCGGAGTTCCTGGAGGCCCACTCGGACGTGGCGACGGTCAACTACTCCGGCCTGCCCACCAGCCCGTGGTACGCCGCCGCGAACCGGTACGCCCCGAAGGGCGTCGGCGCTGTGCTCTCGTTCGAGCTCAAGGGCGGCGTGGACGCCGGCGCCGCCCTGGTGGACAACCTGTCGTTGTTCAGCCACCTCGCCAACATCGGCGACGTGCGCAGCCTGGTCATCCACCCGGCCTCGACCACGCACTCCCAGCTCACCCCGGAGCAGCAGCTCACCGCCGGCGTCACGCCCGGCCTGGTGCGCCTCTCGGTCGGCCTGGAGAACATCGACGACCTGAAGGCCGACCTGACGGCCGGTCTCGCCGCGGCGCGCGCCGTCGTGGAGGCCGCGCGGGTCTGACCCGTTCCGCACGCAGAACCGCCGCGATCCGCACTGGTCGCGGCGCTTCTGCGCGTTCGGGCCGACGCCTCAGCCCCGCGCCACCTCCACGCACTTCCGCAGCAGCGCGATGGCCTCCCGTGCGTCGGCCGTGACGAAGGTCTGGCGCTCGCCCGCGCGGTCGCGCACGGCGCGGTCGAGCAGCTCGGCGTGCTCCGGCCAGCGGGCCGCGGCCGCCCGGGCCGCGGCGGTCTTGGAGACGATGCGGCCGGACTCCATCGTCTCCACCAGGCGGATCGGGCTGAGGGCGAGCCAGCGGACGGTCTCCGGGCGCACCGGGTCGCCGGGCTCGCGGTCGGCGAGTTCGGCCTCCGCGCTGTCGCCGACCGGCGCCCAGAAGTCGACGAGGTCGGTGCGGGCGCGCGTCCCCACGTGCGTCGCGGTGTCCGGGTGCCGGTCCGCGGTCGGCGTCCAGATCACATCGCCGCCGTCCACCACGCCCTGCACGCCGTCCTCCAGCTCCAGCCAGGTCGCCCAGCTCAGGCTGCCGCCGGCGAGGGCACTCAGCAGCACGCCCTCCACCACCTGCGGTGCGGTCTCCACCAGGTCGGGGCCGCGCGCGATCTCCGACTCGGTGAGGTAGACGCCGTCGATGTGCGGCGACGACTCCGCGTGGAGGGGCGCGAGTGCCGGGAGGTCGTCCACCGGGTCTCGCGTGACGACGAACACCACGTCGATGTCGCTGACGCCGTCGTGCCAGTCGCCGGTCGCGGCGGATCCGGTGACGACCGCGCGGCTGACCAGGCCGGGCGCGCGGCGCCGTTGCTCGAGAAGGAACCGGGTGAGTGCCTCGCCGACCTGCGGCGGTAGTTGAGCGTCCATGATTCCCCCTTGATCGAGTCCTGTCAGACGATCGTCGCCCCTGCGTCCGAGAAGGCCAGGCGCGGCACGAAGAACAGCAGCACAGCGGCCACCAGGGCGCCGAGTCCGCAGATGGTCCAGACCAGCATGTAGCCGAACAGGCTCGCGGCCGTGGCGGTGACGGTCGCGGCGCCGGTGAGCAGCACGACGCCGAAGACGGCGGAGGCGAACGAGCCGCCGATCGTCTTGGTCGTGTTCGTCATGGCCGTGGCGACTCCGGTCTGTCCGCGCGGGGCGGCGGCGGCCGCGGCGGCGGGGAGCGCCCCGACCAGCGCGCCGGAGCCGAGGCCCGCGATGGCCATGTTGGTGAACACCTGCCACGTCTCCTGGTGGAACGGCAGGAACAGCAGGTACCCGACGGCCACCAGGAACGACGCGCCGATGAGAGTCACGCGCGGGTTCAGCCACGACGACACCACGGGGAACAGCACCGCGCCGGCGATCATCGAGATCAGGTAGGCGCCGATCAGGATGCTGCGCTGGCCCGCGCTGAGGCCCAGGCCGTACCCATTGACCGGGTCGGTGCCCGCGAACGTGCTGAGCGGGGCCTGCGCGCCGAGGAGGCTGATCCCGATGAGCCCGGCGGTGAGCTGAACCGGCCACATGTTCGGCTGCCGCAGCACCCGCAGGTCGATCGCCGGGTCCTGCTGCTTCAGCTCCCAGCGGCCGAACGGGATGAACGCGAGCACGCCCAGGACGATGAGCGCCCAGACCCACCAGGTGCCGACGCCGTCGATCCGCAGGAACGTCAGACCGGAGGTGATGAGGAGGAGCGCGAGCGTCAGGAGGGTGAACCCGACGCCGTCCAGCGTCCGGCCGCGCACCGGCTCCGACTCCGGGACGCCGAACAGGATGGCGAAGAAGACGAGCGTGACGGCCGCCGCCGGGACCATGAGGGTGGTCGTCACGTTCTGGCCGAGGGCCTCGAAGAGCAGCCCGGCGCCGATCGCGCCGACGATGGCGCCGGACTCCAAGGCCACCACCAGCAGCCCGGCGGCTCGGCGGGTGCGCGACGCCGCGGTGTTCGTGCGGCGGCCGCGGTCGAAGATCAGCGCGATCTCCAGCGGCAGCCAGACCACGTAGAAGCCCTGCAGCGCGAACGCGATCAGGTAGGTCGTGAAGTCGTGAGAGAAGGCGAGCGCCCAGCTCGACAGCGCGGTGAGGACGGTCGCGACCAGCAGGATCCGCTTGTGCCCGAACATGTCGCCCAGCTTCGCGAGCACCGGGACGACGAGCGCGGAGAGCAGGAGCTGCGCGGCCTCGAACCAGTTGTAGTCCGCGTCGTGGATGCCCAGGTGCTTGACGATGTCGGAGATCAGCGGCACGTAGTATCCCTGCAGGATCCCGCTGGTCAGCTCGACCAGCGCGAGCCAGCCGATGAGGGCGGCGGTCGCGCCGATCGCGGTGGACGCCCGACGCTGGGCGACCGTCTTCTCCGAGGTCATGCGCGGATGCTAACACCTGCCACGCCCTTGTACGGTAGATGCGTGGCCAGCGAACTCGACGATTCAGGTGCAGACGTTCTCGAAGAGACGGAACGGGAGGTCCTGGGCTGGCTCGAGTTCGGCGATGCGGCCCGTCACCTGGCCGGCGAGGTGGTCGAATCCGGCTTCGAGCCCGACATGGTCGTGGCCATCGCCCGGGGCGGCCTCCTGCTCGCCGGCGCCATCTCCTACGCCCTCGGCATCAAGGCCTGCGGCGCCCTGAACGTCGAGTTCTACACCGGTGTCGACACCCGTCTTCCCGAGCCGGTGGTGCTGCCGCCGATGCTCGACTCCGCGGCCCTGGAGGCCAAGCGCGTGCTGCTCGTGGACGACGTCTCCGACTCCGGCCGCACCCTCGCGATGGTCGTCGACCTGATCGCGGCCTCCGGCGCCGACGTGCGCACCGTGTGCCTGTACTCCAAGCCGCGAACGGTGCTGGAGCCGGACTTCGTCTGGCGCCGCACCGACCGGTGGATCACGTTCCCGTGGTCGGCGCTGCCGCCGGTCACGGCCTCCACGCACTGAGCGGATGGCGCGGAAACTCTGATGGCGAAGGCCCTGTCCGAGCTCGCCGCCGAGGGGTCGATGGACCCGGGCTGGGCGCAGGCTCTCGCGCCCGTCGCCGACCGCATCGCCGGGATGGGCGACTTCCTGCGCGCGGAGGTCGCGGCCGGGAGGCCGTACCTGCCGTCCGGGGACAATGTGCTGCGCGCGTTCCGGGCGCCGTACGCCGACGTTCGCGTGCTCATCGTCGGGCAGGATCCGTACCCGACGCCCGGCCACCCGATCGGTCTGTCGTTCGCTGTCGAGCGTCACGTGCGCCCGATCCCGCGCAGCCTCCAGAACATCTACCGAGAGCTCCGCGACGACCTCGGCGTCGTCCCGCCTCCGCACGGCGACCTGAGCGCCTGGGCGGGGCACGGCGTGATGCTGCTCAACAGGGTGCTGACTGTGCGTCCTGGCGCGCCGGCGTCCCACCGAGGCAAAGGCTGGGAGGCGGTGACCGAGCACGCGATCCGCGCGCTGGTGGAGCGCGGTCGCCCGTTCGTGAGCATCCTCTGGGGTCGCGATGCCGCCACACTCAAGCCGCTGCTCGGCGGCAACCCGGTCATCGAGTCCCCGCACCCGAGCCCGCTGTCCGCCTCCCGCGGGTTCTTCGGGTCGCGGCCGTTCTCCCGGGCGAACGCCCTGCTCAAGCAGGCGGGTCAGGAGCCGGTGGACTGGTCGCTGGAGCCGTAACCCCGACGAAACGCGCGACGACGTACCCTGGAACGGTGCTGGAAGAGGAATACGAGACGCGCCGGGTGCTGCCGCGACACCTCCGCAAGCCGGAGCCCGCGGAGTCGCCGTTCGACTACCGCATCCGCGAGGCGCGGGCGGAGGACCTGCCCGACGTGCGCGAGATCTACAACCACTACGTCGCCAACAGCACCGTCACGTTCGACGAGGACGCCATGACGCTGAAGGAGTGGAAGAGCAAGTTCGCCTACCTTCGCAAGCTCGGGATGCCGTTCATCGTCGCCGAGTCGCCGACGGGCCAGATCCTCGGCTACGCGCTGGTGTCGCCGTGGAAGCAGAAGCGCGCGTACCGCTTCACGGTCGAGAACTCCATCTACCTCGGCGCGGCCTCCACAGGCAAAGGCCTCGGCCCGGTCCTCATGCAGGAGCTCATCGACCGCTCCAAAGCCGCGGGCCTGAAGGAGATGATCGCGGTCATCGCCGACAAGGGCGCCGAGGCCTCGATCAAGATGCACGAGAACTTCGGCTTCACGGAGATCGGCCGGATGGGGCGCGTCGGCTACAAGTTCGAGCGCTGGCTGGGCACGGTGCTGATGCAGAAATCGCTCAAGTAGGGCGAACGGCAGCCTCGTGCGGAGACGGTGGGAGTGAACGACTGATCGAAGTACGCGAGGCAGTCGATCTCGAGGATCGGGTCGTGGGTGACTGCCTGGGTGATGGCGATCGCTGCCGCGGCTCGTGCCCGCGACTCAGGTGGACCGCCTACGGTCGTCGACGCGAGCACGGCCGGGCCGTCTTCTCGGGTGGTCTGCGGTGCGTCGCTGAGTTTCAGCGGGAGTGTCGCGGTCGCATGCGCCGGACGGGAGAGTACGGCCCCGTGGCATTAATGACGTTTAGCATTAAACGTCTTGCCTGGGCCACCGAGAATGTAGAATATGCACACCAAGTCATCGACTCCGATTCCGCGTGACGTGCTCCGTTTCCGCCGGCAGTTCCTGGTCACACCGCGCTCCGCCGATCTGCCCGGCTGGAGCCATCGCACCGCCGGCACTCATAACGTCTACGCTCACCCCCATCTCCCCGTCACCGTGACGGAGGACGCAGGCCTCACTCTCGTCCTGCTCGGTTTCGCCATCGACCCTGACCATCCGGATTACGACGACGCATCCGTAGTGGCGGGTCTCGCCGAGGACTGGCGTCGAGGGACCGAGTTGGACGCGCTCGATCGGCTGTCCGGGCGCTTCGCGCTGTTCGCCTTCTCGGGAGGCGACATCGTCGTCCACAACGACGCGACAGGGACCCGCACGGTCGAGTACCTGTGGACGGGTGACGAATTCCACGCCGCGTCGCAATCGTTCCTGCTCGCCGAGATCGTGCCGCTCGACGGCGGCGATCGTGCCGATCGGTTCCGCGACTCGTCGTATGCGCGCTCGGATCGCGAGGCGTTCCTGCCCGGCGACACTACGCTGTTCGCCGGCGTCGAGCGCCTGCTTCCGAACCACAGGCTCGACGTGGGCGCCAGGAGGCAGGAGCGTGTCTGGCCGCGAGGCCCGCTGCCGTCGCGGAGGAGGCGGGAGGCCGCAGTGGAGGCCGCGGTTCAGCTGTCGGCCTCGGTGGAGGCCGCGATCCTGCGCTACCCGGTCAGCCTGCCGCTCACTGCCGGCTACGACTCCCGGACTGTTCTCGCAGTGACGCCCCACCACCTCCGACGCGGTCTCCCGTCTACACGCTGCTGTACCGTCACCTGACCGCGCGCTCGGCGGACGCGAGCATCCCTGCCCGTCTCGCCCGGCGCCTCGGGCTTCCGCACCACCTGATCGACTGCCGGGGGACCCCGGACGACGGCTGGCGCGAGGCCTACACCGCCAACACGCCCCTCGCCCACTACGACGACTGGGGGATCATCGCCAAGGGCATCCTGGACGGGCACCCTTCCGGCGCGGTCGCCCTCAAGGGCAACGCCAGCGAGATCGCGCGTAACTACTACTGGAAGGGCAGTGAACGACCGCCCACTGCGACCTCTGCGGACATCCTCGCCTTGCAGCCCGGCTGGTCGGAGATCCCGTTCGTCGCGGCGGCGGTCGAGCGCTGGTTCGCCGAAACCGCGCCCGTCGCGGAGCGAACGGGCGTCGGCTTGGACGTGCTGTTCTACTGGGAGCACCGCTGCGGGTCCTGGCAGGCGCAGAGCCAGCTCGAATGGGACATCGCCCAGGAGGTGTTCACCCCGTTCGGCAACCGCCGCGTGCTGGAGCTGCTCCTCGGCGTGCCGGCCCACGAGATCGGCGAGGAGGGCACCGCGCTCCTCCGTGAGATCATGTCTGTCGCCGACCCGTCGGTGCTTGGTGTGCCGTTCAACCCTCGTACCCTCCGCTACCGCGTACTCGACAGGTTTCAGCGCGGCCGCAACCGGCTGAGACGGGAGGCGCGTCGCCTCCTGCGCTAGCCGGCGCTGCGGCGCTAGGCTCGCCGCGTGACCACCGCCACCCCGCACCCCGGCGAGGTCGCCTCCGCCGCCACGGAGACGCCCGCGAACCTCCCGCTCCGCAAGCGTCCGTTCGACATCTTCTTCGTCGTCATGTTCTCGCTGTTCAGCCTGACCTGCGTCATCAGCGACGCCATCCCCACGCTCGGGATCCCGCAGACGGCGACGACGACGAACATCCTCGCGCAGTGGAATTACACCTACTCGTCACAGTACGACCCGCTGTACCAGCATGAGGCGCTGTGGCTGCGGTTCATCACCGGGACGAGCGCGTTCGTGTACCTGCCGTTCTACATCCTGCTGATCGTGTGCCTGGTCAAGGGCTTCAACTGGATCCAGCTGTACTGCGTGATCTACGCCACCATGATCATCAGCCTGACGGCCATCCCGATCTTCGGCGTCGAGTTCTTCGGGCCGGTGGGAGAGCGCACGCCGAATCCGGTCGTCTTCCTGCTCTACAACGGGCCCTATGTGCTGGTGCCGTTGCTTCTGCTCATCCGGATGCGCAAGCCCATGCCGTTCACCAGGAGGTTCTGAGATGCCGCTGCTGGAAGACCTGTCCGTCTACGAGGACGGCGACGTGTTCACCGTCTACGACCACTCCTACGAGGACGAGGACGCCGAGCCGGATCGCGGGAGGCTGCTCGGCACGGTCAGGCGCAGCGCTGATGGCGGCTATGTCCCGGACGGGCCCGGCGCGATCTTCGTGTGGGTGTCGCCCGCGCGCACGATCGACGACGCGCTCGCGGCGTTCGTCGGCTGATGGGCGACCGGTCACCGGTGCGGCAGCTGCGCATCGTGGTGGAGGCCGAGGACTACGACGAGGCGCTGGCGTTCTTCCGCGACGTGCTCGGGCTGCCCGAGCAGGCCGCCTACTCCGGCGACGGCGGAGCCCGGGTCGCCATCCTCGACGCGGGCCAGGCGACGCTGGAGCTGGCGAACCCGGCGCAGAAGGCGATGATCGACGACGTGGAGGTCGGCCGCCCGGTGGCGCCGCGCATCCGGCTGGCCTTCGAGGTGGACGACGGGCGAACCGTCACGGCGCGGCTGGTGGAGGCCGGGGCCGAGCTGATCGCGCCGCCGACCGTGACCCCGTGGAACTCGCTGAACGCGCGGTTGGCGACCCCGGCCGACCTCCAGGTGACGGTTTTCCAGGAGCTCGGCCAGGACGGCACATGACGATTCGGGCGTGCGCGGACGCGCGGCCTCGCCCGCGGCTCTATGATTCGATCACGCAGCGCCGACGGACGGCGCGCTGCAGTGGACGAGTCGGGGGATTCGATGAAGGTGGTTCTCGGTGCGGGGGTGGCCGCGCTCGTGCTGGTCGGGCTGCTGGGGTGCTCCGCGCCCACGTCGGGTGAGCCGACCCCAACCCCGCACCCGGTGACGCCGACGCCGACCGCGACCGACGCTTCGGCGCCGGTCCTCCGGGTGGCCACCACCTGCGACGACCTGCTTCCCGCCGCCTCCGCGGCGGCGGCCGCCGGAGGGGGCCTCCAGCCACGGGAGTGGGTGCCCTCCACGCGCAACCCGGTCCAGTACGGTGACCTGCGAGCGGGTGGGTTGACCTGCGAGTACCGCGGGCAGCTCGCCTCGGGCTCGACGTGGCTCGCCCCGGATGTGTTCGTCGGCGTGCTGCCCACGCTGGGTGCGAACGACACCTTCGGGGTGTTCGCGAACATCTCGGGAGTGACGGTCGACGGCGACCACTACTTCGGGTGCCCGGAGTACTCCGGCTCGACCGGCGCGTTCTGCGAGTTCGGCAGGATCGTGGGCGACTATCAGGTGATCGGCTCGGCGATGGTCCTGGATCGGTCCTCGTTGGACGAGGCGGCCGTGCGCAAGACCTTCGACGACGCAGCCGCGGTCGTGGGCAGTCTGGGCGCCCCCGCACCGCTGTGGCAGCCGTCGGGAGGAAGCCTGCGCGGCGTCACCTCCTCGGACGGTTTCCTCCCGCTCGATCGCATCGCCGCCGCGCTGGGGGTCGCCTCGGTGTACTCGCCGAAGTCCGAGGGCGGGGAGTACACGACGACGCGGCTGGCGTCCGCGCAGCTCAGCGGGTCCTTCTGGTCGGACTTCGTCGCCGAGCAGGGCTCGCAGAGCGTGAGCGCCGCCGTGCTGCCCGGCGGCGCGTCCTACTACGACGAACTGAAGCGCACGCCGGTGTCCGGCACGAGCGATGCCCAGTCGGTGGCCGGCCTCGGCGACGACGCCTACGTGTCCACCTTCCGGCTCGATCTGCCGGGCGGTCCAGGCAGCCCGGTCCAGTACCTCGACGTGAAGGTGAAAAACAGCTGGCTGCAGCTCTCGGGCGCGTCGGCCGCCGTGCTCGAGCAGCTCGCGCGCGAGATCATCGCGAACCTGTCCTGAGCCGGCTATGAGTCTGCTGCGGATCCGGGTCCGCGTCGCGGGGACGACCTAGGCTGACGTCGACGACATCGTCGGACGGCCCGCGTGGCGGGTCGGCCGAGTGAGGCCGATGGCACAAATCGTGGCCGGGAGCAGGGCTCCCGGCCACGTCCATGTCCGGCGCTCGGCCGAGGCCGCGCTGTTCAGGTCGAAGGCCGCGAACTCGAGGGCATAGCGTGGACCCCGTGGAACTCCATGAGATGACGGCGCTGGCGTTGTGGCAGGAACTGCAGGCGGGGAGGGTGTCGCCGCGGGAGCTGGCCTCCCACTACCTCGACCGCATCGAGCGGCTGAACCCGCAGCTTGGTGCGTTCGTCACGGTCACCCGCGAGCGCGCGCTGGAGCGGGCCGACGAGGTCTCCGCGCGCGTCCCGAAGACCGCACCGCTGTGGGGACTGCCGTCCGGCGACAAAGACTTGTGGCTGCGCGCAGGCGTCCCGGCGGGCTTCGGCTCGCGGGTGATGGCGGGCTTCGTCCCCGACCGCTCCGACGAGATCGTGGAGACCCTGGACGCCGCGGGGGCCGTGAGCCTGGGCAAGACCAACGCGCCGGAGTTCGGCCTCCCCGCCTACACCGAGTCGCTCGCGGCGCCGCCCGCCCGCAACCCGTGGAACCCCGAGCTCGGGGCCGGCGGGTCGAGCGGGGGCGCGGCCGTCGCGGTGGCGAGCGGGATGCTGCCGTTCGCGCCCGGCTCCGACGGCGGCGGGTCGGTGCGCATCCCCGCCGCCGCGTGCGGGTTGGTCGGCCTGAAGCCGTCGCGCGGGCTGGTGCCCGCGGGAAGCGGCATCGACTCGCTCGCCGGACTGGTCGTGGCCGGCCCGCTGGCCCGCACCACCGCGGACGCGGCGCTCCTGCTCGACGGGATGATCGCCAAGGCCGGCGGCCGCATCGACCACCACTTCACGCTGCGCGCGCCGTACGACGACGACGGACCCTTCCTCGGCACGGCGATCCGCGGCGAGGGCCGGTTCCAGCTCGGCGTGATGACGACCTCCGCGTGGGACGACGCCTACGACATCGTGGTCTCGCCGGAGGCCCGCTCTGCGCTCGACGCGGCGGTGGAGGCGTTCGCGGCGATGGGTCACGGGATCGAGGAGACCGCGCTCGCGCCCGACCCGACCTACGCCCCGGCATTCCGGACGATCTGGCAGGCGGGCGCGGCGCGCATCCCTGCCGAGGGGGAGGCGCTCGACCTGCTGGAGCCGCTCACGGCATGGCTCGTGCAGCGCGGCCGGAGCATCCTCGCCCGCGAGCTGAGCGAGGCGCTGAGCGCGCTGACCGCGTACGAGCGCTCGTTCATCCGCCAGCTCGCGTCGTTCGATGCCGTGCTGACGCCGGCGCTCGCGCTCACGCCGCGGCCGATCGGCTGGTACGACCAGGAGGACGGGGAGCGCAACTTCGCGCAGCAGGTGCTGTACACGCCGTTCACCTCGATGCTGAACGTCACCGGCCTGCCGGCGATCACGCTGCCGGTCGCGCAGACGGCTGACGGCCTGCCGATGGGTGTGCAGCTCATCGGCCGCCCGGGCGGGGAGCGCACGCTGCTGTCCTTGGCGGCGCAGCTCGAACGCCGCCTCCACTGGGAGACCCGCCGCCCGCCCACCTGGTGACCGCCGCCCGCGTCGACAGCGGCGGAGCTCCGGCCGGCTCCGCCGTCCGTCCGCTCCGCTGACTGTTCCACACCGGCCCGTCGCCTCGGCCCTCCTCCGTTGTCGCCGGCCGTGGGCGAGGGCTACCCTGCCCGTGTGGACGATGCGTTCCGTCCCGTGCTCGGCGAGGCCGCCGGGCTGGCGGGGCGATGGCTGGACGGGGTGCGCGAGGGAGGCATCCCGCCGGCCGCCGACGTCGAGGCGGTCAAGGACGAGCTGGGCCGGCGGCTCCCCGAGCGCGGGCCGGCCGCCACGGAGGTGCTGACGCAGCTCGCGTCGGCCGTCGAGCCCGGGCTGATCCGGATGCACTCCCCGCGCTTCCACGGCTGGGTGATCGGCGGCGCGCAACCCGTCGCACTCGGCGCCGACTGGCTGGTCGCCGCCTGGGACCAGAACACCGCCCTGCGCGCGGTCACCCCCGGCGTGATCGCGGCGGAGGAGCTCGCCGCGGAGTGGATGCTCGACCTGCTCGGGCTCCCCGCGCAGGCTGAGGTCGGCTACGTGACCGGAGCGACCGTCGCGAACCTCGTCGGCCTGATCTGCGGACGCGACGAGACCCTGCGCCGCGCCGGCTGGGACGCGCGAGCCGACGGCCTGGCCGGAGGCCCGCGGGTGCGCCTGCTGGTCGGAGCCGAGCGGCACGGCTCGATCGACAGCGCGGCGATGCTGGCCGGCCTCGGCGCCGGACACTCGGTCGCCGCCGACGACCAAGGGCGGATCCGAGTCGACGCCCTCCGCGAGGCGCTCGCGGAGGGAGAGGGCCCTGCGCTGGTGTGCCTCCAGGCGGGCAACGTCCACTCGGGCGCGTTCGACCCGCTGGCCGATGCGATCGAGGTCGCGCACGCCGCGGGCGCATGGGTGCACGTCGACGGCGCGTTCGGGCTCTGGGCCGCGGCGGCTCCGCGCCTGCGGTATCTCACAGCGGGGCTCGAGGCCGCCGACTCCTGGGCGACAGACGCGCACAAGACGCTCAACGTCCCGTACGACAGCGGCGTCGCGATCGTCGCGCACCCGGAGGTGCTGCACGCCTCGATGGCGCAGCACGCGGCCTACCTCGCGGCGATGTCCGGCGCGTCGGATCCCGAAGACCGCGTCCCGGAGCTCAGTCGCCGCGCGCGCGGCGTGCCGGTGTACGCGACGCTGGCCCAGCTCGGCCGCGCGGGCGTGGCCGACCCCGTCCAGGGCCTGGCCGACGCGGCCGCGACGATCGCCGAGGGACTCGCGACCATCCCCGGAGCCCGCGTGCTCAACGATGTCGTGTACACGCAGGTCTGCGCCGCGTTCGGCGACGACGACCGGACGCGCCGGGTGGGGGAGGCGCTGAGGGAAGGCGGGGTCGCGCTGGCGTCGCCGTCCGAGTGGCACGGGAAAGCGGTGCTCCGGTTCTCGGTCAGCAACTGGCTCACCGACCGCGTGGAGGCCGGGCGCACCGTGGAGGCGGTGCGGGAGGCCGCAGCGGCGGCCGGGTAGAGCTCTCCTACCGTCCCGCCGCGTACCCCTGCATCCCACGCGGGTTGGCGGCCGCGGAGAGCACCCCGGTCTCGGGGTCCCGCCCCACCGACGACAGCCGGCCGAGCGTCCATCCGCCGGCCCGCGTCACGATGTGGCCGCGCGCCTCCAGTCCGGCGATGACCTCCTCGCCGAGCCGCGACTCCACGACGGCGCCTGCCGGCACCCAGGTGCGCGGCCAGAACGACTCCGCCAGCGAGGTCGTGTGCAGCGCGGGCGCGTCGATCGCCTGCTGGGGCGTGTAGCCGCCGACGAGCGTGCGCAGCAGGTAGAGGAGCTGCCACTGGTCCTGCTGGTCGCCGCCCGGCGAGCCGAGCGCGGTCACCGGCACGCCGTCGCGCAGCACGAGCGTGGGGGTGAGGGTCGTCCGCGGGCGCTTGCCGGGCTGCAGGGTGGAGGCCGAGCCCTCCTCCAGCCAGGTCATCTGCAGGCGCGTGCCGAGGCAGAAGCCGAGCGCGGGGACGGTCGGCGACGACTGCAGCCAGCCGCCGGAGGGCGTCGCGGAGACGATGTTGCCCCAGCGGTCCACGACGTCGAGGTGGCAGGTGTCGCCGCGGGTGGTCCCGTCGCGTGCCACGGTGGGCTCGCCGACGCCGGCGATGGCGTCGGCCAGCGGCGGCTCGTACACGGTGCGCAGCGGCGGGATGAACGGCTCGGCACCCGTAATGCGGCCCGGGCGGAACTCGGCCGACGCCCGGTCTCCGATCAGGGCGCGGCGCGCGGCGATGTAGTCCGGCGCCAGCAACTCCCCGAGCGGCACGCGTGCGTCGCCGAAGTAGGCGTCGCGGTCGGCGTAGGCGAGCTTCTGCGCCTCCAGGATGGTGTGCGCACCGAGCTCCGTCGACGGGTCGAGGCGCTCGTCGTCGAAGCCGTCGAGGATGGCCAGCGTCTCCAGCAGCGCGGGCCCCTGCCCCCAGGCGCCGGTCTTCGCGATCGTGTGCCCGCGGAACTCCAGCGTCGTCGCCGGCTCGTACCCGGCGCGGAACGCGGCGAAGTCCGACTCCGCGATCACGCCCGCGTGGTCGGTGCCGGGGAGTGCCGGTGCGGGATGCGCGCGAACGCGGACGCCTCCCGGGCCACCAGCCCGGTCGCCCACTCGGTGCGGGCGGCCTCCACCCGTTCCTCGCGCGTCGCGTCCGAGTCGCCCGCCGCGATCAGTCCGCGCAGCACACGTGCGTAGGCCGGGTTGCGGATCAGCTCGCCGGCCTCAGGGACTCGGTCCCCCGGCATCCAGTGCTCGGCCGAGGTGGGCCAGTGCTCGGCGAACAGCCCGGAGACGGTGCGGATCGTCGTGCACACCCGCTCCAGCACGGGATGGCCGTCCCCGGCGTACCCGATCGCGAAGGCGAGGACGTCGGCGAGCTCCCAGGTGCCGTGGTCCTTCAGCAGCAGCAGCCAGGCGTCGACCGCACCCGGCACCGCCGCCGCGAGGGCGCCGGCGCCGGGGACGAGCTCCAGCCCCTCGGCGAGGTAATGCTCGCGCGTCGCGCCCGCCGGGGCGGGACCCTGCCCGGCGAGCACGACCGGGGCCGGGTCCTCGGCCGTGGCGAACAGCGCCACCAGGTCGCCGCCCGGGCCGTTCAGGTGCGGCTCCACCACGTGCAGCACGAACGCCGCGGCGACCGCGGCGTCGAACGCGTTCCCGCCGCGCTCCAGGACGGCCTGCGCGCTCGCCGTCGCCAGCCAGTGCGTGGAGGCCGACATCCCGAAGGTGCCGGTGAGGGTGGGGCGGGAGGTGACGGCGGGGGAGGCGTGAACGTCATGCACTCCATCCTGCACCGCCGCCGGCGCGGGTCCGTCTCGAATAGGGTGGACCTCCGTGTCGCTCACTCACCGTCTGGGCCGCGCCGACGCCGATCGGCTGCACCTGGCCCTCATGCTCGCCCTCACGTTCTCGACCGGCGTCGTCGACGCCACCGGCTACCTCGGCCTCGACCGGGTCTTCACGGGCAACATGACCGGCAACGTGGTCCTGCTCGGGATGGCGCTGACCGGGACCACGAACCTCCCGATCCTCCGGCCGTTGCTGGCGCTCGGAGCGTTCTTCGGGGGCGCCGTGGTCGGCAGCAGGCTCGTGCGCCGAGACGACGGGTGGTCGGGTCGCGTGACGGCGACGCTGTGGGTGATCGCCGGGCTCCTGACCGCGATCGCCGCGCTGCTGGCGTTCGCGCTGCACCTCGACCCGCAGCTGGTCGGTACCGTCGCCACCTCAGCGCTCGGCTTCGCGATGGGCATGCAGGCGGCGCTGGCGCGCCGGGTGAAGGTGGCCGACGTCACGACCGTGGTGGTGACCTCGACGCTGACCGGCCTCGCCGCCGACAGCCGGCTGGCCGGCGGGAACGGCTCGCTCTGGGTGCGA
Source organism: Leifsonia sp. L25 (assembly GCF_050632895.1). Next base: position 336,063 of record NZ_JBODRZ010000003.1, on the reverse strand, counting down.
CGCGCGCTCGCCGTGCTGCTCATCACCGCGGGGGCGGCAGCGGGCGCGCTCGCGCTGCTCGTGCACGTGTCGCTCGGGGTGCTGCTCTCGGCCGCGATCACCATCGCGGTCGCCTCCCTCGGCCACACCGGGCACCGTGCGCGCGGTGCGGCATAGCGCCGACATTCGTGCCGAATGTCGCCTCTGGCGGCGCCAAACGCGACATTCGTGCGGAAATGCGGCCACGGCCGGCGGCGTCCATCAGGCGGCGTCCATCAGGCGGCGTCCATCAGTTGACCGGCCCGGTGTACTTCTCGCCCGGCCCCTTGCCGATCTCGTCCGGGAACGGGGACGCCTCGCGGAACGCGAGCTGCAGCGAGCGGAGGCCGTCGCGCAGGCTGCGCGCGTGCTGGTCGCCGAGGTGGGCGGCGCTGGCCGTCACCAGGCCGGCGAGGGCGTCGATCAGCTTGCGGGCCTCGTCCAGATCCGTCTGGTGCTCCGGGTCGTCGGCCAGGCCGACCTTCACCGCGGCGGCGCTCATCAGGTGCACGGCGGTGGTCGTGATGACCTCGACGGCGGGCACCTCGGCGATGTCGCGCGTGGCTCCCGCGATGGCCTCGTCCTCGTGCAGGTGACCGTCGGAGATGGGGGATGTGTCGCTCACTGCTTTCCTCTGTTAGAATCGTTCGGGCTCCGGGGCATCTGCCTCGGGACGAAAGTGGAGATTCCTCCCACCCGCGCTTGACCGCTTTACAGGTTACCGGGTCGTTGCACTCCGCCGACGTGCGTCAGCACGGCGGTAGTCAGGGTGCTGCACCAGCCCTGCGAACCGAATCCTTCGGGAAAATCGGGCCGTGGGGCTGCGCTGGTGCGTGGAATCCCCGCTTTCTCCGAACCGTCGAACGACGGCCCGAGCACTCGAAGCATCGCTCATCAGAGGAGACTGACATCAGCGAACCCCGTACGAATGACCGTATCCGCGTCCCCGAAGTTCGACTCGTCGGCCCCAGCGGAGAGCAGGTCGGCGTCGTCAAGATCGAGGTCGCCATCCGACTCGCGCAGGAGGCGGATCTCGACCTGGTCGAGGTCGCGCCCAATTCCAAGCCGCCGGTCGCGAAGATCATGGACTACGGCAAGTTCAAGTACGAGGCTGCGCAGAAGGCCAAGGAGGCCCGGCGCAACCAGGCGAACACCATCCTCAAAGAGGTGCGGTTCCGCCTCAAGATCGACAAGCACGACTACGAGACCAAGCGCAAGCGCGCCGAGGGCTTCCTGAAGTCCGGCGACAAGGTGAAGGCCATGATCCTGTTCCGCGGCCGCGAGCAGTCGCGTCCGGACCAGGGCGTCCGCCTCCTGCAGCGCTTCGCGGAGGACGTCGCCGAATTCGGCCAGGTCGAGTCGAACCCGACCATCGACGGCCGCAACATGGTGATGATCATCAGCCCGCTCAAGAACAAGTCCGAGGCCAAGGCCGAGGCCAACGCAGTACGTGCCGCTTCCAAGGCGCGCGCCCAGGGGCGCGACCAGGAGGCGGTTGCTGAGACAGCCGACGCTGCTCAGTCCGAAGAGAGTTCGCCCGCCCAGGCGACGAACGAGGAGAAGTAATGCCCAAGCAGAAGTCCCACTCCGGCGCCAAGAAGCGCTTCAAGATCACCGGCACCGGCAAGGTCATGAAGCAGCAGGCCGGTATGCGCCACAACCTGGAGGTCAAGTCCAGCGACCGCAAGCGTCGCCTCAACCAGGAGCAGGTCGTTCCCGAGGTGGACGCCAAGGTCATCCGCCGGATGCTCGGCAAGTAACCCTCCTCCCCGACACGCACGTAAGGAAAATCGACTAATGGCAAGAGTGAAGAGGGCTGTCAACGCCCACAAGAAGCGTCGGGTCATCCTCGAGCGCGCCGAGGGCTACCGCGGTCAGCGGTCGCGCCTCTACCGCAAGGCGAAGGAGCAGGTCACCCACTCGCTCGTCTACTCGTACCGCGACCGCCGCCAGAAGAAGGGCGACTTCCGCCGCCTCTGGATCCAGCGGATCAACGCCGCGAGCCGCGCGAACGGCCTCACCTACAACCGTCTGATCCAGGGCCTGGGCCTGGCGGGCGTCGAGGTCGACCGTCGCATCCTCGCCGAGCTGGCCGTGAACGAGCCCGCGACCTTCGCGGCCCTCGTCGAGACGGCGAAGAAGGCCCTCCCGGCCGACACCTCGGCCCCGAAGGCCGCGTAAGCAGCGCACCACGCCTCTCGAACGGCCCGGCCGACCTCGCGTCGACCGGGCCGTTCGGCGTTCCCCGCCTCGTCGCCATTTCCGGAGATCGCCGCCTCCCGCCCGGAATCTCCGGAGTTGTCGCAACTTCGGAGCGTGCCGGAGCTACGGCTACCGGAGTGGCCGCCGATAAGCTGAGCGCATGCTTGACAACCCGCGCTCACCGCGCGTCCGCGCCGTTGCGAAGCTGGCGAAACGTCCCGCCCGCGCCGAGACCGGGCTGTTCCTTCTCGAAGGGCCGCAGGCGGTCTCCGAGGCGCTCACCTACCGTCCCGAGCTCGTCGTCGAGCTGTACGCGACGCCGACCGCGCTGGAGCGCTATCAGGACATCGCGCAGACGGCGGTGGAGGCCGGCGTCGACGTCGAGTTCGTCACGGAGCACGTGCTCGACACGATGGCCGACACCGTCACCCCGCAGGGCTTCGTCGCCGTGTGCCGGCAGCTCCCGACCTCCATCCGCGACATCTTCGCCGACGAGCCGCGGCTGGTGGCGATCCTGGAGGAGGTGCGCGATCCCGGCAACGCGGGCACGATCATCCGCGCCGCCGACTCTGCGGGCGCCGACGCCGTGGTCCTCACCGGCCGAACCGTCGACCTCTACAATCCCAAGGTCGTGCGCTCCACGACGGGGTCGCTGTTCCACGTGCCGGTCGCGGTCGGCGCCGACCTCGCCGATGTCGTCGGCCGCGCGCACACCGCCGGCCTGCAGGTGCTGGCCGCCGACATCAAGGGGAGGACCTCCTCGCCGCGCGTCAGGAGGGCCAGCTCGCCCGGCCGACCGCGTGGGTGTTCGGCAACGAGGCACACGGGCTCGCCGACGACCTGCTCGGGCTGGTGGACCGGGTGGTGACGGTCCCGATCTACGGCCGCGCCGAGTCGATGAACCTCGCGACGGCGGCGTCGGTCTGCTTGTACGAATCGGCGTTCGCACAGCGCTCGGAGTGATCGATAAGCCTTGCGTTATATAACGCGGGCTTGATAGGTTGGCCGCATGGACGGTCTGGAGGCGGTGGGCGACCCCGTGCGGCGGCGCTTCGTGGAGTTGCTCGCGCGCGGCGAGCGCACGGCCGGCGAGCTCGCGACGCTCGCAGCCGACGAGTTCGGGATCACACAGCCGGCGGCGTCCCGGCACCTGCGGGTGCTGCGCGAGGCGGGCGTCGTGGCGTCCCGGGTGGAGGGCCAGCGCCGCGTCTACGCGCTGGAGCCCGCCGGGCTGGAGGAGGCAGCCGCCTGGTTCGACGGGCTCGCGGCATTCTGGGAGCAGCGGCTCGACGCGCTCGGCACCGAGCTGGTGCGCGGCCGCACTCGCAGCACGAGCATCCACCACACCGGAAAGGCCGCCTCATGACCCTGTGGGGAGAGCTCGCCCTCGACGGCCCGCGCCGCTCGGTCACGGTCGAGCGGGAGTACCCGGCGACCGCGGGCGACCTGTGGGCCGCGCTCACCGAGCCCGAGCGGTTGGCCCGCTGGATCGGCCGCTACGAGCAGACGTCCGACGGCTTCCGTCTCGCGATGGGCGGCCCCGACGCGGATGCCGTGGTCGACGGCCGCGTGCTGGCCTGCGAGCCCGAGCGGCGCCTCGTGGTGACCTGGCGCTTCCGCGGCGCCGGCCAGGTCGAGGCGCCGACCGAGCTGGAGGCCGTCATCCAGCCGGCGGGGAGGGCCGCGTCCTCCTCACGCTGACCCACCGGCGCGTGCAGGCGGTCACCGCCTCCGTGTACGGGGCCGGCTGGCAGGACGTCCTCACCCACCTGGCTCGAGAGCTCGGCGCGGAGGCGTCGCCGCAGGAGCACGACGGCTACCTCGGCGAGGCCGCCGATCCGGCCGCGTTCGACGCCGCGCTCGGCGAGTACCGCAGCGCGGAGGCGTCGCTCGTCGCCGCCACGATGACGCGGGAGGGGGAGCGCTCGGCGGTGTCGCTCCAGCGCCTCCTCGATGCGCCCGTCGACGACGTCTGGGACGCCCTCACCGTGCCCGACCGCGTTGGCCGCTGGCTGTGGCCGGTCGTGGAGTGGCCCGACGATCCCGCGCGCGAGCGCCGGCTGCGGCTCGGCGACGTGATGCGGCTCGGCGACGAGAACGTGGAGGGAGCCGTCCAGGTCCTGGAGGTGTTGCAGCTCGAAGATCGCGCGCATCTCCGCTTCACCTGGGGCGACGCCGCGGTGAGCATCCGCCTCACGGAGACCGGCGACGGCACGCTGCTGTCGCTCGAGCAAGACGGAGTGAAGGATGCCAAGACTTGGGATAGGCGCAGTGGCGCCGGGCGGCTGCGCTCGGCGCCCGACTTCGCGGCGGGCTGGCACCAGCTGATCGATCAGCTCACCCTGCTCCTCGCCGGACTGACCGTCCCGGCTCCCGACCGGCTGTGGGAGGCCGCATACCTGGTGTACTCGGCGCAGTAGCCCCGTCGTCCACCGACTAAACTGGGGAACCGTGTCTGAAACCACAGAAATCACCGAGGCGACCGTCGACGCGGCCGTCGCCGCGGCGCTCGCCGCGATCGACGCCGCCGGCACCTCGGACGCGCTGAAGGCCGTCCGCCACGACCACACCGCGGAGGGGTCCCCGCTCGCGCGGCTGAACGCCGCCATCCGCTCGCTCCCCGGCGATCGGAAGGCCGCGGCCGGCAAGCTCGTCGGCGGCGCCCGCGGTCGTGTGAACCAGGCGTTCGCCGCGAAGGAGGCCGTGATCGCGGCCGAGGAGGACGCCGCCCGGCTCGCCGCCGAGGCCGTGGACGTCACCGCCCTCCCGACCCGCTGGACGCCCGGCGCCCGCCACCCGCTCAGCCTCCTGCAGGAGCGCATCGCCGACATCTTCGTCGGAATGGGCTGGGAGGTCGCGGAGGGCCCCGAGCTGGAGAGCGAGTGGTACAACTTCGACGCGCTCAACTTCGACGCCGACCACCCCGCGCGCGCGATGCAGGACACCTTCTTCGTCGAGCCGACGAACGCGCACCTCGTGCTGCGCACGCACACCTCGCCGGTGCAGCTCCGCGCCCTCCTCGGCAACGAACTGCCGGTCTACCGGATCGCACCGGGCCGGGTGTTCCGCACCGACGAGTTCGATGCGACCCACCTGCCCGTGTTCACCCAGACCGAGGGCATCGCCGTCGACAAGGGCCTGACGATGGCGCACCTGCGCGGTACGCTCGACCACTTCGCCAAGACGCTGTTCGGCGAGGGCGCCCGCGTGCGCCTGCGTCCCAACTACTTCCCGTTCACCGAGCCGAGCGCCGAGCTCGACCTCTGGCACCCCACGTTCAAGGGCGGCGCCCGCTGGATCGAGTGGGGTGGCTGCGGCATGGTGAACCCGAACGTGCTCCGCTCGGCGGGCATCGACCCCGAGGTGTATTCCGGCTTCGCGTTCGGGATGGGTGTCGAGCGGGCGCTGATGTTCCGCAACGACGTCAAAGACATGCGCGACATGGCCGAGGGCGATGTCCGGTTCTCTCAGCAGTTCGGAATGGTGGTCTGATGCGCGTCCCCCTGAGTTGGCTCGGCGAGTACGTCGACCTGGAGCCCGGCACCACGGCCGAGGAGGTCCACGCCGCGCTCGTGTCCGTCGGCCTCGAGGAGGAGGACGTCCACACCTTCGAGATCACCGGTCCGGTGGTCGTCGGCCAGGTGCTGGACTTCGTGGAGGAGCCGCAGAGCAACGGCAAGACCATCCGCTGGTGCCAGGTCCGCGTCGCGCCCGACGGCCGGAAGGCAGCCGACGGTGGCGACGCCGTCCACGGCATCGTCTGCGGCGCACGGAACTTCCTGCTCGGCGACAAGGTCGTGGTGACCCTGCCCGGCTCCGTGCTGCCCGGCCCGTTCCCGATCGCCGCCCGCAAGACCTACGGCCACGTCTCGGACGGCATGATCGCCTCCGCGCGCGAGCTCGGCCTCGGCGACGACCACGAGGGCATCCTGCGGCTGTCGACGCTCGGCCTCGACCCGGAGGTCGGCACCGACGCGATCTCGCTGCTCGGTCTGGACGACACCGCCGTGGAGGTCAACGTCACCCCCGACCGCGGCTACGCGTTCTCGATCCGCGGCATCGCGCGCGAGTACTCGCACGCGACGGGCGCGGCCTTCCGCGACCCGGCCGAGGCGGTGCGCGTGCACTCCGCGGGTGCGCACGCGCACGGCTTCAGCGTGACCATCGACGACCGTGCGCCGATCCGCGGGCGCGTCGGCGCCACGGTCTTCGTGACGCGCGTCGTCCGCGACGTCGACGGCAGCCGGCCGACCCCGCCCTGGATGGTGGCGCGGCTCAAGCTCGCCGGCATCCGCTCGATCTCGCTCATCGTGGACATCACCAACTATGTGATGCTCGAGCTCGGCCAGCCGATCCACGGCTACGACCTCGACAAGCTGTCCGGCGGCATCGTCGTGCGCCGCGCCCACCCGGGCGAGATGCTCGTGACCCTGGACGACCAGACCAGGACGCTCGACGAAGAGGACCTCCTCATCACCGACGACTCCGGCGCGATCGGCCTCGCCGGCGTGATGGGCGGCGCGTCCACCGAGATCGGCGCGGGCACGAGCAACGTCCTGGTGGAGGCCGCCAACTTCGACCCGGTGTCCATCGCTCGCACGGCTCGTCGGCACAAGCTGCCGAGCGAGGCCTCGAAGCGTTTCGAGCGCGGCGTCGACCCGCGCGTCGCCGTCGCGGCGGCGGCGCGCGTCGTGCAGCTCCTGGAGCAGCTCGCCGGCGGTCACGCGGACGAGCTCGGCTCGCTGCTCGACACGGCGGGGGAGGCCGAGCCGATCCGCCTGCCGAACGACTACATCCCGAACCTGATCGGCGTGGAGTTCACCGATGACGAGGTGCGCGGCGCGCTCGCCGAGATCGGGGGCACCGTCAGCGGAGGTGCCGACGGCCTGCTGGTCGTGCCGCCGAGCTGGCGTCCCGACCTGCGCGACAAGTCCGACCTGGCCGAGGAGGTCGCCCGCATCGTCGGGTTCGACCGCATCCCGTCCGTGCTGCCTGTCGCGCCTCCCGGACGTGGCCTGACGCGCGCGCAGAAGCTGCGCCGCGCCGTCGCCCAGATGCTCGCCGACAACGGCGCGACCGAGGTGCTCGCCTTCCCGTTCGTCTCGGAGGCGCAGAACGACCTGTTCGGCTCGCCCGAGGCCGGCCCGGTGCCCGCGGTGCGCCTGGCGAACGCGCTCGACGCGACCGCCCCGTACCTGCGCACGTCGCTGCTACCAGGCCTGATCGACGTGGCCAAGCGCAACCTGGCGCGCGGTCTGGTCGACCTGCGGATCTACGAGCTCGGAACGGTGTTCCTGCCGAGCGGCGCTCCGCTCGGCAGCGAGGAGCTGCCGCTCGGCGCCGCCCTTCCGGGCGACGACGTGCTCGCCGGCCTGAACGCGGGCATCCCCGCGCAGCCGCGCCACCTCGCCGGCCTGATCGTCGGCCACGCGGTCGAGAAGCAGCCGGGCCAGGCTCCGGTCGCCGTCGGCGTCGCCGACGCGCTCACCGCGGTCCAGCAGACCGCGACCGCCGTCGGTGTTCGGGTCGAACCGGTGCAGAGCCGCCACCAGGCGCTCCACCCGGGACGCACGGCCCAGCTCGTGGCGCACGCCGCGGACGGCACGCGCGTCACGGTCGGCTACGCCGGAGAGCTGCTGCCCGCCATCGCGGAAGACCTCGACCTCCCGCGCGTCGTGGCCGTCTACGAGCTCGACCTGGACGCCCTCATCGACGTGGCCCCCGCCGATATCGTCGCGGGCGTCATCGCCGGCTTCCCTGCGGCGACGCAGGACCTCTCGCTCGTCGTGCGCGACGAGGTCGCGGCGGGCGAGCTGCTCGACGCGGTGCGGGAGGGAGCCGGCGCGCTCCTGGAGGACATCCGCCTGGTCGACGACTACCGCGGCGCCGGCCTCCCGGCCGGCCACAAGAGCCTCACCTTCGCGCTGCGCTTCCGCGCCGACGACCGCACCCTCACCGCGGCGGAGGCCAGCGAGGCGAAGCTCGCCGGCGCCGCCCGCGCCGACGAGCTCTTCGGCGCCCACCTCCGCGAATAGGTGTGCACATTCGTCACGAATGTGGACTTTGGCGGCGCCAAACGCGACATTCGGCACGAATCGTGTTGCCGCGGGCGCTGTGTGACGGGGGCGATTTGGTGACGGGCCGGGATCGGGCGGTAGGGTTGCAGCATGCTTAACGTCGGTGCCCCCTCGATGCGCCGACGCCTGCGCGACCGCCGAATCTAGGCGGCGCTCGGGCGACCCTTCGCGGTCGGACAGGGGCGTCGCCGGATCCTCGGCCCCCTGTCGTCCACCCCATCAAGGAACAAGCATGACTTTCTCGGTTGCCGTCGCCGGTGCCTCCGGGTACGCGGGTGGCGAGCTGCTGCGCATCCTCGCCGACCATCCCGGGTTCGAGATCCGCACCGTGACCGCGCACAACAACGCCGGTCACCCGCTCGCCGCGCACCAGCCGCACCTGCGTTCGCTCGCCCACCTCACCCTCACCGAGAACACGCCGGAGAACCTCGCCGGTCACGACGTCGTGTTCCTGGCGCTGCCGCACGGCCGCTCGGGGAGGTGGCCGCGCACCTCCCCGCCGACACGCTCGTGGTCGACGCGGGCGCCGACCACCGGCTGGAGGACCCCGCCGATTGGGCGGCGTTCTACGGCGGCGAGTACTACGGCTCGTGGGCGTACGGCGTCCCGGAGCTCATCGTCGGGGCGGACGGCGCCAGGCAGCGCGCGAACCTCGCAGGCGCCACCCGCATCGCGGCGCCCGGCTGCAACGCGAGCGCCGTGTCGCTCGCCCTCGCGCCGGGCATCCACGCCGGGGTGATCGAGGAGGAGGACATCGTGAGCGTCCTCGCGGTCGGGCCGTCCGGTGCGGGCAAGTCGCTCAAGACCATGTACTTGGCCAGCGAGATCCTCGGCTCCGCGAACCCGTACGCAGTCGGCGGCACGCACCGGCACATCCCGGAGATCCAGCAGAATCTGCGGAAGGCCGGCGCGACCGCGCCGACCCTGTCGTTCACTCCGGTGCTCGTGCCGATGTCGCGGGGCATCCTGGCGACCTCCACGGCCCGGGTGAAGCCGGGGGTGACTGCCGCGCAGGTGCAGGAAGCCTGGGAGGCCGCCTACGCGGACGAGCCGTTCGTGCACGTGCTGCCGGCCGGCAGCGTCCCGCGCACCGCGGACGTGCTCGGCTCGAACACCGTGCTGATCGGGGTCGCCCTCGACCACGCGGCCGGCCGGGTCGTGACCGTGCTCGCCATCGACAATCTGTACAAGGGAACGGCCGGCGCGGCGATCCAGTCCGCGAACCTCGCTCTCGGGCTCCCCGAGACCGCCGGTCTGAGTGTGAACGGAGTCGCGCCATGAGCGTCACCACAGCCAAAGGATTCTCGGCCGCCGGCGTCGTAGCCGGCCTCAAGTCCAGCGGCAAGCGCGACCTCGCGCTGGTCCAGAACCGTGGACCGCTCACGGCGGCCGCCGCGGTCTTCACGACGAACCGCTGCAAGGCGAACCCCGTCCTCTGGAGCGAGCAGGTCATCGCCGACGGCGTGGTCTCCGCCATCGTCCTCAACTCCGGCGGCGCCAACTGCTACACCGGCTCTCAGGGCTTCCAGACCACGCACGCGACGGCGGAGGCCGTCGGCGAGGCGCTCGGGGTCTCGGCCGGCGACGTGCTGGTCTGCTCCACCGGCCTGATCGGCGACCAGCTCGACGTCGACAAGCTGACCGCGGGCGTCGCCCAGGCAGCCACGGCGCTCGCGGGCGACTCCGGGCTCGGCGCCGCCGAGGCCATCATGACCACGGACACCCGCCCGAAGCAGGCCGAGCAGGTCTCTGTCGCCGGCTGGGCGGTCGGCGGCATGGCCAAGGGCGCGGGGATGCTCGCGCCGGGCCTCGCGACGATGCTCGTGGTCATCACCACCGATGCGGTGCTCGACTCCACCCAGCTCGACACCGCCCTCCGCGCCGCGACCCGGGTCACGTTCGACCGGCTCGACTCGGACGGCTGCATGTCGACCAACGACACCGTCGCGCTGCTCGGCTCCGGCGCCAGCGGAGTCGCAGCCGACCCGGCGGAGTTCACGCTCGCGCTCACCGAGGTGTGCCGCAGCCTGGCGAGGCAGCTCCAGGAGGACGCCGAGGGCGCCTCCCACGACGTGACGATCGAGGTCGTGAACGCCCGCACCGAGGACGACGCCGTGACGGTCGGCCGCGCGGTGTCGCGCTCCAACCTGTTCAAGGCGGCGATCTTCGGCAACGACCCCAACTGGGGCCGCGTGCTCGCCGCCGTCGGCACGACCGACGCCGAGTTCGACCCGTACGGCATCGACGTCGCCATCAACGGCGTGCAGGTGTGCACGGCGGGGGAGCCGGACCAGCCGCGCGACCTCGTCGACCTGACCCCGCGTGCCGTGCACGTGCTCATCGACCTCCACGCGGGCGACGAGACGGCGGCCATCCTCACCAACGACCTGACCCACGACTACGTCCACGAGAACAGCGCCTACTCGAGCTGAGATGACTACAGAAACCGACACCGACACCGACACCGACACCGACGACGTCGACACGGCGGAGGCCGCCGAACGCGCCGCCGCGGCGGACAAGGCAGCGACCCTCATCGAGTCGCTGCCCTGGCTGAAGACCTTCCACGACCGCATCATCGTCGTGAAGTTCGGCGGCAACGCGATGGTGAACGACGACCTCCAGCGCACTTTCGCCGAAGACATCGTCTACCTGCGCTACGCCGGCCTCCGCCCGGTGGTCGTGCACGGCGGCGGCCCGCAGATCTCGGCGATGCTCGACCGGCTCGGCATCGAGAGCGAGTTCCGCGGCGGCTACCGGGTGACCACGCCGGAGGCGATGGACGTCGTGCGCATGGTGCTGACCGGCCAGATCAACCGCGACATCGTGAGCAACATCAACCAGCACGGGCCGCTCGCCGCCGGGCTCTCCGGGGAGGATGCCGGGCTCTTCCAGGGCCGCAAGCGCGGCGCCGTGGTCGACGGCGACGAGGTCGACCTCGGCCTGGTCGGCGACGTCATCGGGGTCAACCCGGAGGGCGTGCTCGCCCAGCTCGACGCCGGCCGCATCCCTGTGGTCTCCTCGATCGCGCCCGACATCGACGACCCCGGCCAGGCGCTCAACGTCAACGCCGACGCGGCGGCTGCCGCGCTCGCCGTCGCCCTCGGCGCGGCCAAGCTGGTCATCCTGACGGATGTCGCCGGGCTCTACAGCGACTGGCCGAACCGCGACTCGCTGCTGTCCAAGATCGCGGCGCCCGAGCTGCGTGAGCTGCTCCCGTCGCTGGAGTCGGGCATGATCCCCAAGATGTCGGCGTGCCTCGACGCGGTCGACGGCGGCGTTCCCAAGGCCGCGATCATCGACGGACGCGTGGCGCACTCCATCCTGCTCGAAGTCTTCACGCAATCCGGAATCGGAACGGAGGTGGTGCCCGCATGACCGCACAGATCGTGCCTGGCACCGAGGCCAACACCCAGGGTCGCTGGAAGCCGCGCTACGGCGACGCCATGATGCGCACGTTGGCGACGCCCAAACTCATGCTCGCCCGCGGCGAGGGCTGCCGGGTCTGGGACGTCGACGGCAACGAGTACCTGGACTTCCTCGCGGGTATCGCGGTCAACTCGCTGGGCCACGCGCATCCGGCGCTGGTGGAGGCCGTGAGCCGCCAGGTCGCGACGCTCGCGCACGTGTCCAACTACTTCTCCACGCAGCCGCAGCTTGAGCTCGCGGAGCGCCTGCGCGCGATCACCGGCGCGGGTGAGCACGGCCGCATCCTGTTCGGCAACTCGGGTGCGGAGGCCAATGAGGCGGCCTTCAAGCTGGCGCGGCTCAACAAGGGACCGCACGGGCGGCGCACGCGCGTGCTCGCCCTCCACAACGCGTTCCACGGCCGCACGATGGGCTCGCTGGCGCTCACGGGCAAGCCGCCGATGCGCGAAGCGTTCGAGCCGCTGCCGGGCGGCGTCGAGCACATCGACTCCACCATCCACGCCCTGGAGGCCGCGATCGACGACCGCGTCGCCGCGCTGTTCGTGGAGCCGATCAAGGGGAGGCCGGCGTGCTCGACCTCCCCGAGGGTTTCCTCCAGCGCGCCAGGGAGCTCACCGAGCAGCACGGTGCGCTGCTGATCATCGACGAGATCCAGACCGGGATCGGCCGGACCGGCCGCTGGTTCGCGTACCAGCACGCGGACATCCTGCCGGACGCGATCACGGTCGCGAAGGGTATCGCCGGGGGAGTGCCGATCGGCGCCCTCATCACCTTCGGGCGGGCGTCCGAGCTGTACAGCCAGGGCCAGCACGGCTCGACGTTCGGCGGCAACCCACTGGCGACGGCGGCGGGCAACGCGGTGATCGGCGAGATCGAGCGAGCAGACCTGGTCGGCAACGCCGCCCGGCGCGGGGAGGAGCTGCGTGCCATCCTGCGCTCGTACGACTCGCCGCTGATCGGCGACATCCGCGGCGCCGGCCTCCTGATCGGTGTGGGCCTCACCGACGGCGAGGCGCACCGGCTCTCCGACGCAGCGCTCGCGAACGGTCTCATCATCAACGCGCCGAACGAGTCGAGCATCCGGCTCGCGCCCCCGCTGATCGTCGGCGACGCCGAGCTCGCGGAGTTCCGCGAGCGGTTCGGCCGCGCGCTCGACGCCGTGCACGCCTCCTGACCTTCCGACCTCCTGACGCAGAACAAGGACTCCCGATGACACGTCATTTCCTCCGCGACGACGACCTGAGCCCGGCTGAGCAAGCCGAGGTGCTCGCCCTGGCCGCGCGCCTGAAGGCCGACCGGTTCTCCGCGAAGCCGCTCGCCGGCCCGCAGACGGTCGCCGTGATCTTCGACAAGACCTCGACCCGCACGCGCGTCTCGTTCGCCGTCGGGATCGCGGATCTGGGCGGCAGCCCCCTGATCATCCAGAGCGGCGAGAGCCAGCTCGGCGGCAAGGAGTCGCTCGCCGACACCGCGCGCGTGCTGGAGCGCATGGTCGCCGCGATCGTCTGGCGCACGTTCGCGCAGACCGGGCTGGAGGAGATGGCGGAGGGCACGACGGTCCCCGTGATCAACGCGCTCTCGGACGAGTTCCACCCCTGCCAGATCCTCGCCGACCTGCAGACCGTCCGCGAGCACAAGGGCCGCACCCAGGGCCTGACGCTCGCCTTCTTCGGCGACGGCGCCAGCAACATGTCGCACTCGTACCTGCTCGGCGGCGCGACTGCGGGCATGCACGTCCGCGTCGCGGCTCCGGCCGCCTACGCGCCGGACAGCGCCGTGGTCGCCGACGCCGCGGCCATCGCCGAGCGCACCGGCGGTTCGGTGGCCGTCTTCACCGACGCCCGGGAGGCCGCCACCGGCGCCGACGTCGTCATCACCGACACCTGGGTGTCGATGGGCAAGGAGGACGAGAAGGCCGAGCGGGTCGCCGTCTTCGGCGACTACACGGTGAACGCCGAGCTGATGGGCCTCGCGGCGGACGACGCGGTGTTCCTGCACTGCCTCCCCGCCTACCGCGGCCTGGAGGTGACGGCCGACGTGATCGACGGTCCGCAGTCGGTGATCTGGGACGAGGCCGAGAACCGCCTCCACGCCCAGAAGGCGCTGCTGGCCTGGCTGTTGGCCAAGAACGAGGAGGGGGCGGCATGACCGCGGACACCGCTGACGGCGTCGGCAAGACCGACGAGGGCAAGCTCTGGGGCGCGCGCTTCGCGGGCGGCCCCTCGCCCGAGCTGGCCGCGCTGAGCAAGTCCACCCACTTCGACTGGGCGCTCGCGTCCTACGACATCGCCGGCTCGCGCGCGCACGCCCGCGCCCTCGCGGCGGCGGGCTACCTCGACGACGTCGAGCTGGCCGGGATGATCGGCGCCCTCGACGTGCTGGAGGCCGACGTGATCTCCGGCTCCTTCGCCGCCGCCGAGAGCGACGAGGACGTCCACGGCGCCCTGGAGCGCGGCCTGATCGAGCGGGCGGGAGCCGAGCTCGGCGGCAAGCTGCGGGCCGGCCGCAGCCGCAACGACCAGATCGCGACGCTGGTGCGCCTCTACCTGCGCGACCACGCCGGCATCATCGCCGAGCGCCTGATCGCGCTCATCGACGCGATCGCGGCCCAGGCGGACGCCCATCCCACCGCGATCATGCCCGGCCGCACCCACCTGCAGCACGCCCAGCCCGTGCTGCTCGCCCACCACCTGCTCGCGCACTGCTGGCCGCTGGTGCGCGACCTGGAGCGGCTCGCGGACTGGGACCGGCGTGCGAACGTGTCGCCGTACGGCTCCGGCGCGCTCGCCGGCTCCACGCTCGGGCTCGACCCGCTGCTGGTCGCCCGGGAGCTCGGTTTCGCGGTCAGCTCGGAGAACTCCATCGACGGCACCGCCGCGCGCGACGTCGTCGCCGAGTTCGCCTTCGTCGCGGCGCAGATCGGCGTCGACCTGTCGCGCTTCGCGGAGGAGATCATCCTCTGGAACACGCGCGAGTTCGGCTTCGTGACGCTCGACGACTCCTACTCCACTGGGTCCTCGATCATGCCGCAGAAGAAGAATCCGGACATCGCCGAGCTCGCGCGCGGCAAGGCGGGGCGTCTCATCGGCAACCTGACCGGCCTGCTGACCACCCTCAAGGGCCTCCCGCTGGCGTACAACCGCGACCTCCAGGAGGACAAGGAGCCGGTCTTCGACTCGGTGCAGACGCTGGAGGTCGTCCTCCCCGCGTTCACCGGTATGGTCGCGACGCTGCGCTTCCACACCGACCGGATGGCGGAGCTCGCGCCGCAGGGCTTCTCCCTCGCGACGGATGTCGCCGAGTGGCTGGTCACCCAGCACGTCCCGTTCCGGAACGCGCACGAGATCACCGGAAGCCTGGTCAAGTTCGCGGAGGACGACGGCCTGGAGCTGAGCGACCTGACCGACGAGCAGCTCGCCGCCGTCTCGCCGCTGCTGACGCCGGAGGTGCGCTCGGTGCTCACGGTGGAGGGCTCGGTCGCGAGCCGGGCCGGGGCCGGCGGGACCGCTCCCGACCGGGTCGCCGACCAGCTCGCCGCCCTGACCGAACGCGTCCGCGCCCTGACCCGCACCCTCGTCGCGACGCGGCGGGACCTCGGCTGATGGCCGGCAAGCGGCCGGGCTGGCTCATCCCGCTGATCGTCGTCGTGGCGGTCGCCGTGATCGTGATCGGCCTGATCGTGGCCGTCGTCGCCGGCGGCCGGATCTTCTGAGCCGGCCCGCATGACGCTCTACCGGCCCGGGCGCGACGTGTTCACCGCGTCGGCGCTGGAGGTCGCTCCGAAGCTGCTCGGCGCCGTGCTCCGTCACGAGACGGCGGAGGGCGTCGTCGGCATCCGGATCAGCGAGGTGGAGGCCTACGTCGGCGACGGTGTCGACCCCGGCTCGCACTCCTTCCGGGGCCGCACCAAGAGGAACGCGGTGATGTACGGCGGCCCCGGCCACCTGTACACATACTTCACCTACGGGATGCACGTGTGCGCGAACGCGGTGTGCTCGCCCGAGGGGGAGTCGTCGGCAGTGCTGTTGCGGGCGGGTGAGGTCGTGGAGGGCGCCGAGCTGGCGGCGCGCCGGCGCGGCGGTCCGACCGGCCGGGCCGTCACCGCGCGCGACCTGGCGCGGGGCCCCGCGCGGCTCGTGGTGGCGGCGGGCATCCTGCTGTCCGAGAACGGCTCCGACCTCTTCGCGTCCCCGTTCGACCTCCTGCTGCCGACCGAGCAGCCGCCCTATGAGACCGGCCCGCGCACCGGCGTCTCCGGCGCCGGCGGCAGCCTGACCTTCCCCTGGCGTTACTGGATCCCCGGCGACCCCACCGTCAGCCCCTACAAGCGCCACCCCAAGTCCCACTGAGCAGCTATCTCTTCCTCAGTTTCTCCCGCGACACGCCGGGTGTGAGCGGGAGGAAGTGAGGAAGCGATGGCTGCTGTCAGGCGGCGGCGAAGCGGAAGAGGCCGGCGCAGACGCACGCCCAGATCAGACTCACGAGGGTTCCGATGATGAAGCGCTCGCGCGCCTCCGGGGCCTCCAGCTCGGTGAACCTGCCGACGCCCTTGATCGCGATGAGCACGCCGAGCGCCTCCGGGAAGCCGGCCATGATCGAGCCGGTGGTGGCGAACCGCTCGAGGTAGCCGATGGTCATGCCGCCGCGGAGCACTTCGCGCGTCTCCTCCACCCCGCTGACCCGGTCGTGCACGACGATGCCGCCGTGGACGCCGGGCACGGAGGTGCTCCGCGTCGCGAGCGCGAGGGTGAGCTGCGCCGCCGGTCCGCCGCCGACGACGCTCAGCGCGAGCGCGACGAGGCCGATGAGCACCCGGAAGACGACGGGGGCACCGTGCTGCGGGAGTGCGACGAGGAGGAACGCGAGCCCGAGCAGACCGGCAGCGGTGTAGACCAGCGGCCGGCGCGGTGTGCGGAGTGTGGCGATCATGCAGCACACGGCCGCGATGGCGCTGATCAGCGCGAGCGCCCACAGCACGACAGGCAGGACGGTGGCGAGAAGCTGCGGCACGGGCAGGGGCGTCATCCATCCTCCGGTCGTTCGGCCGACTGCTGGGCTGCGTCGGCGGTCCTCAACAGCCTAACCAGGGCCGGCTGGGCCGCGAGGTCGGCGCGCAGGCCGGCGGCGCGGGCACGGTCGTTCGCCGATTGCGGGGTGATGCCGAGCCGGGAGCCGGCCTCCGCCTGTGTCAGGCCGGCGGCGACGAGGTCGTAGAGCTCCCAGCCGGCCTCGCTGCGCGCCGCTCGCAGGGTCAGGAGGAGGCCGACGAGCGCCTCGACGTCGGCGGCGGACTCCGGCGCGGCGACCGCCTCCGCGGCGAACCTCAGCGGGGTGCGCTTGGCGCGGGTGACCGCGCTGCGGGCGGCGACGAACGCGGCGCCGCTGGCCTCGCGCGTCGCCTCGGGGAGGGGCGTGCGGACCTCGCCGATGCCCAGGCCGACGCTCCAGGCGTCGCCGCGCGCGAGGGTGGTGACGATGTCGAAGGCTGTGCCGGCGTCCGCGGTCAGCGCCTGGAGCTCGTCACCGGCGTTCCGGTCGGCGGGCAGCGCGAGCCGCTCGCCGTGGCGCTCGTTCAGCGCCGCGAGAGCCGGCGCGACGATGTCGGGGCGGCCGCGGCTGTCGACCTGGTCGGCGGTGACGACGAACATGGGGACCTCCTCGAGGTGCGCTCCGGAACGGGTGAGGCGGGCGATACATCAGGCCTGTGGACCTGATCCAGACACTATCAGGTCAGGAGACCTGATTCAACCCCAATCAGGCCTGTGGACCTGATCACTCGACAGGTCGGAATGACCGCCGCTGCTACTCTGTGGGAGTGCCAGAAACCGCCGCCGCAGCAGACCGCAGCAGCGCAGAGCCGAGGCTCAGCGCGCAGACCAACGACCCGTCGTTCGACGACGTCTGGGACGAGCTGACGTGGCGCGGACTCGTCCACGTCTCCACAGACGAGTCCGCGCTCAAGGAGCTCCTGGCCGGCGACCCCATCACCTTCTACTGCGGCTTCGACCCGACAGCGCCGAGCCTGCACCTCGGCAACCTGGTGCAACTCCTGACCATGCGCCGGCTCCAGCTCGCCGGGCACAAGCCGCTCGGCCTGGTCGGCGGTTCGACCGGCCTCATCGGCGACCCGCGGCCCACCGCCGAGCGCACGCTGAACACCAAGGAGACCGTCTCCGAGTGGGTCGGCTACCTCGAGCAGCAGGTCACCCGCTTCCTCTCGTCGGAGGGTGAGAACGCCGTCCGCCTGGTCAACAACCTCGACTGGACGGCGCCGCTCTCGGCGATCGACTTCCTGCGCGAGATCGGCAAGCACTTCCGCGTCGGCACGATGCTCAAGAAGGACGCCGTCGCGGCGCGTCTCAACTCCGACGAGGGCATCTCCTACACCGAGTTCAGCTACCAGATCCTGCAGGGCATGGACTTCCTGGAGCTCTACCGCCAGTACGGCTGCGTGCTGCAGACCGGCGGCAGCGACCAGTGGGGCAACCTGACCAGCGGCACCGACCTCATCCGCAAGGTGGAGGGCGTGCACGCCCACGCGATCGGCACACCGCTCATCACGAACAGCGACGGCACCAAGTTCGGCAAGAGCGAGGGCAACGCGATCTGGCTCGACCCGGGCTTCACGAGCCCCTACGCGATCTACCAGTTCTGGCTCAACGCCGACGACGCCGACGTGATCGACCGTCTCAAGGTCTTCACCTTCCTCCACCGCGCCGAGATCGAGCGCCTGGAGCGCGCGGTCGCCGAGGAGCCGTTCCGCCGCGAGGCCCAGCGTCGGCTCGCCTACGAGGTGACGGCGCTCATCCACGGCGCGGACGCGACGGAGGCCGTCATCGCGGCGTCCGAGGCCCTCTTCGGCCAGGGCGACCTGGCCGGTCAGGACCGCGGCACGCTGGAGTCGGCCCTCCGCGAGCTCCCCAACACGACGACGGCGGCGTCCACCACGATCGCCCAGGCCCTGGTCGACACCGGGCTCACCAAGAGCCTCGGCGAGGCCCGGCGCGCGGTCGCGCAGGGCGGGGTGTACGTGAACAACGCGAAGGTCGAGGACGCGGAATCTGCGGTGGGCGACCACCTGCTGCCGGGTGGGATGGTCGTGCTGCGGCGGGGGAAGAAGACGCTCAGCGGGGTGTTCGTCGAGTAGAGAGTGTCTCCTCGAGCCATTCGGTCAGCGCGCAGAATCTCTGAGTGACGAAACTCTCGAGGCGGTCGGCGATCGCGGGGTCGGCGCGAGGCGGCGCCGCTCGCAAGCGCTCGTAAGCCGCGGTGAGTTCCGCCCGATCGTCGGCGAGGACCAGAGTGTCGCCCGCGATGGGGACGAGTTCCTCGACGGCCGGCGTGCGGCGCGTGACGACGATGCGCCCGGCGGCCAGACCTTGCCAGACCTTGTTCGCGACGACGGTACGGGCCTTCGTGGAGTCTCCGAAGATGCCGAGGACCACGTCGGCGTCGAAGATGCGCTCGAGCAGTTCCCGATGGCTCATCGTGTCGTGGAAGACGCAACGATCCGCGATTCCTGCGCGTTCGATCACCTCCCGTACCAGTTCCCGCGGTCCGTAGGAGACCAGGTCCAGGGTGATCCGGGGATCCGTGCCCTCCAGCGCCTCCAGCGCGAAGGGGAGGCCGTGCAGCGGGATGTTGCCGCCGAAGTAGAGGATTCGCAGCGCGCCGTCCGGTTCCCGGGGCGGGCGCGGCCGGATCCACACCGGCGCTCCGACGGGGAGGCCGAGCACCGGCGTGGTCGTCCCGTGCGCGGCGCGGATGGACTCCGCGCGCACCTCGGTGTCGATGAGGTACAGGTCGGCCCACCGCACCGACAGCGCATCGACCATCCGGAGGAGGCGAGCACGCAGTGATCGCTCGGAGGCGTACCCCCAGTCCTCGATCGCCGTCTCGTACTTCCGCACGAAACCGTCGACGATGAGCGGGATTCCGCGCAGCCGGGTCGCCAGTCGTGCGACAGGCACGAAAGGCAGCGAGAATTCGGAGAGGATAGCGGCGTCGGCACCCCGGGTGGCGCGCCAGATCGTCACCGCGTCGGCTACCAGCCGCAGCGCTTTCGGCCCGCCGTCGCGCCGGGCGGAGACCCGCACCCTGAATCCGCTCGCTTCGAGCTGCTCCCGGACCCGGACGTTCCTCGGGTAGCCGGTGTCGTGCACCCGGAGCTGGACGACCGTCGGCTTCACGAGCTTCATCGCGCGGCGCTCGGCGCGGCAGCGGAGGATTCCGCGATCCGGCTCATCCGGTTCAGGCGCCGCAGGAGCGGGTTCCGCTCGGAGGGCCGGAGCACGCCGACGGTCGCTGCGAACCTCCGGATGTCATCGACGACGCCGCTGGGTGTCTGGTCGGGTGGGAAACCGGCGCGCCGCCATTCGAACCACCGCGGGACGAACCCGAGGCAGTGGTCGGCCAGCGCGTCGAACGACTCCCGCACGAGCGGATTCGCGGAGCGCGCCTGCCACCAGGACGGCTGGGCCGTGGTCTGCGTGGCGGTGCGACGATAGATCATCCGCGGCACACGGAGGCGTTCGATGCTGTAGCCGGCGGTGGCGGCTCGCAGATACAGGTCGAAGTCTTCGCTGGCGATGTCGCTTCGCCACCCGGCGAGCGAGCGGACCATGTCGGTCCTGGCCAGCATGGTCGGCTGCATGAACGGATTCGTCAGCAGCAGGATGAATGGCGCTGAAGCGGGTGAGATCGCGTACGGTTTCTGCGGTCGCACGATTGCCGTCCCTTCGCGCCACTCGACCCCCGTCGTGAAGCTGAAGTCGACTCCGCGCCGGAGCCGTCGCAGCTGCGCTGCGAATCGCCCCGGCAACGAGATGTCGTCGGCGTCCATCCGGGAGACGAGCGGGGTCCGCACCCGATCGAGGAGGAGATTGCACGAGCGCGCGATGCCGAGCCCGGTCTCGTCCTCGAGCACCTCGACGCGGTGATCGGCGACCGTGCGGGCGGCGGATTTCGTCCTGTCGACACTGCCGTCCGACCGGACCAGAACCCGACCGGTCCGGGGAAGCGACCACAGGATGCTGCGGATCGCGGTCGCGATCGTCCGTTCCGCGTCGCGTGCCGTGATGATCACAGTGATGGCCTCGTCGTTCATACGTCGTGCTCCTCTCGTCGCTGCGGACGGCGGACTCGGCGGCCGAGATCCAGGACTGCGAGCGCCGATCTCAGCGCGAGCGGCAGCAGCGCCGGCACGGTGCGCAGGAGCAGTACGGACCCGGCGAGACCGGGTGATCGTCGGGCGATCGACTGGATCGACAGTCCTCGTGCGCGTCTGCGCGCGAGCAGGAGAGCCTCGTCGACGGCAGCCCTGTCGGCGTTCCAGCGCACCGCGGTCTTCACGGCGGCCAGACAGAGGAACCGAGCGGTGAAGAGGTCCCGGAGCGCGGGGGTCAGGGCGTCGGCCAGCAGGGCGAGCACGTCGTCATGGGCACGTTCGAGCGCCCCGAGATCGGGTCTGCGGCGCCGGGTTATCGAACCGGGTTGGCGGATGTACGTGTAGACGGTCTCCGGGATGAGCCGGGCACGCTGAGCGCGGGCGATCGCTCCTGCGACGCCCACGATGTCGCTCTGCGACACGATCCGCGGGAACGGATCGACGCCGAGCGACGCACGGCGGAACAGCTTCGACCAGAGGAAGCCGTGGATCGTGCCGTCGAGCAGGAGCGTGGCCGCCGCGCGCGCGTCGACTTCGCGGGGAGCAGCGACCTCGGCGCCGTCGATGCGACGACGATCGAGGGCGTCCGGCCCCCATCGGAAGTCGGCACGGCCGACGACGACGTCGACACCCGCCGCGTGTGCACGCAGCGCGGCGAGCCCGCTCTCGCTCCAGTCGTCGTCATGGTCGACGAACCAGACGTACTCCCCGGACGCGCGCGCCAGCGCCTCATTGCGACGTGCGGCGACTCCCGCATTGTCGGTGTGGCGCACGTACGCGACGCCGTTCGCAGTGCGGAGGCTCTGCTCGAGTCGTTCGGCGCTTCCGTCGGTCGATCCGTCGTCGACGACCAGGACATCGACACCCTCCACCCGGGCGAGACGGCGGATTCGCCCGGCCAGGCTCTCTGCGCCTTCGCCGACATCGCGCAGGCTCAGGATCACCGTGGCGGAGGGCAGTGGGTCAAGCGCAGGGGTGTCGCTCATCGTCAGGGTCGGCTCCAAGGATGCGGCTGGTGGTCGTGGTTCTATGATCTAACCTGTCACCATCTCACAGAACAATATCAGACCCGTATTTCAATCATCGGGCGCCTCGTCGCCGCCGAGGAAGGATCCTTCGTGAATCGCGCCATGTCGTTCGCCCGGCTCCTGTCCGGCTATCTCGCGGTGCCGCTTCTGAATGCCGTCTCGCCTCTTCTGGCACTGCCCGCTATCACAGCGGTTCACAGCGGTGCCGCATGGGCGGCCGTCGCCATCGGTCAGTCTGTAGGGGGCGCCGGGGGAGTCATCGTCGAGCTGGGCTGGGGGCTGTCGGGCACACAGCGCGCGGCACGGCAGTCGGAGCGCAATCGGGCGCGGGCTTTTGCACTGTCCATCGTGACGAAGGCGATGGTCTCAGTGCCGGTCCTCCTCGTCGCGTGCGCGCTGACGGTCCTCCTCTCGCCCGGCTTCGGAGCGGAATCCGCGCTGGTGGCCATCGGCGCGGTCCTGGGGATGTTCGCCGGTGGGTGGATCTTCATCGGGATCATGAGACCCCGTCTCTTCCTGCTCACCGAGGTGCTGCCCCGTGCTCTGCTCATCCTCGGCGCTGCGCTGGCGATCTCGCTGGGCGGCTCCCTGCTCTGGTATTCCTGCGCACTGGTGGTCGCGTCGCTGTTCGCGAGTGTCTCGGGCGCCGCCGTGCTCGGCGTGCGGGCGGGGGACTTCGTCGCCGTCGGATTCCGACGGTGCATCCGGATCATCGGGATGCAGGGGCACGCGCTCGCCGCCAACGTGTTCTCCAGCGTGTACATCTCGTTGGGAGTCACGGTGGCGACGCTCGGCTCGCCGCACTCGACACTGCTGTTCGCGACCGTGGACCGTCTGCAGCGGATGACCCAACAGGTGCTCTTCGCTCAGAACAGTCTCATGAAGGGCTGGGTGGGCACGGTCGTCGATCCTGCCGCCCGGCTGGAGCGCGCCCGCCGAATGGCGTTCCTCGCCTCGGTGCTCGGCGTCGTCTTCGGTGCAGCCTTCGCGCTCGGCAGTCCGCTCGCCGCGGACGTCGTGTTCTCCGGAACCGTGCACATCCCGGCCGCCGCCGCGGTGATCGGCGGTGCGTCGATCTGGGTGATCTGCACCTCGATGGCATCCGGAGGTGTACTGCTCGTCACGCTCGGCCGGGTGGACGCCATCGCGCGGTCGGCGTTGGGCGGGGCGGTGGTCGGCGTCCCGCTCATCTTCCTCGGGAGCATGTTCGGCGGCGGGACGGGAGCCCTCGGCGGACAGCTCGCAGCGGAGACGACCGTCCTCGTGATCCAGGTCGTGACCATTGCGGCCGTGCTGCGACGCCGCCGGGCGGCCCTCGTCGAGTCGGCGCCCGCGTCGTCCTGAAACTGTGTAGTGTGACCGCATGCCCGACTTCCCAGCAGACGACGGCGACGCCCTCGTCGCACGCCTCGAGGTGATCGAGGGGCAGCCGCTCGCCGAGCGCGCCGGGGCCTACGCTCAGCTGCACGAGTCGTTGCAGGCCCGGCTGGAGGGCAGCGATCGGCGTGGCGGGAACTGAGCGTCTCGACGTCGCCCTGGTCACCCGTGGTCTCGCCTCGTCGCGCACGCGCGCGGCGTCCCTGATCGCCGACGGCCTGGTGACCGTCGACGGCAGACCTGTGCTGCGCGCTTCTGCCAAGGTGGCCGACGGTCAGGAGCTCGTCGTCGCCGGAGCCGACCACTACGTGAGCCGCGGGGCCCACAAGCTGATCGCGGCGCTCGACGCCTTCGAGGTCCCCGTCGCCGGGCGCGTCGCTCTGGACGCCGGCGCCTCGACGGGCGGTTTCAGCCAGGTGCTGCTGGAGCGCGGCGCGAAGCTGGTCGTCGCGGTGGACGTCGGGCATGGCCAGCTCGACGCACGGCTCGCCGGCGCTGAACGGCTGCGCTCGTTCGAGCGCGTGAATGTGCGGTCGCTGGACGCCACCGGGTTCGCCGCGCTGGTGGGCGACGGGATCGCGCCGGAGTTGGTCGTCGCCGACCTGTCGTTCATCTCGCTGACCCACGTCCTCCCGGCGCTGCGGTCGGTCGCGACCGACGACGCCGACTTCGTCCTGCTGATCAAGCCGCAGTTCGAGGTGGGCAGGCAGGGGGTCCGCGAAGGGATCGTGACCGACCCGGGGCTGCGGCTGGACGCGGTCGAGCGCGTGCTCTGGGCTGCACACGACGTCGGGCTCGGCACGGCCGGCGTGATCGCCTCACCGATCGCCGGCACCCACGGCAACCATGAGTTCCTCGCCTGGTTCCGCGGCGACGCGCCCGATCCGTCGGCGTCGCGCGAGCTTCTCCTCCACCTCTCGCCCTGACTGAACGTTCTCCACAATCTCCGCTTCCCGGGCGCATCCCCGACCGAAAACCGACAGAATGGTGGGACGGCCCGGAACCGGGCGGACGCAGAACGGGCGAGAAGGCACAGGGAGGCGACGTGGCGGCATCGGGTGACGCGCAGCGATACATTCTCGTCGTCGCGCACACCGGCCGTCAGGACTCGCTCGATGCCGGCGTGCAGGTGTGCCGTCAGCTCCTCTCCGCGGGCGTCGTGCCGGTGCTCAGCGAGGACGAGCGCCGCGATCTGCTCGCCGCCGCGCCCGACCTCGACGCGGTCGCGGTGCTCGGCGACGAGGTGCAGGCGAGCGACCTCGAGCTGGTGATCGTGCTCGGCGGGGACGGAACCATCCTGCGTGCGGCCGAGCTGGTCCGGGGTGCACGGCGCCGCTGCTCGGCGTCAACCTCGGGCACGTGGGCTTCCTCGCCGAGAGCGAGCGCGACGACCTGGAGATCGCCGTAGCCCGCGGGCTCGCGAAGGACTACGAGGTGGAGGAGCGCATGACGCTCTCCGCCCGGGTCAAGGTCGGCAAGGAGGTCGTCTACGAGAGCTGGGCGCTCAACGAGGCGACAGTGGAGAAGGCGAGCCGGGAGCGCATGCTCGAGGTCGTCATCGAGGTCGACGGGCGGCCGATGTCGAGCTTCGGCTGCGACGGCGTCGTGATGTCGACCCCGACCGGGTCCACCGCCTACTCGTTCTCGGCCGGCGGACCCGTGGTCTGGCCCGGCGTCGCCGCACTGCTGCTCGTGCCGCTCAGTGCGCACGCCCTGTTCTCGCGGCCGCTCGTGGTCGACGCCGACTCGTCGCTCGCGATCGAGCTCCTCGACCGCGCGGGCGGGGAGGGCATCCTCTGGTGCGACGGCCGGCGGCAGTTCGACCTGCCGCGCGGCTCCCGCGTCGTGGTGCGCCGCTCGCCCATTCCGGTGCGGCTCGCGCGCCTGCACCTCGGGCCGTTCACCGACCGGCTCGTGCACAAGTTCGACCTCCCGGTGACGGGATGGCGGGGGCCGGCCGGACGTGACTGAGCGCTCCACCGCCCGCGCCGCGGCGGGCCGCACGCAGGCGGCCGCACCACGCGGCGGCATCGACGAGATCTCCATCCGCGACCTCGGCGTCATCGCCGAGGCCGCGCTGCCGCTCGGTCCCGGATTCACCGCGATCACCGGCGAGACCGGCGCGGGCAAGACGATGGTCGTCTCCGCGCTCGGCCTCCTCCTGGGCGAGCGCGCCGACACCGGCGCTGTCCGGCTCGGCAGCGCGCAGGCCTGGGTCGAGGGCCGCTGGCGCGTCGAGGAGCCGGGGAGGTCGTGGAGCGCGTCCGCGACGCCGGCGGCGACGTCGACCCGATCGGCGACGGAGCGGCGGAGCTCGTGCTGAGCCGCTCGGTGTCGGCCGAGGGCCGGTCGCGCGCCGTCGTCGGCGGTCGCAGCGCGCCGGTGAGTGTTCTGACCGAGCTCGGCGAGCAGCTCGTCGTCGTGCACGGCCAGTCCGACCAGCTCCGGCTGCGGTCGGCCGTGGCCCAGCGCGAGGCGCTCGACCGCTTCGCCGGGCCCGAGCTCGCGAGCGCGCTGGACGGCTACGTGCAGGTGTTCCACCGGTGGCGCGACAACGCGACCGACCTGGACGAGCTCCTCGCCGACCGCGACCGTCGCGCGCGGGAGGCCGACGACCTCCGTGTCGCGATGGCCGAGATCGAGGCCGTGGCGCCGCAGCCGGGGGAGGACGCCGAGCTGGGCGAACGCGCCGAGCGGCTGACGAACCTGGAGGAGCTGCGGCTCGCCGCCGCCGGCGCCCGCGAGCTGCTGTCCGCCGAGGAGTCCGAGGAGCCCGACGTCGTCGGCCTGCTGGAGGCCGCGCGCCGACAGATCGAGCGCGTCGCGCCGCACGACGCCGAGCTCGCGCCGACCGTGGAAGCCGTCGCCAACCTCAGCTACCTGGCCTCCGACATCGCCGGGCAGCTCTCCACCTACCTCGCCGCGCTCGACACCGACGGCTCCCGCGAGCTGGAGGCCGTGCAGGAGCGCAGGGCGGAGCTGTCCACGCTCGTCCGCAAGTACGGCCCCACCCTGGACGACGTGATCAGCACCCTGGAGACCGGGAGCCTGCGGCTGCTGGAGCTCGACGGCGACGCCGACCGCATCCAGGAGCTCACGGATGAGGTGGCGGCCGACAGAGCGCTGGTGAGGGAACTCGCCGCCGACCTGAGCGAGCGCCGCCGGGCCGCAGCCGAACGGCTCGCCGCCGCGGTCTCCGACGAGCTGTCCGCCCTCGCGATGCCGGATGCCCGCGTGGTCGTCGAGGTGACCCAGCGCGACGAGGACGACCCGCAGAGCTACACGGCCAGCGGCCGCGACCAGGTCGCGATCCTGCTGCGCCCGCACCCGGGCGCCGAGCCGCGGCCGCTGGGCAAGGGCGCGTCGGGCGGCGAGCTCTCGCGCGTCATGCTCGCGATCGAGGTCGTCATCGCGGCGACGGACCCGGTGCCGACGTTCATCTTCGACGAGGTGGACGCCGGCGTCGGCGGCGCCTCGGCCATCGAGATCGGCCGCCGCCTCGCGCGCCTGGCCGAGAGTGCGCAGGTGATCGTCGTGACGCACCTCGCCCAGGTGGCGGCGTTCGCGAACAACCACCTCACGGTCGTCAAGGGCAACGACGGCGCGGTGACGGCCTCCAGCGTCCGCCGGCTCGACGGGGACGAGCGGATCGCGGAAATGGCGCGGCTGCTCTCGGGCCTGCCCGACTCCGAGAGCGGGCTCGCTCACGCCCGCGAGCTCGTGGACATGGCGGCGGCCGCACGCTGAGCGCGACACGCGCGGGACACCCCGCAGCAGGTGATAAGCTGAGAGCCCGTGGTGGATAATTCAGACGCGGCGCAGACCAACAGCAAAAACGGCACTACCAAGCACATCTTCGTGACAGGTGGTGTCGTTTCTTCGTTGGGGAAGGGCCTCACAGCGGCCTCCCTCGGCAACCTCCTGACGGCCCGCGGCCTCCGCGTGGTCATGCAGAAGCTCGACCCGTACCTCAACGTGGACCCGGGGACGATGAACCCGTTCCAGCACGGCGAGGTGTTCGTCACCGACGACGGCGCCGAGACCGACCTCGACATCGGCCACTACGAGCGGTTCCTCGACATCAATCTCTCGCAGTCGGCGAACGTCACCACCGGCCAGATCTACTCGAACGTGATCGCCAAGGAGCGCCGCGGCGAGTACCTGGGCGACACCGTCCAGGTCATCCCGCACATCACCGACGAGATCAAGCGCCGGATGCGCCTCCAAGCCCAGCCGGGCCCGGACGGCGAGCCCGCGCCGGACGTCATCATCACCGAGATCGGCGGCACGGTCGGCGACATCGAGTCGCAGCCGTTCATCGAGTCGGCGCGCCAGGTGCGCCACGAGCTCGGCCGCAAGAACTGCTTCTTCGTGCACGTCTCGCTCGTGCCGTTCATGAACGCCTCCGGCGAGCAGAAGACCAAGCCGACGCAGCACTCGGTCGCGGCCCTCCGCTCCATCGGCATCCAGCCGGACGCGCTCGTGCTGCGCAGCGACCGGCCGGTCTCCGAGTCGAACAAGCGCAAGATCGCGCTGATGTGCGACGTGGACGAGCAGGCCGTCGTCAACGCGGTCGACGTCCCGAGCATCTACGACATCCCGACCATGCTGCACGAGCAGGGCCTGGACGCCTACATCATCGACCAGCTCGGCCTCGACAAGGCCGCCGACGTCGACTGGAACGGCTGGGCGCGCCTCCTGGAGGCCGTGCATGACCCCAAGCACGAGGTCACCATCGGCCTGGTCGGCAAGTACATCGACCTCCCCGACGCCTACCTGTCGGTCACCGAGGCGCTGCGTGCGGGCGGCTTCGCCCACCGCACCAAGGTGAAGCTCAAGTGGATTCCTTCGGACGAGTGCCAGACCCCGGAGGGCGCCGCCGCGCAGCTCGGCGAGGTGGACGGCATCTGCGTGCCCGGCGGCTTCGGCGTCCGCGGCATCGAGGGCAAGGTGGGCGCGCTGAAGTTCGCCCGCGAGAACGGCATCCCGGCCCTCGGCCTGTGCCTCGGCCTGCAGTGCATGGTCATCGAGTACGCGCGGAACGAAGCCGGCCTCGCCGGCGCCTCGTCGTCGGAGTTCGACCCGGAGACCGAGTTCCCGGTGATCGCCACGATGGCCGAGCAGGTGGAGATCATCGCAGGCGGCGACCTCGGCGGCACGATGCGCCTGGGCCTGTACCCTGCGCTGCTGGCGGAGGGGTCGCTCGCGGCCGAGCTGTACGGCGCCGCGGAGGCCAGCGAGCGCCACCGTCACCGCTACGAGGTGAACAACAACTACCGTGAGCAGATCGCCGACGCCGGCCTCTGGTTCTCCGGCACCTCGCCGGACGGCCACCTGGTCGAATATGTCGAGCTGCCGCGCGACGTGCACCCGTTCTACATCGGCACCCAGGCCCACCCGGAGCTGCGGTCGCGCCCGAACCACGCCCACCCGCTGTTCGCCGGACTCGTCGGCGCGGCGCTGGACCGGCAGAAGGCCAGCCTGCTGTTCGAGGTCGGCGGCGACGACGAGGTCGGCGCCGCCGTCGACGGTGCGCTCGAAGTGGGCGCGGACGCCTGATGGCGCCGGAGACCGGCGGCGCGCCCGAAGCCGGCGCGCTCCGTGATGAGCGGTTCCATCCCGAGATCGTTTCCTCCGAGGTCGTCTTCGACGGGAAGATCTGGGATGTCCGGCGGGACACCTTCCGCTACAACGGCGAGGAGATCACCCGCGAGTACGTCGACCACACCGGAGCCGTCGCGGTGCTCGCGCTGGACGACGAGGGCCGCGTGCTGCTCATCCGGCAGTACCGCCACCCCGTGCGTCACCGCGACTGGGAGATCCCGGCCGGGCTGCTCGACATCCACGGCGAGGACCCCTGACCGCGGCGCAGCGCGAACTGGCCGAGGAAGCCGACCTCCAGGCAGAGCACTGGAACGTGCTGACCGACGTCTTCACGAGCCCCGGCGGCAACGACGAGGCCATCCGCGTCTACCTGGCGCGCGGGGTGCGGTCTACCGCCGAAGCGTTCGAGCGTGAGGCCGAGGAGGCGGACATCGAGGTGGCGTGGGTGCCGCTGGAGGAGGCGGTCGACGCGGTGCTCGAGCGGCGTGTCCACAACGCGGTGCTGATCATCGCGGTGCTCGCCGCGCGAGTCGCCCGGGAGAAGGGCTGGGCGGCCCTCGACGCAGCCGAAGCGTCCTGGCCGAGCCACCCGAAGCTGTCAGACCACGCTGCGCCCGAGCTGAGCGAGCAGAGCGCCGCGGGATGACGGTCGCGGCGGACGCGGACGCCTTCCTGAGGCACGTCGCCATCGAGCGCGGCCTCTCGGCGAACACGGTCGCCGCGTACCGGCGCGATCTCACGGTCTACACGGTCTGGCTGGCCGAGGAGGGCGTCGGCGACGTCCGCGAGGTCCTGCCGGCGACCGTCTCGACCTACCTCGCCCACCTCGCCTCGCGTGAGGAGTCGCCGCTGACGGCGACCTCCCTCGCCCGGATGCTGTCGACGGTGCGCGGTTTCCACCGGTTCCTGCTGGAGGAGGGCCGCGTGCAGGTCGACGCGGCCCGCGACATCCGGCCGCCCAAGCAGCCGAGCACCCTCCCGAAGGCGATCAGCGTCGACCAGGTCGCCGCGCTGCTGGCGGCCACCGACGGGGATGAGCTGGACCACCTCCGCGACAAGGCCCTGCTGGAACTCATGTACGCGACCGGCGCGCGCGTCAGCGAGGCGGTCGGACTCAACGTGGACGACGTGATCGACACGGACGTGGTGCGCCTCACCGGCAAGGGCGCCAAGCAGCGGATCGTGCCGCTGGGCAGCTACGCCCAGGCCGCGGTCGCCGCCTACCTGGTGCGGGCGCGCCCGGTGCTGTCGGCACGGGGGAGGGCGACGCCCGCGCTGTTCCTGGGGATGCGCGGCGCACGCCTGTCCCGGCAGAACGTCTGGCTGATCATCCGGGCCGCCGCCGAACGCGCCCAGCTCGGCGTCGAGATCTCGCCGCACACCCTCCGGCACTCGTTCGCGACCCACCTGCTGGCGGGCGGCGCGGACGTGCGCGTGGTGCAGGAGCTGCTCGGCCACTCGTCAGTGGCGACGACGCAGATCTACACACTGGTGACCGCGGACGCGCTGCGGGATGTGTACGTGACGGCTCACCCGCGGGCGCGGTGACGCCCCCGCGGCCTCCGTGGCGTAGCCGCTGCCCACGTGCCGCCGCAGCAGCGCGAGGCTCCACTCGGCGTCGCGCCCGTCGCGGAGTCGGAGGCGCAGGCGCTCGGTGGTGAGCTCGGCTGGCATCGTCGGCATCCGCACAGCGTACGCCCTGGGACGCGCCCGGTGATCTGCCGAGGACTGCGCAGTGACCCGCCGCCGTCGCGGCCCGCGTCGAGGGGTGCGCGCGGATAGGATGGAGCCCGTGAACAGGCCGTGAAACGGCCGTCGGTCGAAAGGGACGAGGATCAGCCAGGTGACGCGCAACGACGAGGTCAGGACGGAGCTTCCCGGCATGGACACCGCAGCCCTCGCCGCGCCGCACGGGCCCACCGGGCGACCGCTGCGCACGTTCCCGGCCCCTGCCGAGCTGCGACAGCACGGCCCCGCGAAGATCGTGGCGCTGTGCAACCAGAAGGGCGGCGTCGGCAAGACGACGACCTCCATCAACCTGGGTGCCGCGCTGGCCGAGTACGGCCGCAAGGTGCTCGCGGTCGACTTCGACCCGCAGGGCGCGCTCTCGGCCGGTCTCGGCGCACAGACGCACGACGTCACCACGATCTACGACCTCCTCCTGAACCGCAACGCGGACATCCAGGAGGCCATCCAGTCCACCGGCGTGCCCGGCCTCGACATCATCCCGGCGAACATCGACCTCTCGGCGGCCGAGGTGCACCTGGTCAACGAAGTGGCGCGCGAGCAGATCCTCGCCGGCGTGCTGCGCAAGGTGTCGGCCGACTACGACGTCATCCTGATCGACTGCCAGCCGTCGCTCGGAATCCTCACCGTCAACGCGCTGACCGCGAGCCACGGCGTGCTCATCCCGCTCGAGTGCGAGTACTTCGCCCTCCGCGGCGTCGCGCTGCTGATCGAGACCATCGACAAGGTGCGCGAGCGCCTCAACCCGGCGATCGAGCTCGACGGCATCCTCGCCACGATGTACGACTCCCGCACGCTGCATTCGCGCGAAGTGCTGGAACGCGTCGTCGACGCGTTCGGCGACCGCGTTCTCGAGACGGTGATCTCCCGCACGGTGAAGTTCCCGGACGCCTCCGTCGCGGCGACGCCGATCACGCAGTTCGCGCCCGAGCACCCGGCGGCGGAGGCCTACCGCCAGCTCGCGAGGGAACTGATCTTCCGTGGCGCCGTCGCCTGAGGCGCCGCAGGATCAGGACACCGCCGACGAGGGCGGCTTCCGCGTCGCCGTC
Source organism: Leifsonia sp. L25 (assembly GCF_050632895.1). Next base: position 304,367 of record NZ_JBODRZ010000003.1, on the reverse strand, counting down.
GGCCAGTTCGAGGGGCCGTTCGACCTCCTGCTGTCGCTCATCTCCAAGCACGAGCTGGACATCACCGAGATCTCGCTGAGCCGGGTCACCGACGAATTCATCGCCTACCTGCGCCGCCTCGACGCCGACGAGAGTCTGGACGAGGCGAGCGAGTTCCTGCTCGTCGCCGCGACCCTGCTCGACCTCAAGATCGCCGGCCTCCTGCCGCAGGGCGAGCTGGTCGACGCGGAGGACGTCGCTCTGCTGGAGGCGCGCGATCTGCTGTTCGCGCGGCTTCTGCAGTACCGGGCGTTCAAGGAGGCCTCGACCTGGTTCGCGGTGCACCTCGATGCCGAGAGCTCGCGGCACGCCCGCACGGTGCGGCTGGAGGACAAGTACCGGCAGCGCACGCCCGAACTCGTCTGGACGCTGACCGCGGAGGACTTCGCGGCGCTCGCGACGTTGGCGATGACGCCGCGCGAGATCCCCGTCGTCGGCCTCGACCACCTGCACGCGCCGCTGGTCAGCATCCGCGAGCAGGCCGCAGTGGTGGTCGGGATGCTGCGTGCGGGGGAGCCGCTGTCGTTCCGGCAGCTCGTGGCCGGGGCGGAGCAGAAGGGCGTCGTGATCGCGCGGTTCCTCGCCGTGCTGGAGCTGTACCGGCACGCGGCGATCGCGTTCGAGCAGCTCGAGCCGCTGGGCGAGCTGACGCTGCGCTGGACGGCCGAGCACTGGTCGGAGGAGAACCTGTCGAACCTGGGAGCGGATTATGACGGTTGACGGAACCGAGCTGGAGACCGAGCCGGCCGGCGTGGAGGACGCTCGGATCGAGCGCGCGCTGGAGGCGATCCTCATGGTGGCCGACGAGCCGATGAGCCTTGTGACCCTCGCCACCGCGGTGGGTGCGCCGGTCAAGCGCGTCCGCTCGGCTGTCGACGCGCTGGTGGCCGACTACGACGGCGCAGCCGGACCGGACGGCGCTCCCGGCGTGCGCCGCGGCTTCGAGCTGCGGGAGGTCGGCGGCGGCTGGCGCGTCTACGTGCGGCCGGAGTTCGACGCCGTCGTCTCGGGCTACGTCCTCCAGCAGAACCCCACCCGGCTGTCGCAGGCGGCGCTGGAGACGCTCGCCGTGATCGCCTACAAGCAGCCGATCAGCCGCGGTGCGATCGCCTCCATCCGCGCCGTCAACGTGGACTCCGTGGTGCGCACGCTGCTCGGCCGCGGCCTGATCACCGAGCTGTTCACCGACAGCGAGACCGGGGCGATCAACTACGGCACCACCGACCTGCTGCTCACCCAGCTCGGCATCAACTCCATCGAGGAGCTGCCGAAGATCTCGCCGTTGCTGGCGGACGGCGCGGAAGGATTCGACGATGTCCGCTGACGGAGTGAACGGCGGCTCGCCCGCGCAGGGCGAACGCCTCCAGAAGGTCATGGCGGCCGCCGGTGTGGCCTCCCGCCGCGTCTCGGAGGACATGATCGTCGCCGGCCGCGTCACGGTGAACGGCCAGGTCGTCACCGAACTCGGCCGCCGCGTCGACCCGGCCACCGACCGTGTGGCCGTGGACGGCACCGCGGTCCAGCTCGACACCTCCCGGCGCTACGTGATGCTCAACAAGCCGGTCGGCGTCGTCAGCTCGATGCGGGATGAACAGGGGCGTCCCGACCTGTCGCGCTTCACCGCCGGCTACGCGGAACGGCTGTTCAACGTCGGGCGCCTCGACGCCGAGACCTCCGGCCTCCTCATCCTCACCAACGACGGCGAGCTCGCCCATGTGCTCGCCCACCCGAGCTTCGGCGTCACCAAGACCTACATCGCCCGCGTGCGCGGCACGGTCACCCCGCAGACGATCGCCCGCCTGACCAAGGGCGTGGAACTGGAGGACGGCCCGATCGCCGCCGACAAGGCGCGGCTGCTCCAGTCGCGCTCCGCCGGAGGCGACAGCCTGGTCGAGATCACCCTGCACTCCGGCCGTAACCGCATCGTCCGCCGGATGATGGCGGAGGTCGGCCATCCGGTGATCGAGCTCGTCCGCCGCCAGTTCGGGCCGCTGCACCTCGGCACCCTGAAGGTCGGCGCGATGCGCGACCTGACCAGGGACGAGCTGGGCGCGCTGCTGACGATCTCGCGCCAATAGCAGGAGACTCGGCCGCATTCTCCGTCTGGAGCGCATCCGGAAGGAGGTCGGGCGGCGCGTCGGCGCGAATCTCCTTCGGGAGGAAGGCAGGCGGGCGGCGGTTTCCGGCCCGACTAAGGTGGATGCGTGACTGAATCCGCCTCTCGGGTCGCCGGACCCGTCCGCGTGGTCGGTGCGGGCCTGCTCGGGGCGTCCGTCGGGCTGGGGCTGCGCGCCCGCGGTGTGGACGTACTGCTCGCCGACGCCTCTCCGGCCCACCTGCGCCTCGCCGCCGACTACGGCGCGGGACGGCCGGACGACGGGGCCGCGGAGCCCGCGCTCATCGTCGTGGCGGTGCCGCCGGACCTGGTGTCGCGCGTCGTCGCAGAGGAGCTGGCGGCGCATCCCGCCGCCGTCGTCACCGACGTCGCCAGCGTCAAGGGTCAGCCGCTCGCCGAGCTGGTGGAGTCCGGCGCCGACTTGTCCCGGTACGTGGGGTCGCATCCCCTCGCCGGGCGGGAGCGCGGCGGTCCCAGCGCCGCCCGGGCCGACCTGTTCATCGGGCGCCCCTGGGTGGTCGCCGCCCGGCCCGAGAACGCGCGCGCGTCGGTCAACCTGGTGGAGGCCCTCATCCTCGACCTCGGCGCGACGCCCGTCGAGATGGCCGCCGCCGACCACGACGCCGCCGTCGCGCTCGTCTCGCACACGCCACAGATCGTCGCGTCGCTGATGGCGAAGCGGCTCGCGGCCTCCACCGACGCCGCGCTCGGGCTCGCCGGACAGGGCCTCCGCGACGTGACCCGCATCGCCGGCAGCGAGCCGGAGCTGTGGGTGCAGATCCTCGGCGCCAACGCGCCCGCGATCGTGGCGATCCTGCGCGCGTACCGTGAGGACCTCGACCGGGTGCTCGCGGCGCTGGACGATGTCGACGCCGCCGGCGCGCGCCGCACCCTCGCCGAGGAGATCGCGGGCGGCAACCTCGGCGTCTCGCGCCTGCCGGGCAAGCACGGCCAGGACAAGCGGTTCTCCAGCCTCGTCGTCATGGTGGACGACCGGCCGGGCGAGCTCGCACGCCTCCTCGCCGAGCTGGGCGAGCTGGACGTGAACCTGGAGGACCTGCGCCTGGAGCACTCGCCGGGCGCCGCTTTCGGCCTGGCGGAGATCGCCGTGCTCCCCGAGGTGTGGCAGCGCACCGTGGATGACTTGACCGACCGCGGCTGGAGGATAGCCGGATGACCGACCCCACCGACCCCACCGACACCACCGACCGACCCGAGGGCGCCCTCCCGATCGTCGTGGCCGTCGACGGCCCTGCCGGGAGCGGCAAGTCGTCCGTCTCCAAGGCGACCGCTCGCAAGCTCGGCTGGTCGTACCTCGACACCGGCGCCGCCTACCGCGCGCTGAGCTGGTTCGTCGTGCAGCGCCGGCTCGACCCCACCGACTCCGCCACCGTGATCGACGTGCTGCCCGACTTCGACTACCGGATCGGCACCGACCCCGACACCTACCACGTGTTCGTCGGCGACCACGACGTCACCGAGGTCATCCGCGAGCCCGAGGTCACCGCCGTGGTCAGCGCGATCGCACGCGTGCCGGAGGTGCGGGAGTTCCTCACCGGACTGTTCCGGTCGATCATCGCCCACGGTGAGAAGCGCGGCATCGTCGTGGAGGGCCGCGACATCACGACCGTGGTCTGCCCGGATGCCCCGGTGCGCATCCTGCTCACCGCCGACGAAGAGGTTAGAATGGCCAGGCGTTCTGCCGAGTTGATCGGCCATTCCGCCGACCACGTCGGTGAGGCCCTCCGCAGACGCGACGCGGCCGACTCCCGGGTCGTGGACTTCATGAACGCCGCAGACGGCGTGACCACCGTCGACTCCACCGACCTCGACTTCGACCAGACCGTCGACGCGGTCATCGCGGTCGTACAGAAAGAGACCCATGTCTGACATCGAGAACGAGCCCACCGGCGCCGACGACCTGGTCGAGCGCCTCGCCGGCCTGGACGAGAACCTGGCGGTGCAACGCGCCGCCGCCCTCCGCAGCGGTCTGGAGGAGTACGAGCTCGACGACACCGACCTCGACCTCCTCGGAGCCGTCACCGAGGACCCGGACGCGATCACCTATCTCCCCGCGTTGCCCGTGCTGGCCATCGTCGGACGCCCGAACGTCGGCAAGTCGGCGCTCGTCAACCGCATCCTCGGCCGCCGCGAGGCCGTCGTGGAGGACACCCCCGGTGTCACGCGCGACCGCGTCTCCTACCACGCGGAGTGGAACGGCCGCCGGTTCACGATCGTCGACACCGGCGGCTGGGAGCCCGACGCCCGCGGCATCGACGCGTCCGTCGCCGCGCAGGCCGAGGTCGCGATCGACCTCGCCGACGCGGTTCTGTTCGTGGTGGACGCGACCGTGGGAGCGACCTCCACGGACGAGCACGTCGTCCGGCTGCTCCGCAAGACCAAGAAACCCGTCTTCCTCGCCGCCAACAAAGTGGACGACGCCCGCCAGGAGCCGTACGCGACCGAGCTGTGGTCGCTCGGCCTCGGCGAGCCGTGGCCGGTCTCGGCACTGCACGGCCGCGGCGTGGCGGACCTGCTGGACGAGATCCTGAAGGCGCTGCCGGAGGTCTCCAAGGTCGCCAAGCGGGAGGTCGGCGGGCCGCGCCGCGTGGCCATCGTCGGCCGCCCGAACGTCGGCAAGTCGTCCCTGCTCAACAAGGCGGCGGGGAGGAGCGCGTCGTCGTCAACGAGCTCGCCGGCACCACCCGCGACCCGGTCGACGAGCAGGTCGAGCTGGGCGGAAAGGTGTGGCGGTTCGTGGACACCGCCGGCATCCGCCGCCGCGTGCACCTGCAGCAGGGCGCCGACTTCTACGCGTCGCTGCGCACCTCTACCGCGCTGGAGAAGGCGGAGGTCGCCGTCGTCGTGCTCGACGTGTCCGAGCCGATCAGCGAGCAGGACGTCCGCATCATCGACCTCGTGCTGGAGTCCGGCCGCGCGCTCGTGCTGGCCTTCAACAAGTGGGACCTGCTGGACGACGACCGCCGCCGTTACCTGGAGCGGGAGATCGAGCAGGACCTCGCGCACGTCTCCTGGGCGCCGCGCGTCAACATCTCGGCGCGCACCGGCCGCCACCTGGAGAAACTGGTGCCGGCCCTGGAGCTGGCGCTGGAGTCGTGGGACACCCGCATCCCGACCGGCAAGTTCAACGCCTTCCTCGCGGAGCTCACCGCCGCGCACCCGCACCCGGTCCGCGGCGGCAAGCAGCCGCGCATCCTCTTCGGCACGCAGGCGACCAGCCGCCCGCCGACATTCGTGGCGTTCACCACCGGCTTCCTCGACCCCGGCTACCGGCGCTACATCATCCGTCGCCTCCGCGAGGTGTACGGCTTCGAGGGCACCCCCATCGTCCTCAACATGCGCGTCCGCGAAAAACGTCAGCGCTGAACTCCCGGGTACGCCCCTAATCGGTCGGAGACCGCCGAGTACGCAGACTGTTCGCGTACTCGGCGGTTTCGCGTCAAGGGGGCGCGCCGGGGAGGGAGGGTGAACGGACGGGGATGCGGCACCCCCAATGAGGGGGCGACTCGGTTGGGGGTATTTGTACCCCGGTCTGTCCTCACTATTGTGGACCTCTGAGAGAGCTACCCGACTGCGCTACCCGAAGGCGCAGGCTCTCGTCATCGAGGACGCATACCCGAAAATGAGTTCTACAAGTTCATACACGCCTGCCCGGAAACGGCAGTGGGGCGCCGAGCGCCGCACAGAACCGCTTCCCACGGTCCACCCGAAGCCCTCGGACCGGAAGATCACCTGGAGCCGGGTCGCCATCGTCGCGACCATCGTCTTCTGGGCGATCTACGTCGTCACCACGATCATCCGCCAGTTCCTCGTGCTCGGCACGCAGGACTTCCGCTTCACGATGGAGGCGATCGGCTACACCGTCGTCGTCACCTTCCTCACCTTCTCGGCGCTGATGTACCTGGTCGCCCGCCAGGGTGCGCTGCAGAGATTCCAGAAGCATGTGCGCGTCCCGCGCGCCGAGCTCGACCGGCACTTCGCCCAGCACCAGCCGTCCATCACGGTGCTCGTGCCCTCCTACGCGGAGGAGCCCGAGGTCGTGCGGATGACGTTGCTCTCGGCCGCGCTGCAGGAGTTCCCCTCCATGCGTGTCGTGCTGCTGGTCGACGACAACCCCGACCCGACCGACCCGGCCGTCGCCGAGCGGTTGAACGCCACCCGCGCCCTCGCCGACAGCATCACCGGCCAGCTCGCCGAGCCGCGGTTCCGTTTCTCGGACGCGCTGCTGCGCTTCGAGCTGGGCGACGAGCGCGCCTTCGCCGACGACGCGGCCGCGCTGGAGTTGGCGGGCCACTACCGCTGGGCCGCCGAGTGGCTGTACGCCCAGGCCGACGCGCACGGGATCGAGGACCACGTTGACGTCTTCTTCGCCGACCAGGTGCTCCGCGCCCTCGGCGACGAGTTGGCCCTGACCGCGGAGGCCGTGACGGCCGCCGTCGGCGAGGGCGCCGCGCTCACCACCGCGCGGGTGGCCCAGCTCTACCGCCGCCTGGCCTGGACCTTCGACGCCGAGCTGATGATCTTCGAGCGCAAGAAGTGGGCCTCCTCTCGCACGAGGCCAACAAGGCGATGAACCTCAACGCCTACATCGGCCTCATGGGCGGCACCTACCGCGTCGAGGACACGCCGGACGGCCCGATCCTCAACCCGGTTCCCGCGGGCTCCCGCCGGCCCGGCGACATCGAGATCCCGGACAGCGACTTCCTGCTGACCCTCGACGCCGACTCGATCCTGCTGCGCGAGTACTGCCTGCGGCTGACCTACTTCCTGCAGCAGCCGGACAACGCGCGCGTCGCCGTCACGCAGACCCCGTACTCGTCGTTCCGCGGCGCCGGCACCCGCATCGAGCGCCTCGCCGGGGCGACGACCGACATCCAGCACATCCTCCACCAGGGCAAGAGCTTCTACGGGGCGACGTTCTGGGTGGGCGCGAACGCGGTGATCCGCAAGCGCGCGCTGGAGGACATCGTCGAGACCGAGTGGGTCGGCGGCTTCGAGGTGCGCCGGTACATCCAGGACCGCACCGTCATCGAGGACACCGAGTCGAGCATCGACCTCGGCACCCACGGCTGGACGCTCGTGAACTACCCGGAGCGGCTCAGCTACTCCGCCACCCCGCCCGACTTCGGCTCGCTGATCGTTCAGCGCCGCCGCTGGGCGAACGGCGGCCTCCTCATCCTGCCGAAGCTGTGGAAGCAGGTCCGCGAACGCAAACGCCGCGGCGAGACCGTCTCGCGCATCGAGCTGCTGCTGCGGGTCAACTACATGGCCTCCATCTGCTGGGCGAGCTTCGGCCTGGTGTTCCTGCTGGCGTACCCGTACGACGGCCGCCTGCTGAGCCCGATGGTGCTGCTGGCCGCGCTGCCGTACTTCATCAGCCAGGCGAGCGACCTCCGCTACGCCGGGTACAAGGGCACCGACATCTTCCGGATCTACGGCTTCAACCTGATCCTGCTGCCGGTGAACCTGGCCGGTGTGCTCAAGTCGATCCAGCAGTCGCTGACCGGCAAGAAGATCCCGTTCGCCCGCACGCCGAAGGTGAAGAACCGTACCGCGTCGCCGCTGCTGTACGTGATCGCTCCGCTCGCGATCATCGGGTTCTCGCTGTTCACGCTGTGGCGGGACTGGAACGCCCACAACTGGGGCAACGCCGCGTTCGCCGCGTTCAACGCGACCCTGGCGATCTGGTCGCTCGTGGCCTACATCGGCATCTGGAACACGGTCGTGGACATCTGGCTCGGCCTGACCAAGCCGCTGTACGTCGAGAAGAAGCGCAAGCGCTCCGCCCCGGCGACCGCGCCGGTCACCGAGTCGATCGACTGGCGGTCGGTGCTGTACCACGGCCACGCCGGCGGGGAGGTGCCGCACTTCGAGCACACGACGGTGCGGGAAGACGGTGCACTGGATGCTCCGCTCGACGCGCCGGTCGACGCTCCCGTCGTCGATGGCGAGAGGCAGGCCGCCTGATGTCCCGCAAGGACAAGAAGGCGGCCGCCTCGGCCACCGCCTCCGCGACCGACCGGCTGCAGGCTCCCGAGTCGGACTCCGGTCGTCGCCTCTCGCCGTGGCGGGTGATCGGCGCCGGTCTCGTCGCGGTCGTCGTCGTCTCGGCCGGCGTGGTCGGCTTCCAGTGGTGGAGCGCCCGCGCCTCGGTGGACGTCAAGCCGTGGTTCGCCTCTTTCGTGGATGTGACCGCGACTCCGAAGTACGCGTTCGAGAACCTGGGGGCGACCTCCACCAAGGACGCCGTGCTCTCGTTCATCGTCTCCGACCAGACCAACCCGTGCACGCCCTCCTGGGGCGGCGCGTACACGATGGCCGAGGCGCGCGGCTCGCTCGACCTGGACCGCCGGATCGCGCGGCTCCAGCAGCAGGGCGGCACTGTCGCGGTGTCGTTCGGCGGCCAGCGGAACCAGGAGCTCGCGGTCGGCTGCACCGACCCGAGCGAGCTGAAGAACGCCTACGCCTCCGTGGTCGACCGCTACAAGATCGGCACCGTCGACCTCGACCTCGAGGGCGACGGTCTCGTGAACACGGACGCCGCCGCGCGCCGGGCCACCGCCATCCACGACCTCCAGCAGGAGCGCCGCGCCGCCGGCAAGGGACTCGCCGTCTGGCTGACCCTCCCCGTGTCGCCGACCGGCCTGACCGTGGACGGCACGAACGCGGTCGCCGCCATGCTGAAGGCGAAGGTCGACCTCGCCGGCGTCAACCTGATGACGATGGACTACGGCACCGCCAAGGCTGCGGGAACGTCGATGGCCGCGACCTCCGAGGCCGCGCTCACCGCCGCGCAGAAACAGCTCGGCGTGCTGTACGACCGCGCCGGGACGCACCAGTCCGACCCGAGCCTGTGGGCGAAGATCGGCGCGACCCCGATGATCGGCCAGAACGACGACGAGGGCCAGGTGTTCGGCCTCGCCGACGCCAAGACACTGAACGCGTGGGCCGTCTCGACGGGCCTCGGCCGCATGTCGATGTGGTCGGCGAACCGCGACAAGACCTGCGGCTCGAATTACGTGGACACCAGCGTCGTCTCGGACGCGTGCAGCGGCGTCAACCAGGGCAAGGCGACCTTCGCCGGCCTCCTGTCGAAGGGCTTCGACGGCCGCATCGCGCTGGGGGAGGGCGCCGTCACCACGGCCGAGCCGACCTCCGCCGCCGCCACCGACGACCCCGCCCACTCGCCGTACCCGATCTGGTCCGGGAGCAGCTCGTACCTGAAGGGCACGAAGGTCACCTGGCACCACAACGTGTACCAGGCCAAGTGGTGGACCAAGGGCGACGTGCCGGACAACCCGGTGCTGAACGCGTGGGAGACCCCGTGGGAGCTGGTCGGCCCCGTGCTGCCCGGCGAGGCCCCGATCCCGCAGCCGACCCTCCCGCCTGGCACGTACGCGAACTGGAGCGGCGAGGCCGCCTACGACAAGGGCGCCCGCATCCTCTTCGACGGCGTCCCGTTCGAGGCCAAGTGGTGGACGAAGGGCGACAGCCCGGAGGCCGCCAGCGCGAACCCCGACTCGTCCCCCTGGGCCCCGCTCACCCAGGACGAGATCGACACGATCCTGGGTGGTGGCACCACCCAGAAGTGACTCGGCGGCGGGGTGCTGCCCGGTTTCGCGCACCCCGCCGCCGACCCACCTGGCCCTACCGCTGCGGGGCGGGAGGTCCGGGCGTCGCGTCGCGCCTCCCTCGTCGGGAGGAAGGCCGCGCGGCGCTGTGTCGGCGGGGCTACTGTGGCTTTCGGGTTGGTCACGACCGGCCTCGCCGACACGCTACGATAGATGAGTTGTCCCGCTTGGCGCTCTCACGGCCTGGGTGGGACAGCAACGGGCTGTGGCGCAGCTTGGTAGCGCACTTGACTGGGGGTCAAGGGGTCGCAGGTTCAAATCCTGTCAGCCCGACGTTCTGAAAAGCCGGAGGGGCACGAAGGTCGCATCGCGACCACGTGCCCCTCCGGCTTTTTCAGAACTCGCTGCTGACTAATGGGGTCCCCGCCCGCGAGGGGCCCCGGGCGCCGACCCGAGCGCAGCGAGGGCCGGCGTCTGGGGGAGCGGGTGGGGCGCAGCCTGGTGACGGGCGTGGAGAAGTGTGGCACGTCGTTTGGCCGCCTCGCCCGGTCGTTGCACAGGACGGACCGATGGGTCTACTTTTCACGCATCGGGATCACAGCACCGTTCTTGTGGGGCGCTTTTGGAGGGCACGGAACTTGCTTTGCGGTTGAGCTACGACCTCGACGGTGTCACCGACCGCGAGGTGTTCCTCGACGCCGTGACTTCATCGTTGGAAGCGATGTTCCCGTCTGAGGCCCTCGGCTGGGTGGGCCTCGATCCATCGTCGGGAGATCTTGAGATCCGCGGGACCGGGCATGCGGGCCGGCCAGACGTAGTCGATGCGGTCAGCCGGAACATGTACCGGCACCTGCAGCTTCTCAGCTACACGTCGACGAGCGCGACGATCGGTCTCGCCGCGGAGCTCGAACCGGACGGCATCGCCGCCGACACGCTGTGGCCCCGGGACGCCGGACGAAGCGCTGTTCCCCGACTTCTTCTTGGACTGACTTGAAATTCGGAGCAGTTCGCATCCTCCGCGCGCAGTTCAAGCAGAACGTTCGGCGCGGACCCTGGCTAATCCGGGTAGGCAACTCTGGCCGGATCAGTGCCGTCGGGCGGCCGTGCGTGCCTCCGCCTGATCCCAGATGAAGATACGCGCCGCAAAGAGGGTGCAGATCACCGTCACCACGCCCATCATCGCCCAGAGCGCGTAAACGCTGACGAACGGAACAGTGCCGGCGATATCTGCGCTCGTCGCTTGAATAAACCACGTCGTAGGCACCGAACGCATGAGCGCGAGGACCACGTCTGGAACGCCTTGCAGAGGGAACATCGTTCCTGATGTGAGAACGATGAGCACCGGAATGAGGCCGCTCAATTGCCCGATCAAGTCAGGGTTTCTGGAACGCGAAGCTAGGAGGAAGCCGAAAGAGAACAGCATCCCCAGTCCAATTGCCAACGTGACAGCCAACCGGCCGGAGTGGGCGAATGATGCATAGCCTTGTGTCCACGCGATGATCACGACGGTGGCCGCCTCGGCGAGACCCAGGAGGATGCGAATCGGTGATTGGGCAAGGATGAACGTGAGGCGCGGGAGCGGCGTCGTGCCGAGGAGACGCAAGGTTCCGCGCCCTCGCATGCTGACGATCGGCACGGATGTCCCGAGGAACACGATTGCCATGAATCCAGCGATGAGAGTCGTGCTCAGGTTGATGCGAAGGATGTCTGTCTCGACTGTCCCGTCTTGCCGGATGACGACGATGTCGGATGGCGCATAGCCTGCGGCCTCGATGGCGCGGGCGATGGGGATCCACGCTGGGGGAGCCGGGTACGCGAGCGTTACGAGCGCGTCGGAGTCTCGCAGGACAACCGTGGCCGTCACCCCATCTCCCAAGGTCGGTTCCGCAACCGGTCGGACTCCGATTCCCTCTACGTCCAGGCTGCGGGTGACCGCAGCCTCCTAAAATGGCGAACCGACCCGACCTCTACTCCCGGAACACCCCCAGCATCCGCTCCCGGTTGTCCCCGAGCGCCCGCTCGCAGCCCGACACGCAGTGCACATCCTGCGGGGCTGTGCGGAAACCGGCCTGGCCCGGGTTTCCGAGCATCTTCACCGTGCCGTCCATGCGCTTTCCGCAGACGGGGCAGTCCGCCGTCCGCAGTTCGATTCTGATCGCCATGCGCCCACGGTAGGCCCCCCATTCGCGGGACACGCGCGGCCACGCGGGCGGCCGCGGAACGTCCAGGAACCATGCCTTGCCGTAGACCGGGCGGTCTGCCACACTGGCGGCGCTCGGACGAGAGGAGTCATCATGCCGAATCCAGGACAGCCTACGGTGCAGGAGGGCGACACCGGCGACGCGGTCAAGCGGGCCCAGCGCGCGGTGCGGCGCACACCGAACCTCGGCATCGTCGTCGACGGGATCTTCGGGCCCGCGACGAGGGCTGCGATCGTCGACTTCCAGAGCGGCGCGGGACTCGTCCCCGACGGGATCGTGGGCCCGCTCACCTGGGCGGCCCTCCCTGACGGCGGACCGATGCCGGTGCTCAGCGAAGGCTCGGCGGGCGCGGTCGTCTCCAGCCTCCAGACCGTTCTCACCAACGGGGCCGACCAGTGGGGAGGTGTCACGCCGGGCGGGATCGACGGGATCTTCGGGCCCCACACCCGCGCGTCGGTGGAGGCCTTCCAATCCTGGGGCGGCGTCGCGGTGGACGGTGTGGTCGGCGACCAGACCTGGAGCGTGTCCCTGCACGCGGCCAGCGCCACGCTGGAGACGGCGGTGGGGTTGGAGTACGTCGTCTCCTGAAGGAAGACGCATTGGAATCTCCTGCCGGACGGCCTTCGGCAGGAGTTCGGGTGCGTGTCGCGCCTGAGTATCCTGCGGGAGCGGCTGCGGGAGCGGGAGCGGGGACGCGGCTAGCTGGCGGCCTCCTGGGCGGGGAGGGGGATGCGGGCGGGGCCGATGGCGGCCACGCCGGCGGGGGTGAACAGCTGCTCGCCGAGCGACTCGATGCACATGCGCAGGCACCCGGTCAGCACTCCGGCGTCGCCGTACTGGGAGCCGCGCAGGCGGGTCTCGATGGGGCGGTCGTTGGTGGCGAGCTTCCGCTCGAGCGCGGGGATCAGGAGGTCCTGCAGCGTGCCGAGCGAGCCGCCCAGGATGATCTCCTCCGGCGCGAGCAGCCACGCGATCAGGGTGACGCCCGTGCTGAGCGCGCTCGCGAGGCGGTCGACCTCCTCGAGTGCGTGCGGCTCACCTGCGCGTGCGGCGGTCACCAGCTCCCAGGTGGCCGCGTGGCCGGGTGCGAGCTCGTCATCGAGGTCGACCAGCAGCGGGCTGACCAGGTCGTGGAGGCCGAGGTCGCGCGCCCAGCTCACCTCACCGGCGGCGCCGTCGCGGCCGCGGTAGAGCTCGTTGCGCAGCACGAGACCGATGCCGATGCGCTCGCTGTCCGAGAAGATGTAGGCGAAGTCCTGCACCTCGCCGTCGCGCGACCACTTCTCACCGAGCGCGGCGACCTTCGCGTCGTTCTCGACACGGACCGGGCAGTCGAACAGCTCGCCGACCGCGTCGCGCAGTGAGAAGCCGGTCCATTCGGGCATGGTCATCGGCAGATCGACCATCCCGTCGTCGCGCACGATGCCCGGGGTGGAGACGGTGACGGCGACGACGGCCGAGCGGTCGACGCCGGCCTCCTCCAGGAGGCGCGTCACGCAGTCGTCCAGGAGGCTGAGGCGCTCGGCCCGGGAGGTCTTGATCGGCAGGGGCATGCGGAGGTCGCCGAGGATCGTCGTCGCCAGGTCGGCGACGGTCGCGTGGATCTGGCCGGCCTCCAACTGGAGGGCGACCACGCACGCAGCGTCGTAGCGGAACGCGAACGAGCGCGCCGGGCGGCCCACCGGCCGGGCGTCGGGGAGGCCGCGGCCAGCTCCACCACCCAGCCGGACTCCATCAGGTCGTCGAGGATCAGCTCGATCGTCCGCCGCGACAGCCCGGACTCCTGCTGCAGCTCGGTCATCTTCGCCGGACCGCTGCGGTACAGGATGCCGAGCGTACTGGCGGCGTTGCGCTGCCGCATCTCCACGTGATCCATGAGTGGTCTACCCCTTCGTGCCAGTGCCTGATCATACGCGAGAAAAAATAGTTTTGCTATTACCGCGCATAATTGCTAACGTTCCCGTTCAACAGCGAAAAGCAAATGTGCTTCTGCCGCTGAGAGCTTCGAAGAAGAAGGGTGAGCGTTGACTGTTCAGAAAGACCGGATCGGCGTCGGCATCGTCGGCTGCGGCAACATCTCGGGCGCGTACTTCCGCGGGCTGGAGCGCTTCGACGGCCTCCGCATCGTCGGCTGCACGGACCTGAGCCAGGAGCTCGCCCAGGCGGCGGGGGAGCGCTACGGCGTCCCTGTGTTCCCGAGCGTGGCGGAGCTGGCCGCAGCGGAGGGCGTCGACATCCTCGTCAACCTCACCCCGCCGCTCGCCCACGAGAGCGTGACCCGTGCCCTGCTCGCGACGGGAAAGCACGTGTTCACGGAGAAGCCGCTCACGGCCTCCTTCGCCACCGCGGCCCCGCTCGTGGCCGAGGCCCGCGAGCGCGGTGTGCTGTTCGGCTCGGCGCCGGACACCTTCCTCGGCGCGGCCGGGCAGACGGCGCGCGCCGCCGTCGACGAGGGCCTGATCGGCGAGGTGATCGGCGCGAGCGCGTTCGTCACCCACAGCAAGGCCGAGCTCTGGCACCCGGACCCGACCTTCCTCTTCATCCCCGGCGGCGGGCCGGCCCTCGACATGGGTCCGTACTACATCGCCGCGCTGGTCAACCTGCTCGGCCCGGTCACGAGCGTCTCCGCCCGAGCGCGGATCGGCAGCACCGTCCGCCCGGTCTCCACCCCCGGTCGCCGAGTGGAGTCGATCGACGTCACCATCCCGACTCACGCCTCGGCGACGCTCGACTTCGCCTCCGGCGCGATCGGCACCGTGCTGGCCAGTTTCGACGTCTGGGACCACCAGCTCCCCTTCATCGAGCTGTACGGCTCGAAGGGCACGCTCAGCGTCCCCGACCCGAACAACTACGACGACGCGGTGCGCGTGCGCCTGCACGGAGAAGAGGAGTGGCGCGAGCTGCCTCCCGTCATCGGAGGCTTCACCGATGGTCTCCTGGAGGAACTGCTTCCGCTGCGCGGCCCCGGCGTCGCCGACCTCGCCGCCGCGCTGACCGGCGAGCCGCACCGCACCAGCGCCGACTTCGCCCTGCACGTGCTGGAGGTGCTCGACGCGATCGCGAACGGCACCGACGGCGTCCACACCCTGACCACCACCTGCGAGCGCCCCGCCCCCTCCACGGAGACCTGGCGCTCGGCATCCCTCGAGGAGACCGCGATCGCATGACCGCCACCACCACCGCACCCACCATCACCGCACCGGCCACGACCCGCGCGTTCGGCGTCGACCTGATCACCTTCTTCGACCCGGGCTTCTGGGGCCTCACCGGCCGCGAGGAACTCGAAGCGCTCGCCGCCGCCGAGCCGCGCCGTGTCTGGGACACCATCCTCGACTCCCTGCTGGAGGCCGGCGTCGCCGAGTTCGAGATGACCTTCGCACCCGCCGACCGCCTCACCGCGATCGCCGCATACGGCTCGGTGGAGGCCTTCGCCGCCGAGCTCGAGCGCCGCGGACTCTCGGTGGTCAGCGCCTACTTCGCCGACATCGAGCACGCGGAGGACGTGACCGACCCGGCCACGCGAGCCGCGATCCTCGCCGCGGCCGAGACCGAGGCCGCGTTCCTCGCCGGCATCGGAGCCTCCTTCCTGGTCGCCGGCCTCCCGATGCGGCGCAACAACGCGCAGGGCGACGGGCTGGCGCCGGTCGACCTCGCGACGGCGCTGCCGATCGCCGACATCGCCAACGAGGTCGGCGCGATCGCGAAGCGGCACGGCGTGACCCTCGCCCTCCACACCGAGAGCCACTCGGTGTTCTGGACGCCGCGCGACGTCGACCTGTTCCTGCTGCTGACCGACCCGTTCCTCGTCGCGTTCTGCCCGGACACCGGCCACATCGTGCTCGGCGGGGAGACCCGGTCCAGCTCGTCTCGCGGCACCGCGAGCGCGTCGTCATCGCGCACTGGAAGGACGCGGCCGGCGCGTTCCGCGAGCACGCGCTCGTGGACGGCGACATCTTCGACCGGCACCGCCCGTACTTCCGGGCCGCCGGCCAGGGCATCGTCGACTGGCCGGCGTTCGCGGCCACGCTCGCCGAGATCGGCTACGAGGGCGGCATCCTTCTCGAGCTCGACGCGGCCTCCGACCCGGTCGGGCAGCTCATCGCGGCACGCACCTACCTGGAGGACGCCACCGCCGGCATCCTCTGATCCACCTCCACCGCCAAGAGTGGAATCATGCACCAACACAACAAGGAGAGAATGACGTGAACATCTCACGCAGCACCAAAGGGCAACGGCGCCGCTCCATCGCACGACGGGCCGCCATCGCCGTCGGAGCGACGGTCGCGGCCGCCGTCGCCCTGACCTCGTGCTCGCTGTCGCCCAGCGCCTCGGGCAGCGGCAGCGACACGCTGACCGTCGCCATCTGGAAGGGCTACGGCGCCGATCTGCCCTGGGTCGCCACCGACTTCAAGAAGCAGACCGGCGCCACCCTCAAGTTCCAGTACATCGACTCGGAGTCGAACGAACTCCAGCTCGTGAACAAGGCGAACGGCGCCATCGACGTCGCCCTCCCGAACATCCAGTACATCGGGCAGGGCATCGACCAGGGCATCTTCCACACGCTCGACACGTCCAAGCTGACCAACTACAACGACTTCTACCCGGACTTCTCCGGCCGCAAGGAGATCCGCAAGGACGGCAAGCTCTACGGCGTCCCGTGGACCTGGGGCAGCACCGGCCTGTTCTTCGACAAGAGCAAGGTGACGCCGACCCCCGACTCGCTCAGCGTGCTGTGGGACCCGAAGTACAAGGGGCAGATCGCGCTCATCGACGACGCGACCGTGCTCGTCCCGATCACCGCCCTCTACCTCGGTGAGGACCCGCAGAGCCCCGACATGGCGAAGGTGACGCCGGCGCTGCAGAAGCTGAAGGACAACGCCAAGCTGCTCTACTCGTCGACCGACGACCTGGCCAAAGGCATCGCCAGCGGATCGATCGTCGCGGGCATCGCGAACTCCGACGGCATCGGCGGGCTGGTCGCCGGCAAGGCGCCGGGGACGACGAACTTCACGTACGAGATCACCAAGGAGGGCGCGGTCGGCTGGATCGACAACTGGGCGATCGCTGCGAAGACGCAGCACCTCGACCTCGCCTACAAGTGGCTCAACTACATGACCGGCAAAGAGTTCCTCAGCAAGTGGGCGAACACTCCCGCCGACTCCTCGCCGGCCCCGGCGAACAAGTCGGTCGTCGCGTCGCTCGAGCCCGCCACCCTGGACCGCCTGCAGGCGAACCCCGACAAGATCTCGAGCCTCGCGCTGCAGCTTCCGCAGCCCGCGGACCGGCTCCAGTCGTGGGTCGACGCCTGGACGCAGGTGAAAGCCGGCTCCTGATGACCACCGCCCCGCTGTCCCTGGCCCGCCGTCCCCGGCGGCGGGCCAGGGGGCCCTGGGCACGGGTTTCCTGCTCACGCCCGGCGGCCTCCTGCTGCTGCTGTTCGCCCTGCTGCCGCTGGTCGCGCTGCTGATCATCGGGTTCACCAACGGGTCCGGCGGTTTCACCGTCGAGAACTTCACGGAGATGTTCTCCAGCGCGGTGTACATGTCGTTGCTGGGTCGCACGCTGCTGATCGCGTTCTCCGTCGCCGTGGTCAGCATCGCGCTGGCCTGGCCGGCGGCGTGGGCGCTGGCCCGCTACACCAGCCCGAAGGCGAAGCCGCTGATCCTCGGGTTCGTGATCATTCCCTACATCACCTCGCAGCTTCTGCTGATCTACGGGTTCGTCAGCCTCATCCAGGCCGGCGGTCCGGTGATGTCATTCCTCTCGGCCATCGGCGTCGCCGACCCGCAGGCGTCGATCATGTACACCCCGGCGGCGAACGTGCTCATGCTGGTGCAGGAGTCCATCCCGACCGCCATCCTGGTGATGTACTCCGCGTCGGAGCAGATCAGCGGGTCGGTGCTGGAGGCCTCCCGCACCCTCGGCGCCTCCAAGGGCTTCGTGTTCACCCGGGTGATCTGGCCGTTGTCGACCGCGATGATCGGCGTGAACTTCGCCCTCACCTTCGTGCAGACGGTCGGCGCGTTCGCCGAACCCACCATCCTCGGCGGCCCGAACGGGCAGATGCTCGGCAACGCCATCTCGGCGCAGCTCTCGGCGGGAGTCCACCAGCAGTTCGCCGTGGCGATGTCGCTGGTGCTGCTGGTGACGTCGCTGGCGATCGTCGGCGGCGTGACCGGGCTGCTCACCTGGTCCCGCAACGCGTTGTCGGGCGTCTCCAAGGCGGGACGGCCCAAGGCCGAGCGGGCGACCGCGCAGGCGCGGCTGGCGGAGGACGCCCTCACGACCGAGGACGCGCTCGCGAACCACGAGGTCGTCTCGCGCGTCGTGCAGCCGTCCGCACCCACCGAAGGAGTGCTCCGATGAAGCTCGCAGTGCTGCCCCGGCTGATGAAGGTCTGGCTCTACGTGGTGCTGGTGATCTTGGCACTGCCGCTGCTGGCGATGACCGCGCTCAGCCTCAACCAGTCCCGGTACGGCACGTTCCCGTTCCACTTCACCTTCGACTGGTACGCGAACCTCTCGCACGACCAGGCCCTCGTGGACGCGCTGCTCACCAGCCTCAACCTGGCGACCCAGGCGACCATCTTCGCCGTGATCGTCGGTACGCTGCTGGCGCTCGGGATGGCGCGCAGCCGCATCTTCGTCACCGCGCCGATCAACAGCCTCCTGCTCGCGCTCCTGACGGTCCCCGCGCTGATCCTCGCCGCCGGGTTCGTCGTGGTGTTCGGCTGGCTGGGCCTCGGGTCGAGCACGCTCGGGCTGATCCTGGCGTCGATCGTGACCTCCCTGCCGTTCGTGGTGCTGATCGTCTCCGGCCGTCTGCGCGACCTGAACCCGCACTACGCGGAGGCCGCCCACTCGCTCGGCGCCGGTCCCCTGCGGACCTTCCTCACCATCACCATCCCGCTGATCGGACCCTCGATCATCGCGGGCGGTCTGCTGGCGTTCGTGATCACGTTCAACAACTTCGCGATCCAGCTCTTCCTGGCCCCGATCGGGGTCTCGACCCTGCCGGTGCAGATCTACTCGATGGTGCGCCTCGGCGTGACCCCGGATGTGGATGCGCTGGCGACGATCATCATCCTCTCCACGGTGCTGCTGGTGGTCATCCTCAACTGGTTGTCCGGCAACGCCGCCAAGCTCTTCACGACCTCAACGAACAAAGGAAACTGATGGCCGAGCTGACTGTCTCTCGCGTCTCCAAGACCTTCAACGGCACGCGCGTGCTCGAACCGCTGGACCTGACCGTCGGCGACGGCCGGTTCTGCTGCATGCTGGGCTCCTCCGGGTCCGGCAAGTCCACCCTGCTGCGCATCGTCGCGGGGCTGGAAGACCCCGACGAGGGCGCCATCCGGGTCGGGAACCGGGATGTCACCCGGCTCTCGGTGGAGAAGCGCAACATCGGGTTCGTCTTCCAGAACTACGCCCTGTTCCCGCACCTCTCCGTGCTGTCGAACGTCATGTACGGGCTCCGCGCCCGCCGCACCCCGCGGTCGGCGGCGAAGAAGAAGGCTGAGGAGATGCTCGGTCTGGTCGGCCTGGGCGACTTCGGCGGCCGTTCGCCCGCCCAGCTCTCCGGCGGTCAGCAGCAGCGGGTCGCGCTGGCGCGTGCGCTGGTGACGTCCCCGGACCTGCTGCTGCTGGACGAGCCGCTGTCGGCGTTGGACAAGAAGATTCGCGGCGAGATGCAGCGCGAGCTCAAGCGCATCCACCGCGAGACCGGGCTGACCACGATCATGGTCACGCACGACCAGGAGGAGGCCATGGACCTGGGCGACCAGGTGATGATGCTGGACCACGGCGTCGTGCAGCAGAACGACACCCCCGAGAGCATGTACCGCACGCCGGGGAACCGGTTCGTGGCGCAGTTCCTCGGTGGGCAGTCCCTCGGCATCGGCGTCGTGCACGGCTCGGGGCCGTCGGCCACGGTGGAGATCGGAGGGCTGTCGCTGACAACGTCGCAGGACGACCTCCGCGAGGGCGACCGGGTCGACGTACTGGTCATGGCCGAGCGCGTGCGCATCCTGCCGGACGACGCGGCCTCCACCGCACGGTCCGCCTCCGGGACGCTGCGCGCGGTCGACTTCTTCGGGCCGTTCGCTCGTGCGGAGATCGTCGCGGGCGACCTCCGCATCCCGGTCACGATGCTGTCCCAGGCCGCGGACGCGCTCACCCCTGGCCAGCAGGTCCGCTTCGCCATCGCCCCCGAAGGCCTCCACGCCTTCCCAGGAGAGCGCGCGGCCTGAGCACCACGCTCCAGCCGGAGGCGGCATTCGTACCGAATGTCGCCTCCGGCAGCGCCTTACGCAACATTCGTCACGAATGTGGCGTCCCGCGTGGCTGCGCATTCGGCACGAATGTCGCCTTTGGCGGCGTGATTCGCGACATTCGTCACGAATGTGGCGTCCCGCGTGGCTGCGCATTCGGCACGAATGTCGCGGCTCGGTGGGGCGCCTACGCGCGGAATACGGTGACGCCGGCAGAGACGGTCTCCAGCACGCGGGCGGTGTCGAGGCCGCGGCCGTCGGAGATGTCGCGGTCGAGGAGGACGAGGTCGGCGGCGTAGCCGGGCGCGAGCCGTCCGGTCGTCCCCTCCATCCGCCCGATCCACGCCGCGGTGCCCGTGTACGCGTCGAGCGCGGTCGCGAGCGGCAGCGCCTCGGAGGCCAGCAGCGGTTCGGTCAGCGCCGGCCCGGTCGCGTGCGGGTCGGTGGAGGGCGCCAGCCGGGTGGTGCCGGTGTGCATCGCCCACAGCGGGTTCGGGTCGGAGACCGGCCAGTCGCTGCCTCCGACGATGCGGGCTCCGTGCCGGCGGAGCGACTCGAACGGGAAGTGCCGGCCCGCGCGGTCGTGGCCCATCATCGGCAGCTTGCGCTCGACGATCTCGGTGTCGGTGCGCGCCCAGAGCAGCTGCGCGTTGGCGGTGACGTCCAGCGCCGCGAAGCGGTCGAAGTCGGCCGGGTCGACCACGTCGAGGTGCGCGAGCTGGTGGCGGCCTCCACCGGGGCCGTTGACGGTTCGGGCGTGCTCGACCGCGTCCAGGCACTCCCGCACGGCGCGGTCGCCGACGGCGTGCAGGTGCACGTCGAAGCCGCGCGCGTCGAGTTCGGCGACGATCGCCTTCAGTCGCTCGGGTGGGATGAAGGAGTCGCCACGCTCGCCCGAGCCGTCGGCGTACTCCTCCAGGAGGGCGCCGGTGTGGTTCTCGATGACGCCGTCCTGCATGATCTTCACGACGCCGGCGGTCACGCCTGCGGCCTCCGCCGCCCGTGAACGCCGGGCGACCAGCTCGTCCACCTGCTCCAAGCCGCGGTCGCGATCCCACCACTGGCAGAGCACCACCCGCGCGGTGAGTGCGCCACGGGAGGCCAGGGCCAGGTAGCTGTCGAAGGAGTCCGGCCCGAGCTCGCTCTTGCCCACGGCCGCGTCGTGCCAGGTCGTGATGCCGACCGAGTGGAGGCGCTGCTGCGCGGCGAGGATCGCCTCCTCCAGGAACCCGGGCGGAGGCGGCGGCGTGATCGCCTCCAGCGCTTGCACCGCGGTGTCGAGCAGCACGCCGGTCAGTCGTCCGGTGTCGTCGCGCACGAACCGGCCGCCGAGCGGGTCGGCGACGTCGTCGCGGACGCCCGCGGCCTCCAGGGCCCGGGAGTTGACCCAGACGCCGTGGCCGTCGTGGCTGGTGAGGATGACCGGGCGGTCCTGGACCACGGCGTCGAGCAGCTCTCGGGTGGGGAGGCCGCCGGGGAAGACGTCGCCGTACCAGCCGACGCCGACGATCGTCTCGAGCTCGGGATGCGCGGCCGCGTACGCGCCGATGACCCGGCTGTACGCGTCGGCGTCGTGCACCGGCATCAGGTCGATGCCGAGCAGGGAGCTTCCCGCCATCGGCGGGTGCACGTGCGTGTCGTGGAAGCCCGGGAGGAGGGAAGCGCCGCCCGCATCCCGCACAACCGTGCCGGGGTCGCGGAGCGCGGCGAGCTCGTCGTCCGCGCCCACCGCCGCGATGCGGCCGTCGCGCACGAGCACTCCGCCGTCCCGCCAGACGCCGTCGCCGAGGTACAGGCGGCCGTTCGTGAAGTGCAGGGTGGTGGGGTGCAAGGTCGTGGTGTGCAGACTCGTCATCGGCGTCCCTTTCGCGTATCCGACCAGTCTCGGCGGACACCGTTGATCACGCAAATAGTTTCGCCTGGATCAGTTCATCATCCATGCAGATGCGTGATGCGCCCGAAACGTCCCCGTCATCTCACGCGCGCAGCGGCTCCGGATTCAGCGCATCGGCCACCACCTGCGCTGCGATGTCGCTCACCGCGCGCGCCCGGGCCGTCGCGCGCACCGAGCGCATCGCCGCGAGCACCACCGGGAGGGCGGGCACGCTGTCCGCGATCGGCAGGGCGACCACCCGCTCGCCGTCGTAGCTGAGGTCGTGCTTCGGCCGCTGGTTGAGGATCGAGAAGCCGTGGCCGTGCGCGACGAACGCCCGCACCGTCTCGTAGTTGAGCGACCGGTGCCGGATCTCCGGCTGCAGCCCCGCGCCGGCGAGGATGCCGAGGAAGTACTCCCGGCTGTGCGGCAGGTCGAGCAGGATCATCGGCTCCCGCGACAACTCGCGCAGAAAGACCTGCGGCGAGGCGGCGAGCGGATGGTCGGCCGGCAGGAGGACGTGCGGGGGAGCGTCGGAGAGTACGGCGGTGCGGATGTCGTTGCCGAAGCCGAAGTCGTAGCCGATCAGCAGCTCCACCCGGCCGCTGCGCAGCGCCGCCCTGGCGCCGTCGGTGTCCAGTTCGTCCACCTCGATGTCGAGGTAGGGATGCTCGGCCCGCACCCGGCTGACGATCGCCGGGAGGATGAACGGCGCGAGTGTGACGAAGCAGCCGATGCGGATGGTGCCGCGCACCTGGTTGTCGATGCCGCGCGCGGTGTCGAGCGCCTCCTCCAGGTTGAGGAGCAGCGCCCGGGCGTCGCCGAGGAACTGCTGCCCGGCCGGCGTCAGTGTCAGCCCGCGCGAGCGCTGCCGGATGAAGAGCTGCGCGCCGACCTGCTGCTCGAGCTGCGCGATGGCCGACGAGACGGCGGACTGGGCGACGAACAACTCCTCCGCTGCGCGTGTCATCGACAGGTGCGTCGCCGCCTCGATGAAGTAGCGGAGCTGCGCGAGCGTGACGTCCGGCTTCTTGGTCATGGGAGGCCTCCCGTCGGTCCGGCCGATGACGGCGATGTTTCGGTTCCGTTTCCTACGGCCCGGCATCTCGCGAAGTGATGCAGTGCTTCAGGCAACCTTACTTGATAGATGCGCCGGAACAGCAGAGGCTTCTATGCCAAGCGACGGACAATCCGAAGCACCAGGGCGAGGAGCACACCATGACCACAGAGGTCCGCAGCGACGCTCTCGGCGTCGAGACCCGCACCATCGACTACATCCCCGAGGATGAACGGCACGGGAAAGCCCGCAACCTGTTCACTATCTGGTTCGGCGGCAACATCATGATGCTGTCGATCGCCACCGGACTGCTCGCGACCGCCGTCTACGGCCTCCCGATCTGGGCGGCGATCGTCGCGCTCGTGGTCGGCAACCTGATCGGCGGCGTCGTGATGGCGCTGCACGCTGCGCAGGGCCCGCAGATGGGCGTGCCGCAGATGCTGCAGACACGGGCGCAGTTCGGGTCGTACGGCAGCCTCCTGGTCGTCGTGATCGTGGTCGGGATGTACGTGGCGTTCTTCGCCTCGAACGTGATCCTGGGAGGCCAGGCGCTCGACTCGCTGACTCACCTCGGCGCGTTCTGGTCCACCGTGATCGTCGGACTGATCAGCGTCTTCGGCGCGGTGTTCGGCTACCGGCTGCTGCACGTCTTCGGCACCGTGATGAGCGTCGTCGCCGGCCTGACCATCACGATCGTCTTCGTCTACATCTTCGCCGCCGGCACCCTCCCCGCGAGCGCCCTCAGCTACGGCTCGGTCACTGCCACCGGCATCATGGGAACGATCTCCGTCGCCGCGCTCTGGCAGATCGCCTACGCGCCGTACGTGTCGGACTACACCCGGTACATGCCGAAGGACACCGGCGTGCGCGCCGCGTTCTGGGCGACGTTCGCCGGCTGCGTCGCCGGCTCCGTCATCCCGATGGTGCTCGGCTCCATCGTCGGCGCGGCCTTCCCGAAGGACGACGTCGCCACCGGGCTGAGCGCCCTCATCCCCGGGATCGCCGGGCTCGCGATGCTCGTGTTCGGCGTCGGCATCAGCGTCAGCAACGGCATGAACCTGTACTGCGGCAGCCTCGCCATCATCACCATCGGGCAGACGCTGTTCCCGAAGTGGATCCCGCGGGCCGTCACGCGCGGAGCCATCGCGGTCATCCTCTTCCTGGTGGCTCTCGTGCTCGGCTTCGCCTTCTCGGCGAACTTCCTGGTCAACCTGTCGAACCTGATGATCCTGCTGCTGTGCGTGCTCATCCCTTGGACGGCCGTCAACCTCGTCGACTACTACGTGGTGAAGCACGGCAAGTACGACATCCCGTCGCTCTTCCGCCAGGACGGCGGCGTCTACGGCCGGGTCAACCGCAACGCGGTGATCTGCTACGTGCTGGGCGTCCTC
Organism: Leifsonia sp. L25; assembly: GCF_050632895.1. The sequence goes on along the minus strand of NZ_JBODRZ010000003.1, from coordinate 279,829 downwards.
ATCCAGCTCCCCTTCATCAACACCGCGTTCTACACCGGCCCGATCGCCACCGCGCTCGGGGGCGTCGACATCTCGTGGATCGTCGGCCTGGCCGTGATCTGCCCGCTCTACTACGCCCTGATGAAGTGGGCGCCGTCGAAGCAGCCGGTGCTCGCCGCCGCCTCCCTCCCCACCACCGTCGCAGGAGCAGAATGACCCTCGATCCAGCAGCACAGGCCGCCGCCGAGTACGACTACGTCGTGGTCGGCGGCGGCACTGCGGGCGGCATCGTCGCCGCGCGCCTCTCCGAGAACCCGGACGTGACGGTGGCTCTCCTGGAGTGGGGCCCGAGCGACCGCGACGAGGGCCGTGCCCGCGAGCTGAGACGCTGGGAGGAGATGATCGAGAGCGAGTACGACCTCGACTACCGCAGCGTGCCGCAGGAGCGCGGCAACTCGTCCATCCGGCAGACGCGGATGCGCATCCTCGGCGGCTGCTCGACCGCGAACACGATGATCGCGTGGCGCCCGCTCGCCTCCGACCTGGCCGAATGGGTGGAGGCCGGGGCCGCCGGGTGGGACGCGGCGAGCTTCCAGCCCTACTTCGACCGGCTCGACGTCCCGGTGCACCCGGTCGCCCCGGCCGACCGGAACCCGTTCGTCGCCGACGTGGTCGCCTCCGCTGTGAGCGCCCTCGGCCTCCCGCTCCAGGAGCGCTGGAACGACGGCCGGACCGATACGCTCGCGCGCGGCGCAGGCTTCTTCGAGGTCGGCTACGAACCGGCGACGAACGTGCGCGGGTCGAGTTCGATCCACTACCTGCACGACGTGATGGATGCGCGTCCGTCGCTGGATGTGGTCACGGGTGCGCGGGCGGAGCGGGTCGTCGTCGCGGACGGCCGTGCCGTCGCGGTGCTGTTCCGCGACGCGTCCGGCGTGCTGCGCGAGGTGCGCGCGCGGCGGGAGATCGTGCTCGCCTGCGGCGCCATCGACACGCCGCGCCTGCTCCTGCTGTCCGGGATCGGCCCGGCGCAGGTGCTCGAGGCCGCCGGCGTCGACACGCTGCTCGACCTGCCCGGCGTGGGGGAGAACCTGCAGGACCACGCCGAAGGGCTCGTGGTCTGGGAGGCCGTGTCCGCTCCGCCCGCCGTCTCGGCCTCCGGCTGGGACGCCGGCGCAATGGTCGGTGTGGACGGCGACCCGCTCCGGCCGGATGTGCTGATGCACTTCCCGGTGGAGCCCGTGGTCGACCACCCGCGCGCCCGCGGAGTCGTCTTCCCGGAGACCATCGTCGCCATTGCGCCGAACGTCGCCAAGCCGCACAGCCGGGGCCGCGTCACCATCGCCTCCGCCGATCCGGACGAGGCGCCGGTGATCGACTACCGCTACTTCACGGACGCGTCCGGCCACGACGAGCGGATGCTGGTCGCCGGGGTGCGGCTGGCGCGTGAGATCGCCGCAGCCGAGCCGATGCGCAGCCACCTGGTCCGGGAGGTCTTCCCCGGCTCCGACGTCCAGACCGACGAGGAGCTGTCGGCCGCGCAGCGCGCCATCCACCAGACCGTCTACCACGTGTCCGGCACCTGCCGGATGGGCGCGGTCGACGACGACCTGGCCGTGGTCGACCCCGAGCTGCGCGTGCGCGGCATCGACGGGCTGCGGATCGCGGACGCGTCGGTGTTCCCGACGCTCACGTCGGTGAACCCGGTCATCACGGTGATGATGGTGGCGGAGCGCGCGGCGGAGCTGGTCGCGGCAACCCGGGCCCGGTCCACCAACCCGGCCTGACCCGACGCCCTCCGCCCCACCCTCCACCCACAACGGAGGAGATCCCGCCCCGACCCCCGCGGATCTCCTCCCTTCGCTGCTGCCCACCGGCGTGTCGGCCCGGATGTCCTCCGTTGTCCGCGCGCGTCGGCAACGGAGGACATCCGGTCGCGACACACCCCGAGACGCAGTGAACGGAGGAGACCCCGGCCGCCTGGGCCGGGGTCTCCTCCGTTGTTTGCGCGAGCCAGCGCGCCTCAGTCGCGCACCGGCTCCAGCAGCACCTCCGGCCCCGGGTCGACCCGGCGGTCGCGCGCCCGCTGCCAGAAGTAGCCGACGAGCGCCAGCACCGTGATGACGATCAGCGTCCCCACCGTGAACCCCTCGAACGTCGGCCGGTCGACGCCCCAGGTGTCGACGAAGTCGTACTTGACCCCGAGGACCGACTCGAGCGTGCCGGGGAAGACCGCGACCCAGGAGCCGAGGAGCACCCAGGCGTAGATGATGACGACGGCGATCCACAGCCCGGCACGGCCTCCCGGCACCCGGAACGGGCGCTCGACGTCCGGGTACTTCTTCCGCAGGCGCACGATCGACGGGAAGATCACCAGGTACGACAGCAGCAGCGTCGAGATCGCGACCGTCAGCACCACGGTGAACACGGCCGCGGTGCTGCCCTTGAGCAGCAGCGTCGCCGCGACGCAGAACACAGTGGCCACGATTCCGGACAGCAGGTTCATCCGCACCGGGGTGCCGAACCGCTTCGAGAAGACGCCGAAGTAGCGGAAGAACGCGCCGTCGGCGCCCGCGGCGGCCTGCACACGGTCGGACGCGATCATCCACGCGCTCGCCTGGGTCAGCACCACGAACACGAAGAGCAGCGCCGCGATGAACATCACTGGGCCGGTCGCGATGCCGTATACCGAGAAGACCTCCTTGAAGGCGTCCAGGAGGCCGCTGGCGCCCTGCACCTTGCTCGCGGGGAGGACGGCCAGGATGGCGAAGATCGGCACCAGGTAGCAGAGGATCGAGATGATGCCCGAGGAGGTGATCGCCCGCGGGACGTCGCGCTGCGGGTTGCGCATCTCCTCGGCCGCGCCGTTCGGAGCCTCGAAGCCGACGACCGCGAACAGGATGACCGGCGTCACGGCGAGGAACCCGCCGAGGGTCGGCGAGAACGCGCCGGCCGCGTAGCCGTGCACACCGTTCTTGACGGCGTAGACGGCCACGGTGACGACGAAGACCACGAGCAGCGCGATCTTGACGATCGCCCCGGCGGCGACGATGTGTTTGCCGTACTGGAGACCGATGATCGCCGTCCCGATCGCCAGCCAGATGAAGATCAGCTTGAACGCGATGTCCCCCGCGCTGCCCTCCGGGAGCGGAGCGATGTAGGCGCCCCAGGTCGCGGCGGAGATGAACACCAGCGAGCCGCCCATCCAGAGCGGGTTGGTGATCCAGTAGAACAGCGTCGCGATCGCCGCGGTGAGCTTGCCGAACGCCAGCCGCACCCAGACGAACGGGCCGCCCTCGTCGTGGAACGTGCTGCCGAGCTCGGAGATCACGAGCGCGTACGGGAAAAGGAAGGTGATGCCGATCACCGCGGTCCAGGTGAACGCCTCGGCGCCGCCTCCTGCCGCGATCTGGGCGATGGTGTCGATGGAGATGACCGCGCTGATCGACAGGAACACGATGTCGAGCCGGCCGAGCGTCTTCCGGAAATGCTGGGTGCGGATGTTCGAGGTCTGGAGCTTGGTGTCGGTCATCGGGGACTCCTTCGTCCTTGCATTCTCTTCGGGTGGGGCTGGGTGGGGGAAATCCGCGCCGAGCGGGGGACGCCCGGCCGGAGGGGAGGCGCTATCCGGCCGCGCTGAACGCGCGATCCAGGCGGAGGATCTTCTCGGCGCGGCCGAGCCGAGGGAGGTCGCTGCCGTCGCGGACGACGCGGCCGCCCTCCTCGAACTCTTCGAGGAAGCCGCAGGCCCAGGACACGTCCTCGGCGGACGGGGCCATGACCTCGTTGACGATCCCGACCTGCGTCTCGCGCAGGCAGAGCCGTCCGGTGAGGCCGAGCGCTGCGGCCGACTGCGACTGCTCGGTCACGACCGGCGCGCCGTCGACCACCGAGGGTCCATCGATCGGGCCGGGGAGGCCGCCGACCCGGCTGGCGACCACGAGCCGCGAGCGCGGGTAGGCCAGCGCGACCTCCTTGTTGGCGACGCCGGTGTCGCGGCGGTAGTCGCCGCTGCCGAATGCGAGCCGGAAGGCGCCGCGCGCGCGGGCGATCAGCGCCGCGTTCTCGATGCCGAGGGCCGACTCGACCAGGGCGACGACCGGGGTGGCTCCGCCCAACCGCTCGGCGGTCTCGCTGACCTGGGCGGCCTCCTCGGTCTTCGCGAGGACGACGCCGAGCAGGCCGGGGAGGCCGCGCAGCCGGTCCACGTCGCCGGCCCAGAACGCCGAGGTGCGGTCGTTCACGCGCACCCACGCCTCGCCGCCGGCCGACAGGAAGCGCGCGACGCGCTCCCGTTCGACCTCCTTGCGGGACACGTCGATCGCATCCTCCAGGTCGATGACGACGGCATCCGCCTGCGATCCGGCGACCGCGACGGCGTCGAGCCGGGAGGCCGGGATCAGCAGCCAGGAGCGCGCGACCTCCGCAGGCACGCGGGCGTCGGTGCGGTGCCGGACGTCGAGCTGCGTCGTCATCTCCGGCCGCCTACGCGTGCTGGAACCACGTGGTCTTGAGGCCCACGTAGTTGTCGATGGCGTGCCGGGAGAGGTCGCGCCCGAAGCCGGACTGCTTGAAGCCGCCGAACGGGGTCGTGGAACCGAGCGCGTCCACGGTGTTCACGGAGACGGTGCCGGCGACCAGTCGCTCGGACACCCGATGGGCGCGCGACAGGCTGGAGGTCCACAGCGATGCGGCGAGGCCGTAGTCGGTGGCGTTCGCGGCGCGCACAGCGTCGTCCTCGTGGTCGAACGCCTGGACCACGACCAGTGGGCCGAACACCTCGTCGCGGTGCAGCGCGTGCGACAGCGGGAGGCCGGCGACGATCGCGGGGTCGATGAACGCGGTCGAGCCCTGCCGCCGGACGCGCTCGCCGCCGATCAACTCGCCGTCGCGGGCCGCGGCCTCGATTGCAGCGGCGACGCCGTCGGCGTGCGACTCGGACACGAGTGCGCCGTTGCCGCTGCCCGGGTCGAGCGGGTCGCCCGACCGGTACGCCTCCGCGGCCGTCGTGAGCAGCCCGAGGAACTCGTCGTAGACGGGGCGCTCGACGAAGATGCGCGAGTTGGCCGAGCAGACCTCGCCCTGGTTGTAGAACGCCCCGAAGGCGGCCTTCTCGGCGGCCGGCGCGAGGTCTTCGACGTCGGCGAAGATCAGGTTCGAGCTCTTGCCGCCGGCCTCCAGGCTGAGCCGCTTCATGTTCGACTCGCCCGCGTAGGTCAGCAGCTTCTTGGCGACTGCGGTCGAGCCGGTGAAGGTGAGCGCGTCCACGTCCGGGTGCAGCCCGAGTGCGCGGCCGATCACCGAGCCGGGGCCGGGCACGACGTTGAGGACGCCGGCGGGGATGCCGGCCTCCAGCGCCAGCTCCCCGAGCCGGAGCGCGGTCAGGCTGGTGGTCTCTGCGGGCTTCAGGACGACGCTGTTGCCGGCGACCAGGGCGGGCGCGAGCTTCCAGGCGGCGATGTCGAGCGGATAGTTCCACGGGACGATCGCCGCGACGACGCCGAGGGCGACCCGGTTGACGATGGCGGTGGAGCCCGGGGGAGTGGAGGGGACCTCGTCGGTGAGCTTGTCGGCCAGTTCGCCGTACCACCGGAAGGTCGCCGCGGTCCCGGGGACGTCGACGGCGCTGGTCTGCGAGAGCGGCTTGCCCATGTCGAGGGACTCGAGGAGGGCGAGCTCCTCGGCGTGATGCTCGATGAGGTCGGCGAGGCGGCGCAGGACGGCGCCGCGGTCGGCGGCGTCGCGGCGGCTCCAGGCGCCGGACTCGAAGGCGGCGCGTGCCGCGGCGACGGCGCGGTCGACGTCGGAGGCGCCGCCTTTGGCGACCTCCGCCAGCGCCTCGCCGGTCGCCGGGTTGATCGTGACGAACGTCTCGCCCGACGCGGAGGCGACGCGTTCGCCGCCGATGACGGCGCGGCCGTCGATGCGGGTCGCGAGGGGGTCGTGGTCTCGAGCGTCATGCGGGGCTCTCCTCCGTTCGCCGCAACCGGGAACCTCCCGCTGCGGTAATCGCAGAGTACGCACCAGGTGTGCATCGAAACGAGCGTTGAAAAGCGTTGCACTGCATCACTTGAAGTGATTCAGTCGGAGCCGCCGGCGGCGGCAGCGCATCACAGCAGGATGGTTCGCGCGCGTGGGACGCACGTGAAGCATCACTTCTACTGATCCAGTAGGGCGATTCTCATTGTTTTACAGATTCGCTCTGGGCTGCTGACAATGGCCAGACCACCTCGGACGAGCGAAGGAGATCACATGTCGAGCCAGGAAATCGAGGTCCTCGTCGTCGGCGCGGGACAGGCCGGTGTGGCGATGAGCGCCCACCTGACCGAGCGCGGCATCCCGCATCTCGTGCTGGAGCGCGGCCGCATCGCCGAACGCTGGCGCTCGGGCCGCTGGGACTCGCTCGTCGCCAACGGCCCGGCCTGGCACGACCGCTTCCCCGGCCTGGAGTTCGACGACGTCGACCCGGACGGCTTCGCCCCCAAGGAGCGAGTCGCCGACTACTTCGTGGCGTACGCCGCTATGACGAACGCTCCCATCCGCAGCGGCGTGGAGGTCCTGTCGGTCCGCCGCAACGTCGGCGCCCCCGGCTTCCGGGTCGAGACCACCGACGGCAGCTACACGGCCCGCCACGTCGTCGCCGCGACGGGCCCGTTCCAGAAGCCCGTCATCCCGACCGTCATCCCGGCCGCGGCGGGGATCGAGCAACTGCACTCGAGCGACTATCGCAACCCGGACCAGCTCCCCGCCGGCGGCGTGCTCGTGGTCGGCGCCGGCTCCTCCGGCGTGCAGATCGCCGACGAGCTGCGCCGCGCCGGACGCCAGGTGCACCTCTCGGTCGGCCCGCACGACCGGCCGCCGCGCCGCTACCGGGGGCGCGACAACGTGTGGTGGCTGGGCGTCCTCGGCAAGTGGGAGGCCTCCGCCCCCGCCGCCGGCGCCGAGCACGTGACCATCGCGGTCAGCGGCGCGCGCGGCGGCCGCACCGTCGACTTCCGGGAGCTGGCGGAGAGCGGCATCACGCTCGTCGGCCGCACGCAGGCCTACTCCGACGGCGTCATCACATTCGGCAGCGACCTCGCCGCCAACATCCACGCCGGCGACGCCAACTACCTGTCGGTGCTCGACGAGGCCGACGCCTACATCGAACGCAACGGCCTCGACCTCCCCGAGGAGCCGGAGGCGCGCGTCCTCGGCCCCGACCCCGCGTGCGTCACCGACCCGGTCACCGAACTCGACCTCGCTGCGGCCGGCATCACCTCCATCGTCTGGGCGACCGGCTTCGGCGTCGACTACGGCTGGCTGCAGGTGGACGCGCTGGATGCTGCGGGCCGGCCGGTGCACCAGCGCGGCGTCTCCGCCGAGCGCGGCGTGTACTTCCTGGGCCTGCCGTGGCAGTCGCGCCGCGGCTCCAGCTTCATCTGGGGCGTCTGGCACGACGCCGGCTACATCGCCGACCAGATCCAGATCCAGCGCACCTACCAGTCGTACGAGAACGCCGCGGTCGCGGCGGAAGGAGCAGCCGTCTGATGCCGACCCACACCCGGATCCGCCCGTTCAACACCAAGGACACCTACCCCGAGCAGAACCTCGACAACGACCTCTGCCAGGCCGTCGTGGCGGGCGGCGTCGTCTACCTGCGCGGCCAGATCGGCCAAGACCTCGACACCCGCGAATCGGTCGGCGTCGGCGACGTGGAGGCCCAGGCCGAGAAGGCCATGGCGAACATCGCGATGCTGCTGGAGGAGGCAGGATCGAGCCTCGAGGACATCGTCAAGGTCGTCATCTACATCATCGACCCGCGGTACCGGGAGGCCGTGTACCGGGTGGTCGGGCGCTGGCTGAAGGGCGTGTTCCCGGTGTCGACCGGCATCGTCGTCTCGGCGCTGGCCCGGCCGGAATGGTTGGTGGAGATCGACGCCACGGCGGTGCTGAGCTCTTCTGCGGGAGGTGCCAAGTGACGTTCTCCATCCTCGCCGTCGACGGCACCGGGGCGATCGGCTCGGCCATCTGCTCCTCCTCGCCCGCTGTCGCAGCGCGCTGCGTGAACCTCGCCGACGGCGTCGGCGGCGCGCACTCCCAGAACATCACCGACCCCCGGCTCGGCCCGCAGCTCATCGACGGGCTGCGCGACGGCCGGCCGGTGGAGGAGGTGCTGGCGTGGGTCGTGGCCTCCACGCCCGACATCGACTACCGGCAGCTGCTCGTGATCGACCGCGACGGCCGCTCCGCGATCCACTCGGGCTCGCACGTGCTCGGCCACCACGGCCAGGCGCACTCCGCTCACGCGGTCGCGGCGGGCAACATGCTGGCTCGGCCCGACATCCCACAGCTCATGGTGGACGCGTTCGAGGCGGCGACCGGCGAGCTGGAGGTGCGGCTGCTGGCCGCGTTGCAGGCCGCCGTCGCCGCGGGCGGCGAGGAGGGGCCGGTGCGTTCGGCCGGCGTCGCGGTCGTGCGCGACGCCGGCTGGCGCGTCACCGACCTCCGCGTCGACTGGGCGGACGACCCCGTCGAGCTGCTGGGCGAGATCCTCGTGGAGACGTGGCTCCCGCAGCGGGACGCGTACGTGACGCGCGGGCTGATGCCGGCCGGGGCGCCGAGCTACGGGGTGCCGGGGGATGAGTGAGGGCGCCGGTACCGCCGTGCTCGCGGATGCGCCGCTGAAGGAGCGCGTCCGCGCGCTCGTGGACGCCGGCCTCCCGCAGCTCGTCGCCCTCTCGGAGGCGCTGCACGCCGACCCGGAGACCGCCTGGAACGAGCACCGCGCAGCCGCCCGGTTGCAGGAAGCGCTGGCCTCCCGCGGCTTCGTCGTGACGCCCGCCTACCTGGGACTGGAGACCGCCTTCCTCGCGACCGCCGGCTCGGGCCCCGTGCGGATCGGCGTCTGCGCCGAGTACGACGCGCTGCCCGGCCTCGGCCACGCGTGCGGCCACAATCTGATCGCCGCGATTGCCGTCGGTGTCGCGAGCGCTCTGGCTGCTCTGGCCGATGAGCTCGGGATCACCGTGGAGGTCTACGGCACCCCGGCCGAGGAGGGCGGCGGCGGGAAGATCGAGTTGCTCGACCGTGGCGCGTTCTCCGGCCTGGACCTCGCCGTCATGGCGCATCCCGGTCCGGTGGATGTCGCGGAGGCGCGCCCGTTCGCCGTCGCGCACTCGCACGTCCGCTACGACGGCAAGGCCGCGCACGCCGGCGCCTACCCGGAGGAGGGCGTGAACGCCAACGACGCCTTCGTGGTCGCGCAGGTCGCGATCGGCCTGCTGCGCCAGCAGCTTCCGCATTCGGCGCGCGTGCACGGAATCCAGACCGTCGGCGGCCAGGCGCCCAACGCCATCCCGGACCGCACGGAGGGCCGCTGGTACGTGCGCGCCGAGAGCCTGGCCGAGCTGGAACGCGTCGAGGAGAAGGTGAACCGCTGCTTCGAGGCGGGCGCGCTCGCCTCCGGGACGACGCTCACCGTCACGCCGGAGAGCAAGCCGTACTCGGAGTTCCGCAACGACGAGCGGGCGCTCGGGTACTACCGGGCGAACGCGGTGGCGCTCGGTCGGGTGTTCGACGGCTCGTCCACCGCGGGCCGGATGAACCGCGCCTCCACCGACATGGGCAACGTGTCGCAGGTCGTCCCGGCCATCCACCCGTACATCGGCGTCGGCAGCCTCCCGGCGACCAACCATCAGCCCGAGTTCGCCGCCGCGTGCGTCGGACCGCTGGCCGAGAAGGCGCTGCGGGATGCCGCCGTCGCCCTCGCACAGACCGTCGTGGATGTCGTCTCGTGACCGGGATCCGCACCGAGCACGACTCGCTCGGGTCCGTCGAGGTGCCGGCCGACGCCTACTGGGGCGCGCACACGCAGCGCGCCGTCGAGAACTTCCCGATCTCCGGGCGGGGGATCGGCACGTATCCCGAGCTCGTGACCGCCCTGGCGCTCGTCAAGCAGGCGGCCGCACGGGCGAACGCGGAGATCGGGGTGCTGGAGTCGTCGGTCGCGGACGTGATCGACGCCGCCTGTCAGGACATCGTGGAGGGCGCCTTCCACGACCAGTTCGTCGTCGACCTGATCCAGGGCGGCGCCGGCACCTCCAGCAACATGAACGCCAACGAGGTCATCGCCAACCGCGCGCTCGAACGCCTCGGGCATCCACGCGGGAGGTACGACGTCGTCCACCCGTTGGAGCACGTCAACCGCAGCCAGAGCACGAACGACGTGTACCCGACCGCGGTGAAGATCGCGCTCACCATCGGGCTGCGGCGGCTGATCGCCGAGCACGCGCGGCTGGCGGGCGCGTTCCGTTCCAAGGGGTGGAGTTCCGCGACCACGTCAAGATCGGGCGCACGCAGCTGCAGGACGCGGTGCCGATGACGCTCGGCCAGGAGTTCACGGCGTTCGCGGTGACGATGGACGAGGACAACCTGCGCCTGACCGAGACCATCCCGCTGCTCGCCGAGATCAACCTCGGCGCGACCGCGATCGGCACCGGCATCACCGCCTCGCCCGGTTACGCCGCCGCGGTGGTGCGGCACCTGGCCGGACTGACCGACCTGCCGTTGGTGACGGCCGGCGACCTCATCGAGGCGACCTCCGACACCGGCGTCTTCATGCTCGTCTCGGCCGCCCTGAAACGCGCAGCGATCAAGCTGTCCAAGATCTCCTCCGACCTGAGACTGCTGTCGAGCGGCCCGCAGTTCGGCTTCGGCGAGCTGCACCTGCCGCCGCGGCAGGCCGGGTCGTCGATCATGCCGGGCAAGGTCAACCCGGTGATCCCGGAGGTCGTCAACCAGGTGGCGTTCGCGATCGCCGGCGCAGACGTCTCGATCACGATGGCGGCCGACAACGGCCAACTCCAGCTCAACGCGTTCGAGCCCGTGATCGCGAACGCGCTGCTGCAGGGACTCACCTGGCTGACCAACGCGTGCCGCACGCTGCGGGTGAACTGCGTCGACGGCATCCAGGCCGACGCCGAGCTGCTGCGGACACGGGTCGCCTCGTCGGTCGGGCTCGTGACCGCGTTGACGCCGCGGATCGGCTACGCGACCGCCGCGCAGATCGCGCACGAAGCGCTGGAGACCGGGGGAGACGTGCGCACCGCGATCGTCGGCCGCGGCCTGCTGACCGCCGCAGAGTACGACGCGATCACGGACCCCCGCACCCTCACCGGCGCGCGTTGAGCCCGCCTCCATCCGCTCCGGAGTTGTGCACGCCTGCGCACGGATCGTTGCGTGCACAACTCCGGAACGGATGGCGTGGATCAGACGGCGGGGATCACCCGCACGACGCGTTCGAGGCCGGCGAAGTCGGCGACGTTGTGGGTGACGATCGCGGCGGCGTTCGCCCGGGCGACCGCTGCGATCATCAGATCGGCGATCCGGCCGCGCGGTGACCTCCCGGACGCGTGCACGGCCTCGACGATCCGTCCGTAGTACATCGCAGCGACATCGTCGAAGGGGACGCCCCGGCCGAACGCCTGCCGGATCTCGAGAACCTGGAGCTTGCGATCGGCCAGCGCCGCCGCATCCAGGCCGGGTGCGACGAGCCCCTGCTCGAGCTCGGCGTAGCTGATGGAGCAGATCGACACTTCGGTGATCTCCTCCGGCAGGACATACCCGCCGGTGATGACGACGTTGGTGTCCAGCAGCGCTCTCACTGCCAGGGATCCCGCAGGTCCTGCTCGGACCGCTGCGCCTGCAATTCGCCCGCCCAGTCCTCGTCGCCGCTCGTCGCCAGAAGCTGGGCCACCCGCTCGACCGGTACCCAGGCCGAATCCACGTGCGGCACGACGTCTGCGATGGCCCGACCGTGGCTGGTCACCACATAGCGCTCGCCGCTCTGAACATCGGCGAGCATCTTCGTCGGGTTCTGCCGAAGCTGCCCGACGGTGATGCTGCGGTCATCGAGCGTCGAAATCATCTCCCAACCCTACCTTCCCCGTAGACAATTGTCTACACTGACGTCAGCTCGCCCAGGCGCGGAGGGTTGTGGCGGCGGCGGAGGGCATGTCGCTCAGCCACGGCGCGACGGCGGTCGCGAACGTGCGGCGGATCTGAGTGGTGTCGTCCTCGGCGGACTCCGCCGCCCAGATCACCTGCTCGCCGGCGTAGACCGAGTCGAGCAGGCGCACCAGCGGCTCGATGGGTGTGGCCGCCGCGAGCTCGCCGTCGGTGACCGCGTCCGTGAGCGCCGTGCGAGTCAGTTCAGTGAACTCGCGCGGGCGGCCGAACGCCGACCGCGGGTCGGAGCCTGCGTGCACCTGTCCCCAGAACGCCACCACCACCCGCGCCTCCTCGCGGGTCACCGCGGACGTCGGCAGGATCTCCTCCGCGATCGCGAGCAGCGCCGCCAGCCCGCGCGCGTCGCTCGTGCGCGCGGCGATCCGCTCCAGTGTGCGCTCGACTCCCCGCTGGGCCGCTGCCTCCGCGATCTGCTCCACCGAGTCGAAGTAGTGCCAGAGCGTGCCGGGAACCACGCCGAGGTCGGCCGCGACCGAGCGCCCGTGCGTCCCCGCCACGCCGGAGCGAGCGAGGACGCGCAGGTAGGCATCCACGATGTCGCGGCGACGCTGGTCGTGATCGACGATCTTCGGCACGCCCCCATCTTGCACGACCGGATGTCGACAACGGAGGAGGTCCGCCTCTGGAGCCTCGAAATCGCAGCGAGCGGAGGAGATGTGGCTGCCGGGAGGCCGGGTATCCTCCGTTGTCGCCCCCGGTGCCCGTAGCCCCGGCCTCTTCCCACAGCAGGTTTTTGACGCTAAAGTCAATAATAATCGGGATCCACCGACGAAGGAGTTCTGGAATGTCCCTGACGATCGCCACCGCGACCTCCCACCCGCTCGCCGCACTCACCGCAGCCGAGATCGCCCGCGCCCGCGACGTGTTCGCCGCCGCCGGCCTCGTGACCGAGCACACCCGCTTCACCTACGTGATGCTGCGCGAGCCGCACAAGCGCGATGTCCTCGACGCCGGCCGCGCCGCCGCGCTGCACCGTGAGGTGGAGGCGCTGCTGCTCGACTTCTCCACCGGCGCCGTCACGCAGGCGGTCGCCGACATCACCACCGGAGCCGTCGTCCACACCCGCGAGCTCGATCGCCTGACCGAGGGCACCGCGCCCGTGCTGGACGAGGAGTTCGGCCTCGTGGACGAGATCGTGAAGGCCGACGCCGGCTGGGTCGCCGCGCTCGCCAAGCGCGGCATCCACGACATCTCCCAGGTCCGCACCTGCCCGCTCACCGCCGGCCACTTCGACTACGACGACGAGGAGGGCCGCCGGATGTTCCGCGTTCTCGCCTTCCTCCAGCAGAGCGAGTCCGACCTCCCCTGGGCGCACCCGATCGACGGCATCGTCGCCCACGTCGACACCCTCTCGCGCTCGGTCATCCGCCTGGTCGAGACCCCCATCGACACCGTGCCCCTGGAGTCCGGCGACTACCTCGACCCGGAGATCACCGGGCCGCTGCGCACCTCGCTGAAGCCCATCGAGATCACCCAGCCGGAGGGCGTCGGCTTCGAGTACCGCGACGGTGTGCTGAGCTGGGAGAACTGGGACCTCCGCGTCGGCTTCAACGGCCGCGAGGGCCTCACCCTCCACGACGTCGCGTTCACCTACCAGCAGGAGCGCCGCCCGATCCTGTACCGGGCCTCCATCTCGGAGATGGTCGTCAACTACGCCGACCCCACGCCCATCCACGGCTGGCAGAACTACTACGACGCCGGCGAGTACCAGTTCGGCCGCCTCGCGAACTCCCTGGAGCTCGGCTGCGACTGCCTCGGCGAGATCCTGTACCTGGACGCCGTGGTCGCCGACGACTTCTGCAACCCGCGGGTGATCACGAACGCGATCTGCATCCACGAGGAGGACTACGGCATCCTCTGGAAGCACACCGACGAGTTCACCCACACGTCTGAGGCCCGCCGCCAGCGCCGCCTCGTCGTCTCCTTCTTCACAACCGTCGGCAACTACGACTACGGCTTCTACTTCTACTTCTACCTGGACGGCACGTTCGAGGTGGAGGCCAAGGCGACGGGCATCGTCTTCACCGGCGCCCACGACGGCGGCGACGACCCGTACTCCACCCCGCTCGCGCCCGGACTCGGCGCGCCCGTGCACCAGCACATGTTCTGCGCGCGGCTCGACATGACAGTGGACGGGGTCGCGAACGCGGTGGACGAGATCGACGTCGCGCGCGTGCCGGTATCGGAGAGCAACCCATGGGGGAGTGCGATCGGCCGGACCACCACCCGCCTGTCGTCGGAGGCTTCCGCTGTTCGGGATGCGGACGGTTCGGTGGGGCGCGTCTGGTCGATCAGCAGCGCCTCCCGCCGCAACCGCGTCGGCCGCCCGACGAGCTACGTGCTGCACCCGTCGTCGGAGCCCGCGCTGTTCTCGGCGGACGAGGCGCACCAGCGTCGCCGCGCCGGCTTCGCCGCGCACCACCTGTGGGTGACGCAGTACGAGCCGTCCGAGCTGTGGGCGGCCGGGTACGCGGTGAACCTGCACCCGGGCGGCGCCGGCCTCCCGGCGTACGTCGCCCAGGACCGCCCTCTGGACGGCGAGGACATCGTCGTCTGGCACACGTTCGGGCTGACCCATTTCCCGCGGCTGGAGGACTGGCCGATCATGCCGGTGGACTACGCCGGGTTCACGCTGAAGCCGTACGGGTTCTTCGACCGGAACCCGACGCTGGACGTGCCGCGGTCGGCGACCGGGTCGTGCCACACCGCGTCTTCTGCCGCTGTCTCCTGCGGTGCCGATTGCACTTGCGGGCACTGATGCTCCTCGACCTGGGAGCGTTCGGGGCCTCCACGGTCTCCGCGTGCTGCCTGCTCGGCACGGCGCGCCCGGCGCGGGTGTGGGTGTCGGCCGGGCTGATGGTGCTGGCGATGGCCGGATGCGTGCTCGGGTCATCCGTGCCCGGCGTCGGTCTGGCCTCCATCGTGCTGGCACTGGCCTCGGCGGGGTTCGCGTTGCAGCGGCGGTCGCGGAGGGTGCCGCCGATGAGCCTGCACCGGGCGCTCGGCGGAGTGACGATGGCGGCGCTGGTGGCGATGTCGCCGGGGATGGCTCGGGGCAGTGGCGCGCCCGTTCCGGCGCACGCGCACGGGGTGTCGCTCGGCGCGATCGTGGTCGCGTTCGTCGCGGGGTATCTCGCGTACAGCACATGGCTGCTCGTCACGATGGCGCGGGCTCGCGGGCTGGAGCGTCGTCGCGGTGGACGCGGCCTCCTGGAGCTCGGCGAGGTCACCGGGATGGCGGTCGGCGTCCTGCTGATGTCGGTGATGTAGGCGGGGTCAGCCGTCGACGCCCTGGCCGGCCTCCGCGATCGCGACCCGGAGTTCGCGGGCGACATCCTCGAGCGTCCGCCCCGAGGCCACCGCCATCCCGGCGATGTAGGCCGTGAGCGGCGCGGCCGGACGGGTCACCCCGTGGGCGGCGTCCCTCGCGAGGTCGAGCAGGGCGGACACGTCGCCCGGCTCCAGACTCACCCCGAGCCGCCGGGCGGCAGCACCGGCCCATGCGTCGAGTTCCTGCGGTTCCATCAGTGTCGCTCCTTCGCTCGTTCGAGGTCGTGCTGTTCGTCGATGTCCGCAACGGCGTCGGGGTGGGCGCGGACGATCGGGAGGCCGAGGTGCCCGATCAGTGCGCGGACGGGTCGGCCGGCCGTGCCGCCGCCGGCGTCGAGCTGTTCGAGCTGCGCCCGGAGGGCCGCGACCGGGGCGCGCGCGAGCAGCCACTGCACGTTCCCGTCGCCGTCGGCGAGCACGCCCGTCTCGATGGCGTGCAGCGCGGCGACGGCGCGGGCCGGTCGTGCAAGATCGGCCGAGACGATGAGCGTCTCGGTGACCGTCTCCGGCAATGCGGCGACGCCCGCAGCGATGCCTGCGCACGGCCCGCCCCACCGCGGAAACTCGGACACGACCACGACTCCGCGCGGCACCGTCTGATTGGTCGCCGAGACGAGAACGACCGTCGCGCACCCGCTCACGGCCTCCATCGTCCGCTGGAGCAGCGTGCGCCCGTCGACCTCCGCGAGCAGCTTGTCGCTGCCGAAACGCGTCGATCGGCCGCCGGCGATGACGATGGCGGCGGGCGGCGGGGGAGGAAGGGCCACGGGGTCCAGAGTGCCACGGTTGGGGTGGGGGTGCGAGCACTCCGGCGGTCGAGCGATTGCTTACCGGTTCGCGATCGGGCGACGGTCGCTCGCCGGGAGCCGCTCGGAAGGCGGAGCGGCTGGCTAGCCGGCCTGCGCGGGCCCGTGCCAGTTGAGCTGGCTGATGTAGAACACCATCCAGACCACGAAGAAGGCCGCACCGATACAGCCGAGGACGAGCCCGGCGGTGGCACGTCCCCGGCCGGAGTCGACAAGCCCGGCGCGCTCCATCTGATCGGCCGTGGTGCGCGACTGGGCGCCGAAGACGATCGCGAGGACGGACGGCAGCGCGAACGGATTGATGAAGAGGCTGACGATTCCCCAGACGAGCGCTCGCGTCGCCTTGCCGTTCTTCGGCGGCACGGCGACGACGTACTGCGGGCCAGGGTATGGCGAATGCGACTGCAGGGGTGCGTAGGCGGCGGGATCGCGGTACGAGGTCTCCGTGCCGGCCGGCTGGGCGTACGGCGCGGAGCCGAACCCAGCAGGTTGGGCGGTGGCGCTCGCGACCGGTGACACCGGGGATGGCACGGGGTTGTGCGGCGCCGTGTGCTCCGTCCAGGCGGTTCCATTCCAGTACCGGACGCTGCCGGACGCGGCGGGGTCGGCGTACCAGCCGGCGGGAGGGTAAGAGGCGTCGCTCACGATGAAGTCCTTCTCGGGTCGTGTGAGCAGACTAGCGAGAAGCTGACCGCTCGGTAGGGAATTGCCCCTGGATTGGGGTGGGGTCTGGATGGGGGTGCTGGGGAGGCCCGACACTGCCCCGCCCGGTATCATCAGCAGACCTCCCGAATCGCTGGGAGCCCTCCCGATCCACCCCCGAACGATATATCGTTGACTATCGTTACCGACTCACCCGATCAGTCACTCTGGAGGCACATCATGAGCGGAACATTCACCGGCGGCGGAGGCTGGGGCAACATGAACGCGGACGGCCTGTTCCAGGCCTTCGATCAGCTCCGGTCGCAGTTCGAGAAGAAGGTCGGCACCCGGATGGGCCGCGGCGACGTGCGCGCCGCCGTGCTGGCGCTGCTCTCCGAGAAGCCCATGCACGGGTATCAGATCATCCGCGAGATCGAGGAGCGCACCGGCGGGAGTTGGAAGCCGTCGGCCGGGTCCGTCTACCCGACGCTGCAGCTGCTGGCCGACGAGGGACTCATCATGGCCGACGAGTCGAATGGGCGCAAGACCTACTCGCTCACCGAGGAGGGCCGCGCGGCCGCCGAGGAGGCCGGGCCCGCGCCGTGGGCTCCCGAGGAGAAGAAGGAAGACGCCAAGAGCGGCTGGGGCCCGGGCAACTGGACCGGCGGCCACAACCCGTTCGACTCCGAGCTGCCGAAGGCGGGCATGGCGCTCGCGCAGGCCGCCGCCCAGGTGCGGCGCACGGGGACGCCCGAGCAGATCAAGGAGGCCGTCGCGGTCCTCGACGAGGCGCGGCGGAAGCTGTACTCGATCCTCGCCCAGGACGCCCAGGACTGAGCGGGTGACGGCGCCCGACGCGGCCGGATCAGGCGCGACGACGACACCAGGCACGAACAACAGGACAGCAGCAGTAGCGGGCTCCGGCAACACCCGGGCCCGCTACCGCCGCATCCTGCGGTTCGCCGCGGCCAACCTCATCCACATCTGGTGGTACGACCTCTTCCTGCCGCGCATCGGGCTCGGCCGCTTCAGCGAGCGCGGACGCACCAAGCGCCTCACCGCCTTCGCCCGGCGCTTCCACGACCTCGCCGTCGAGCTCGGCGGGTTGATGATCAAGGTCGGCCAGTTCATGTCGTCGCGGCTCGACATCCTCCCTCCCGAGATCACCAAGGAGCTCGAGGGGCTGCAGGACGAGGTCCCGGCCGTCCCGTTCGACGCCATCAGGAGGCTCGCCGAGGACGAGCTCGGGATGCCGCTGGAACGCGTCTTCGACAGCATCGACCCCGTCCCGGTGGCGGCGGCCTCCCTCGGGCAGGCGCACCGGGCGCGGCTCGCCGCACAGGACCGGGAGGACACCGGGCTCGACACGGTCGTCGTGAAGGTGCAGCGGCCGGGGATCGACGCGATCGTCGACGTCGACCTCGCCGCGCTGCGGCGGGTGGGCGGCTGGCTCAAGCGGGTCCGTGTGGTCGCCGACCGGGTGGACATGCCGGCCCTCGTCGAAGAGTTCGCGGCGACCAGCCTGGAGGAGATCGACTACCTCCATGAGGCCAGGAGTGCGGCGCGGTTCGCGGAGGACTTCACCCACGACCCGCGCGTGGCCGTGCCGGAAGTGGTCTGGGAGCGCACCACGAGGCGCGTGCTCACGCTCGAAGACGTGACGGCGATCAAGATCACCGACGTGCTCACGCTGCGCGCTGCCGGGATCGACCCGGCGCACGTGGCACCGGTGTTCGCCTCCGTCATGTTCGACCAGCTCTTCACGAACGGGTTCTTCCACGCAGATCCGCACCCGGGCAACATCTTCGTCACGCCCGACGTCGCGCAGGCCGGCGACGGGATGGACGCGACGACCGCGCACCCGTGGAAGCTGACGTTCATCGACTTCGGGATGATGGGGGAGGTCCCCGACGGCACGCGCCGCGGCCTCCGCAAGCTCCTCATCGCCGCGGCGGGGCGCGACGGCAAAGGGCTCGTGGACGCGATGCGCGACGTCGGGGTGCTGCTGCCGACCTCCGACACCAGCGAGCTCGAACGGGCGATGACGCAGCTGTTCGCGCGGTTCGGCGGGATGGGGTTCGCGCAACTGCGGGAGGTCGACCAGCGGGAGTTCCGCGACTTCGCCACCCAGTTCGGCGACGTGATCCGGTCGCTGCCGTTCCAGCTCCCGGAGCACTTCCTCCTCATCGTCCGGGCGATGTCGCTGACGTCCGGGGTGAGCAGTGCGCTGGACCCGGACTTCAACATGTGGAACTCGATCGAGCCCTACGCGACGCAGCTGCTGCGCGACGAGAGCGGCAACATGGTGCAGGACGCGCTGAAGGAGGCCGCCGCCATCGCAGGCGTCGCGGCGCGGCTGCCGAAGCGGCTCGACGGGATGGTCAACCGGATCGAGGAGGGCAACTTCTCGGTGAAGACGCCCGGGCTCGACCAGCGGATCGGGCGGCTCGAACGCGTCACCCGGCGGCTGATCGCGGCGGTGCTGTTCGGTGGCTTCCTGGTCGCCGGAGCGGTGCTGCTGCCCACGGTCCAGGCATTCGGGATCGTGCTGATGAGCGTGTCGGCGCTGCCGCTGATCTACGTGCTGGTCGGCGGCCGCAGGCGCTGACCAGCGACGCCCCGCGGCAGGGCGGATGGGGAGCGGGCGCGTCAGGCTCCGCCGTGGTCAGTGTCTCCAGGATCGCCGCCGCCACGCCTTCCGGCGTCTGCGCCGCGGCCGGGTCGAACGCGGCGGCGGTGCGCGCCAGGTAGGCGTTCAGCGCGCCCTCATACGGCGTCCCGGCCACTGCCGGCGTCTCCTGCGCCTGCACGTTCGCGACGAACTCGGTCGTCACCGCTCCCGGCTCGATCACGCTCACACGGACGCCGACGGTCGCGGCGACCGGGGTCAGCGACTCCATGAAGCCCTCGACGGCGAACTTCGCAGCGCAGTACGCCTCGTTGAACGGCTGACCCACCACGCCGCCGACGCTCGACACCGTGACGACGCGGCCGCCGCTCTCGCGCAGCAGCGGAAGCGCGGCCTTGGTGACGGCGACGACGCCGAAGAAGTTGACCTCCATGACGGCGCGCACGTCGTCGACGGACTCCAGCTCAACCGTCCCGAGGTGCCCGGCGCCCGCGTTGTTGAGGACGGCGTCGAGGCGGCCGTACGTCGACCGGATGTGGTCGAAGCAGGCCTCGATGGAGGCCGGCGAGGTGACATCCAGGGGCTGGAGGTCGAGTGTGACGCCGGCGGCGTCGACTGCGGCCTGCAGCGCGCCCGCCCTGCCGAGGTCGCGCATGGTGGCCACGACGGTGAAGCCGTGGCGGGCGGCGGCGACCGCGGTCGCGAGGCCGATACCGGAGGACGTTCCGGTGACGAGGAGGATGGATTCGGTCACGGTGTCATCCTGCCATCGCAGCTCACTGCTCCGGCAGGCTCACCCGCGCCCCATCACGGGTGAACCCGCGCGTGGCCTCGTCGTAGGTGGTGTGCGACCGTTTCGGCGACGAGTCGGCCGGCGGGGGCACCTCGGCGTGTTCGAGGGCTCGCAGGACGAGCGTCTCGACCAGGTGGGATGCCGTGGTGTGGCGGTGCAGGGCGATCCGGACGAGCGCGGCGTACTCCGGCTCGCTCAGGTGCAGCTTGAGTGGGATGCCCCCGGGCACGGTGCCGGGGCCGAGGGCGGTGGGGCCGGTGGCGTTGGCTTCGCTCATGTCCGGATTGTGCCTCCTGCGGCACCGCCTTGGCTATTCCCGAGATTTTGTCCCCCGGATGGCGCCGAACGACGTATTGCCGAGCTCGCGACCACGGGGGCATCATGCGGCCACAGGGGAGCCGGAGGGCCGTCCCCGAGAGTGCCGCCGCTCCGGACGGGACGGCGGCGGCGAGAGGGGTGCGGGAAATGACCGAGGCGAGGGCGGCGACCGGCTGGGTCGGCTGGGCGTATTTCGCGTCGACCATGCTCTTCATCGGAGCGGCGATCGACATCTTCTACGGGATCATGGCGATCGTCGGACCGAACACGGCGTACTTCGTCAGCACGAAGGGCGTCGCCTCGTTCAACGTGGCACTCTGGGGGTGGTGGTCGCTGATCATCGGCGTGCTCCTGCTGCTCGCCGGGCTGTTCCTGTTGCGCGGGGCGATGTGGGCGCGCGTGTTCGCCGTCGTGATCGCGGGAGTCAACGCCGTGACGCAGCTCATGTCGCTGCCGGCACAACCGTGGTGGTCGATCGTGATGGTGACCGTCGACATCCTCGTGATCTACGCGGTGACGGTGCACGGACGGGAACTGAAGAGCTAGCGCGCGCGGAGGCGGCACGGACGGCTTTCGGGGGTCGGTCATGGAGGACACGCGCGGCAGTTTCGTCGCGGTCTTCCTGTACCCCGGCGAGTCGCGCGAGAGCACGAGCAGGCGGCTCCCGATCGTCGGCGCCGGGCCTCCCGCGGTGATCCGGGCGGCCTCGATGTTCGAGGGCGCCGCCGCGGTCGACGTGTTCCGCCTGGTGGACGCCAGCGCGTGGCCGGAGGCCGCGGCCTACCTCTACGAGGGGACGGTGCCGGGAACGCTGGAGGACGGCGACGGCGTCGAGCAGGTGACCACGCCCGACGACTGAGCGAGCGCTACCGCGGTGTGTACTCGTACACGACCGCCGACCAGTGATTCTCCAGCTCGTCCCATGCCGCGTCGTCCATGTACGCCAGCCGGAACTGCAGGTTGAGTACCGGCCCGAGCACCTCCAGCACGTCGGGACGGAACGGCATCTCGGGCGGCAGCCCGATCCCGAAGCTGTGGATGACACTGTCGTCGGCCGCGCGCAGCCACACGCCCCAGCCGCGGTCGAGCGGCATCGCGACCACGCGGAAGACGTGCGCGGGCTCGTAGTCGGCGGGGAGCGCGTCCGGGAGGTCGGTCATGGGACCAACCTACACAGCAGGCCGCTCCCGTCTTCTGACCACCCCGTCACCGCGCCGCCCCGTCACCGCGCCACCCCGTCGCGGGGGGCGCTCAGACCGAGCTGGTCGTCAGCCGCCGCCTCCGCCGCCTGCACGCGCCGCACTTCCGCCACCCCCGCGCAGAACGAGCTCACCACCGCCGCGATCAGCACGACCAGCGCGTCCACCAGCCGGGTCGTGCTCAGGTCGGCGCCCGGTGTCGTCGCCAGGGCCACGAGGGCGACCAGAGCCACCGCCCCCGCGAACCTGACGAACTCCCGCATCGACCGTCCCCGCCTTCCCGTGCCGGCCTACATCGCGGCCGGGATGGACGGCTCGTCGGCGTTCGGGGGGTCCATCCCGGGCACCGAGACTGGAGGCTTCATCCAGATCCGGTCGGCCGGGGAGCCGGTGCCCAGGAGGTCGACCCCGGGGAGGATGGCCGAACCCTCCCGGTGCACCGGCTCGTCCATCGCAGCCCCGTCCCAGCCTCCCGAGTCGAGACCCGGAATCACCGTGTCGCCGTCCTCGTCGTGCAGGGTGTCGAGGGTGCGGATCGTGGCCGTCATGAGGCCGGCGTCGTCGGGAACGAGCCCGGCCTCGACCAACGCGATGTCCATATCGACCTCCCCGCTCGGTCTGGCGCGTTCGGCCACAGGATGCATCACCGCCACGGCGTTGGGGAGAGGGCAATGGAGAGAATTCTCTTGCCGTCCGAGCATTTCGGAACGCGCAGAACGGGTGTAGCCACGGGCCGTTCCGCGGGGTTACATTCCGGGCGCCGGCACTGGGCCGGCACTCGAGGGGAGGAACGAAATGAGCAGCTTCTGGAGTACGGTCTGGCTCTTCTTCTGGTGCTTCGCGTTCGTCGCCTACCTGTTCGCGCTGTTCGCGATCATCGGGGACCTCTTCCGCGACCGCGCGCTCAACGGCTGGTGGAAGGCGGTGTGGATCATCTTCCTGATCTTCGTGCCGTTCCTGACGGCGCTGGTCTACCTCGTCGCGCGCGGCCGCGGAATGGCGGAGCGCAACATGAAGGAGGCGTCGGAGACGCGAGCCGCGGTGGACGCGCACATCCGCGAGGTCACCTCGAGCGCGAGCCCGGCGGATGAGATCGCGAAGGCGCAGGCACTGCTGGACACCGGCGCGATCTCGCAGGACGAGTTCGCGCACCTGAAGGCTCGGGCGCTGGGCTAGCGCCGACCACCCGCGCCAGCGCGTCGCCTGAGCGGCCGTACCCGGAGAAAGGAAGACGCGCCTGGATCTCCTTCCGAACGGCGTTCGGTAGGAGAGTCGGCGGCGTGGCGTGCGCAGGCTCCTGGCGGAGGGGGTGGGGGCACGGGCAGCAGGCTCCGCCGGAGGGCCGGCTTCGACTCGTAGCGCGAGCCGACACCGGACCCGTAGTGTCTTCTTGAGGGCTTCCCTGCCCCGATCACCCAGGGCCACGACCCCGTCACTGTAGGAATAAGGAGCAACATGAGCTACGCCGTGACCAATCCCGCCACGGGCGAGACGGTCAAGACCTTCGACACCATCACCGACGCGGGCCTCCAGGCCGCCATCGCGTCGGCCGACAACGCATACCGCACCTGGTCGAAGACGACCACGGTCGAGGAGCGTGCGGCCCTGGTGCGCCGTGTCGGAGAGCTGCACGTGGAGCGCCGCCAGGAGCTGGCCGACATCATCGTGCGCGAGATGGGCAAGCCGGTCGAGCAGGCGCTCGGCGAGGTCGACTTCGCCGGGGCGATCTACGAGTACTACGCCGACCACGCGTCGGAGTTCCTGAAGGACGAGCCGATCCAGCTTCTGGACGGCACCGGCTCCGCGGTCGTCCGCCGCTCGGCGCTGGGCGTGCTGCTCGGTGTCATGCCGTGGAACTTCCCGTACTACCAGGTGGCCCGCTTCGCCGGCCCGAACCTGATCATCGGCAACACCATCCTGCTCAAGCACGCCGAGCAGTGCCCGGAGTCGGCCGCCGCGATCGAGCGGATGTTCCTGGACGCTGGCTTCCCGGAGGGCGCGTACGTCAACATCTACGCGTCGCACGACCAGATCGAGACGGTCATCGCCGACCCGCGCGTGCAGGGCGTCTCGCTGACCGGCTCGGAGCGCGCGGGCGCCGCGGTCGCCGAGATCGCCGGCCGCAACCTCAAGAAGGTCGTGCTGGAGCTGGGCGGGTCCGACCCCTTCATCCTGCTGTCGACGGACGACCTGGACGCCACCGTGCAGAACGCCGTCGACGCCCGCCTCGACAACAGCGGCCAGTCCTGCAACGCCGCGAAGCGCTTCGTGGTCGCGGACGAGCTGTACGACTCGTTCCTCGCCAAGTTCACCGCCAAGCTCGCCGAGGTGGAGGCCACCGACCCCACCAGCGAGAGCTCGGCACTCGGCCCCCTCTCGTCGCTGAAGGCGGCCGAGGGCCTGGACGAGCAGGTCAAGCGCGCCGTCGCCAACGGCGCGACCCTGGTGCGCGGCGGCGGCCGCAACGGAGCGTTCTTCGAGACGACCGTGCTCACCGACGTGACGCCGGACAACCCGGCCTCCAAGGAGGAGTTCTTCGGTCCGGTCGCGCAGGTCTTCCGCGCGAAGGACGAGGCGGACGCGGTGCGCATCGCGAACGACACGCCGTTCGGCCTCGGCTCCTACCTCTACACGACCGACGAGGAGCAGGCCCTCCGGGTCGCCGACCAGATCGAGGCCGGCATGGTCTTCGTCAACGTCGTCCTCGCCGACGGCGCGGAGCTGCCCTTCGGCGGCGTGAAGCGCTCGGGCTCGGGCCGCGAGCTCGGCCGCTTCGGCGCCGACGAGTTCGTGAACAAGAAGCTCATCCGAATCGGGGGCTGACGCTTTCGCTTTCTGGACGGCCGGTCACCTTCGGGTGGCCGGCCGTTCGTCCTCTCCGGACAGTAGACCATCCGGTCTTGACACATCCTCACCATCGGCGGGACCCTGTCCCCGTGCAAGAGCTGCCGATCGTCTACTGCCGCGGGTATGCCGGCCCGACCAGTCAGATCGACTCCACGGTCAACGATCCTTTCTACGGCTTCAACGAGGGCGCCACCCACACCCGGGTCAACGGGGACGGCGACCCGCTGTTCTACCAGTTCGAGGGCCCGCTGCTTCGGCTGCTGGGGGAGCGCGCCTACCAGCTCCTTGTGCGCGGCAGCCAGAAGGAACTGCTGGCGACGGCCGACGCCGGCACGCTGCCGCAGAAGTCCATCTGGATCCACCGCTTCTACGACGAGGCCGCCACCACGTACGCCGCGCCGACGCCGCGCACGGGCAACCTCTTCGACCGGGCGATCACCTGGACGGAGGACCTGGTCCGCGAGCACACCCAGGCGCAGGGCTTCGACATCGAGCAGGCCGCGCGGGAGTTGTACGACCTCGTGCTGACGGTCCGCGAGAAGACCGGCGCGCCGAAGGTGTTCCTGGTCGCGCACTCGATGGGCGGGCTGGTCGCGCGCTGCATGATGCAGAAGGTGTGCGAGGAGGACGGCCGCATCCCCGCGAAGGAGCTCGTCGCAAAGTTCTGCACCTACGCGACACCGCACGGCGGGATCGTCTTCACCGGCGGCCTCCTCAACTGGCTGATGGAGACGTTCGGACCTGCCGGGTCGGACATCTTCTCGCCGCCGAAGATGTACGGCTACCTGACGCCAGGGAAGAAGTTCGGCGACAAGCCGATCGGGGAGGCGTGGGATCCGCGCGTCATGCCGCCCTCGGTGTTCGACGTGGACGACGTGTTCTGCATCATCGGCACCGACCAGAACGACTACAACCTGGCGAAGCTCGGCGTCGGGCCACGCAGCGACGGGCTGGTCCTGATCGAGAACGCCTACGTGAAGGGTGCGCACCGGGCGTTCGTCTACAAGTCGCACTCCGGCCCGTACGGCGAGGTGAACTCCGAGGAGGGCTACCAGAACCTGTCGCGCTTCCTGTTCGGCCACTGGTCGGTGCAGGTGGAGCTGAGCAAGCTGCCGCCCGCGTCCGTCGTCGCGGCGCGGCCGGACGTCGCGTGGCAGGCCGACCTCCAGCTCGCCATCCGCGGGCTGTCGGTGCTGATCACCGAGCAGAAGGCCGCGCACTACAACCCGGTGCAGCTCAACGCCGAGATCGCGCAGCACGCGGCCGGCGCGGCCGGCGACGACTCGGTGGACGCGCCGATCCCGCTGGTCGGGACCTTCCTGTTCTCGAAGGAGCCTCCGTCCGACCTCCCGCCGACGCACGTCACGCCGGGGGTGGGGGACGACCCGGGACCCGGGGTGGCGGCTGTCGGGGCATCCGAGGTGGAGGTCGCCGCCGCACCCTCGAGGCGCGGCACCGGACCTGGTGGCACCGGCTCCTGGACTCGTTCGACGTCGGCCAGGAGGAGCCGGCGCGGGGGGCGCCGTCGAGCGCACAGGCGAACGTCGCGCTGGAAAATCCGCTCGATCCCACACTTCCCGCGGTGGCGGCTGCGGCGGTGGCCTCGTACGCGCAGCTCAGCCAGGACCTCTCCCGCTACGCCCTCACCCTGCGCGTGTATCAGGTCATCACGCGCAACGGCGTCTTCGACTTCTCCAGCAACCTGGAGCAGGTCGGCGACTGGCAGGACGTGCTGATCGTCGACATCGGCCGGGCGGCCGACGGGCGGTTCGGCGCCTGGACAGGCTGGAACAGCGCCGTGCCGGGAGCGATCAACCAGCTGGGTCAGATGGCGGAGGAACTGACGCTCACCCCCGACCCGCAGGACCGCAACGTCATCCACGCCCTGCTCGACCTCCCGCCGGCCGCGCGCGCGCTGCCGATCTTCGGGCCGGCCGCGCAGCTCGCCTTCACGATCGTCAACCGGGACGGGGACGGGTAGGCCCGGAGCACGGCCACCGCCCTCGACATTCCTCACGAATCGCGCGATTGACGTCGCGATTCGCGACATTCGGCACGAATCGTGCCGGGCGGTCAGCGCGCGATCGGTCCCGGCCGGTCCGCGTAGGTGCGGCCGGTCACCACGAGCCGAAGGATCGCGGGCGTGACGTCGTAGCGCTCCGCCAGCTCCGCGAGCGGCGTGCCCTCCGCGTACGCCTCCCGGATGCCGCGGACCTCGTCGTCGCCCAGCCGCCTCCGGTGCGCGTCGGCGATCGGGCCGCCGTGCCCGGCGTGGGAGCTGCCCCGCACGATGAGGCTCACCCGCTGCTGGCTGGTGCCGAACCGGCGGGCGATCTCGGTCTGCGAGACCCCTGCGCTGTGCAGCCGGCGCATCTGGACGACCTCGTCGTCGTCGCCGGTCGCCTCCTCCACTCCCGTCGTCGCGCCGCGGACGACCGACGCGATCGTCCAGTGCGAGACGCCGAAGCTGTCCGCGATCGCCTGGCGGTCCTCGCCGGCGCGGACTCGCTCGCGGATCCGCTCCACCTGCTCGACTGTCAGCGGCCGCGCCCGCGTCGCCGCGGTGCTGGTGAGTGGTCCGCCGACGTCCGCGAACGCGCGGCCGGAGGCGATGTTGGAGACCATCGGGTGCGAGATCCCGTAGCGCTCGGAGACCTCCGCGCGCGGTGCGCCCGCCGCGACGGCCTCCCGGATCGCGACGACCTCCTCGCTCGTCACCTTGCGCGCCTTGCCCGGCAGGATCGGGCCGCCGGCCTCCTGGCGCGACCTCCCTGTCACCAGGCTCGACACAGTGTTCTGGCGGACACCGTACTCCGCGGCCAACTGCACCTGGCGGGCGCCCGCGGCGTACTTCTCGCGCAGCTCGCGCACCTGCGCGTCGGTGAGCGGGACGGATGCCATGAGCCGAGAGTATCGGTGCGGGCGGGCGCGGAAAAGGCTCTGGGGGCGGCGCCGCTCAGTCGGACCGGACGCGCTTGACGCACCCGTCCCACCTGCCACGAAGACCCGCATCAGCTCCACCGTCCTTGTGCTGTCTCCGCGCACACCCCTGCAGACGGGCGTGCGGGCGCGCGTGTGAGATCCGGGCTCCCCGACGCTGCGTCCACTCGCTACGCTGACGGCCATGAGCGAGAACGGGCGGGGCCGGGTGGTCGTCCAGTCGGCGCAGTGGGGGTTCTTCTTCTTCATCGCCTACATCGGCGCTGCGGTCTACTTCGTCTCGGTCTCCGACGGCTCGTTCTGGGGCGTCGTGCTCGGGCTGCTGCAGGCGATCGTCTGGCCGGCGTACGTCGTCTACCACGTGCTGGTGCTGCTGCACGCGTGAGGCGGCCGGTGTCGGCGGTGCGCTCTAGGGTGGCGGGATGACACCGCCTGCCACCGCCGAGCTGATCGTCGCCGACGCCGCCGCGTGGCGTGCGTGGCTCGACGCCAACGAGAGCGCCTCGGACGGCGTGTGGTTGGTGCTCGCCAAGAAGGGGACGACCGACCCGACCTCCCTCAGCTACGCGCAAGCGGTGGACGAGGCGTTGTGCAGCGGATGGATCGACGGGCGGAAGCGCAGCCGCGACACGTCGACATTCGTCGAGCGGTTCACGCCGCGGCGCGCCGCGTCGCTGTGGTCGCAGCGCAACATCGGGCTCGTGGAGGCGCTGATCGCGGAGGGCCGGATGAGGGAGCGCGGTCACGCCGAGATCGAGCGCGCCAAGGCGGACGGCCGCTGGGAGCGCGCGTACGCGCCGTCGAGCACCGCGGAGGTCCCCGAAGACCTCGCGGCTGCGCTCGAGGTCTCTGCGGTGGCCGCCGCGACCTTCGCGACGCTCAACGCGGCGAACCGCTACGCGGTCATCCACCGCATCGTCACGGCCCCAAGCGCGCCCAGCCGCGGCAACCGCCTCGCCAAGCTGATCGGGATGCTGGAGGCGGGGGAGACACCGCATCCGCAGTGACTCCTGAGCGCCGGCCTCCCCGTTGTCGGCGGCCGCCGTTACAGTGCCGGTATGAACGGACGCACCGCCCGCGCGGCCGACGTGGACGCGGTCGCCACGACCATCGCGCTCGCGTTCCGAGACGACCCGGTGTGGGGTCCCGCGCTCGTCTCCGCGGACGGCGGCACCGGCCACCTCCTCCCGTTCTGGCGGTTCTTCGTGGAGGGCGCGGTCGGCCACGGGAACGTCTCGGTCCTCGACGGACCGGGCGGGGAGATCGCCACCGTCGCCGTGTGGCTGCCGCCGGACGTGGAGGAGCTCACCCCTGAGCAGGAGCGCGACCTCGATGCGCTCCTGGTCGCGACGCTGTCGCCGGAGCGGTACGCCGCGTACGAACAGCTCTATGCGCTGTTCGACGACGCCCACCCGCACGGGACCGCCCACATGTACCTGAGCCTTCTGGCGACGCATCCCGCCCATCGCGGGCAGGGGATCGGGCAGCGACTGCTCGCGGAGGACCTCGCCCGGTTCGACGCGGACTGGCTCCCCGCCTACCTCGAGTCGACCAACCCGGCGAACGACCACCGTTACGTGCGCGCCGGCTTCCGGCCGGTGGGCCGCTTCCGCGCGGTGATCGACGACGCTCCCGTCACGACGATGTGGCGCGATCCGGCGGAGAGGGGCTAGACGCCTCGGGCGTCCCTGAGGAAACCTCGGCGGTAACGGTGCGCACCGTGTGCCGCACGGCCCCGAGGGAGAGACCCCATGAAGCAGAACGATCCGACCGCCTCGATCGCCGACGCCAACCGGGTGCTCCACGACACGCTGCCGTTCGACGACACGGACGACTTCGCCGACGCCGACCGCGGTTTCCTCGGCACCCTCGAGGAACCCGTGATCCGCGACGCCGACGGCACCGCGGTCTGGGACGCCGCGGCGTACGACTTCGTCGACGGGGACGCACCCGCCACGGTCAACCCGAGCCTGTGGCGGCAGTCGAGACTGGTCGCCAAGCACGGTCTCTACGAGGTGGTCGAGGGCGTGTATCAGGCGCGCGGGTTCGACCTGTCGGTCATGTCGTTCATCGAGTCGGACACCGGCGTGATCGTCGTGGACCCGCTCATCTCGAAGGAGACCGCCGAGGCCGCGCTCGGTCTGTACCGCGCCCACCGCGGCGACCGCCCCCTGGTGGCGGTGATCTTCACGCACAGCCACATCGACCACTTCGGCGGTGTGCTCGGCGTGGTGGAGGCCGCCGACCTGGAGGGCAGGAAGGTCCAGATCGTGGCCCCGGAGGGCTTCCTGGGCCACGCCATCTCCGAGAACGTCTACGCCGGCACCGCGATGGGCCGCCGCGCAGGCTACATGTACGGCGCGGCGCTCGACAAGGGACCCGCGGGGCAGGTGGGCGCCGGCCTCGGGCAGACGACCTCCACCGGCGTGCCCGGCGTCCTCGTCCCGACCGTCGACATCCGGGAGACCGGCCAGACACTCACCGTCGACGGCGTCGACATCGAATTCCAGCTTGCGCCGGGCACCGAGGCCCCGGCGGAGATGCACTTCTACCTGCCGCGCTACCGCGCCCTGTGCATGGCCGAGAACGCGACCCACACCCTCCACAACCTCCTCACGCTGCGCGGGGCACTCGTGCGCGACCCGCACATCTGGTCGGCCTACCTGACCGAGGCGATCGAGCGCTTCGCCGACCGGTCGGACGTGCTGTTCGCCTCCCACCACTGGCCGACGTGGGAAGCGGCCGCATCCGGCACTTCCTCGGCGTGCAGCGCGACCTCTACGGCTACCTGCACGACCAGACGCTGCGCGGCATCAACCGGGGCTTCACGGGAGCGGAGATCGCGGAGGACTTCGCGCTGCCGCCGGCGCTCGTCGCCGAGTGGAGCACGCACGGCTACTACGGGTCGGTGTCGCACAACGTGAAGGCGGTCTACCAGCGTTACATGGGCTGGTTCGACGGCAACCCCGCACGGCTCTGGCCGCACCCGCCGCAGGCGCTCGCTGAGCGGTACGTCGCGGCGATCGGCGGCGTGGATCGGGTGGTGGAACTCGCGCAGCAGGCGTACGACGCGGGCGACTTCCGCTGGGCCGCGACACTGCTCGACCACGCGGTGTTCGCCTCGCCGGCGCACGAGACGGCCACGGCGCTCTACGCCGACACCCTGGAACAGCTCGCGTACGGTTCGGAGAACGGCACGTGGCGCAATTTCTTCCTCTCCGGGGCGAGGGAGCTGCGCGAAGGCAACTTCGGCACCCCGACCGCGACGGCGTCGCCGGCCATCCTCATCCAGCTCTCGCCGGAACAGCTCTTCGACTCGGTCGCGATCCGCGTCGACGGTCCGCGCGCGTGGGAACTCGACCTGGTGTTCGACATCACGCTGACCGACCTGGGCCGCAGTTTCCACCTCACCCTGCGCAACGGGGTCTTCGTGTACGTGGAGCGCGAGCCGTCGGGTGAGGCGCCGCTGCACCTCACGCTGACGAAGCCGCGACTGCTGCGGCTGGTGGGCGGCGACACCGAGTCGGACGGGCTGACGGTGGAGGGCGACCTCGGGGTGCTGACGCAGTTGGTCGGCGTTCTGGATCAGGGGGATCCCGATTTCGACATCGTGCTGCCGTAGACGCAGCGACCCCGCGTCGGTGGTGCGGGGCACCAGCGGCCGAGTCGCACTGATCCGAGTCGCTCCGCGCGCTCGGTTCTGCGACCCGATGGCGAGCGTTCCGGCGCGTCGTCCTCGGTCCTGCGCCGCCCGACGTCAGTGCTCGATCGCTCCGTCCTCTCGATCCTCCTCCGCGAACTCGCCGCGTCCCTGCGCCAGCGCCTCCGAGACCGCCTGCTCCACAGTGAGCTCGCGGCCGGCCGCGATGGCGGCGGCGACCTCGTCGCCATGCGGCCCGGAGAGCAGGTCGTCCAGGTAGCGCTGGTGGAACGTGAACGTCGGGCCGTTGAGGAGTCCGCTCCGCTCGCGAAGGGCCTGCGCCGCGCCGGCCAGTTCGCCCGCCCGCTCGTCGTCGTGCGAAAGCGCCGCGACCGCGACCATGCCCTCCAGGCCGTACGCGATGCCCTCCGGGTGCCCCACCGCCGCGGAGATCGTGACGCTCAGCGCGAAGTCCGACCGGGCCGCCGCCACGTCGCCGAGCATGAGCTCGGTCCAGCCGAGGTGGTACGACGCGATCCGCTGGCCCACGCGGTCGCCGGACCGGTTCGTGAGCGCGAGGCTCGTGGTGAAGTGGTCTTGCGCCTCCGCCGGGTCGCCCTCCCGCAGCGCGACGCGTCCGAGGAGCACCAGCGCCATCGACTCGCCCCACACGCTGCCGGTCGACCGGTAGAGGGCGAGCGCGGCCTCCATCACCCTCCGGGCGCGCACCGTGTCGGGCGTGTCGCCGGCGAGCAGGGCGAGGGCGAGCGAGATGGAGGCGATACCCTCGCCGTTCGGGTCGCCGGTCCGCCGGAAGAGCTCGATACTCTCGGCGAGGTCGGCGGCGACGCTGCCGTCCGGGTCCTTCCAGAACATGATGGTGCGGCTGAAGTAGAGCGCGACGGCGCGGGTGTGCGGTTCGAGTTCGTCGCCGGACGCCAGCGCCTCCTCCATCCAGGTGCGCACCTCGCCGAGGAGGCCGGTGACCCACCAGTACAGGTAGAGGCTGAAGGCGAGGCGCGCGGCGCGATCCCAGTCGTGGCCGTCGAGCAGGAACCGCTCGGCCGCCCTCAGGTTGTCGCGCTCGTCGCCGAGCCGCCGCATCCACCGACGCTGCCCGGCTCCACGGAGGTCGTCCTCGGCGTCGTCGCCGAGCGCGAGGAAGTAGCGCGCGTGGGCGTCGCGGGTCGCCGGCTGTTCGCCGTTCCGTGCGAGCTGCTCCCGTGCGTACTCGCGGACGATCGCCTGCATGGAGAACCGCGGCCGGTCGTCGCTGTCGTGCTGCCCCACCAGGCTGCTGTCGACGAGCGCGGCGAGGTTCTCGAGGACGTCGGCGGCGGAGCCGGAACCGGAGTCGCCGAAGCCGCTTGTCTCGGCGCTGGTGCGGTCGCTCGTGCCGGGGCCGGCGCGGCCGCTCGCGGGACTGCCGGGGTCGGTGCTGGGGTGGTTGTCGGGGACGACGCCGTTGCCTCCGCCGCGCCATTCCGCGCTCGCCGCCCCCACGAACTCCGCGGCCTCCAGGGTGAAGCCGCCCTCGAAGACCCCCAGCCGGGCGAGCAGTTTCCGCTGATCGCTGTCGAGGAGCTGCGTGCTCCACTCGATCGTCCGCCGGATGGTCTGCTGCCGGGCCGGGAGGTCCCGCGGGCCACCGACCAGCACGGACAGTCGCCGGTCGAGCCGGTCCAGCAGTTCGGAGGGGAGAGCACCCGCACGCGTGCCGCTGCCAGCTCGATCGCGAGAGGCACCCCGTCGAGTGCCTCGCAGACCCGCTCGACGTCCTCCTCGTTGTCGGCCGTGATCTCGAAGTCCGGCTTCACGGCGTGGGCGCGCTGGACGAAGAGGTCGACCGCCTGCTCGTCGGCGAGCGGCTCGACGTCGTAGCTCTGCTCGCTGCTGATCCGCAGCAGCACACGGCTGGTGACCAGGATCGCGAGCTCGGGCGCCTCCGCGAGCAGGGTGGTGAGGACGGGAGCGGCCTCCACCACCTGCTCGAAGTTGTCGAGCACGAGCAGGAGACTGCGCTCGCGCAGCGCGGTCGCCAGGTTCTCGGTGATGGGCGCGTCTCCGGTGTCGCGGACGCCCAGGGACTGCGCGATGCGGCTGGGCACGCGTTCTGGGTCGTGGACGGCGGACAGATCGACGAACACGGAGCCGTCCTCGAAGTCCGGCGCCGACGAGCGGGCTGCTGCGATCGCCAGCCGGCTCTTCCCGATCCCGCCCGGACCGACCAGCGTCACGAACCGGGTCCCGGCGGCGAGCATCCCGCGGATGGCGGCGATGTCGCGTTGACGCCCGACCAGCCCCGTGAGCGGGACCGGCAAGCGAACGGGATCCGCCACGGCCGGATCCGGCCCCGACCGCACGATGGCCGCGCGCGACGACTCCTGCTCGTCGAAGGTCAGGGGCCTGCTCTGATCGAACCGCTCGGCGAGGAGGATGGCGAGATCCGCCTCGATCAGCCGGGCCAACTCCTTGGAGGTCTCGAAGTACTTGTAGGCGGCCCGATCGTCGTCGCGGATCCGGTTGAGCAAACCGCTGAGCCGCTCATCGCGGTGGTCGGACGCCTTCACGTACAGCAACCGCGGCACGTCGTCGGGGCAGAGGTTGTACTCGTCTTCGAGCCCCGAGACCTGCTCGTCGGGCGCCACCCAGCCGTAGCGTTCCCAGTACAGCCCGAGGAAGACGTCGGACTGCTGGAGGTACGAACGATAGAGCTCCCGAGGCGGATGCGGCCGCGCGCCGAGCTCGAACATGACGGGAGCGAGGTGCAGCCGCTCGATGGCCGTCCGGGCGGCACGGCGCTCCGCCGCAAGCTCCTGCAGAGTGGACGAGACGAAGATGCGTAATCGCTGATCGGGAGTCCGGATTACATGAGGGTGGCTCATGTTATGTCATTGTGTTGCGTTCGTATGGAAATGTACAGGGAGTCGAGCGAACGAATTCTGGGCCGCCTCACACCTCCTGACCCCCTTCCTCGTTACGAGTCCCGACTGGCCTACCCCTTTCGCACCGTGACCTTCCCGCCCTGCGGTGTCGCGTCCGTACCCTTCACCGGACCACATCGCACCTGCGCCGTGTCGCAGGCGGCCACGTCGGCGTCCATCCTGCTCTGCTGCCAGCCGCTCACGAAGTCGGCGTGACCGGTGACCGGCGCCCCCTGCGTCTGCGGCCCGGTCGAGAGAGTGATCCCTGCACCGCTCGAGCTGGGATATGTGACGTGCAGCACGATCTGCGGGATGTGCACGGGATGCGATGCCGGGCACCCTGTGCTCGTGGCATAGACCGCGCCGGAGCGATCGCGGCCGTCCATCGTGTGGCCGTCCCAGCAGTTCGGGAAGGTGATGACGAGCCGGAGCTGCGAGCCGGACGGGCAGTCGTGCGGCAGCGACCCCCTCCCCGGTCGAGGGTTCGAGGCCGTCGTGGTGCAGGTCCAGTCGATGATCGAGGTGCTCTGCGGGGTCGTCGCCGTCTCGTCGCCGGCGATCAGGCTGATGCCCTCCGGCATGGTGCGCGTGGATGACGCGATGCCGGCCGGGGTGCGCCAGTAGAGCAGCGTGCGCTGCGGCACGAGTGCTGTGCCGTTCTGGTAGACGACGGGCGTCCAGTACGCCGACGCGTCGGCAGACGTCGAACACGTCGTCGAGCCGGCTCGGAGCGTCGCCGCGGTGGAAGAGGCGTTCACCGCGGGGTTGCCGTAGAAGTCGTGCTGCATCGACCTCCCCATCATGCCCGGCATCATGATCGGATCGTTCGGCGCGGTCGTGGACCGCGTGCACGTGTCGGTGAAGATGCCCGGATTGGAGCCGCCGGAGGGGAAGCCGGTCGTGTCGACGCGGGGAGGCGGGGCCGAGGACGCGACAGCCGCAGCCGTCGCCGCCGCGGTGCCGGCTGCGAGCACGAGCGCTGCGACGAACGCGATCAGCAGCGCGATCGGGCTGCGGAGGCGGGTGGAAGTGGACATGGACAGAGTCAACGCGCGGAGTGTTCAGGCTGTGAGAGAGGAATGTAAGGAAACGGTAAGGGCGCGGAGAAACAGCCGTGTGGAGTCGCGCGACCAGGGAAGATGGTCAGGTGAGTGAGGACAGAGGGCTGGTGCTCGTCGTGGAGGACGAGGCCTCCATCGTCGAGCTGGAACGGCTGTACCTGTCCGGCGCGGGGTTCGGGGTGCACGTCGAGTCCAACGGGCGGGAGGCCCTGGCCGCGGTCGAGCGGCTGCGGCCGGCGGCCATCGTGCTCGACGTGGGGATCCCGGGCCTCGACGGCATCGAGGTCTGCCGCGCCCTGCGAGCGCGCGACGACTGGACCCCCGTCATCTTCGTGACCGCGCGCGACGACGAGGTCGATCGCGTGGTGGGCCTCGAGTTGGGCGCCGACGACTATCTCACCAAGCCCTTCTCGCCGCGCGAGCTCGTGGCGCGCGTCAAGGGGATGGTGCGGCGTGCGGCGGGGCCGATCGCGGCCCCCACCCGCACGGTGGGCGGCGTGCACATCGACGGCGCGCGACGGCGGGTGGAGACCGCGGCAGGCAGAGTGGAGCTGACGGCTACCGAGTTCGACCTCCTCGACCGGCTGATGAGCCAGCCCGGACGCGTGTTCACCCGTGAACAACTGCTGTCGTCGGTGTGGGGAGTCGCGAACTACAGCAGCAGTCGCACCGTCGACGTGCACATCGCGCAGCTGCGCCTCAAGCTCGGCGACGCCGCGCGGATCGTCCGCACGGTCCGCGGAGTCGGTTACAGCGTGGCGGACGAGGGCTGAGCGGCGTGGCGAAACGCAGGCGGCTGCTCGGTTCGCTGAGCGCCCGATTCGTTCTGGTCACCTTCGCCGTGGCCCTCATCGCCGTGCTGGTGACGGCGTTGGTCGCAGTCCAGGTGGTGCAGACGGTGGAGCAGAACCAGGCGCGTCAGCAGCTCAAGGCGCAGGCGACGGCGCTGGTCGCCTCCGGACGTGCGGCTGAAGGTCGGGTCGGCGTGGTCGGCGATCGATTCGCCGTCATCTCACCGGACGGCACGGTCACCGGATCGGCACGCGGCTCCATCAGCGAGGAGGTGGTGCGGAAACTGCAGGACGGCAAGGCGGTCTCGGCGAACACGACGCTGAACGGCAAGGACGCGGTGCTCGTGGGCATCCCCGGTCCGAACGGCGGCGGGATCGTCGGCGTGCGCAAGGTGGCGGACATCGCGGCGGGCGACGCGGATCTGCTGCGCGGCATCCTGCTCGCGCTCGCGATCGGCCTCGCGGCCGCCACCGTGGCGGGTG
Source organism: Leifsonia sp. L25 (assembly GCF_050632895.1). The sequence goes on along the minus strand of NZ_JBODRZ010000003.1, from coordinate 243,438 downwards.
TGCTCCTCGCGCGCCTCCTCGCCCGTCCGCTCCGTCGGCTGGCCGACGTCGCGCGGGCTCTCGCCGGGGGTTGGCGCGACGTTCGGATCGAGCCCCAGTCGGTCGCCGAGATCGACGACATCGCTCAGGCGCTGGGCACGCTCGACTCCGCGCTCGCGACCAGCGAGGACCGCCAGCGAGAGTTCCTGCTCTCCGTCTCGCACGAGATCCGCACACCGCTCACGGCGATCCGTGGCTACGCCGAGGCGCTGGCGGACGGCGTCATCCCGCCGGCGGATGTGGCGGAGGCCGGGCGGACGCTCTCCGCGGAATCCGAGCGGCTGCGGAGGTTCCTCGACGATCTCCTGGAGCTCGCCCGGCTGGAGGCCGACGAGTTCACGATCACGAAGACGCATTTCGATGCCCGTGACACGGTCGGCGCTGTTGTGCGGGCGTGGGCGGGTGCCGCCGGAGGAGCGGAGGTGGCGTTGCGCGCAGCGCTGCCGGACGACCCGATCCCGGTCCACACCGACGAGATGCGGCTGCGACAGGTCCTGGACGGACTCGTGGAGAACGCTCTGCGGGTTGCGCCGGCCGGCACGGAGATCGTCATCGTGGGAGGCCTGTCCCCGCAGCGGGTGGTCGAGCTCGCGGTCCGTGACCGCGGGCCCGGGCTGAGCGCGGAGGACACCGCTGTCGCGTTCGACCGCGGAGCGCTCCATGCCCGCTATCGGGGTGCCCGGCCGGTCGGAACGGGCCTCGGCCTGTCGATCGCGCGGGCGCTCGTCGGCCGGCTGGGCGGCTGGATCAACGTGTCCGCAGTGGAGGGCGGCGGCACCGAATTCCGGGTGGCTTTACCTTCCTCTGACATTCCGTGAGCATCGCCCTGATCTACGCCTGTCAGCGTTGAGGCATGAACACGAATGACGCCGAGAACGACGCCGAAAGCGTCACGGGGAATGATGCTGACGACGCTGCGAGGGGAGTCGGGAGCGAGCCGGACAGCGGCCGGGAGCTTCCGACAGAACCGCTGCCTTGGTGGGTGGAGGCGCACGGCGGCGTTGTGGGAGACACCGTGCCGTTGGGGTCGGTGGACGCGCGTCAGGCTGCGATGCCGGGCGCTGTTCCGGCAGGCGCTGCGAGCGTGACCACCGCCGGCCGGGCGGTCACGGATTCGATGAAGTCGGGTGAACCGGATCGCACGTCGTTCCTGCGTCGGCACGCGGTCGCGCTTTCGATCGCTGCGGCAGCGCTCGCGATCGTGGTGGTCGCAGGCGGGACGGCCTGGGGCGTCTCTGCGGCCGTCGCGGGGGAGGCTCCGCCGCGCCCGCGGCGATGAACACGGCGGTGCACGCCGAGAAGGGCGGCGCCGGCAGCGCGAAGCAGAAGCGCTCTCACGGCACAGTCGGAACCCTGACGGCCATCTCCGGCGGCACGTGGACGATCCAGTCCGCCGCCGGCGCGACGGTCACGGTCACCGTCGGGTCCAGGACCACGTTCGGCACAGCGAAGAAGCCGGCCACCGCGTCGTCGTTCGCGGTCGGCGACCGCATCGGCGTGATCGGTGCTCGCAGTGGCGACTCCGTCTCGGCGACGCGCATCGTCCACCTCGCGGCGGCGGCGAAGAAAGGCACGACGGCGACCGCGGCTCCGACACCGAGCACCTGACGGGATCGTGCCTGGTTCGCGCCTCGCGATGGACTCGCTCCGTGGCCGTCGGGACGGCGAGGAGCGGCGCGGGTGTCAGCCCGCGTCGACTGAGCCAGCCTCGGCGGGGAAAGGCGGTGGAGGAGGTGGTGGGGAAAGGCGGGGGGAAGGCGGCGGGGAAAGGCGGTGGGGAATATTCGTGGGGGATGTTAGTGAGGGGAGCCAGTGAGTCGGCCGCTCAGCCGCACAGCGACACACCGGGGGAGGTGAGGATGACGGAGCGGTTCTGTTCGGCGACGGCGTCGGAGTAGGAGCCGGATGCGTCCGTCTCGCTCTGCCAGCCGCACCACTGGAAGCCGACGCCGGCCGTCGTGAGCTTCGCCTCCGGCACGCCGAGCGACACCAGGGCGGCCTTCACGGCGTTCGCCCGGTGCAGCGACAGCGCGGTGTCGGCGGTGTTGCTCGTGGCCTGGTCCTTGGACGCGGTGCCGGTGACAGTGATCACGCCGCTGCTCTGTTCGATCGACGGCGCGAGTGCCGACAGGAGCTGCTGGGCTGCCGAGGGGTCGGAGAACGTCGCGGTGTCCTTGACGAAGTGGAGGTCGCTGTTGCGGATGACCACGGGGTGCGACCAGTCCGTTTTCGTCGCGACGGCCGCCACCGGGACCGGAGTCACGGCCGGCAGCCCGGTCGCGGCCGCGCCGGACGCGGGTTCGGGCAGCAGCGAGAGGGTCCCGCCCGCGGCCTTGATCACGGCGGTCCAGAGAGCGGTCAGGTTGCTGCGCGCAGGGACCGTGAGCGGCTGTTGTGCTCCAGCCGTGTCGCCCATGCCGGACCAGTAGACAGTGACGCCGGTGAGGTCGGTGGGAAGGAGGTTCCGTGAGCGCAGGTCGGAGACCACCTGCGCCGGGTCGGCATAGAGCAGGCCGCTACCGGCGAAGTTCAGAGGGTCTGCGGTCTGGATGCCGCTGCCGATCACGAGCACGCCGAGCGGATGGTCGCCGAGGTCACGGGCGGCCTGGCCGATCGCGCCGAGGAAGTCCACCTCCGGCGAGGCGGCTTTGAGGCCTGCAAGGTACGTGCCGATCTGGGTGAGCTTCGTGCGCTGGTCGTTCTGGCAGACGATCGCGTCCTGGGCGGTGGAACCCAGGGACGTGGTTCCCATCGTCTGCGGGGTCCCCGAGGGGATGACCACCGTCACGCTGCCGTTGGTGGTCCCGGCCGCCTTGAGCTGAGCGGTGGCGCTCGCGGGAACGACGACGGCGGGCGCGTTCGCGGTGCTCCCCGCGACGACGCCGAGGTTGCGCTTGTGCGACTGGTCGCAGGCCTGCCCGGCAGCGGTCGCCGACGTGCACGCGGCGAGACCTGCGCCCACGGCGAGCACTCCGGCGACGGCGACGAACGCGCGGATGGACCGGGCGCGCATCATCGCTCCAGCCCGGTGGTCGACGACGGCCACGTGGCCGCCGCCTCCTGCCCCGCCGCAGGCGCCGGTCCCGTGGCCTCGACCACGCGGCGGGCGCGGAGCTCACGGATGAGCTGGCTCGTGCTCTCCGGGTCCCGCTCGCGCTGGGCGAGGCTGGTGGCGAGGCGGGCGCGGATGACGTCCACCCGCGAGTGGAAGGTGACGCGGGCTCCCGTGTAACGGACGGCGTCGTGCGCGTCGAGCTGGGCCGCGTGGCGGGCGGCCTCCTCCGCCTTCACCGCTTCGGCGAGCAGCCGGTCGCGGTGGGTGCGGAGCTTCGCGACGTGCGCGTGCGCCTTCTCCGCGGCCGCCAGCAGCGGCCGGGTCGTCAGCCAGGCGACGACGAAGCTGATCGTCCCCGAGGTGGTGAGCACCCCGAGCATGAGGAAGGCCATCAGCGTGTCGGGTGCAGTCCACGAGAACCCGGGCGCGGTCGTCGTGCCGCCGCCGACCAGGCCGGTGAGGCCCCCGAGCTCGCCGCGTCCATGCCCGCCTTGATCCGCGCGACCGTGATCGCCGTCAGCAGCGCCGCCCAGACCAGCAGCAGAGCGACCGAAACCACGATCCAGCCCCGGGACATCACGCGCGCCTGCACCCGTCGCAGCAGGATCGCCGCCACGTGCGGCAACGAGACGACCGCGAGCGAGATCCCGAGCGTGATCACGTACATCTGCAGCCCGATCGAGCCGTACTGGCTGTCGTTCCGCAGCAGCAGCGTCAGAGCCTGCGCGAGCAGGAGGTAGTCGACGGCGAGCATGGCCAGCAGCAGCACGTAGACCAGGACGTGCGCGGCCGGCGACAGATGCCCGACGCTGGGGCGGACCCTCGGGGGCTTGGTGACGATGTCTCTCGGCATGCGGTCCTCCTAGGCGTAACTGTGCAGCTCGGGGTCGCCGCCGGCGAGCTTGGCGTCGAGGCGGGCGGCGTCCTGCTCGGCGCGGCGGATGTCGGCCTCGGTGCGCTCCAGCGCGTGCCGGATCAGCTCGACCCGGGACTGCGCCTCGGCCAGGCGGGCGGAGCACTCCGAGACATTGCGGGTGCGCTGACGTTCCAGGTCGGCGACCCCGACGCGCTCGAACGCGGCCAGCTCGTGCTCGAAGACCTCCAGCGTCTCGACGTCGACGGCGCCGCGCATCCGGCGCAGTCGCCAGAGCAGTCGCCGCCGCAGTCCCGCGGTGGAAGGGACCCGGTACTCGGTGGTCCGGTCACGTTGACGCATCGATGCTCCCCGGTTCGGTGGATGGTGGTGTGGCTGATGCGAACGGCTGCACCGAGCCCGCAGGATGCCAGCGCTCGACGGAGGTCTCCCGTCCGGCGAGCGAATCCGCGCGGCGCAACGCCGGCGCCCGGACGGGCGCAGGTCGCGGCGGCATCGCCCGCAGGTACGCGCCCCAGTAGACGGCGATCTTCTCGTCAGAACGATCGAAGTGACGCGTCGCGCGCAGCCGCGCGGCGGTGAAGCGGGCGTGGATCCGGGCGCCGAGCTCCTCCGTCCGGGCGTTGCGTGCGGCGATCCGGCGGCGCAGCCGGCGGAGCTCCTCGAAAGGGACCCCCTCGCCCTCCGCGATGCCGGCCGAGCCGCGGTCGGCCGGCGGCAGGGCGTCCAGCCGCTCGTCGTAGGCGTCGAGGTCGGCGGCGAGTGCGTGGGACAGCTCGTGCTGCTCGGCGAGATCGCGTCGGGAGCGGGCGAGGAAGCGCTGCTCCTCGCGGTGGGCGTACGCGTTCGCGCGGGCCTGGAGGGCGGCGACCGTGGGCGTCGGCTCGTCTCCGAGCGGTGCCCCCTCGGTCGTGTCCGGCACTCCGCGCCCAGCGGTCGCCTCTGCGCTGCGCGATCGCACAGCCTCCGCATCCCGGCGCGCCAGACGCTCCAGCCGGCGTCGGGCGAACGGTCCGACTCGGAGCAGTTGGGTCCCCATAGCGGGGGAGCGTACGAAGCGAGGCTGAGCGCTTCCTACGTTTCCGGTGACGAAGTGCCGTACGAGACCGAACCGTGACCTGTGGCCGGCCGGCGCGGGCCGACACGGCGGACAGGGCAGGATGGAGGGATGGAGACGGTGCTCGAACTTCGCGACGTGACCTTCCGCCGTGACGGCCGTCACATCCTGGAGGACATCGGGTTCGCCGTGCGCGCGGGGAGCACTGGGCGCTGCTCGGCCCGAACGGCGCCGGGAAGAGCACGGTGCTCGGCTTCTGCGGTGCCGTCGCGTTCCCCACCTCGGGCACCGTCGACGTGCTCGGCCGACGGCTCGGACGGGTCGAGCTGCAGGAGCTACGCCGCCACATCGGCCACGTGAACCCGCGCCATCCGGTGCGCTCGCCGCTCACCGTGACGGAGGTCGTCCTCACCGGGATCACCGGGACGCTGGAGCCGCCGATGCGGTGGGAGCCGACCGCCGGGGAGGTCGCCCGCGCCCGCGACCTGATCCGCACGATCGGCCTCCACGACCGGCGCGACGCCCGCTGGCCCACCCTGTCGCAGGGTGAGCGCGGCCGTGCGCTGATCGCCCGGGCGCTCGTGTCCGAGCCGCGCCTCCTGCTGCTCGACGAGCCGACCACCGGGCTCGACGTCGCCGCGCGCGAGCAGCTCCTGGAGACGATCGACGGCCTGTCCGTCGCGGTCCCCGACCTCGCCAGCGTGCTGGTCACCCATCACCTGGAAGAGTTGCCGGAGACGACGTCGCACGCCCTTCTGCTGTCGCACGGGCGCATCGTCGCGGCCGGGCCGATCGCGCAGGCCGTCACGACCGCGACGGTGAGCGCGGCGTTCGAGCACCCGATCCGGGTGGAGCGTGAGCAGGGGCGCTGGAGTGCGCGGGCGGTGCGCGGCGAGCGCGTGGAGGTCGGGGAGTAGCCGGGCACGTGGAGTAGCCGGGCACGGGGAGGCCGGGCACGGGGTGGCCGGGCACGGGGTGGCCGGGCACGGGGTGGCCGGACACGGGTGGCTGGGCGCGGGCTGGCCGGGCACGGAGCGGCCGCGCAGAGGGCGACTGAGACCACCCCCTCCGGTCACCGGAGCTCGAGCACCAACTCCTCCACCGGCCTCCCGGCGCCCGCCGCGTACGATGTCTCCCGCGCCGTCTCCACGAACCCGGCGCGCGCCAGCACCCGCTGCGAGCCGATGTTGGCTGCGGCGACGCGCGCGTGCAGCGGACGGGCCGGCTCGAGCGTCACGAGGAGCAGGAGCGCCGCGGTCGCGATGCCGTGACCCCAGAGCGGGCGGCGGATCCAGTAGGTGACCTCCCGGTCGCCGTCGAGGGTGAAGGCCGCGGCCGTTCCCGCGAAGCCGCCGTCGGCCTCCACGGCGCGAATCGTGATCGTCGGATCGCTGAGGTGGTGTCGCCACCGGGCGTCGAAGTCGGCGGTCGTCGGGGTCGGCGGCGGTGAACGCCGCCATCCGCACGGCCTCCGGGTCGCGCATCATCTCGAACGCGGCGTCGGCGTCGGCGTCGGACACCCGGCGCAGTCGCACATGCATGCCGCGATGCTAGCGGGTGGCGGCCGGTAGACTCACACGCCGTGCCCCCTCTCGCGACCGCCGACGACGGTGAGCCGATCGCGTTCGAGGAGCGCGGGAGCGGCGTCCCGCTGCTGCTCATCGCGGGACAGGCGACCGGGATGCACGGCTGGGGGCCGTTCGCGGACGCCCTCGCCGACGACTTCCGCGTGATCGTGTTCGACCACCGCGGCATCGGCGACAGCGGCGCGGGCGACCCGGCCGGGTACAGCACGCGGCAGTTCGCCGATGACGCGCTCGCCGTGCTCGACGAGGCGGGCGTGTCGGCCGCGCACGTGCTCGGGCACTCGATGGGCGGCCGCGTGGCGCAGTGGCTCGCGGCCGAGCATCCGTCCCGGGTCCGCCGGCTGGTGCTCATCGGCACGACGGCCAGCGACCGGGCCGGAGGCGCGCGCGACCGGCGCGACCCGGCCGTCGTCGGCGACCTGCTGAGCGGCGACCGGGAGCGGATGCTGCCGCTGTTCTTCGACGCGGACTGGGCGCGGGCGCACCCGGCGGAAGTGGACGGATTCTTCGATCGGGTCGCCTCGCGTGCCGCGCTGCGCGGGCACTTCGCCGCGAGCCGCGACCACGACGCCCGGGAGGCGCTCGGCCGCATCCGCGCGGAGACCCTGGTGATCCACGGCAGTGAGGACGCGCTCACCCCGGTGGCCCACGCGCGGCTGCTGGCCGAGGATATTCCGGACGCGCGGATGCTGGAGCTGGATGCGCGCCACGGGCTGCACCTGGACACCCCGGCGGTCCTGGACGCGGTCCGCGCTTTCCTCGCCCCCCGCTGATCCCCCGCCGTGCCCCTCGGCTGAGGACGGGGGCCTGCGTGCTCAGATGAGCAATTGTCACTTCGAGGGTGGTGCGGGGGTGCGCCGGGGAGCATCCTTGCTCCCGTCGCCGTGCGTGCCCGGCCGCCGGCGGCCTCACCAGAACACTCAGAACCCGAACAGGAGCACCGCTATGTCTCTCACCGAGACCGCCGTCTCGGATCGTTTCCGAGACCTCGCCGACCGGCTGACCGGCCGCGTCGTCACACCCGCCGATCCCGACTGGGACGCCGAACGGCTGGGCTGGAACCTCGCCGCGGACCAGCGTCCGGAGGCCGTCGTGGTGCCGGCCGACGCCTCCGACATCGCGGTCGTGGTCGGGTTCGCCCGCGACCGCGGCCTGCGCGTCGTTCCGCAGGGCACCGGGCACCTCGCAGCGCCGCTCGGCGACCTCGCCGGGGCCGTGCTGCTGCGCACCACCCGGCTGCGCGGGGTGGAGGTCGACGTCGCGGCCTCGCGCGTCCGCGCCGGCGCCGGCGTGCTGTGGGGCGAGGTCACCTCGGCCCTCGCACCGCACGGGCTCGCCGCCCTCGCCGGGTCGTCGCCGGACGTCGGCGTGGCCGGCTACCTGCTCGGCGGCGGATACAGCTGGATGGCCCGCGAACGCGGCCTGGGCTGCTCGGCGGTGACCGGTATCGACGTGGTCACGGCGGACGGCCGCCAGCGGCACGTCACGGCGGAGTCCGAGCCGGCCCTGTTCTGGGCGCTGCGCGGCGGCGGTGGCAACGCAGCCATCGTGACGGCCCTCACCTTCGACGTCTTCCCCGTCCCGACCGTGTACGCGGGGATGCTGCTCTACCCGATCGCCCGCGCCGGCGAGGTGCTGAACGCCTACGAGGAGTGGACGCGCGACCTGACGGAGGCCGCGACGACCTGCGTGCGGCTGCTGCGCGTCCCGCCGCTGCCCGACCTTCCGGACTTCCTGCGCGGTCAGGCGTTCGTCGGGGTGGACGGGGCGATCGACCTGCCCGAACAGGAGGCTGCGGCCGTCCTGGAACCGTTGCGGGCGCTCGGCCCGGCGATCGACACCTTCGGCGACCTCCCGGCCGCCGAGCTCGGGCTCTTGCACATGGACCCGCCGCAGCCGGTCCCTGCCATCGGGGACGGGCTGATCCTCGACGACCTCCCGGAAGCCGCGATCGAGGCGCTGCTGGCTGCGGCCGGTCCGAAGGCCCGGACGGCGTTGCTGGCCGTCGACCTGCGCCACCTCGGCGGTGCGGCCGGCCGACCCTCGGAGGGCGGTGGAGCGGTCGACCACTTCCCGGGGCGCTTCCTCCTCTACGCCGTCGGGATGCTCCCCGACCCGGCGCTCGCGCCGCTGCTGCGGGCGCAGGTGGCCGGGCTGCGCGCCGCCCTGGAGCCGTGGACAGCCGGACGCGACTACTCCAACTTCCGGGAGACCGCGGTCCCGCCGTCCCGGTTCTACGACGCCGCGACGCTGGAGCGGCTGCGCGCGGTCAAGCAGGCGTACGACCCGGAGCGCGTCATCCGCACGGCCCACGAGCTCGACAGCTGAGTCACCCGAACTGGCCGGAGCGGACCGCGTCGACGAAGGTCGCGTAGTCCGCTTCGGACTGGTTCGCGTAGGAGTGCGCCCACTCGGACACCGCCCGCACGAACGTGCCTCCGGTCCCCATGTAGCCGGCCGCGAACTGCGCCTTCGGCGAGCGCGCGTGGGCTCGGCCGAGGACGATCGCGCACGACTGCGCGTACTCGCCGAACTGGACGCGGTTCATGTCGGCGATCTCGAACGACGCGTTCCGGTTGCGGAAGATGCGCATGTAGAAGCTGAAGTCCTCCACGTTCAGGTAGCCGAGGAACGGGTCGGACACCGCCTGCAGGATGCGCTGGCAGCCGACGACCCGGTAGCCCTCGTGCTGCGCCTCCAACTCCGGGTCGAGGTAGCCGGGCACGGGCACCACCCCGCCGAACTGTTGGACGACGGAGCGGCTTGCCTCCTTGAGCTGCAGGATGAGCACGTCGCCGGTCGGGTCGCCGAGCGCGAGGATGAAGCAGCGCGTCCCGACACTGCCGACCCCGACCACGCGACGCGCGGCGTCCAGCACCGCGTACTGCGAGAGCATCAGCGCGAGGTTCGTGGGGACCGTCTTGCGGTAGGCCGCGAAGACCGAGTCGATGAGCGCCCGGACCTCCGGTTCCAGCCGGGTGAGCACCGGCGGGTTCTCGACGAACTGGAGGCTGCCGTCGCCGCCCTCCTCGAGGGAGCGCGCGGCGACGCGCTCGCTCGTCCGCTTCTCCGACTCCTTCAGGGTGCGCTTGATCATACGCTCGCTGTCCGGGCTGAGGATCTGCCGGTCGACCAGGCTGGTGGGCCGGAAGTAGCGGTTGTACAGCGTCTGCTGGAGCGCGTTCCGCAACGAGTTGCGGTACATCGCGGCCGCCGAGAGCACGATGGCGCGCAGGTCGGAGCCGCCCATGCCGAGCGAACGTCCGCCCAGGACAACGCTGGCCAGGAGCCGTTTCACGTCCCACTCCCACGGTCCGACGGACGCCTCATCGAAGTCGTTGATGTCGAACACCATCGCGCGCTCCGGCGACCGGTAGATACCGAAGTTGCTCACGTGCGCGTCCCCGCAGATCACGACCTCGGCGCCGGAGGTCGGAGCGTCGCGCATGTCGGCGGCCTGGAGGGCCGCGGTGCCGCGGTAGAAGGCGAACGGGTCGGTGCTCATCCGCTGCATGCGAAGCTGCACCAGATTCGGGAGCCGCGACGTGTTCTGCTCGTGCAGGATGCCGAGGGGGTCGCGCCCGGGCGGCGGCGTGTACTCCGCCTGCGCGGACCGCGGCACCTGCGCTCGGGCCGCACGGCCGGCGTCGTAGAGCTCGGTTTCGGTGAGCGGGGTCGCGATCGTCGTCATGACGCACCTCCTGGGGTGGCGCTCATGCTAGCTCGGTGCGTGGCGGGCGGGTAGAGGTGGGCGCGACCGCCTCGAACTGCGCGACTATCGGCGGCGACTTCACTCACGGCGAGGCAGGAAATCACTCCCTACCAGCCTCTGGATACCTATCCTCAGAAGCCACCCAGCGCCTGCGGACAGGACAACGCCGCTGAATGTTCCCACGCCCCCCGACAGTCCGAGCACGATGAGCGCGGAGGGATAGAGCGCCACCTGGCTCTCGGTGACGACACGGTGGGCGACCCTCTTGGCCACCGACGCAGTGGCGAGGGCGATATCGGGAATCACGAAAGAAACGAAGAGGATCCACAGGTGTTCGGTCCCGGCGGTCGCAGATGCAATCGATGCCAGCAACACAATGCCCAAGGCATCGCGGCGTGTTCGAGCGGCTCGCGAGGCCGCTTCCCATTGTCGTTGAGAGATTTTCATGCTTGACGCTCATTGTCACTCGATCAATATTCCAATAGATCTGTCCTGGAATCTTACAACGGGCGTTCTGTGCGAATTGCCGTCTGGTGCGCCGCGTCGGCCGCGGGCTACCATCGGGCAGATTTCCCGGGAGGGCTGTCATGGCGAATCGGTTGGGTGCGGTCACGGTGCTGGCGTCGGCGCAGTTCGTGATGACGCTCGACAGCACGGTCATGAACGTCTCCATCTCGACCGTCGTCAAGGACCTGCACACGACCATCTCGGCCATGCAGGCGTGCATCACCTTCTACACGCTGACGATGGCGGCGTTCATGCTGCTGGGCGCCAAGCTCGGCGACGTCTGGGGTCGCAGGCGGGCGCTGGTCATCGGCTCGATCGTGTACGCGATCGGCTCGGGCACGACGGCGCTCGCGCCGAACATCGCCGTGCTGTTCCTCGGCTGGTCGGTGGTCGAAGGGCTGGGCGCTGTGCTGGTCATCCCGGCGATCGCGGCGCTCATCGCGAACAACTACTCAGGGCACGCGCGGGTGACGGCGTTCGCCACGATCGGGGCCGCGTCCGGCGTGGCCGTCGCGGTGGGGCCGCTGATCGGCGGCTTCCTCACCACCTACGCGAGCTGGCGGTACGTGTTCGCGGGCGAGGTCGTCATCATGGCGGTCGTGCTGCTGTTCCGCAAGGTCGTGTCCGACACCGGCGAGCGCGCGCACATCCGGATCGACATCCTGTCGGTGCTCCTGTCGGCCGCGGCGCTCGTGTTCATCGTCTACGGCCTCCTGCAGACGAAGACGTGGGGCTGGATCCTGCCGACCCAGCAGGACATCACGGTCCTCGGGCTGTCTCCCGTCCCGTTCATCGTCGGGATCGGCGCGGTGCTGCTCTGGCTGTTCTTCCTCCGCCAGCGCCGGCTGATCCGGCTCGGGAGGCCGCCGCTGCTGAACACCGCCATCCTCCGGCTCCGTCAGCTCCGGGCGGGGGTCGGCAGCCTCGGCATCCAGTACACGGTGACCGCCGGCCTGTTCTTCGTCGTGCCGATCTTCCTGCAGCTCTCGCTGGGGCTGGACGCGCTGTCGACCGGGCTGAGGATCTTCCCGCTGTCGGTCGCACTCGTGCTGTTCTCGATCCTGGGCACAGCGCTCGCCCGGAGGCTGTCGCCGAAGCTCATCGCCCGGATCGGCCAGTTCGGGCTGGTGCTGTCGAGCCTCGTGCTGCTCGGCTCGGTGGACTCCACGCTCGACAATTGGATCTTCGGCGCGGGGATGTTCCTGGCGGGCGCCGCCCTCGGCCTGCTCGCCTCCCAGCTCGGCAACATCACCATGTCGGCGGTCGGCGAAGACGAGCTCAGCGAGGCCGGGGAGTGCAGGGGGTCTACCAGAACCTGGGATCGTCGCTCGGGACCGCCCTGATCGGCTCGGTGATGATCGCCTCGCTCACCACGCTGTTCAGCGGCGGAGTGGCGGCGAGCACCCTGCCGGACTCGGTGCAGCAGCAGATCGCGGCGGAGACGCAGGCCGGGGTCGCGGTGGTGCCGGTCGCAGACGTGCCGAAGATCGCCACGAACGCCGGCCTCAGTCAGGATCAGGCGAACGAGCTCTCCTCCATCTACAGCGCGTCCCAGCTCGACGCCCTGCGGCTGTCGTTCGCGGCGCTGGCGATCGTCTCGCTCGGCGCGGTGTTCTTCTCCCGCAACCTGCCGTCGAGTGTGCTGGGGAAGCCGAAGGGCGGGGACGAGGAGGACGGCGGGGCGGAGGACGTCGAGGATGCGCCTCCCAGGTCGGCGTCCTCCCGCTGACAGGGCCGCCCCTCCGCTGACAGGTCTGGTGCCGCGCTCGCTCGCGGAGCTAGCATGCGGCCGTCCAGGCACGGAACCGGGGCAGGGAGGAGACCGGCATGGCGGCGTTCCCCGACATCGCAGACCACGGCCTGATCGGCGACCTGCAGACCGTGGCGCTGGTCTCGACCGGCGGCTCCATCGACTGGTTCTGCGCGCCCCGCTTCGACTCGCCGACCCTGTTCGCGTCGCTGCTCGACCGGGAGAAGGGCGGATACTTCCGCATCCACGCCCTAGCCGACGACGTGCGGATCCGGCAGATGTACTTCCCGCAGACGGCTGTCCTGATCACCCGGTTCATGTCGTCGAAGGGCGTCGGGGAGGTCATCGACTTCATGCCCGTCGCCGACGAGCCGCACATCGCAACGGCCCGGCGGGTCATCGTCCGGGCCGTCCGGGTGGTGCGCGGCGAACTGACCTTCCGGCTGGAGTGCCGGCCCCGGTTCGACTACGGCCGCAGCGCGCACACGGCGACGGCTTCCGCGAACGGCGTGCTGTTCGCCGACGACACGACCAGCGCGGCCCTGCACGGCGTCCCGGAGGAGTCGCTGGTGGACGGCGACGCCGACCTGGAGTTCGCGCTCGGCGCCGGGGACTTGCGCATCTTCGCGTTCGAGACCGAGCCGCGCGGCGAGCCGCGGGAGATCGGCCGCGCCCGCGGCAACCGGCTGTTCCGCGAGACGGTCGCCTTCTGGCGGGACTGGATCGGCCGCAGCGCCTACACCGGCCGCTGGCGGGAGGCCGTCGAGCGCTCGGCGATGGTGCTGAAGCTCCTCCAGTACGCGCCGAGTGGAGCCCTCGTCGCCGCGCCGACGGCGGCGCTGCCCGAGCAGCTCGGCGGCGTGCGCAACTGGGACTACCGCTACACGTGGATCCGCGACGCCTCCTTCTCGGTCTACTCGCTGCTCGCCCTCGGCTACGAGGAGGAGGCGATCACCTTCTCGCTCTGGACCGCCGACCGCGTGACCGAGCAGGTGGGCGAGAGCTCCGGGCCGCTGAAGATCATGTACCGCATCGACGGATCGTCCGACCTGGAGGAGCTCACCCTCGACCACTTCGAGGGCTATGCGGGCTCGACACCGGTGCACATCGGCAACGGCGCGGCCGACCAGCTCCAGCTCGATATCTACGGCGAGGCGCTGGACGCGCTGTCCATCGCCCAGGACCACCGCCCGATCGGGCACCCCGGATGGATGAAGCTCGTCGGCATCCTCGACTGGCTGGCCGACAACTGGGACCAGCCCGACGAGGGGGTCTGGGAGACGAGGGGAGGCCGCAAGGACTTCACCTACGGCCGGATCATGTGCTGGGTCGCTTTCGACCGCGCCATCACCATCGCGCGGGAGCGCAGCCGGCCCGCGCCCCTGGAGCGCTGGATCACGACCCGTGACGCGATCTACGAGCAGGTCTTCACCACATGCTGGAACCCGGAGCGGAAAGCGTTCACGCAGTATCCGGGAACCGACGTCGTCGACGCGATCACCCTGCTGATGCCGCTGGTCGGGATGATCTCGCCGCAGGACCCGATGTGGCTCTCCACCCTCGACGCGATCGGGGAGGAGCTTGTCACCGACAGCCTCGTCTACCGCTACAACCCGACGGCATCGCCGGACGGGCTCCCGGGCGAGGAGGGCACCTTCTCGCTGTGCTCGTTCTTCTACGTGTGCGCGCTGACCGACGCCGGACGGCTGGACGAGGCGCAGTACGCGTTCGAGAAGATGCTCACCTACGGCAACCACGTCGGCCTGTTCGCCGAGGAGATCGACCCCGCCGGCCTCCAGCTCGGCAACTTCCCGCAGGCGTTCACCCACCTCGCACTCATCCGGGCGGCGATCGCACTGGACGCCGCGCTCACCGCTCGGAGCTCCACGAACCGGAAGGCCGCACGATGATCCCGCTCACCATAGGCACCACCGTCGACGCCCCGGAGCGCCCCGCCGTCATCGACGGCTCGCGCTTCAACCGGCACACCTTCTGGTGCGGGCAGAGCGGGTCGGGCAAGACGTACGCGCTCGGGGTCGTGCTGGAGCAGCTGCTGCTGCAGACCGAGCTGCCGATGGCGGTGCTCGACCCGAACGCCGACTTCGTGCGGGTGTCGCGGACCCGTGAGGACGCGTCGGCCGAGGATCGCGAGCGGTTCGCGGCCTTCGACATCCGGGTCTTCCACTCCAGCACCCGCACCGAGCCGCAACTCCACGCCCGCTATGTCGACCTCAGCGTGCGCTCGCAAGCGGCGGTGGGGAGGCTGGACCCGATCGCCGACGAGGAGGAGTACAACGCCCTCCTGCACCTGGACAAGTCGCCGGGCCGGCACTTCGACAAGCAGCACTTCCTGGAGGCGCTGGCCTCCTCGGACGACCCGGCGCAGCGCCGGCTCGGCATGCGGATCGACAACCTGGAGATCCTGGACTGGCCGCTGTGGTCGTTCGGGCGCTCCTCGGTCGTGGACGCGATCGACGAACGCCCGCGCGTCACCGTGCTCGACGTGGGCGGCTTCGCCCACCAGGCCGAGCCCCAGGCCGCGGCGCTGTGCGTGCTGGAGCACCTCTGGGAGAAGCGGATGGAGCGCGACCCGCTGCTGATCGTCCTGGACGAGGCGCACAACTTCTGCCCGCCCGTGCCGCGGAACAGCGTGGAGGCCCAGCTCACCGAGCAGCTCATCCAGATCGCCGCCGAGGGCCGCAAGTTCGGGCTCTGGCTGTTCCTCTCCACGCAGCGGCCCACCAAGGTCCACCCGAACGTGCTCTCGCAGTGCGACAACCTCGGCCTGATGCGGATGAACTCGCCCCGCGACATCGACGAGATCGGCGACGTGTTCGGGTTCGTGCCCCAGCATCTGCTGGAGCAGTCGCCGAGCTTCCGCAAGGGCGAGGCGCTGTTCGCGGGAGCGT
This sequence comes from Leifsonia sp. L25, assembly GCF_050632895.1. Next base: position 227,949 of record NZ_JBODRZ010000003.1, on the reverse strand, counting down.
TCTCGGACGAGCCGCAGCTCGTCCGGGTCGGCCGGCGCATCACCGTCGAGGGCGGCAGCGACCTCTCGGTGGAGCCGAGCGCGGTGCGAGTCGGATGACAGAGGAGGCAGCATGAGCCAGGAGCAGACCCGCCGGGACGCCGCAGAGGCGCGCGGGATCATGAACGACGTCGTCCACGGCAGGCTCATGCACGTGCCCGCGTCGATCGAGCAGTCCATCGACGACTTCCACGACACGTCCCAGGAGTGGCGGAGGCTGTTCTCCGAGCTGCTGGGCACCTTCTTCCTGGTGCTGGTGGCCGCGGGCGGCGGGATGATGGGCCAGGCCTTCCCGAACACGATCTCCCGCACCGCGGCCGTGACCGCGCCGGCGCTGATGGTGTTCGCGATCATCCTGTTCATGGGAAAGGTGTCCGGCGCGCACCTCAACCCGGCGGTCAGCGTGGCGTTCGCGCTGCGGGGCGACTTCCCGTGGTCGCGCGTGCCCGGCTACATCGTCGTGCAGCTCGGCGGAGCCTCCCTGGCGGCGTGGTTCCTGGAGGGCGTCACGCACGTCTCCGCGCGCTACGGGTCGAACTACCCGGCGTCCGGGTTCTCGTCGTGGGACGCGCTGCTGATGGAGACGGTGCTCACGTTCGGCCTGGTGAGCGTCACCCTGGGCACGGCCTCCGGAGCCCAGAACCTCGGCATCATCGGCGCGTTCGGCGTCGGCGCCTACATCGCCCTGGCGGGGCTGTGGGGGAGCCCGATCTCCGGCGCCTCGATGAACCCAGCGCGCACCTTCGGACCCGACCTGGTGAGCGGGCACTGGGACGCCTACTGGGTGTACATCGTCGGCCCGGTCGCCGGCGCGGTGATCGCAGTCGGCGCGGCGTTCCTGCTGCGCGGCCGCGGGGAGGCCTCGCGGGCTCGGCGGCGGCCCAGGGCGGCCTGCAGACGGAGGCGCGCTTCCCCGAACAGGGCTGACGGCGCGGTCACCCGCGGACCATGATGTCCTCATGGACCCGATGGACCTCAACTCGTCCAGGGCGCAGCCCGATGGCAGCGGCATCCGTGTGCAGCGTGCGCTCTGGCGGCACTGGGGAACGCCGGCGGGGATCTACGGCACCATCGTCTACGCGAGCGTGGTCGCGGCGAGCTCCGGCGGCGCGTCCGGCCGCTCCGACGCGTTTCACGTCCTGGTCTTCAGCCTGGTGAGCATCGTGGTCTTCTGGCTGGCCCGTCTACTCGACGGCCCTCGGCTTCCACGCCGACGACGAGAGCGCCCGCGTCCGCATCGTCGACTCCCTCCGCCACGCGCTGTTCGAGTCCAGCGGGATGCTGGAGGCGGCGGTGGTGCCGAGCATCCCGCTGCTGCTGGCGGCGCTGGGGATCCTGCCGGCGGCGGTCGGAGTGACGGTGTCGCTGTGGCTGACGGTGCTGCTGCTGGGATTGCTGGGGTATCTGGTGTTCCTGATCCGCGGGCGAGCGGTGTGGGGGTGCTTGACGGGGGCGGTGGTGACGGGGTTGTTCGGGGTCGTGGTGATCGTGTTGAAGACGACCCTGCAGCACTGAGCGCGATCACTGCGAGTTGCAACCCCTGCCGTTGCGCCTCCGGCGCTCGTTCGCCGATCACTCCTCACATCGTGCCGGCCGGTCCGCCCGTACCGCCCGGGTCCGACGGCGGCCGCGCACCCGACCGCGCGACCGCTTTGGCCGAGCGCCGCTCCGCTTTGGCCGCCACGGACTCCTCCTTCATGAGGTCCTTCGTCTCCCGGAGGTCGCCGATCGCCGCGCGCCAGATCCGGGCGCGGGGGTCGGAGTCGACCAGGATCGCCCGGGCGAGCAGGGTCAGCGGGATGGCGAGGATGGCGCCGATCGCGCCGAGCACGACCGCCCAGAGCAGCACGGAGAAGAAGGTGAGCGTCTGGCTGAGCGCCACGGCGTTGCCGACCACCTTCGGCTGCACCACCGACTGGACGACGGCGTTGACGATCCCGTAGATGACGATGATCGCGATGACCGTGCCCCAGCCGCCGATGAGATAGCCGAACACCAGCGGCGGCACCAGTGCCAGGAAGTAGCCGACGTTCGGGATGAAGCTGCACAGGAACGACAGGATCGCCCAGAGCAGCGCGGCCGGCACGCCGAGGATGAACAGCGCAATGCCGTTGATGACGCCCTGGACGATGCCGAGCAGGGTCGTGACGACCATGTACCGCCGGACACTGTGCGCGAAGCCGGTCATCGCGTACACCAGGTTCGGCTTGGTCGGCTCCAGCTGGCGCAGCAGGGTCGGAGTGTAGGCGGCGTCCGCCGGCATCAGGATCAGCATGGTGAGCACGATCACGCCGAATGCAATGAGGCCGAACGCACCGCCGAGCAGGCCGCTGAAGAAGTTGACCAGCTTCGTCGGGTCGAACCCCTGGGTCACGGCCTTGACGTCCTGCGTGCTGATGCCGATGGTCGACAGCCAGCTCGCGAACTGCTGGCCGATCTGCTGGAACTGCTCCTTGTACTGCGGCAGCATCGACACGAACTGGCCCATCGCGATGATGAGGAGGGCGACGAAGCCGGCCAGCAGCGCGAACGTCGTGAGCGCGACGGCTCCGGTCGCGACTCCGCTCGGCGTGCCGTGCCGTTCCAGCCAGACGCGCACGGGCTGTGCGCAGATGACGAGCACCAGCGCGAGCAAGGTCGGGGCGAGGATGCCGGCGATGGCATGCAGCCCGATGAGGATGACGGTTCCGCCCGCGAGGCCCAGGAGGATGCGGACGCTGCGGCCGTTCGAGGCCGTGGCCTCCTGTTCGGGGTCGGGCCCGTCCGGTGGGGGCGGTTCGGCCCGGCGGCCGCGGCGGCGGAACGGCCAGACCCCCTTAGCGGCGGCCATGATCGGTTCCTGCGATCGGTGTCTGGAGCGCCATGATGGCCTCCCGGTTGGTGTCGAAGCGCCCGGCGAGCGGCCGGGTGCGGGCGTGAGGCGGCGCCGGAGCCCTGGAGGACTCCGGCGCCGTCGCGGTCGGGTCGGTCACGTCGGTCACCGATCCCGTTCGATCACGCCGTGGGCGCTGCCGGCGGCGGGGTCGGCGCGGACGGGGCGGCGGGCGCGGCCGCCGCGGGAGCTGCGTGAGCCCCGGCCGCGGCCTGGTGGCCGAGCGCGACGCTCTTCAGGTGTGCGAACTCTTCCGGCGTGATGGTGCCGGCGTCGAGGAGGGCCTTCGCCTTCGCGATCTCGTCGGCCGGGCTGGAGGTCGCCACTTCGCGGATGTAGGCGTCGGTGCTCTGCTGCACCTGGCGGGCTTCCTTCTGGCTGCGCTCGGCCATCCCCGGCCCGCGGGCGATGAGGTAGACGAGCGCGGTGAGGAACGGCACGAAGATCAGGAAGATGATCCACAGCGCTTTCCACCAGCCGTTGAGCTTGTGGTCCCGGAACAGGTCGCTGATGATCGCGAAGAGCGCGAACAGGTACGCGATGAAAGCGAAGCTCCAGAAGAACAGCCAGATGATGTTCCAGAAGTTGTTCCAGAAATCCATGTCGTTTTACCTTTCCCCTGGGCTCGGGTCCGAGCCTGGATGTGGGCTGACAGTAACGCCGCGGGGGTTCGGGCGTCTAGAGGGCGATGGGGGTGGGGTGGAGGTGAAAATAGGGAGGAGAGTTATTTACACTTAGGTCGCTAAGTGTAAATAATCCGTAGTGTTGTTCTCATGTCCGGAATCGGCGCCTGGCCGGCCCTCACGCACGAGCAGTGCGCGTGGCGCTCACGCTACGGCCGTGCGCATCTCACCCAACGCCAATGGGCGTCGAGCCGTGGACCGTACGACGCCGCGATCGTGCCGCGGATCGGTGAGCTCGAGGTCCCCGTGACCGCCGTCGTCGCGACCGAAGCCGTGGAGGCGAGCGCCCTGCTCACGCGCTTCGACGCCGAGCTCGGGCTCTCCGTCCTCCCGTTCGCGTCCATCCTCCTGCGGAGTGAGTCGGCGTCGTCCTCCCAGATCGAGAACCTGACCAGCGGCGCCCGCGCGATCGCGGAGACGGAGCTCGGAGAGCGCGACACCGGAAACGCGCCGCTGATCGTGCGCAACGTCCGCGCCATGCAGGCGGCGCTGGAACTCTCCGACGGGCTCGACGGGGAGGAATCATCGCGATGCACGCCGCACTGCTTGAAGATCACGCCCCTGAGCTGACCGGAGGCTACCGCCGCGAGCAGGTGTGGATCGGCGGATCGGGCTGAGTCCGCACGGCGCCGCGTTCGTCCCTCCCCACCACGAGCGCGTGCCCTCGGCGATGGCCGACCTCGTCGCATTCACGGGCCGGTGGGATGTCCCCGCGCTCGTCCACGCGGCGATCGCCCACGCGCAGTTCGAGACCATCCACCCGTTCCCGGACGGCAACGGCCGCACCGGGCGCGCGATCGTCCACGCGATGCTGCGGCGTTCGCGCACGACCGCGACGGTGGTCGTTCCGGTCTCGGCCGGCCTCCTGCGCGAGGTGGACGACTACTACGACGCGCTCACCGCCTACCGCCAGGGCGAGGTCGACCCGATCGTCCGCGTGTTCACCGAGGCGGCGGCCTTCGCGGTGCGCGCCGGTCGGGACCTCGCATCGGCGATCGACGGGCTCCGCTCTCGGTGGGAGGAGGCCCTGACCGGCTTGCGGTCCGACAGCTCCGCTCGACGCGTGGCCACGCTCGCCCTCGAACAGCCGGTGCTCAACGCCGCGGTCGTGGAGGCCCGGCTCGGGCTGTCCGCGCCCGGTACGTACCGCGCATTCGAAGCCCTGGTGGATCGTGGTGTCCTCCGCCCCGCGAACTCGCGCAAGCGCAACCGGCTCTGGATCGCGGAGGACATGATCCGGGCGCTCGACGCCTTCGCCGACCGTGCCGCACGTCGCTCCGCGGTGTAGCGGCTCGGTCCGGACGCTCCCGACCCCTACTCGTCGACGTGCGCCCGCGCCCACTCCAGCACGCGCAGCGCCCGCAACGTGTTCCAGCGGCTCGGCTCGCCGACCGTCTCCAGGTCCAGCAGCGCCCGCCCGGAGTGCTCGTGGTCGAGCAGCCACCGGCCGTCGGGTTGCCGCCGCGATGACACGACTGAGACCGCCTCCGCGACGCGTTCGTCCGCCGGGACACCCGCAGCCCGCAGCTGGTCGAGGCCGCGCAGGACGTCGAACGACCAGTAGTACGGGAACGAGAACCGGAGCCAGCTCTCGCTGATGATCGAGCCGTCGCTCCGGCGGCGCATCAGGCCGCGCGCCAGCAGGTACTCGTGGCCGCGCTCGATCGCCGCGGACACGTCGGTGGGGCCACCCGCGTCGCGGTAGGCGGTCAGTCCCTCCAGTGCGCAGATCGTGCTGTGGAACGAGCCGGGGTCCTGCCGGGTCTCCGCGTAGCAGTTCCAGCCGCCGTCGTCCTGCTGCTCGTTCAGCAGCCGCTCGACGATCAGCTCGCTGGGATGCCCGAACCGCGCGCCGGCGACGAGCACTCGGCCGTTGATGCATGGCTCCACTTCGCCGTCGAAGAAGGGATGGTTCCACCACTCCTCGCCCCAGTCCACCTGGCGCACGACCCGGTCCACCGCGACGCGTGTCCGCTCGCCGTCCGCGGGCGCTCCGAGGACCGCCAGCAGGAGCATCGCGTCGTCCACCCCGACCCGGTCGCGCTGGGTCCAGACGCCGTCGCCCCAGGTGCCGTCCTCGCGCTGAAGGTCCAGCAGGCGGGCACCCCAGCCCTCGGTCTCCACCTTCGCGCGTTCGGAGGCGACCGCGTCGTCCGGCTCGTGCAGGAGGTCGCGGCGCACCTGCCAGCGGATCGCGGGATCGCCGTCGAGAAGCCAGCCGATGACATCCACGGCCCACACGCTACCCGGCGAACGACTGCGTGCCCAGTACCGCCAGCAGCGCCAGCTTCTCCGCGGCCTCGGTGCGCGGCGCGGCCGTCAGGACGAGGAGGCACTGCGACAGGTCCTCGGTGAACAGCGCCTGGCAGTCCAGCTCGATCGCACCGAGCTCCGGGTGGAGGAGCGTCTTGTGGTCCTCGAACCGGCGGGCGACCTCGTGCCGCTCCCACAGCTCGGCGAACTCGGGACTCCGCTCCAGCAGGGCCCGCACCAGTTCGCCGGCGCGCGACTGCGCTCCCAGTGCGCCATAGGCGTCCCGGAGCGACGCCACCTGTGCGCGGCTCTGCCGGTCGCGGTCGGCCTCCGGGTACATCGCCCGCGCATTCTCCGGGTCGGTGAACCAGCGGTAGTACTCGCTGCGCTGGAGGCCCGTGTAATGCGAGCGGTCGCCCAGCAGCGCGACCGCAAGCCGGTTCTGCAGGAGGGTCTCGCCGAGGTTCGACAGCACCAGCGCGGGGGTGTCGTCCAGCCGGTCGAGCACGCGCTGCAACGCGGGAGGCACGTGCGCGCCGGCGAGCCGGTCGGGGGTGTTGTGGCCCGCGATGCGGTAGAGGTAGTCGCGCTCGTCGGCTGAGAGCCGCAGCGCGCGGGCGAGGGAGGCGAGCATCTGATCGCTCGGCTGCGGGCCGCGACGCTGCTCCAACCGCGTGTAGTAATCGTTCGACATCGCGGCGAGCATGGCGACCTCCTCGCGGCGGAGTCCGGGGGCGCGGCGGCGGGCGCCGGACGGGAGGCCGACGTCCTCCGGGCGCAGCGCCTCGCGTCGGCGGCGGAGGAAGTCGGCAAGGGCGGTGCGGTCCATCACACCATCATCCGACGCCCGGGCGCGGCCGAGCCAGGGATCGCGGATCCCCCGATGAGCGCTCCGCTCCCGCCCGCGGGGGAGCGCACGCAGAGTGGAGGGCATGGACATCACAAGGAACACCGTCTTCATCCCCGGCGCCACCAGCGGCATCGGGCTGGCCCTCGCCGTCGCCCTCCACGAGCGCGGCAACAGCGTGGTCGTCGGCGGCCGCCGCACCGCGCTGCTCGAGCGGATCGCCGCCGAGCACCCCGGGATCGACACCGTCCGTATCGACACCGCCGACGCCGAGAGCATCCGGGAGGCCGCGGACGCCGTGGTCGCCGCCCACCCCGACCTGAACGTGCTGATCACGATGGCCGGCATCATGCAGGCGGAGGACTGGCGACGCCCCGAGGCGTTCCTCGCCTCCGCGGAGTCGACCGTCACCACCAACGTGCTCGGCCCGATCCGGCTCATCGCGGCATTCGTGGAGCACCTGCAGAGCCGCCCGGACGCCACGATCATGACGGTCTCGTCCGGTCTGGCGTTCACACCGCTGAAGGTGACGCCGAGCTACAACGCCAGCAAGGCGGCCATCCACATGCTCAGCGAGAGCATCCGCCTCCAGCTCGCCGACACCTCGGTGCGGGTCCTGGAACTGGAGCCGCCGGCGGTGCGCACTGCGCTCATGCCTGGCCAGGAGGAGAGCGACTTCGCCATGCCCCTGGACGAGTTCGTGGCGGAGGTCATGGAGCTGATCGAGACGCAGCCCGACGCGACCGAGCTCCAGGTGGAGCGGGTGAAGTTCCTCCGCTACGGCGAGGCCCGCGGCGACTACGACCGCGTGGTCGAGGTGCTGAACAACTCCGACCCGCATGCGCGCGAGTCGGCCGCCTGACCGTCGAAGGGCGTCGACGCCCCTGCGGTAGCGGCGGCCGTCGACGGCTGCGCGACCCGAGGACGCGCCCCGCGGTCACGACTCGACGCGCGACTTCCTCCGCCGGCGCAGTGCGATGGCGCGCACCAGCACCGGACCGACCGAGAGGACGACGATCCCGATGAGCACGAAGTCCAGGTACTTCGACACGAAGTCCGCGACGCCCGGGATGTGGCCGAGCCCGTAGCCGATCAGCGTGACCCCGGCGGCCCACACGGCGGCGCCGATCGCGTTGAAGACGCTGAACACGCCGTGGCGCATCCGGCCGACGCCCGCCGCGACGGGAGCGAAGGTGCGCACGACCGGCACGAACCGCGCGACGACGACGGCGCCGCTGCCGTACTTGTCGAAGAACTTCTGCGTCCGCAGGACGCTCGCCCGGCTGAACACGCCGGACTCGCGCCGGTCGAACACGGCGGGCCCGGTCTTCCATCCGATCAGGTAGCCGACCTCCCCACCCACGATGGCGGCGATGGCGACGGCGACGATCACCAGCCAGAGCGGCTGCGGGATGTGCCCGGTGAGCGTGAGCACGCCCGCGAAGAACAGCAGGGTGTCTCCGGGCAGGAAGAAGCCCAGCAGAAGTCCGGTCTCGGCGAAGACGATCGCGCAGATGCCCAGCAGCGCCCACGGGCCTGCGGCCTGGATGAGGCCCTGCGGGTCGAGCAGGCCGGTGTGGACGAGGGCGCCGGTGGCGGCCAGTGCGTGGGGGATCATGGGGTCCTTTCGTACAGCGAGATCAGCTCGCGATGGGTCGCGATCCGCGTGGTGGTCTCGTGGAAGCCGAGAGCGGTGAGGTCGGTGACGCCGTAGTCGTCGACGGAGCCGGGGGTGGGTGCGTACTCGATCAGCCAGACCCGGTCGATGTCGTCGAAACGGCCGAGGGCCCCGGCCTGGCGCACAGTGTACGCGCTGTCCCGCCATGACGAGGTCTGGGCGTACGGGCGGTGGAGGGCGACGTCCGTCGTGTTCGCGAAACCGGCGGGATAGGTGTGCTCGGCGAGGCGGGGGAGTTTGGACGGCTTGGTCGACTCGTCGAACACGACCGCGTCACCGGGGCGGGCGTGCGCTCCGATCGCGGCCGAGACCTCCGCCCAGTCGCTCTGGTTCTTCGCGTAGGGCGTGCGCTCGGCCACATAGACGGGGACGCACAGCGCGAGCACGAGCACGCCCGCGACGACGCCCGCCCAGCGCCGCCGGCGGAAGAGATCGTCGACGCCGCACGCGATCAGGAGGGCGGCCGCCGGCGCGCAGAACGATACGTACCGGGCGGTGAAGTCGGGCACGACCGATTGCACGGCGATCAGGATGACGGGCGGCAGCAGCAACCAGAGCAGGGCGACGCCGACGAGCGACGGGACGCGCGACTGCGGGAACGCGAGGAACCGCTCCCCGCGGGCCCGCGCCACGAGCGCCCGGCGCCGGACGGCGACCGCCACGGCGAGGACGACGAGCGCCCAGGCCGCGATCCCGAGCGGCCAGGAGTCGCCGAACCAGAGGCCGCTGAACAGGGTCTGCGGCACGAGCTGCGGGACAGCGCCGAGGTAGGAGATCTGGTGGTGCTGGCCGATCGCGGCCACGAGCAGGGGAGCGCTGGCCAGCACAGCCACTCCGACTGCGATCAGCAGACCGCGTACGGTGCGGCGCGGCGGCCGGCACACGGCGACGATCGCGACGTGGACCACCACGAACAGGATCGTGTAGAGGAAGACGTACGTTCCGACCGCGAGCAGCGCGCCGTAGCCGACGAACCACGCGGCCCGCGGTCGCTCCCGGTCGAGCGCGGCCACGAGCAGCACAGTGAGCCATGCGGCGATCGCCGCGGAGAACGCGAACGAGCGTGCCTCCTCGCCCATGTAGGCGACGCGGGGGAGGACCGCGCAGATCAGGCCGGCGATGACCGCGGTGCGGGCACCCCGGAGGCGCGCCGCCAGCAGCACGACGGCCGCGGTGGCGAGGCCGACCGCGATCGCGCTCGGCAGCCGCACGGCGAACGGCGAGAACCCGACCAGGTCGCCCCAGAAGTGCAGGCCGAGATAGTAGGTGCCGTGCACGGCGTCCACGTCACGGAGCATCGCGAACAGCGACGGCAGCGGGCGCTGCGCGGACATGATGCTGGTGGCCTCGTCGCCCCAGAGCGACGGGATGCCGGAGCCGATGGCGGAGAGCGCGGTCGCGAGCACGCCGAAGAGCGCGGCGAGCGCCGCGGGTCGGGCGAAGGGCGCGGCCTTCTGCGTCGGGGCCGGCCGCAGCATCGTGACAGACAGGTCGGCACCGTCCTTTCGAATCAGCGTCCGTTCCCAGTCAATCCCAGCCCTCCCAAGAAAGGTCCAAGAAGGAGGTGAACGCCGGAAGGATACTCGGTGACTCCTGGCGCAGACCAGGGCGGCGGATCCCGGAATAATCCTTCCCCGCGAACGTTGAAGTTGAGTGCAACGAACTCAACTTTTAGAAACAGGAGATCAGGTGCCCGAGAACTTCACCCCCGAGAACGGCAGCGAGAACTCGTTCGACGAGTTCCTCTCGCGCTACCTCGCGGGCGAGCGCGCCCGCGCCGCGCGCTCCATCGACATCAGCCGGTTCCTCAGCCGGCGCACGCAGGAACTCCTCGCCGAGGCGGGCCGGTACGCCCTCGAGCACGGCCACCGCGAGCTGGACGCCCTGCACATCCTCCGCGTGATGGCCGCCCAGGAGCCCGCGTCCGAGGCCATGCGCCGCATCGGCGTCGACCCGTCCGCGGTCGCCGCCGCCGCCGAGCAGCGGCTCCCCGCCCCCGGCGAGCCGATCGACGCCGACGGCGCCTCGATCACGGCGTCCGCCCAGCGGGTGCTGTTCCACGCCTACCAGGTGGCCCGCGCCTCCGGTGCGACCTACATCGACCCCGAGCACCTCTTCTTCGCGCTCGTGATCGGTCAGGACGCCCCCGCCGGGCAGGTCCTCCAGGCCGCCGGTGTCACGCCCGACTCCCTCACCAACGCCATGCGGCAGTCCGCCACGGTCGGTGCGGGAGGACAGGACGCCCCCAGACGGCCGGCGACTCCGAGACCCCGATGCTCGACCAGTTCGGCACCGACCTGACCGCGCTCGCGCGCGACGGCAGGCTGGACCCGGTCATCGGCCGGCTCGACGAGATCGAGCAGACCGTCGAGATCCTCTCCCGCCGGACCAAGAACAACCCCGTCCTGGTCGGCGAGGCCGGCGTCGGCAAGACAGCGATCGTGGAGGGCCTGGCCCGCGCGATCGTCGCAGGCGACGTCCCCGAGCAGCTGCGCGACAAGAAGGTCGTCGCGCTCGACCTCGCCGGGATGGTCGCCGGCACCCGGTACCGCGGCGACTTCGAGGAGCGGCTCACCAAGCTCATGGACGAGATCAGCGCAGGCAAGGACGAGCTGATCGTGTTCGTGGACGAGCTGCACACCGTGGTCGGCGCCGGAGGGTCCGGCGAGTCCGGCGGCATGGACGCGGGCAACATCCTCAAGCCCCGGCTGTCGCGCGGCGACCTCCACCTGGTGGGGGCCACCACGCTCAAGGAGTACCGCCGCATCGAGAAGGACCCGGCGCTGGAGCGCCGCTTCCAGCCTGTGACGGTCGGCGAGCCGAGCGTCGAGGACGCCGTGCTCATCCTGGACGGCCTGCGCGGCGCGTACGAGGAGCACCACGCCGTCACATACACGCCGGAGGCCATTCGCGCCGCCGTGGAGCTGTCGAACCGCTACATCTCCGACCGGTTCCTGCCCGACAAGGCGATCGACCTGATCGACCAGGCCGGCGCCCGGCTGCGCCTGTCGCTCGGCAAGCGGGTCGGCGCGTCCGAGTTGATGCAGCGACTGGCGACCCTGGAGTCCGAGAAGAACGCCGCCGTCGCCGGTGAGCACTACGAGGAAGCGTCCCGCCTGCGCGACGAGATCGAGGCCGTGCAGCACGGAATCGACGAGCTCGGGAAGGCCCCGCGCCACGCCGCCGAGGCGGTCGTTGACGAGGCCGAGATCGCGGCGATCGTGTCCCGCGCGACCGGCATCCCGGTGTCCCGCATCGGCGACGCCGACCGCGAGCGCCTCGCCGCGCTCGAGTCGGAGCTGCACGCGCGTGTCATCGGCCAGGACGACGCGGTGACGGCCGTCGCGAAGGCGGTGCGCCGCAGCCGCACCGGCCTCGGCGACGAGCGCCGTCCTGTCGGCTCGTTCCTGTTCCTCGGCCCGACCGGCGTCGGAAAGACCGAGCTGGCCAAGTCGCTGGCGGAGTCGCTGTTCGGCGACGACAAGGCGATGATCCGGTTCGACATGAGCGAGTTCGGCGAGCGCCACACGGTCGCCCGCCTGGTCGGCGCCCCTCCCGGGTACGTCGGCTACGACGAGGCCGGCCAGCTCACCGAGCGCGTGCGCCGCAACCCGTACTCGGTGGTGCTGTTCGACGAGATCGAGAAGGCGCACCCGGACGTGTTCAACCTGCTGCTGCAGGTGCTCGACGACGGGCGCCTGACCGACGGTCAGGGCCGCACGGTCGACTTCCGCAACACGGTCGTCATCATGACCTCCAACCTGGGCTCGGAGTTCCTGGCTTCCCGCAGCGGCGCCCTGGGCTTCGTGGCGGCGGGCTCCGACGGGTTCGCGCCCGACAAGGACATCCGCGACCGGGTGATGGGCAAGCTCCGCGAGGCCATGCGTCCCGAGTTCCTGAACCGCATCGACGAGATCGTGCTGTTCCGGAAGCTCGACGCCGAGCAGCTCCGCGACATCGTCCGCCTGCTGCTGCAGGCGACGGCGGCCCGGCTGGCGCACCGCGTCATCGGGTTCGAGGTCACCGACGCGGCCGTGGAGTGGATCGCCGACGCCGGCTACGAGCCGGAGTACGGCGCACGCCCGCTCCGCCGCGTCATCCAGCGCGAGGTGGACGACCGCATCGCCGAACTGATGGTGGCGGGCAGTGTCGCGGACGGCGGCGGCGTCGTGGTCGACGCCGTCGACGGGGTGCTCCAGGTGCGGCCGCGGACGGTGTTCGCCGCGGCGGCGTAACCGCAAGAGATCCATTCGGCACGACATGCCGTCTCGGAGAGCCGGGACGGCATGTCGTGCCATTTCGTTTTCAGACGCTCTTCCTGAAAATCCACATAGGGGTACAGTGCTTGTCTCAACCCCTCCCACAGCAGACCCTGGAAGCGTGGATACGTGCCCAACCCGGACAGATTCCAGAATTCCCCGCGCCTTCAGGCGATAGACGAGCGTCTCGAGCCTCTCAAGCGGTTCGAACTGGCTGCTCCGCGCTCGCGAAACGCCGCGATCGTGCAGTGGGTGGCGCTCGCGCTCGTCGCCGCGGTGCTCTCCGCCTTGTTCTTTCTTCCGGGTTTCCTGGGAGCCGGCGTAGCGGCCGCTGCGGGGATCAGCGACTTCAACAAGCTGCCCGCCGACCTCAACATCGGCCAGTTCGCGCAGAACTCCACGGTGTACGCCAAGCAGGGCGGCAACGATGTCCCGATCGCTCAGTTCTACGCGCAGAACCGGCGAGACGTGGGCTGGAACGACATCTCCCAGGTCGCCAAGGACGCCGCCACCTCCGCCGAGGATCCGCGCTTCTACTCCGAGGGCGCCGTCGACCTCTTCGGCACCGTGCGCGGTGCCCTCTCCACCGTCATCGGCGGCAATGTGCAGGGCGGCTCGTCCATCACCCAGCAGTACGTCAAGAACGTCGAGGTCGAGCACTGCGAGGGGCTCACCGACCAGAAGAAGGTGCAGGCCTGCTACAACGACGCCGCCGGGGTGACCCTGCAGCGCAAGATCCAGGAGATGCGCTACGCGGTGGGCCTGGAGAAGAAGTACAGCAAGCAGGACATCCTGCTCGGCTACCTGAACGTCGTCGGATTCGGCGGCCAGATCTACGGCATCCAGGCCGCATCCCAGTACTACTTCAACAACACCGCGTCGAACCTCACCCTCCCGCAGGCGGCGACGCTGATCGCGATCGTCAACAACCCCTCCAACCTCCGGATCGACGAGCCCAACAACAAGGACAACGGCGCGGCCAACGGCTACAAGCTCACCAAGGCGCGGCGCGACTACGTCCTCGACCGGATGTACGTCAACCACAAGATCTCGCTCGCCGAGCGGGACGCTGCCAAGAAGACGCCGATCAAGCCGGCCATCACGGCGTCGACCTCCGGCTGCGCCGCCGCGCAGCAGGTCAACGCGGCGTTCTTCTGCGACTACGTCCGCGACGTCATCCTCAACGACCCGGCGTACGGCAAGACCAGCGCGGACCGCTGGGCGACGCTCAACCGCGGCGGGCTCAAGATCTACACGACCCTGAACCTCGACCTCCAGGCCACGGCCCAGCAGTCGATCTCGAAGTACATCCCGTCCTCGCGGCCCGACATCGACGTCGGCGCGACGAACGTGTCCGTTGAAGTCGGCACCGGGCGCATCGTCACGATGGTGCAGAACAAGACCTTCAACAACACCGACCAGCCCCAACCCGGCACGACGGCGGTGAACTACAACACCGACGAGGCGTACGGAGGCTCGCAAGGCTTCCAGACCGGTTCGACGTTCAAGGCGTTCGACCTCGCCGGCTGGCTGGAGGGCGGCCACAGCCTCTACGAGACGATCGACGCCTCCCAGCACACTTTCCCGATGTCCGACTTCTCCAGCAGCTGCGGGACCGTCTCCGGGCCGCCCTGGCCCGTGTCCAACGACGAAGGCTCGGCGAGCCGGCTGTCGGTGATGTCGGCGACCGCACAGTCCGTGAACACAGCGTTCGCCATGATGGCCACCAAGACCGACCTCTGCTCCATCCTCAAGGCGGCTCAGAGCCTCGGCGTTCACCCCGCCAAGACCGGCGCGCAGCTCAACTCCTACCCCTCGATGATCCTCGGCACGAACAACATCGCGCCGCTCACGATGGCGACCGCGTACGCGGGCATCGCCAACGGGGGCACGGTCTGCACCCCGATCGCCATCGACAAGGTCATCAACGCCGACGGCACCCCGCACAAGGTGAGCCCGTCGACCTGCACGCAAGGCCTCCAGAAGAACATCGCGTCCGGCATCACCTACGCCCTGCAGGGCGTCATGCGCGGCGGCGGCACCGCGGCCAGCGCGAACCCGTACGACGGCACCCCGATCATGGGCAAGACCGGCACGACGGACGACTCGCTGCAGAACTGGATGATCACCTCCACCACGAAGGTCGCCCAGGCCACCTGGGTGGGCAACGTGTCGGGCACCGTCCCGCTGCGGAGCCTCGACTTCGACGGCATCGGCGGCGGCAACGTCAAGTTCTCGATCGCCAAGCCGATCCTGAAGGCGCTCGACGACGTCTACGGCGGCGACTCGTTCCCGAAGCCGGACAACTCGGTGCTGTACGGCAGCCAGGTGACCGTGCCCGACGTGAGCGGCAAGACGCCCGACCAGGCGACGTCGCTGCTTCAGGGGCTCGGGCTGACGGTGACCGTCGACCAGACTCCGGTCCCCAGCGGTCAGCCGGCCGGGACCGTCGCGGGCACGAACCCGCCGTCGGGCTCCTCCGTGGACGGCGGATCGAGCATCACCATCCAGGTCAGCTCCGGGCAGAACACCGCGACGCCGGGACCGACCACCGCGCCGACACCGCAGCCGACAAACACCCCCGGCACCGGGAAGGGCGGCGGCGGTAGTAACGGCGGCTAAGCCGGGACCCGGTCCCGGGCGGCCGTGACCGGACGGCCGCCCGGCCACGCGTCGAGCACCCGTTCGCGCAGTGCGTTCGACCGCTCGGCGAACGCGCGCTGGCGGCGCACGTACTCGGCCTTGCCCTCGACGGTCTCGATGCGCACGGGCTGCGCGCCCCACGGCCGCATGTCGTAGGGGGAGGCCTGCATGTCGAGCATCCGGATGTCGAGGGCGAGTTCGAACGCGTCGAGCAGGAGTTCGCCCGGGACGAGCGGGCCGAGCTTCATCGCCCACTTGTAGACGTCCATCCCGGCGTGGAGGCAGCCGGGCTGCTCCAGCTCCGGCTGCGTCTCGCGCGTGGGCGCGAAGCGGTTCCGCGGGACGGCGTCCGGCGTGAAGAAGCGGTACGCGTCGATGTGGGTGCAGCGCAACTCGGCGGCCTCCACCACGGCGTCGGTGCCGCCCGGACCGAGCCGGAGCGGGACATCGTGGCGGTGCTCGTCCTGCCGGTAGACCATCGCCCACTCGTGCAGGCCGAAACAGCCGAACCGTCCGGGACGCGCGGCGGTCGATCGGAGGATGCGCTCGATGGTCGCCAGCAGCGGCGCCTTCTCCCGCTCCATCGCGGCGCGGTCGACGACGAGGCCGCCGGGCGTCGGGCCGGGGGAGTACCAGCGCCAGGCTGCGCGCGGCTCGCCCTCGGCCTCCAGCAGTTCCACCCCGGCGCCGGGATGCCAACGGCGCAGCACGGACGGCGAGTACGCGTAGTAGGTGAAGAGGAAGTCCTCGATCGGGTGCTTCTCGCCGCGGGCGGCGCGGGCACGGTGACCGGCCGTGAGCGCGTCGGCGCGCTCGGCGTGCGCGGCTTCGCGGGCGCGCCAGTCGGCGGCGGGGAGCGGGAGGGTCACCAGACGAGGATACGTGCCCGTGTCAGCCGAGGGACTCCAGCGGGTTGCGCCGCAGTTTCTCCGCGACCCCGCGATCGACGATCCGCCTCGCCGCGGTGTCCGGTTTGCGCTCGGCCTGGTCGGTCACGCAGGCCGTGAACTGGGCGGCCAGGCCGAGGCGCGGGAACGAGGTGACCACCTCCCGCCGGAACTCCTCCGGCAGCACGTCGGGCCGCA
This sequence comes from Leifsonia sp. L25, assembly GCF_050632895.1. The sequence continues at coordinate 211,591 of NZ_JBODRZ010000003.1, read as the reverse complement.
CACCGGAGATGTCGAGCGCGGTCGCGACCTCCAGCAGGTGGCCCTCGGGGTCGAAGGCCGGGTCGACCTCCGGCCAGTTGTGCCGCACGACCACCTCGTGGGCGCGGGTCCGGCGCGCCGGCGGCCAGCCCGCGCCCGCCGTGAGCGCCTTCGCGACGTGCCCGCCGGCGTCCTCGTAGGCGAGGGTGTGGTTGTCGAAGGCGGGCACGATCCCGATGTCGTGGAGGACGGCGGAGACGTAGAGCAGCTCGCGGTCGATGCCGTGCAGCCCTTCCACGGTCGCGAAGCCCTCCGCCCACAGCCACGACCGCAGCACATGGTTGAGCAGGGCCGGCGTGTGGTACTCGGTGGCGAGCTCCAGTGCGGCACGTGCCGCGGCGGTGTCGGGGGCGGCGATGTCGGCGAGGCGCATGCCTCCATCCTGCCGTGGCGTCTCGTACAAATCCTGCCGCGCGTCACCCATTTCCCGCCGACCTCGCCACCGCCGCCACCGCCGCCGCCGCGCCGCGATTCGGCACGAATGTCGCGAATCCCGCGGCGTAAGCCGAGATTCGTCACGAATCGCGTTCACGACATTCGTCACGAATGTCGCGAATGCGGCGGGTGGTTTCAACTCGTGAGTGCAACACCTTTTAGATGCTCGTCGAGTTTCTCGGCTGGGGTGTGGAAGTTCAAGGTCTGACGTGGGCGGATGTTGAGCAGTCGTTGGGTTTCGGCGAGGTCGGTGTCGGTGATGGTGTTGAAGTTGGTGCCTTTGGGATAGAAGTCCCGGATCAGCCCGTTGAGGTTCTCGTTGCTGCCGCGTTGCCAGGGTGAGTGCGGGTCGGCGAAGAATACCGGGCAGCCGGAAGCGACGGTGAATCGGGCGTGTTCGGCCATTTCGGTGCCTTGGTCCCAGGTCAGGGTGTTGAAGAGAGCGGCGGGCAGCTGTTGGATCATTTCGGTGAGCCGGTCGATCACGGTGGCGGAGTCTCGCGTTCCGGGCAGCCGGCCTAGGAGGGCGAATCGGGTGGAGCGTTCGACCAGGGTGATGATCCCGGAGTTGCCGGGGCCGACGACGAGGTCGCCTTCCCAGTGCCCGGGAACGGCGCGGTCGGCGACCGTCGCTGGTCGCTCACTGATCCGGGCTCCCTCCAGCCAGGGCCGGTTGCTGCGCCGCGGCAGCTTGGACTGCGGGATGCGCCCCTTCCGCCCGGAGCGCAACGCTTTGACCACGGTCAGCTCGTGCCGCAACGCGCCTTTGCCCTGAACATAGAGGGCCTGATAGATCGTCTCGGAGGACACCCGCATATCCTCTCGCCCCGGAAACAAGTGCGGCAGCCGACCCGCGACCTGTCGCGGGGAGAACCGGTCGTTCAACTGCTCCACCACCGCAGCCCGCAACACCGGATGCCGGTCCAGTTTGCGCCGCTTGGGCCTGGCCCGCCGTTGCGCGGCGACCTGATGCGACACTCCCGCCTCATACTGCCACTGCCCCCGATGCAACCACCTCGACCGGGCGACCTCCCGCGACACCGTCGAGGCAGACACCCCGACCAGGGCGGCGATCCTGCGCATCGAGAACCCCTGCGCCAGCCCCGTCTGGATCAGAGTCCGATCCGCCAACGACAATCGACGCCCGTGACCAGTGGCCGCGCCCACCACCCCCGGCGGCCCGACACGCAACAAACCCGAACGACTCCCCGGCTCAAACTTCATGCCAGCAAGCCTCGCCCACCGCTCCACCCGACCCGGCGGCAACCCCAACCAGCCGCCCACGCCCGCAGCGGAAATGCCCTCCACCAACAACCCAAGCGCCGCAACGCGAGTCTCTAACGACGAATGCGAACCCATCCCAACCCCTCACCAAAACGAAGGGTGTTGCACTCACCGCCGGAACTCACCGCGGCGAAACGCGACATTCGTCACGAATCGTGTGCGCGCCGCTGCTAGGGCAGAGTCGGGTCGAGCACCGTGATACCGGTGGAGGGCACCGTCTCGGCGAGCGGGAGCAGGCGTGCGGCCTCCGCCAGGCCGACCGTGCGGCCCACCAGCAATTCCGGCTGGAGGGCGCCGGACGCCACGAGCGCGAGCATCGCCGGGTAGTCGGCGGCCGCCATCCCGTGGCTGCCGAGGATGTCCAGCTCCCAGGCGATCGCCCGGTCGAGCGGCAGCACAGGCATTCCGCCGGCCAGGAGGCCGATCTGCACGTGCCGTCCGCGCCGCCGCAGCGACAGGACGCTCGCGGTCGCGGTCTCCGCGGAACCGACCGCGTCGACCGAGACGTGCGCGCCGCCCCCGGTGAACTCGGCGACGGCCGCCGGCGCGTCGGGTCCGGCCGGGACGGTGTGCTCGGCGCCGAGCCGTGCCGCGGTCTCGAGCGCGGCCGCCGACCGGTCGACCGCGATCGGCCGGGCGCCGAGGGCACGGGCGATGACGATCGCGCTGAGCCCGACGCCGCCCGCACCGTAAACAGCGGTCCACTCGCCCGACCGGACGCCGGCGCGCGCGGTCAGCGCACGGTACGCGGTCGCGAACCGGCAGCCGAGCGCGGCCGCCGCGGCGTCGGGGAGCCCGTCCGGGATCGCGACCAGGTTGAGGTCGGCCGCCCGCACCGCCACCAGTTCGGCGTGCGAGCCCCAGTGCGTGAACCCCGGCTGGGTCTGGTCCGGACAGACCTGCGCCTGACCTGACCGGCACCACTGGCATCGGCCGCAGCCGTTCACGAACGGCGCCGTGACCCGGTCGCCCGGCCGCCACTTCTCGACGCCGGCGCCGACCGCCTCCACGACCCCGGCGAACTCGTGGCCGGGGACGTGCGGCAGCCGCACGGAGTCGTCGTGGCCGGCCCAGGCGTGCCAGTCGCTGCGGCACAGTCCGGAGGCCCCCACGCGGATCAGCGCACCGCCGTCCGGCAATTCGGGTGCGGGGAGGTCGCCGACGGCGACCGGGCCGGTGAACGTCTCGTAGTGCAGCGCCTTCATCGGGTCTCCTCCTCACGCGCCGCGACCGCCGCGGCCAGCCCCTCCGCACCGAGCCCGGAGAGCAGCGCGACGAGCGGCCGGTCGGCCTCGGCCCAGTCGAGCCCGGCGAGGTCGTCCGTGCCCCGCCACTCCAGCGCGTCGTGGTCGGTGGAGGCGATGGGCGCCGCACCGACCAGGGCGGTCGCGTAGCCGGCGAGGTCGACGGCGCCGGTCGTGGAGCGGTCGAGCAGCGTCCCCACCCTGACGTCGACGCCGAGCTCCTCGCGCAGCTCCCGCGCAAGCGCCGCCTCCGGCGTCTCGCCCGGCTCCACCTTGCCGCCGGGGAACTCCCACCGCCCCGCGGAGTCCTTGTGCGCGGCCCGCCGGCAGGCGAGCACCGCGCCGTCGCACACGATCACAGCGGCGACGACCTGCAGGGTCCGGCTCGAAGAGGTCACTGTCCCATCCTGCCGCGTCCGTGATGCCAGGATGGTCACGTGACCGACTCGTACCCCACCGTCCTGCTCGTGATCGACCTGCAGAAGGGGTGCTCCCCGGCTGCCTCGACGCCGACGGCGTGGTCGCCCGCACCGCTGCGCTGGTCGACCGGGCGCGCGCCGCCGGCACACCGGTCGTCTGGGTGCAGCACGAAGCGGAGGACCTCCCGTGGGAGAGCGCCCCGTGGCGGCTCGCCGACGGCCTGGTTCCGGCGAAGGGCGAGACGCTCGTCCGCAAGGAGTACCGGGACGCGTTCGCGGGCACCGACCTGGACGAGGTGCTGGAATCCTTCGACGCCACTCGCCTGGTCGTCGCCGGCGCGCAGACGGACTTCTGCATCCGCACCACGACCCAGAGCGCGGCGGTCCGCGGCTACGACGTCGTGCTCGTCGGCGACGCGCACACGACGACCGACGCGGAGTGGGAGGGCGTGACGATCAGCGCCGAGCAGATCGTCGCGCACACCAACCGCTATTTCTCGGGGCTGCGGTATCCGGGGCAGGAGTTCGTAGTGGCTCCGGCGGCGGACGTGGAGTTCTGAATCCTCACGGCGTCCAGCGCAGCTCGATGATCTCGTGGGCGTCGCTCAGGTAGAACACGTTCTGCGTCCCCTCGTCCACCTCCACGAACGCGACCGGGTCGCCGACGATCGCCGGGGCGCCGACGAGCGGGCCGATGTCGTTCGTGTGCCAGACGCCCTCCCGCCACCAGAGCTCGTGCACGAAGTTGTCGTGGCCCGTGAAGATCACGTGCTGCGTCGCGACCGGCTGGAACAGTCCCGCCTCGAACGCGTAGCCTGCCGGGCTGGAGGTCGGGTACGGCGTCACCGCGCCCGCCGCGGCCGAGAGATCGACGTGGTGCCAGCCGGTCGTGTCCCACCACAGCTCCTGCAGGTGGCCGTTGCCGCCGACGTAGTCGATGTGCTGCGTGCCCTGGCCGCGGAACACGTACCCGGTGACGGTCTCGGCGTCGCTCACGACCGGGGCGCCGGTGGCGGCCGTGAGGTCGCCCCAGTGCCAGGCGGTGGCGTCCCTCCAGAACTCCAGGAGGTGACCCAGTTCGGTGCGCACCAGCACGTGTGCGGTCTGCTGGTCCTCGAACGAGTACCCGGTCGGCGCGGCGTCGGGGGCGCAGGGCGGGGCCCCGGTCGCCGCGGTCAGGTCGAGGTCGTGCCAGCCGTCCCCGGAGTTGCTCAGTTCGTGGATGTGACCGCCGCCGCGGGCCTGGTAGACGACCCGCTGCGTGCCGTCGTAGTACGTCTCGTATCCGTACGGCTGCGAGAGGGCGAGCGGGGCCCCGGCGGCGTTCGTCAGGTCGTTCGCGTTCCAGCCGTCGTCCTCCGTGTACCAGAGCTCGTGGACATGGCCGTCGAACCGCTGGCCCTGGTACACGACGTGCTGCGAGCCCTGGTACGCCCAGATGTAGCCGTTGGAGTTGGTCGCGGCGGCCGCGCCTCCCGCCTCGGAGACGAGGTTCTTGACGTTCCAGTCGTCGCTCGCGCTGCAGTACAGCTCGTAGAGCTGGCCGTCGCCACCCGTGAGGGGGTTGTAGCCCTGGAACACGACGTGCCGCGTGAACTGCGCGAACAGCCACGCGGTCGGCTGGTACACCGCGTTCGGCGCCCCCGAGGTCGCCGTCGTCAGGTTCTTGAATCTCCATCCCATGGTTCCGCTCCGATCATCCGGGCGTCGGCGTCGGGAATCGGCGTTGACAGCACCCAGCGTAAACGTGAGCGGGCCGCTGGGGACTGGTGGATTCGTGGTAGGACGAGTTCCACCGGTTCAACGACGCGATCGCGACCGCGCGGGCCGCTACAGCTGCGCCCCCAGCTTGAACCCGTGCTCGGTGTCGTCCTTGCGCGTGTACGAGAACCCGTCCGCGCCGATCGTCACCGCCATCTCCGAGTCGTCGGTGCGCGCGGTGAGCGGCTGCACGTTGCCGTCCAGGTCGAGCACCGGGGAAGCGTCGGTGTACCAGGACGGCACGACCGGGTTGCCCCACCAGTCGCGGCGCTGGTTGTCGTGGACATCCCAAGTCACGACCGGGTTGTCCGGGTCGCCGGTGTAGTAGTCCTGCGTGTAGATCTCGACGCGGTGGCCGTCGGGGTCGCGCAGGTACAGGTAGAACGCGTTGGAGACGCCGTGCCGGCCCGGGCCGCGTTCGATGGCGTCGCTGCGGCGGAGGGCGCCGAGCTTGTCGCAGATCGCGATGATGTTGTGCTTCTCGTGGGTGGCGAACGCGACGTGGTGCATGCGCGGGCCGTCGCCTCCGGTCATCGCGGTGTCGTGCACGGTCGGCTTGCGGCGCATCCAGGCGGCATAGGTGGTGCCGGCCTCGTCCTGGATGTCCTCGGTCACCCGGAAGCCCAGGTCCTCCATGTACTTCACCGCGCGCGGCACGTCCGGAGTCACCTGGTTGAAGTGGTCGATGCGCACGAGCTCGCCCGGGGAGTGGACGTCGTAGCTCCAGGTCAGCCGCTCGACGTGCTGGACCTCGTAGAAGAACTCGTACGGGAAGCCGAGCGGGTCCTCCACGCGGACGCTGTCGCCGACGCCCTTCGTGAAGCCCTCGGCCCGGCGCTCGACCCGGCAGCCGAGCTCGGTGTAGAACGCGACGGCACGGTCGAGGTCCTCCGGGGTCCGGACCCGGTACGCGAACGCGGCGACGGCGGCGACCGGGCCCTTCCGCAGCACGAGGTTGTGGTGGATGAACTCCTCCAGGCTGCGCAGGTAGACGGCGTCCCCGTCCTCCTCGGTGACGTGGAGGCCGAGGACGTCGACGTAGAAGTCGCGGCTGGCCTGCAGGTCGGTGACGACGAGCTCCATGTACGCGGCGCGGACGACGTCCGGCGGCGCGGAGGCGAGGGTGGGGATGGGAGTGCTCATGCTGACTCCTTCGTCATTCGGCGCCGAAGCGCGGCGTGTGCACCGGGCCCAGCGTGATGTGGACCGCTTGCTGGTCGGTGTAGAAGTCGATGGAGCGGTAGCCGCCCTCGTGCCCGAGACCGGAGGCCTTCACCCCGCCGAACGGGGTGCGGAGGTCGCGGACGTTGTGCGAGTTGAGCCACACCATCCCGGCCTCCACGTTCTGGGCGAAGGTGTGGGCGCGAGCCAGGTCGTTGGTCCAGAGGTACGCGGCGAGGCCGTACTTCACCCCGTTGGCGAGCTCCAGCGCCTCGGCCTCGGAATCGAACGGCGTGATCGCGACGACCGGGCCGAAGATCTCCTCCTGGAAGATGCGCGCGTCGGGTGCGACGTCGGCGAACACGGTCGGTGCGATGTAGTTGCCGTGGTCGATCCCGTCGGGACGGCCGCCGCCGGCGAGAAGGCGGCCCTCCTGCTTGCCGAGCTCGACGTAGCTCATCACCTTGTCGTAGTGCTCGGGGTGCACCAGCGCGCCGACCTCGGTCTTCGGGTCGTGCGGGTCGCCGACCACGATGCGCTTCGCTCGCTCGGCGTACCGCGCGCAGAACTCGTCGTTGATCGCGCGCTCGACCAGGATGCGGGAGCCCGCGGTGCAACGCTCGCCGTTCAGCGAGAACACGCCGAACAGGGTGGAGTCGATCGCGGCGTCCAGGTCGGCGTCGGCGAAGACGATGGCGGGGGACTTGCCGCCGAGCTCCATCGACAGCCCCTTCAGGAAGGGCGCGGCGTTGGCGAAGATGAGCTGCCCGGTGCTGCTCTCGCCGGTGAAGGAGATGAGCGGGACGTCGGGATGCTTCACCAGCGCATCACCCGCCTCCTCACCGAGTCCGTTGACCAGGTTGAAGACACCGTCCGGAACGCCGGCCTCGCGGAAGATCTCCGCCCACAGCGACGCCGAAAGCGGGGTGAACTCGGCGGGCTTGAGCACGACGGTGTTGCCGGTCGCCAGCGCGGGGGCGAGCTTCCAGCTCTCCAGCATGAACGGCGTGTTCCAGGGCGTGATGAGCCCGGCGACGCCGATCGGCTTGCGGTTGACGTAGTTGAGCTGGCTGCCCGGCACAGTGAAGGCGTCGTCGACCTGGGCCACGATCAGGTCGGCGAAGAACCGGAAGTTCTCGGCCGCGCGCTGCGCCTGGCCGAGCGCCTGCGTGATCGGGAGGCCGGTGTCGAAGGTCTCCAGCTCGGCGAGCCGGGCGTCCTGCGCGGCGACGGCGTCGGCGATCCGGTTCAGGACGCGGGCGCGCTCGCGCGGCTTCATCCGGGGCCACGGGCCCTCGCGGAATGCGCGCTTGGCGGCGGCGACGGCGAGGTCGATGTCCTCCTTCTGACCGGCCGCGGCGTGGACATAGGTCTCGTTGGACACCGGGTCGAGCACCTCGAACGTCTTCCCGGAGACGCTGTCGACGAACGTGCCGTCGATGAAGTGCTGGATCTTCGCCGGAAGATCAGTGGGGATGTGGTGCTGCGGCATGCGCTGCCTCCTCGGTGGTTCGGTCGGTGCTGGGTCTCGGTCAGCACGGGGTGTGTCGGTCAGCACGGGCTGTGTCGGTCAGTGCTGGCGTTCGGCCTGATAGCGCTGGAGCGCGTCCAGGGTCGCGAGGCGGTGGTCCCGGGCGGCGAGCTCGATGTCGATGGGGTCCGCGCCGGTCTCGATCAGCCGGAGGATCTGCTCGTGCTCGGCCACCGACTCGCGCGCGCGGCCGGGCACGAAGCTGAAGGTGGAGTCGCGCAGCACGGTCAGGCGGTTCCAGCCGCGGTGCACGAGGTCGAGGATGTGCGGGTTCGGGCACTCCTCGAACAGCACGGAGTGGAACCGCTGGTTGAGCTCGGTGAAGCGGTGCGGGATGAAGTCGTCCAGGCACGCGATCAGCTCGCGGTTGATCGTCCGGGCGCGGTGGAGACGGTCGCCGTTCAGCAGTGGGGCGGAGAGCCGGGTGGCCGCGCCCTCCACGAGCGCCAGGGTCTCCATCGTGTAGGCGTACTCGGCGTCGTGGAGCAGGGCGACCTGGGCGCCGACGTTCTTCTCGAACGTGACCAGCCCCTCCGCCTCCAGCCGCCGGATCGCCTCCCGCACCGGCACGACGCTGACGTTCAACTCCCCGGCGATCTGGCCGAGGACGAGGCGGAACCCGGACACGAAGCGACCGTCGTCAATGCGCGCGCGGATGAAGTCGTAGGCGAGCTGCGATTTGCTCGGCGTCGCGGACGTGCCCGGGGTCGTGGATGTGCCCGGCGCCGCGGCCTTCGCCGGCGCCGCTGCCTTCACTGCTGCGTCAGCCATGCCCGGTACCTCTCCTTCCAGGCGGCGTTCATCGGGAACAGCCCGTCGACCTTCTCGCCGGCCCGCACCATCTCGGCGATGAACTGCTCCTCGCGCTCCTGCTCGACCGCATCCGCGACGACCTCGGCCACGAGAGCCGGCGGGATGACGAGGAGGCCGTCCGCGTCGCCCACGATGACGTCGCCGGGCAGCACGGTCGCGCCGCCGCAGGCGATCGCCACGTCCGCGTCCCACGGCACGTGCTTGCGGCCGAGCACCGCCGGGTGCGGGCCGGCGTGGTAGGTCGGGATGTCGAGGGCGGCCACCTCCGCGAAGTCGCGGACGCCGCCGTCGGTCACGATCCCGGCGGCCCCCTTCACCTGCGCCCGGAGCGCCAGGACGTCGCCGACGGTGCCGCTGCCGCGCTCGCCGCGGGCCTCGATCACGAGCACCTCGCCGGCGCCGACCGCGTCGAACGCGCGCTTCTGGGCGTTGTAGCCGCCGCCGTGCGACGCGAAGAGGTCTTCGCGGCCGGGGAGGTAGCGGAGCGTCCGCGCGGTGCCGACAACGCGGGTGCCGGGCCGGGTGGAGGTCAGGCCGTCGATGGAGACCGCGTTCAGCCCGCGCTTGCGGAGCTGGGAGCTGAGAGTGGCGGTCGAGACGGAGGCGAGTCGGGCGCGCAGGTCGTCGGTCAATTCGAACGACGGTGTCGGCTGAGTGCCGAAAGCCTCCGCGCGCTGCAGGTCGTCCACGCTCGGTCTCGACCCGAAGTCGCCGAACGGCACCGTGCCCTCCGTGATCCGCGTGACCAGCCTTCCGGAGGTCGGAGCACCGGGCGCGGTCGGCGCGTCGACCTCGACCTCCACCGTGTCGCCCGGCTGCGTGACCGACGAGCCGGCCGGCGTGCCGGTGAGGATGACATCGCCGGGCTCCAGCGTCATGAGCTGCGAGAGGTCGGCGACCAGCCGGCCGAACGGGAAGAGCAGGTCGTCGCTCGTGCCCTCCTGCACCAGTTCGTCGTTCAGCCAGGTGCGCACCCGCACGGCGGCGGGGTCGACGGCTCCGGCCGGGATGATCGCGGGGCCGAGCGGGGTGAAGCCGTCGCCGCCCTTCGAGCGCACGTTCGAGCCCTTGTCGGCCGCGCGCAGGTCGTAGAGGCCGAAGTCGTTCGCGGCGGTGATCCCGGAGACGGCGGACCAGCCCTCGTCGGGGAGACCCGGCGGGTGGGCCGGCCGATGATCAGCGCGACCTCGCCCTCGAACGCGAGGAGCTCGGTGCCCGCCGGGCGCTCGAGTGCGTCGCCGGAGGAGGCGACCGAGGAGGCCGGCTTGAAGAAGTAGGAGGGCTGCGCCGGGGTGCGGCCGCGTTGCGCGGCGCGGGAGCGGTAGTTGAGGTGCACCGCGATGATCTTGCCGGGCCGACCGATGTCGCTCACAGCTCGGTTCTCCTCGCCGTCGGGGATGAATGGAACGTATTCGAGATTGTATACGATCTGGAAACCGTGCGGAAGGGTGTCAGGAGGACGCCGGGGCCCTGCCGCCCTCCGCACCTCCGAGGAATCGCGCCGCGAGCCCCTCGGAGGCCCGCGCCAGCAGGGTCACGTCGCTGCCGACCAGCACGTACGCCGCCCCGGCCTCCGTGTAGCGTGCGGCCATCGCCGGGTCGAACGCGTTGACGCCGACCGGCGTGCCGGCCTCCCGCCCCGCGCGGATGACGCTCTCGACCGCGGCGACCACCTCCGGGTGGTCCTGCTGCCCGAGCAGCCCCATCGACGCCGCGAGGTCCGCCGGGCCGACGAGCAGCGCGTCGACGCCCTCCACCGCCGCGATGGCCGCCGCCGCGTGCAACCCGTCGGTCGTCTCGATCTGCACGGTCAGCGACACCAACTCATCGGCGCGCGCCAGATAATCCGGGATGCGGCTCCAGCGCGACGACCGTGCCAGTGCGCTGCCGACGCCGCGGACGCCGCGCGGCGGATACCGCACCGCCCGCACCATCTCCTCGGCCTCCGGCACGCTGGACACCATCGGCACGAGCACGTTCTGCGCCCCCAGATCGAGGAGCTGCTTGAGGATCACCGCATCCCCGATCGGCGCGCGCACCACCGGCACGACGGGGTACGCGGCCGCGGCCTGGAGCTGCGCCAGGATCGACTCCAGCCCGACGGGGGAGTGCTCGCCGTCGATCAGGAGGATGTCGAGGCCGCTGCCCGCGCAGATCTCCGCGACCAGTGGACTGCCCGCGCAGGACCACATCCCGTACAGGGTGCGGTCGGCCGCGCGGAGGCGGTCGGCGAAGGTCGGGGTCGGCTCTAGCTGAATCGGCATGTCACGGCTCCCAGGGTCCCGTAGTCGGCGTGGATGGTGTCGCCGCGCTCCACCCAGAGCGGGCGGGTGAACGAGCCGGCGAGGACGATGTCCCCGGCCTCCAGCCGGGTGCCGTGCTGCGCGAGCTTGTTGGCGAGCCAGGCGACGCCGGCGGCGGGATGGTCGAGCACCGCGGCCGCGACCCCGGACTCCTCGATGGTCTCGTTGCGGTACAGGAGCGCGCCCACCCAGCGCAGGTCCACCGTGTCCACCGCGACCGGCCGGCCGCCGACGACCATGCCGCCCATCGCGGCGTTGTCGGAGATGGTGTCGACGATGGTGCGGCCGTCCAGTTCGATGCGGGAGCTCAGGATCTCCAGCGCGGGGACGACGTACTTCGTCGCGTCGAGCACGTCGAACAGCGTGGCGTCCGGTCCCTCCAGAGGCTGGGCGAGCACGAAGGCGAGCTCGACCTCGATCCGCACGTTCGAGTAGCGGTCGAACGGGAGGACGGCCCCGGTCTCGTGGATCATGTCCGCGAAGATCGCCCCGTAGTCCGGCTCCGTGATCCCGGTCGCCTGCTGCATCACCTTCGACGTCAGCCCGATCTTGCGCCCGACCAGCCGGCGCCCGGCGGCGAGCCCGCGCTCGACCCACACGCGCTGCACGGCGTAGGCGTCGTCCACCGTCATGCCGGGGTGGCGGGCGGACAGCAGCAGGACCGTCGTGCGCTCGCGCTCGGCGTCCGCGAGCTCGTCCGCGATCGCGTGGATGGTGGAGGTGTCGAGCATCGGCGGCTCCCTGTCATCGTCGGAGGGCGTCATCCGGGCCCGGAGGACCCGTTCAGGATCGTATATCATCCGGCGACGACTGGCTCGTGGGAATCGTGCTGCGGCGATGGCAGGACGACGTGATGATGGTCTTCGCCGAGCGCATCCTGCCGGTCGACGGGGAAGTCGCAGGCCTCGCCGGATATCGCGTGCCCGATCCGCGGCCCGAGCGGGATGCGCTGATCGCCGCGACCGCCGAGGTCGGCAATCTCACACTGGTCACGCGCAACTCGCGCGACTTCGAGCCGTTCCGGGTCCGGGTGTTCAACCCGTGGATCACCCGGCTCGCGACGGCGGCGAGCGAGTAGTCCGGTCGAGTCAGGCCTGGGCGGTGCCTCGCTGCCGCATGGCCCAGAACACCACCGGAACGAGCAGGGCCGAGAGCAGGCCGCCGGCGATCGACAGCAGGGCGTAGCCCGCGCTCGCCATGACGACCCCGGACATCGCGCTGCCGCCGGCGCCGGCGAGTGCGATCAGCACATCGATCGTGCCCTGCGTACGGGCGCGGTTCGCGGGCGTCGTCGCGTCCACGACCAGGGCCGTGCCGGAGATCAGGCCGAAATTCCAGCCGAGGCCGAGGAGGGCGAGGGCCAGCACCAGGAGCCCGAGCGAGTCAGCGGGTGCGACGGCGCCGACGATCCCGGCGGCGAGCAAGGTCACCGCGGCCGCGATGGCCATCGGGATGCGGCCGACGCGGTCCACGAGCAGGCCGGTCAGCGGGGACGGCAGGTACATCGCGGCGATGTGGATGCCGATGACGACGCCGACCTCCGACAGGTCGTGGTGGTGCGCGCGCATCTCGACGGGCGTCATGGTCATGATCGCGACCATCGCGATCTGGGTGAGGATCATCACGGCGGCGCCGACGATCGCACCGCGGCCGAGCGGGGAGGCCTGGGACGCGGGGGAGGTGGGGGAGGCGTGGGAGGTAGGGGAGGTGGGCGTCGACGTGGGCTCGTTCTGCGCGTCGGCCGTGGGAGCCGCCTCCGCGGCAGCAGCCGAGACGGCCGCCGCCTCCGCATCCGCCGCCAGCCTGCGCGCGAGCAGCAGCGGGTCGGGCCGCAGCAGCAGCGACAGCACGAGTCCCGCGGCGAGATAGGCCGCCGCCGCGAGCAGGAACGGCCCGGCCAGCGCGGGGATGCCGAGCGCGACGGCGACCGAGCCCATCGGCGCGACGAGATTCGGGCCGGCCACCGCGCCGACGGTCGTTGACACGAGGGCGACGCTCACCGCGGTTCCGCGGGCAGAAGGGGCCGCGAGATCGGATCCGGCGTAGCGCGCCTGCAGGTTCGTTGCTGTGCCGGCCCCGTAGACGAGGAGCGCGACGAAGAGCAGTGGAACGCTCCCGATCGCCGCTGCGACGACCACGCCGAGCGCGCCGAGGCCGCCCGCGAAGAAGCCGAGGCCCAGCCCGACGCGGCGTCCGCGGCGCTGGCTGATCCTGCCCACGATGAACGCCGCGCCCGCCGAGCCGAGGGTGAAGAGCGCGGCGGGGAGGCCGGCCAGCGCGTCGGCGCCGACAAGCTGCTGGGCCAGCAGCGCGCCGACCGTGACACCGGCCGCGAGCCCGGCGCCGCCGAGGACCTGGCTGGCGACCACCACGCCGAGCGTGCGGCGCTGAGCCCGGCGGCGGAGGGCCTCGTCCGCGGCGAGGATCCGCTCGGCGGGCGTCACGACTTCTCCATGGGGCTCAGCGTAGGGCCCCGGCACCCCGCTACCCTGATCCCGTGCCCGACCCTCTTCATCGCGTCGCTGTCCTCGTCCTGGAGGGCGCCAAGCCGTTGGACGTCGGCATCCCGGCGCAGGTGCTCACCACCCGGGCGAGCATGCCCTACGAGGTCCGCGTCTGCGGGGCCGCCCCCGGGCTCGTGACCGGCGGGGACGGCCTCTCGTACCACGTGGCGCACGGCCTGGAGGCGCTCGAGTGGGCGGACATCGTGTTCCTGCCCGGGTACCGGCATCCCGACCGTGAGGACCCTCCGGCCGCGGTGGTGGAGGCCCTGCTCGCGGCGCACGCGCGCGGCGCACGGCTGGCCGCGATCTCGACCGGGGCGTTCGCGCTCGCGGCGACCGGACTCCTCGACGGCAAGCGGGCCACGACGCACTGGCACTACACGCGCGCGCTCGCGCACCGCTACCCGCTGATCCGGGTGGACGAGAACGTGCTCTTCGTCGACGAGGGCGATGTGCTCACGTCCGCGGGAGCCGCCAGCGGGATCGACCTCTGCCTGCACATCCTCCGTGGCGACCTGGGCATCGCCGCCGCCAACCACGCCGCCCGCCGCCTGGTCGCCGCGCCGTACCGCAGCGGGGGACAGGCGCAGTACGTCCCGCGCAGCGTGCCGGAGCCGCTCGGCGAACGGTTCGCGGCGGTCCGCGAGTGGGCGCTCCACCGGCTCGGCGACCCGCTCACACTGGAGGTGCTCGCCCGCCGCGCCGCCGTCTCGCCGCGCACGTTCTCGCGCCGGTTCGTGGAGGACACCGGCTACACGCCCATGCAGTGGGTGATGCGGGCGCGCATCGACGTCGCGCGCGAGCTGCTGGAGCGCTCGGAACTCAGCGTCGAGCAGATCGCGGCGGACGTGGGGCTCGGCACCGGCGCCAACCTGCGCCTGCACTTCCAGCGCATCCTCGGCACGACGCCGAGCGAGTACCGGCGCACGTTCAGCGGTGACGCAGGCTGACGCGCCGCCGGCTGAGGGGCCGCGGCCGCGATTCGCGCCGAATGTCGCGTTTCGCGGCGTCACAGTCCACATTCGTGCCGAATGTGCAGGTCGTGATTCGTCACGAATGTGCGCAATGGTCGCGGGATTCGAGACATTCGAGGCGAACGTTCGCGCGGGGCTGCGCTGGCGGGATCCTTTCGAACCGTGACGATCGCGCCCCTGGCGGCGGGGCGCCACGGCGGCGAGGCTGTCAGCGAACGAAAGGATCCCCTCCGCATGACCCGCATCGCCATCAACGGCTTCGGCCGCATCGGCCGTAACGTCCTCCGCGCCCTTCTGGAGCGCGACAGCGACCTGGAGGTCGTGGCCGTCAACGACCTGACCGAGCCGGCCGCGCTCGCCAAGCTCCTGGCCTTCGACTCCACCGGGGGTCGCCTCGGCCGTCCCGTCTCCGTCGATGGGGACGTCCTCGTGGTCGACGGCCGCCGCATCCGCGTGCTCGCCGAGCGCGAGCCGGCGCAGCTCCCATGGGGCGAGCTCGGCGTGGACATCGTGCTCGAGTCCACCGGCCGGTTCACGTCCGCGACCGCCGCTCGCGCCCACCTGGAGGCCGGCGCGAAGAAGGTCCTCGTGAGCGCCCCCGCCGACGGCGCGGACGTCACCCTCGCCTACGGCGTCAACACCGACGCGTACGACCCGGCCGTCCACACGATCGTCTCGAACGCCTCCTGCACCACGAACGCGCTCGCGCCCCTCGCCGCGGTCCTGGACGACCTGGCCGGCATCGAGCACGGCTTCATGACCACGGTGCACGCGTACACGCAGGAGCAGAACCTGCAGGACGGCCCGCACCGCGACCCGCGCCGCGCCCGCGCCGCCGCCGTCAACATCGTGCCGACCACGACCGGCGCGGCGAAGGCGATCGGCCTGGTCCTCCCCAAACTGGACGGCAAGCTGTCCGGCGACTCGATCCGCGTGCCCGTGCCGGTCGGCTCGATCGTGGAGCTGAACACCGTCGTCGCCCGCGACGTCACCCGCGACGACGTGCTCGCCGCGTACCGGGCCGCCGCCGAGGGTCCCCTCGCCGGCGTCCTGGAGTACTCGGAGGACGCCCTGGTGTCCTCCGACATCACCGGCAACCCGGCGTCGTCGATCTTCGACTCGGAGCTCACCCGCGTGGACGGCCGTCACGTGAAGGTCGTCGCCTGGTACGACAACGAGTGGGGCTTCTCCAACCGCGTGGTCGACACGCTGGGACTGCTCGCGGGCTGACACCCGGAGTGCCAGAACGGACCGCGTCCCTCGCCGGGACGCGGTCCGTTCGCCTGCGGCGGGCAGGGGCCGGGCTGTCGCTCCGAACCGTTGCCGCCGGTGGGCGGTCGCGGCGGATCGTCGCCGGGCCGGCCCGCCCGCCGCGGCGTTGTCGGCTAGCGTGTGGGGATGCCCTCCACCGCCGCCGCCGAGGCGATCGCCCCGGGCGTCCGTCGCGTGCGCGTCCCCATGCCGCCCGGCACCGGCCTCCCGTTCAGCAACGCCTACCTGATCGAGGACGCGGACGGCCGCGCCCACGTGATCGACCCGGGCTCGCCGACCCCGGAGGCGCAGGAGACGCTGCGGACGGCCCTCGGCGAAACCCCGGTCGCCGCGATCGTGCTCACCCACCTGCACGCCGACCACTCCGGCGGCGCCGCGGCGCTGGCGGCCGAGACAGGCGCTTCCGTGCTCGTCCACGAGCGCGAGCGGGCGGCGCTCCGGCTGATCGCCGCCGGGCTCCCGGCGCCGGACCTGGAGGCGTGGGGCGTCCCGGCCGAGCGCCGCCCCGAACTCCTCGCCGCCGCCGCCGTGCCGGCCGGTCCGGCGGCGCAGCTCGCGGACGCCGTGATCACGGGCGTGCTGACGGACGGCGACCTGCTCGACCTCCCGGGCCGCCGCCTCCGCGTCGTCGGGACGCCCGGCCACACCGACGGCCACCTCTGCCTGCACGACGAGGAGGCCGGCCTTCTCGTCACGGGCGACCACGTGCTGCCGACGGTCAACTCCGGTCTGGGGCTCGGCGGACCCACCGCCACTAACCCGATCGCCGACTACCTCGAATCGCTCGACAGGGTCGCGCGGCTCGATCGCGGCGGACTGCGCGCCCTCCCCGGCCACGAGGACCCGTTCACCGGCCTGCGCGACCGCTGCGCCGCCCTCGCCGTTCACCACCTCCGCCGCGCGGACGAGGTCGCCGCCCACCCCGGCGGCACCGTGTGGGAGGCGGCGCGCACCCTGACCTGGACCGGCGGCTGGGACGCGCTCGCCGGATTCACCCTGCTCTCCGCGCTGCGGCAGACGGCTCAGCATCGGGAGTACGTCGCCCGACGGGCGTGAGCGACTACAGCAGCGTCTCCACGCCGAGCGTCACCCGGTCGCCGAGCCCGACGCCCTCGCGCCGACGCACGTCGCCCTTGATCGCCACGACGTACGCCCCGTCCGCGCTCTCCGGGAACACCGACGTCGACCAGCGCGATCCGCCGAGCGTCACCATCACCTTGACCGAGCCCCAGCCGGCGGGCGGGTGCGGCTGCAGGCGGATCTCCTCCGAGATGTCGTCGGGCAGGCGGGCGAACACCCAGAGGTCGCGCCGCGCCTCCCAGCGGAACAGCTCCGTCTCGAACTCGTAGCGCACGCCGGACATGACCTCCACACTGCCACCGACCCCCGACATCGCGCGCACGCGCCCGACCGAAACCGACCGGCATCGCCCCTGCCCCGTGCGGCATCCGCGGCGCTATCCTCACACCGACCGTCAGGAGGAGCCATGTCCGTCACCCGCCCCGGCACCGTCACATTCGTGGCCGTGCTCGCCTACATCAACGGCGTCCTCAACCTCGTCGGCGGCGTGATCATCCTGTTCACGCGCGACCAGATGGCGCGTGCGTCGAACTCCGGCGCGCAGGCCGGGCTCATCACCTCCGCGATCCTAGCGATCATCCTCGGGATCGTGATCCTCGTCGTCGCCCGCGGCCTCCTGAACGGCAGCCGGTTCGCGCGCGGGCTCGTCACCGTCGTCATGATCCTCAACGCTATCGGCGGCGTCCTCCTGCTGTTCAGCCTCCAGTTCTTCAGCGGGATCCTGGAGATCCTCTGGGCCATCGTCATGCTCTCGCTGCTCTACACGCAGCGTGCCAACGCGTTCTTCGCGAGCCGCGGCTGACCGATCGCGCCGAGCTGTCGGCGCGATCGGACAGAATGGGAGGTGGCGCCGACGCCCGGCGTCCCCGACCGACCCGAAAGGCTGTGGCCATGCGCTGGCCGAACTGGCTCAGGAAGAGCACGGTGAAGACCGTGCGCACGCGTCCCTTCGACGAGGACGCGCTGCCGGAGCCCGCCGCGCCGACGCTGGAGCAGACCGTCGACGAAGGTATGCTCCTGGCGGAATACGCCACCCGGATGGCGGTCAAGAACCACATCGTGGTCGATACGCTGCAGTACGGCAACGACTTCGACGCCGCCCGGCACACAGGCGAGGCGGCGCACCTGCTGCGCGAACTCGCCTCCGAGCAGGGGGAGGCCGCCGGACGGATCGACGCGGACCTGGAGGCGGCGCAGGGCCTCCGCGGCGACGCCACCCACCCGCACGACTACCGCGACGTGGACGTGGCGAACCTGCGGCTGCGCCGCGACGCGGCGGTCGCGCTGGCGAGCGCGCTGCGAGCGAAGGCCGACTCGGAGGAAGAACTGCTCGCCCTGGTCGAGCGCGGCCGGGTCGACGCCTGGGACGATGTCGGCCGGGCGATCGAGGCCGGGCTGGACGCGTTCTCGGGCGTGGAAGCGCTGAAGGCCGACTACGAGCGGGAGAAGCCGGGGCGGCTGAAGCTGCTGATCTGGCGCGACCTGGCCCGGCTGCAGGAGGAGCGCACGGGGTACTGAGGGCCGCTCACCCGCCGTCGCGCAGCGCCACCGGCGGCACCAGCGTCCCCACCTCCGTGCGCACCCACCGGTCCCCGGTCGCACGCTTCTCGGCGTGCGTCGCGAACCGGTACAGGAACATCCGGGCGCGCACCGATCGCGGCGCCCGGCCGCCGAACGGGTCGAGCCGCAGCAGCCGCAGGGTCGGCCGGTCGGCCTCCAGCAGCCGCAGCAGGAACACCTCGAACCACGGCGAGTCCCGGGAGCCCAGCGCGAGGAACCACATCAGCCAGTCCAGCCGTAGATGGTACGGCGCGTACTGCCGCGGCAGCCTCCGCGGGTCGCCCGGCTTGCCCCTGAACCCGTACTCGCGCCACTCGGCGCCGGGGTCGTGCGGGTCGTCGGCCGTGCCCTCCACGACCACCTCGTAGCGCTCCTTCGTCACGCTCCCGAACGCGCCGTAGGCGTTGACCAGATGCCAGCGGTTGAAGCTCGCGTTCATCAACTGCCGCCGGCGGAACAGGTTCCGCAGCGGCCACCAGCTCAGCGCCACCAGGAAGGCGCTCACCAGGAGCGCGACGACCGCGAACCAGAGCGGCACGTCCGCCGCGCCGACCCGGACGTGGATCGCGCCGCCGCTGATCCACCGCCACGCGCCGTCGCTGACGCCCGCGAAGGCGAGCACGATCGTGATCCAGTTGAGCCAGGCGAAGTTGCCGGTCGCGACGAGCCAGAGCTGGGTCAGGATGACCAACGCGGCCGCGGCGCTCGCCACCGGCTGCGGCAGGAACAGCAGCCACGGCACGATCAGCTGCGCGAAGTGGTTGCCGAGCACCTCCACGCGGTGCCACCACTTCGGCAGCAGGTGCGCGGTGCGGCTGAGCGGGTTCGGCATCGGCTGGGTTTCGTGGTGGTAGTACAGCGCGGTCAGGTCGCGCCAGGACCGGTCGCCGCGCATCTTGATCATCCCGGCGCCGAACTCCAGCCGGAACACCAGCCAGCGCACCAGGATGACGATCGTGATCGGGGGAGCGGTGTCCCCGGACCCGAGGAAGGCGACGGTGAAGCCGGCCTCGCAGATCAGGCTCTCCCAGCCGAAGCCGTAGAAGGTCTGGCCGATGTTCGCGATCGAGAGGTACAGGAACCAGACGATCAGGAACACGGGCACGAACACGTACGACGGCGTGAGCTGAAGGACGCCGACAACGACGAGCGCCGCGAGCGCGGCCCCGGTCCAGGCGACGGCGCGCAGCAGGCGGTCCGAGTACCTCCAGCGGAACAGCGTCGGCTGCCGCCGGGCGTACGTCGACCGCAGGAAGCGCGGCGCCGGCAGCAGGCCGTGCTCGCCGAGCAGCGCGGGGAACTGCGCGACGGCCGAGAGGAACGCCACGACGTAGAGGGCCGCCACGCCGCGCTGCAGGATCTCCCGCGCGATCGTGTACTCGGTCCCGGCCAGCCAGCCCAGCGCACTCATCGGACCTCACCGTACGCTCGCCGGGGCCGCGGGCGAACGCCGGATCGGGAGGTGAGGACTAGGCCGCCAGCTCTGCGTCCAGCCGGATGGCCCGGTGGTCCGACGCGCCGGCAGGGAGCACGTCCACCCGGTCCACATCGAAGCCGGTGGAGGTCACGAAGTCGAAGTACCCGCTGAAGAACTTGTATCGGAGGTAGGTCGGTTCGTCGGTGCGCTTGAGCGTGTAGCCGGACGTGGTCAGATGCCGCTCCAGCCCGCGGATGAACCACGGGTAGTTGAAGTCGCCGACCATGATCGCCGGCGTATCCGGGGCGAGCGAGCGCATCCCTTCGTGGGCGGCGGCGATCTGCTTGCGACGCAACGAGTTGGAGGCCGTGAGCGGCGCGGCGTGGAATGAGCCGATCAGCACGCGCTCGCCGGAGTCGCGGTCGCGAAGCAGGGCGGCGAGCAGGCGCTCGTTGGCGGGGGCGAGCACGCGGTCGTGGAGGGACTTCTGCACGGCGAAGACCTGCGTGTCCAGCACCTCCCAGCGCTCGTCGCGCACGTAGACGGCGAGGCCGAGCCGGTTGGCCTTGGTGGTGTCGGCGAGCTGGAGGTCGTGCAGGCGGGGCGCGAGCGCCTCGCTGTCGCACTCCTGCAGACACAGCGCGTCGGCGTCGTACGTCTTGGCGATGTCCTCGAGTTCGTGACCGGCGGCGTGCTTGCGCAGGTTGTAGCTGATGATCCTCAGGGCCCCGCACCTCCTCGCGTCGTAGCGTTGCCGGGCGACGCCCGGTCTCCGCTCATTGTGGCCCCACCATCATGCTGCACAACGAGGACCGGTCGCATCCCACACGGAATTCACACCCTGGTCATCGCCCGTTGGGCCGGTACGGTGGTCGCATGGCAGGCGACGCAGTCATCCTCACGGTGCCCGGTCCGCACGGGGATCGGGAGATCCGCATCTCGAGTCCGGGCCGGGTGCTCTACCCGGACCTCGGGATCACGAAGCTCGACCTCGCGAACTACCTGGTGGAGGTCGGCGAGGCGTTCGTCCGGGCCAACGGCGACCGGCCGCTGTCGCTGCAGCGCTTCCCGGAAGGGATCGACGGCGAGCAGTTCTTCTCCAAGAACCCGCCGCGCGGCACCCCGGACTTCGTCCGCTCGGTGATGGTCGTCTACCCGAGCGCGCGGTCGCATCCGCAGCTCGTCATCGACGAGCCGGCCGCGGCGGTGTGGGCGGCGCAGATGAACACGATCGTGTTCCACCCGTGGCCGTCGCGAGCGGAGGACTCGGACAACCCCGACCAGTTGCGGATCGACCTCGACCCGCAGCCGGGAACGGACTTCACCGACGCGATCCCCGCCGCGATCGAGCTGCGTGCGGTGCTTTCCGAGGCCGGGCTGGAGACGTACATCAAGACCTCGGGCAACCGCGGCCTCCACGTGTTCGCGCCGATCGAGCCGGCGCGGGAGTTCCTCGACGTACGGCACGCGGTCATCGCGGCGGCGCGCGAGCTGGAGCGGCGGATGCCGGAGAAGGTGACGACCGCGTGGTGGAAGGAGGAGCGTGGCGAGCGGATCTTCGTCGACTTCAACCAGGCCAACCGCGATCGCACGATGGCGGGGGCGTACAGCCCGCGGGCGCTGGCCCACGCGCCGGTCTCCACGCCGGTGACCTGGGACGAGCTGCCGGAGGTCGACCCGCGCGACTTCACGGTGCGCACGGTCCCGGAGCGGCTGCGCAGCACCGGCGACCCGTGGCAGGACTTCGGCGAGCGCCCCGGCACGATCGACACGCTGCTGGAGTGGTGGCAGCGCGACCTCGACGACGGCCTCGGCGAGCTCCCTTCCCGCCCGACTACCCCAAGATGCCCGGCGAGCCCCCGCGCGTCCAACCCAGCCGAGCCAAGAAGCCGTAGCCACCCGCCGAGTTCGTGCGTGGTCGCCGGTTCGGGGCGGGGCGGGGTCAGGACATGACGTCGGCGAGGTCGTAGGCGATGGGGCGGTCGAGCTGGTCGTAGGTGCAGGAGGCCGCGTCGCGGTCGGGTCGCCAGCGCTCGAACTGCGCAGTGTGCCGGAAGCGCCAGCCCTCCATCTGGTCGTAGCGCACCTCCATGACCCGCTCCGGGCGCAGGCGCACGAACGACACGTCCTTGCTCGCCGAGAACCGGCTGCGATCGGTCTCGCCGGTGACCGCGGCGCCGCTGTCGTCGCGCTCGACCAGCGGCTCCAGGTCGTCGACGAGCTGGAGGCGGACCTTGTCGCTGAACGCGGAGACGCCGCCGACGTTCCGCAGCACGCCGTCGTCGCCGTAGAGGCCGACGAGGAGCGACCCGACGCCCTGGCCGCTCTTGTGCACGCGGTAGCCGAGCACCACGACGTCGGCCGTGCGGTGGTGCTTGATCTTGAGCATGGTCCGCTTGTTCGGCGCGTACACGCCGTCCAGCGGCTTGGCGACGACGCCGTCGAGCCCCGCGCCCTCGAACTCGACGAGCCACTGCCGGGCGCGCTCGGTGTCGACGGTCGTCCTGGTGACTCGGATGGGGTCGGGCAGGTCGCCGGCGAACTCTTCCAGGGCCGCGCGCCGCTCGGAGAACGGCCGGTCGAGGTAGGACTCGGAACCGAGCGCGAGCAGGTCGAACGCGACGAAGGTGGCCGGGGTCTGCTCGGAGAGCAGCTTCACCCGGCTGGCGGCGGGATGGATGCGCTGCGAGAGCGCCTCCCAGTCGAGCCGCTGCGCGCCGGGCTCGCCGGTGGGGACGACGATCTCGCCGTCGAGGATGCACGGGCCGGGCAGCAGCTCGCGGAACGCCGCGATGAGCTCCGGGAAGTAGCGGGTCAGCATCTTGGAGCCGCGGCTGCCGATCTCGATGCGGCCGATCGTGCCGTCACCGGCGTCGTCGGCGTAGACGAGCGCGCGGAAGCCGTCCCATTTCGGCTCGAAGCTGAGGCCGCCGGGGACGCTGTCCTGGTCGGGGACGGCGGGCACCGCTTTGGCGAGCATGGGGGCGACGGGGGAGTCGGAGGTCGGACGCATGTCTCGATCATGCCGTGACGCGCAGCCATCCGGAAGGGCGCTCCGGAGGATGTCAGCCTCGCTCCGCGACTCCGGTGAGACCCTGGCTCAGCGTCCACAGGTCGCGGGCGAGCTGCGGGTCCTTCGCCTGCCGGGTCACCCTGCCGTTGGCCCTGAAGCGGTCGAAGTACGTCCCGCTCGGCGTCCCGACCGGCAGCGGGCCGGTGAGCCGTTCCAGTGGCGCGGCGCCCTCCTCCGGGGTGACACCGTACCGTCCGCCGGTCACGGCACCCCCGAACCGGATGAGCGGGGAGCTCGCTCCGAAGCGGGTCACGACGGTGCCCGGATGGAAGGAGTAGGCCGTGACGCCGGTGCCGGTGAGTCGTTCCGCGAGTTCGGCGACGAACAGGATGGTCGCGATCTTGGATGTGCCGTACGCCCGCCAGCCGCCGCGCCAGCGCCGCCGCTCCCAGTCGAGGTCGTCCAGCCGCACGTTGCCGAACAGGTTGGCCATGCTCGCGGTCGACACCACGCGCACGTCGCGCCCCGACCGCGCGGACTCCACCAGACGCGGCCGCAGCAGGTGGGTGAGCAGGAACGGCGCCAGGTGGTTGAGCTGGATGGTGCGCTCGTGCCCGTCGACGGTGATGCGCCGCTCGTGGTACAGGCCGCCCGCGTTGTTGGCGAGCACGTCGATGGTGTCGTATCGGTCGAGGAGGGCGGCGGCGAGCGCGCGCACGTCGTCCAGGCGCTCGAAGTCGGCGAGGAACGGCGTGGCCCCGATCCGCTCCGCGATCGCGCGCGTCCGCTCCGGGTCGCGGCCGACCACGGCCACGTCGTCGCCGGCTGCGGCGAGCCGTTCCGCGGCGACGGCGCCGATGCCGGAGCTGGCGCCGGTGACGACGACGGTGCGCCGCTCCTGCCCGTTCATCGGGACTCCTGGGCGTTCATCGGTAGCCGCCTTTCTCGAGGCCCGCCTCGATCTCGAACCGGTTGCGCAGCGGGTCGCGCCCCGCCAGCAGGTAGAGGAACGGGAAGAGCATGCCGTAGCGCTGCCACTGCCGCTTGTGGACGGCCTCGTGCTCGAGGACGTGATCGCTGACGTTCCGGTCGGTGAGGTAGCAGGCGCCGACGCACGACCCGCCACGGCCGAACGTCCGCCGGGGCATGTCGCGGAACACGAACAGCCCGCCACGCCGCTCGACGCGGCCCGTGCTCCACGCGAAGCCCCAGACCATTCCGACCGCGGTCGCGTACAGGTAGCCGAGCCGGCTGATCGGCGAGTCGAGGAAGACCGCTGAGAGCGACCGCACTACGTCTCCGCGAGCCCTCCCCTCCGCACGATTCATCACAGCGCGGGCCGGCCGTACGTCTCGAGCAGCCGCAGCCAGACCTCGCTGACAGTCGGGTAGGACGGCACCGCGTGCCAGAGCCGCTCCAGCGGCACCTCGCCGACGATGGCGACCGTCGCCGAGTGCAGCAGCTCGCCGACGTCCTGTCCGACGAAGGTCGCGCCGAGGACGACGCCGCGGTCCTCGTCCACGACCATGCGCGCCAGGCCGTCGTAGTCGTCGGCCAGCACGTACGCGCCGCTCACCGAGCCGATCGGGTAGTCCACCACGCGGGTGCGATAGCCGGCCTTCTCGGCCGCCGCCGCGGTCAGCCCGACGGAGGCCACCTCCGGCTCGGTGAACGTGACCTGCGGTACCGCCTGGTGGTCGGCGGTCGCGACGAACGCGCCCCACGGTGCGAGGGAGACCTCGTGGCCCTTCGCCCGGGCGGCGATCGCGTCGCCGGCCGCGCGGCCCTGGTACTTGCCCTGGTGCGTGAACAGCGCGCGGTGGTTGACGTCGCCCACGGCGTACAGCCACCCGCCGTCGACCGGCTCGCCCGCCGGGTCGAGCACGCGCATGCTGTCGTCGACGGTGAGCCAGCCGCCGTCCTCCAGCCCGAAGTCCTGCAGCCCGAGGCCCGAGGTGCGCGGCAGCCGGCCGGTCGCGACCAGGAGCTCGTCGGCCTCCACCACCGTGCCGTCGCCGAGCCGGATGCGGAACCGGTCGTCGTCGCCGCGCTCGACGGACTCGGTCGTGACGTCGAGGTGCACGTCGACCCCGAGCTCCGTCAGCGCCGCAGCGACGCGTTCGCCGGCGAAGGGCTCGGCGCCGCCGAGCAGCCCGTGGCGCGCGATGAGGTGCACCTCCGTCCCGAAGCCCGCGAAGGCGGTCGCCATCTCGGTCCCGACCGTCCCGCCGCCCAGGACCGCCAGCGACACCGGCACGCGCTGGACGCTCGTCGCGTCGCGGCTCGTCCACGGCTCGCTCTCGCGCAATCCCGGGATGTCGGGCAGCAGCGCCGCGGAGCCGGTGCAGACGGCCACCGCGTGCGTCGCGGTGAGGACGGTGGTCACGCCGTCATCGCCCGTGACGGTGACCTCGCGCGGCGCGGAGATGGTGGCCCAGCCGCGGACCAGGTCGATGCCCGCGCCCTTCAGCCACTCCACCTGCCCGTCGTCCTTCCAGTCGCTGGTCATGTAGTCGCGCCGGCGGAGCACCGCGGCGACGTCCAGCGGCCCGGTGACGGCCTCCCGTGCACCGCCGACGCGCTGCGCCGCCCGGAGCGCGGCGGCCGAGCGCAGCAGGGTCTTCGACGGGATGCAGGCCCAGTACGAGCACTCGCCCCCGACGAGCTCGGCCTCGACGATCACCGTGCGCATTCCGCCCTGGGCGGCGCGATCGGCGACGTTCTCGCCGACCGCTCCGGCTCCGATGACGATGACGTCGTACTCGGTCGTTGCGGGCATCTCTCCTCCTGGGTGGTCGCGGTCTCGGGTCGGGCTGGACGGAGTGCGAGGCGTCAGCGCCCCACGAACTCCGCCGGAGTGCGGGTCAGGAACGCCTGCATGCCGATGCGGGCGTCCTCGCTGCCGGCCAGCCGGACGAGCGCCGGCTGGAGCGCGGACTCGGCCGCCGCGTCGCCGTCGCGTACGGCGATGACCGCGTTCGCGAGCGTCGCCTGGACCGCCAGCGGCGCCTGGGCGGCGATCCGCTCGGCGATGGCCAGCGCGGCATCGAGCTGGGCGCCGTCGTCGACGACCTCCTGCACGAGCCCCATCCGGTAGGCCTCGTCCGCGTCGAAGGGGTCGCCCGTGAGGATGTACCGCATGGCGTCGCCCCAGCCCGCCGCGCGCGGGAACCGGATGGTCGCGCCGCCGAACGGCAGGATGCCGCGCGCGACCTCGATCTGCGCGAACGTGGTCGAGCGAGCCGCGACCGCGACGTCGGCCGCGAGGATGAGTTCGATGCCGAGCGTGAGGCAGGTGCCCTGCACCGCGACCACGACCGGCTTGCGGACCCGCGGCCCCGAGACGCCCCACGGGTCGACGCCCGTGTCGCCGACGAACGACAGCCCTTCCGGGCCGATGCGCGGCGCGACGTCGGCGAGGTCGAGGCCTCCGGTGAAGTGGTCGCCGATCGCGTGGACGACACCGACCCGCAGCTCGGGATCGCGGTCGAGCTCCCCGTAGGCCTCGGCCAGCGCGTTCAGCAGCTCATAGTCCGCCGCGTTGCGCTTGTCGGGACGGTTGAGACCGATCAGCAGCACGTGGCCGCGCCGCTCGGTCAGGATTTTCGGTTCGCTCATGCCTCTCAAGCTACCGGCGGGATCAGCGGACGTCATCCGGCGGGGCGGTATCCGTGGACAAGTGGCGCGGGCCGTGATCTGTGGAGGAACCTCCGCCCGCCGAGCCGGCCTCGGCCGAGCCGGCCTCGGCGCCGTTCTTCAAGGGCGCCGTCAGGCTCCCGAGCACCCGCAGGATCACGCTGAGGTCCCGCCCCGCCGCGTCCGGCGACTCGGGCGCGAACTCCGTCACTGCCGCGCCGGCCAGCTCGAACCGCGTGCGCAGCGCCCGGATGGCATCCGTGAGCTGCTCCGGCGACACCCCGAACGGTTCCGGGAACCCGATGCCCTCGATCGCGGACGGGTCGAGCACATCGAGGTCCACGTGCAGGTAGACCGCCGTCGCGCCGGTCGCCTCCACTGCGCGCACCAGCGCTTGCGGGTCCTCGAACTCGCCCGGTGCGATCACGCGGATCCCCATCCGCTCCACGAACGCCGACTCGCCGTCGTCGAGGGCGCGGGTGCCGGCGAGGACGAGCTGCTCGTGGTGCAGGCGGGCCGCACCGGTCGCCGCCAGCCCGTCCGGACCGTCGCCGAGAAGGGCGCGGACGACCATGCCGTGGAAGGCGCCGGACGGCGAGGTCGACACGTTGTTGAGGTCGCCGTGCGCGTCGAACCACACGACCGCGACCGACCCGGCCGGGTGCGACTCGACCGCGTGCTGGACGCCGGCGAGGTCGGCGCCGCAGTCGCCGCCGATCGTGACGACAGGCGCCTCCAGCACCGCCAGCTCCGACGCCGCGAGTTCGCGGACCAGGCTGAGCGACGAGTACCGCAGCACGCCCGTCCCGAGCGCCTCGCCCGCCGCCGCGGGGACCGCCACGCCGTGGGTGGCGGCCGCGGGGAGGTCGCCGCGGATGGCCTCCGCGCCGTCGATCAGCCGCATCGCCCGGGAGGAGCCGGAGCCCTGCCATTGCGGTACGACGAGGAACGATGCCGGGCTCATCCTTTTTCCTTCCGTGTCGCCGCCGCGGCCGCGTTGCGCAGGCCGGAGGCGGTCAGATGCTGCCCGTAGGCGGGCATGTCGCGCTCGAACCGCCAGCCTTCGGCGAGCGGGCCGAGGTCGACCACGTCGAAGCCGAACTCGTCCAGCAGCTCGGAGACGAGAGCCTTCGCGTCGCCGTCGTCGCCCGCGATCGCGAGGGCGCGGCGCCCGGGAGTGCCCGGCGGCGAGGCATCCGCGGTGAGGTTCGCCGCCGGGATGTGGTTGAACGCCTTGACGACGCTCGCCTCGGGCAGGATGCGCTGCAGCAGCCCGGACACCGTCTCGCGGCCGTCCTCGAGCTCGGGGATGACGCCGTCGCGTGCGGGGTAGTAGTTGCCGGTGTCGATCGCGACCTTGCCGGCGAACGCGGCGGACGGCAGCGATGCGATCGAGCGCAGCGGGATGGCGACCACGACGATGTCGCCGGCCTGGGCGGCCTCCGTCACCGTCCCGGCGCGCGCGTGCGGACCGAGCTCGCCGACCAGCGCGGATAGCGACTGCGGCGCCCGCGAGTTGCTGATGACGATCTCGTACCCGTGCGCGATCCCGAGGCGGGCGAGCTGGCTGCCGATGCGCCCCGCCCCCACCAGGCCCAGAGTGGTCATGATGCGCCCGCCGTCACGATGCGACCTCCCGGTGCTCCACGTCCTGCTGTGCGCCGCGTCTGCGCCGGAGCACCAGCCAGAGCACGACGCCGCCGACGATCAGGACGACCGCCAAGGCCACCCAGAAGATCACGGTCCCTCCGCTGTCGCCGACCGCCGCGCCGAGCGCCTGTGCCGCGGTTACGGCGGCGGGTGTCCAGTCCTGCGTGCGGAGCTTCGGCTCGACCTGCGTCTGCTCGATGGTGGTCAGCTCGCGGTCGCTGACCGGGCCGCTGCTGTCGCCGGACAGGTAGTACGACTGGCCGTCCGTCGCGACCGCGAGCAAGTAGTCGGTCGGACCGAGGTCGTTGCGGGCGGCGGTCTCGTTGGCCCAGTCCTCCGCGTCGGTCGGGTTGGTGAACTGGTCGACGTAGGCGACGTAGAGGCGGATGCCGTGGTCCTTGTAGAGGGAGGCCGAGGCCGCCTCGATCGTGTCCACGTCGGCGTCCGAGAGCACGCTCGCCTGGTCCACGACGTGGCCGGAGCCGAAGTCGACCGGGTCCGCCGTGCGCACCGCCTGCGCCGCGGGCGCGGACAGGACGAGCGGGGCGGACACCGCGCCCACCACGAGAAGCAGGGCGATGAGCGGTCGACGCCCGATCAGCGAACGGTGCACAGACATTCACCCACTCTCCCGAGCTTTCCTGTCATCGAGCCGAGTCTATGAGCGCGCTCCCGGCCGTGTCACTGTTTCGACCTGTTACGCGTCCGCGTGCGTCGCGGCTGCGGCCGCCGCAGAATTGCTGTCATGTCCCCGGCCGCCCGCACACTCGCCGTCGTCGAGGCGACGCGCTTCCGCGGCCACGATCCGGAATACCACGCGTATGTGCAGGTGCTCGTCGGGGGAGTCGTCCGTGCGGCGGAGGCCGACGGGTGGGCAGTCTCCCGGCTGGCGGCGGACCGCGGAACCGACGCCCTGCTGGCCGCGACCGAGAACGCTGACGCCGTGGTGATCGTAGGCGGCGAGGACATCGCGCCGCCGTTCTACGGCGGCTCGGCAGGCTACCCGCACGAGAGCCTGCACCGCGAGACGGCGGACGCCGCGCAGCTCGCGCTCGTGCACAGCGCGATCGCGCGCGGCCTCCCGCTCCTCGGCATCTGCCGGGGCCTGCAGATCGTCAACGTCGCGCTCGGCGGCACCCTCGTCCAGGACCTGGGGGAGTCCGACCATGTACGCCGCGGCGTGCCCATCCCGGAGGTGCTCACGACGCATCCTGTGCTGCTGGAGCCGGACAGCCGAGTGGAGGAGCTGCTCGGCGGCCCCGTGGTCTCCGTTCGCAGCGCTCACCATCAGGCGGTGGATGTCGTGGGCGCGGGCCTCCGCGTCACCGGGCGCGCGCCCGACGGGCACGTCGAGGCGATCGAGCACGAGACGGCGCCGATCCTCGCGGTGCAGTGGCACCCGGAGGACCCGGGAGCGCCCGCCGGCCAGCTCGCCGCGCTGCTGGGCGCGTTGCGCGCGACCGTGCCCGCGGCCTCCCTCGCGGCCTGACGCGGTCCCCACCGCGCACTTTCGGCACGAATGTCGCGAATGCCGGCGCGAAACGCGACATTCGTCACCAATGTGTCGGCGCCGCGGCAGGCGCTTTCGGCACGAATGTGGTGAATGGCGCCGCGAAACGCGACATTCGGCACGAATGTGCGCGTCAGGTTCGCCAGCCCTGGTCGCCGATCAGGGCGACGAATGCGACCGCGCCGAGGTTGCGCTCGTGCAGCGAGCCGTCGGCGGCGCGCTCGAACACGGCCAAGTGCTGGGCGCCTCCCGGATGTCCGACCGGCATCACGATGCGGCCGCCCGGCGCGAGCTGCTCGGGCCAGGCGCGCGGCACGGTCGGCCCGGTCGCCGCGGCCACGATCGCGTCATAGGGCGCCCCGGCCGGCCAGCCGAGCGTCCCGTCGCCCGTCACGACGTTCACCCGGTAGCCGAGCGCCTCCAGGGTCGCCGCCGCGGTGACGGCGAGCTCGGCATGCCGCTCGATGCTGATCACCCGATGGCCGAGCTCCGCGGCGACCGCGGCTGCATAGCCCGAGCCGGTGCCGACGTCGAGCACGGCGTCCTCCGGGCCGATCCGGGCGGCCTCCAGCATGAGCGCGACGATGTACGGCTGGGAGATGGTCTGGCCGTCGCCGATCGGCATCGGATGGTCCTCGTACGCGAACCGCTCCGCGCCCTCCGGGACGAACTCGTGCCTCGGCACGCGTCTCATCGCATCGAGCACCCGCTGGTCCTCGATCCCGCGGAGGCGGAGCTGCTCCTCGACCATCCGCTCGCGTTCGGCGCTGAATTCCCTGTTCGTACGGCTATTGAACCACCGCGGCCCGGTGGTCCTGAAGCCCGGTCAGGCGACAGAGCGCGCGTGCTCCACGAGCCGGTCGAACGCCGCGTCGAGATCCGGGTCGAGGCGCTGGCGGGAGGCGTCGGCGAGGTACCAGTCGACGATCTCTCCCGCGCCGTGCGCGAACGTGACGCCGGCCTGGTACTCCGGCACCAGCGCCTTCACCTTGGCGTTGTCGAAATGCATCGAGTGCGCCTTGTCGCCGAGGAGCCCTGGACCGAGGTCGGGGACGACGGCGGCGATGGTCTCGCTCGCGACGTGCACGAGCTCGGCCTCCACGCCGAGCGCCTCCGCGAGGTAGCTGTAGATCTGATCCCAGGTCGGGGCCTCGTCCGAGGTGATGTGGAATGAGTCGCCCACCGCTTCCGGCCGGCCGAGCAGCCCGACGAACGCGACGGCGAAATCGGTGTTGTGCGTGATCGTCCACCGGCTGGTGCCGTCGCCGTGCACGACCACCGGGGCGCCCCGGCGCATCCGCTCCAGGTCGGTCCAGTGCCCGCTGGTCGGGATCATCGTGCGGTCGTAGGTGTGCGACGGGCGCACGATCGTCATCGGGAAGCCGCGCTCGCGGTACGCCTCCACCAGGAGGTCCTCGCACGCGATCTTGTCGCGGGAGTACTGCCAGAACGGGTTGCGCAGCGGTGTGGACTCGGTCACCGGCATCCGCGCGGGCGGGGTCTGGTAGGCGGAGGCCGACGAAATGAACACGAACTGCCCGACCCGGCCCTCGAACAGGTCGAAGTCGGTGCGGATGTGCTCCGGCGTGAAGGCAAGGAACTCCGCGGCGACATCGAAGCTGCGCTCGCCGAGCACGCGGTGGACGCTCTCGGGGTCCCGGATGTCGGCGTGCAGCACCTCCACTCCGTCGGGGAGCGGACGCAGCTCGCTGTTCCCCCGATTGACGACCGTGACCTCGTGACCCCGATCCAGGGCCCGGGCGACGCACGCGGAACTGATGACCCCCGTGCCGCCGATGAAGAGTGTCCGTGTCGCTGTCATCCCTGCTCCTCGCATCGTCGCCGGCGGTCCCGCACGGGTTTCGCGGCCTCGCCGGCCACGCCCCCAGACGACCCAGACTAACGCTCCCGGGGGCCGCGAGGTTAAGGTCGGGGTGCGCTCCGGGTACAGTGCAGGTCGTCCACCCCGCCGACCGGGAAGGAGTCCTCCCGCCGTGCCTCTGCGAACCTGGCCCTCGCTCGTGATCGCCTGCATCATCGCCATCGTCGCCGCCGTGGTGGTGACCGCGATCGTGGGGCTCATCCTGCGCGGGGTCGGCCGCCATCGCCAATGGCCCGCTCTGCTGGTGAAGCGCGCGCGGGTGCCGTTCCGGCTGTTCCTGGCGGTCATGGTGCTGTGGATCGCCGTGGCCCTGACGCTGCCGCCGGAGGTGCCGCCGGACTGGGCGGGCGTTGTCCAGCACGCCTTCCTGATCGCCGCGATCGCCACAGGCACCTGGTTCCTCGCGGCGCTGGTGGTGTTCGCCGAGGACCTCGGGCTCGCACGTTACCGCGTCGACGTGCCGGACAACCGGTACGCCCGCCGGATGCGCACGCAGGTGCTGGTGCTGCGGAGGCTGACGGTCGTCGCGGCCGTCGTGATCGGGTTGGCCGCGATCCTGCTGACGTTCCCGGTGTTGCAGGCTGCAGGGGCCAGCCTGCTGGCGTCGGCGGGGATCATCGGTGTGATCGCCGGTGTCGCCGCCCAGTCGAGCCTCGCGAACCTGTTCGCCGGCATCCAGCTCGCCTTCTCCGACGCCATCCGGCTCGACGACGTGGTCGTGGTCGAGCAGCAGTGGGGGACCATCGAGGAGATCACCCTCACGTACGTGGTGGTGCACATCTGGGACGACCGCCGGCTGGTGCTGCCGTCGACCTACTTCACGACGAAACCGTTCGAGAACTGGACGCGCCAGCACAGCGAGCTCCTCGGTTCGGTGGAGTTCGACCTCGATTGGCGGGTGTCCCCGTCGGGGATGCGCGCGGAGCTGAACCGCATCCTGGCCGCGACGGACCTCTGGGACGGCCGCACCGGAGTCCTCCAGGTCACGGACGCGACGCTGGGCTGGGTGCGGGTGCGCGTGCTGGTCACCGGCAAGGACGCTCCGACCCTGTTCGACCTCCGCTGCCATGTGCGGGAGCGCCTGATCGACTGGATGCAGCGCTACTCCGACGCCGCGCTGCCGCGCAAGCGCGTGGAGCTGGTGGAGACCCCGGAGACCCAGGTGCCGACCTCCCGCGCGCGCAGCGCCCAGGACGGCGAGGGGCGCCTCTTCGGCGGCAGCCCCGAGAACGAGCAGCGCGCCTCCCAGTTCACCGACGCGATCCCCATCGTCCCCGATCCCACCCGCCCCGACGAAGCCCGCCCCACCCCCGCCACCGACTAGCCCCCCTTCTTCCACCCCGCCCCGCCCCCGCAAACAGGAAGATTTCCCGCGACCCACCTTGAACCTCCTTCCGAACCCCCTTCGGAAGGAGATTCCCGTCGTGTCTCCTGTTCACCCCAATCGCCCTCCTGCGTGAGTTGTCCACACATTCGCGGGACGGCCGGCGTTCCGGCCCTCCGCGCCTCAAGATCGTTCCATGACCTGGACGAATCGGCTCAGAGAGCTCGGCGGCGCGGCCACCACCCATCAGCTCCGGATGGCGGGTGCGACGCCCGAAGACCTGAAGCGCGCGGTGCGCGTGGGCGCGGTGGAACGCGCGCGGCGCGGCGTCTATGTCTCGCCGCTCCTCGACGGTGTTGCGTTGGAGGCCGTCCGCGCCGGAGCCCGCCTGTCGTGCGTCTCCGCCTGCGCGAGCTACGGACTCTGGTCCGGCTCGGATCGGCGCACACATGTGACGCTTTCGCCGCAGTCGCGTCGTGCGCCGCCCGGCCTCGTGTGCCACTGGCGCCCGGTGGAGGAGCACCCCGAACTCTGGCGCGTGTCGCTCGCCGATTGCTTACGGTCGGTGGCGCGGTGCGCGGATGAGGAGACGGCGGTGGCGGCGTTCGACACGGCGCTGACGGCGGGCCACGTCAGCCCCTCCGGTCTCCGGCGCATCCTGGAGGACCTGCCGAAGGCTGCGCGGGACCGGGCGGCGATCGCGCGCCCGGGTTCGGACTCCGGTGTCGAGTCGGTCGTCCGGCAGCGATTGGAGCGGCACGGGCGCAGGGTCGAGCAGCAGGTGCACGTACGCGGTGTCGGCCGGGTGGACATGCGGATCGACGGCGGACTGTATCTGGAGATCGACGGGTACGCCTTCCACAGCGATTCGCACTCCTTCGAGCGCGACCGGCTGAGGGACACCACTCTTGCCGAGCTCGGCCACCGGCGGCTCCGGGTGAGCGCGCGGCAGGTCGTCGAGGACTGGTCGGCGGTGGAGGCCGCGATCGACCGCATCGTCGAGCGGGCGTAGCGCCCGCAGGAAACTCACAGGAATGCCGGGACCAACCGCGCGCCCTTCGCTGTTCTCCTTACTGACGGCGCCGCAGCCAGCGCTCGCCGCACTCAGGAGGAAACGTGACACAGGACTACCGCAAGAGCCAGGACGCGGTCGCGCGGCTCACCCCCGCGCAGTACGCGGTCACTCAGGAGGCGGCCACCGAGCCCGCCTTCCGCAACGAGTTCTGGAACAATCACGAGGCGGGGCTCTACGTCGACATCGTGTCGGGCGAGCCGCTCTTCGCGTCCGTGAACAAGTACGACAGCCGCTCGGGTTGGCCGAGCTTCACCGTCCCGGTGGAGCCCGGCAACATCGTGGAGAAGAGGGACCGCACCTACGGGATGGTCCGCACCGAGGTGCGCTCCGCCCACGGCGACAGCCACCTCGGCCATCTTTTCGACGACGGGCCCGCCGAGGCCGGCGGCCTGCGATACTGCATCAACTCCGCTGCGCTCCGCTTCGTTCCGCTCACCGAGCTGGACGAGCAGGGCTACGGCGACTACCGCCACCTTTTCGAGAACGACCAGCACGAGAACACCGAGGAGAACCACTGATGACGACCGAGAAGGCCATCCTGGCCGGAGGATGTTTCTGGGGCATGCAGGACCTCATCCGCAAGCGCCCCGGCGTCGTGAGCACCCGTGTCGGCTACACCGGTGGCGACGTCCCCAACGCCACCTACCGCAACCACGGCACCCACGCCGAGGCGATCGAGATCGAGTTCGACCCGGAGAAGGTCAGCTACCGCGACCTGCTCGAGTTCTTCTTCCAGATCCACGACCCGTCGACGAAGAACCGCCAGGGCAACGACGTCGGCACCAGCTACCGCTCGGCGATCTACTACGAGACCCCCGAGCAGCGCCGCGTCGCCGAGGACACCATCGCCGACGTGGACGCCTCCGGTCTCTGGCCGGGCAAGGTCGTCACCGAGGTGGAGCCGGCCGGACCGTTCTGGGAGGCCGAGCCCGAGCACCAGGACTACCTGGAGCGCATCCCGTGGGGCTACACCTGCCACTTCGCCCGGCCGGACTGGAAGCTGCCGCGCCGCGAGGCCGCGGCGAGCTGAGGTCCGCCCGCTGAACACGAGGCCCGCGTCGCAGGACGCGGGCCTCGTGCCGTTCTCGGCGAGCCTCAGGCGCGTTCGAGCAGCACCGCGACCTCCTGGTGCCCGGTCTGCGGGAACATGTCCAGCACGCGGCCGGTGCGGATACGGTACGACGGCATCCGCGCCAGGTCATGGGCGAGACTCTTCGGGTTGCAGCTCGAATACACCACGCTCGGAACGCCGGAGCCCTCGAGCCAGCCGGACAGCTCGGCGCCGATGCCGCGCCGGGGCGGGTTGACGATGACCAGGTCCGGCGCGGTCTTCGCCTCGAGCGCGAACGCGGTCGCGTCGCCGGGCCGGAACGCCACCAGGGGCAGACCTGCGGCGGACGCGGTCGCGCGGGCGCTGCGCACGGCCTCCGTGCTGGTCTCGACGCCGACCACCCGGCGGCCGGGCGCCGCCACGTTCAGGGCGAATCCGCCGACGCCGCAGTACAGGTCCCACACGCTCACCGGCGACACGTCGTCCACCCAGGCGGCGACCTGCGCGTACAGCGCCTCGGCGACGGCGGTGTTGGTCTGGAAGAAGCTCTGCGGGCGCAGCCGCAGCGGAATGCCGCCGACCCGCATCACGAGCGACGACTCCGCGGTCAGCACGATCTCGCGTTCGCCCTCCACGACCGCCTTGTGCTCCGGCTGGAGGTTCACCGTCACGACCCGCGCGTTCGGCAGCGCGGCCAGCAGCTCGGGCAGCAACGCGCGGATGCGGCCGACCGACTCCTCCGAGCGGACGACGAACCGCACCATCAGCTCGTCGTCGGGGGAGAGGGTCACCAGCACATACTTGAGCTCGCCGCGGCGGTCGGGCACGCGGTACGGCTCGATCCGCGCGCGGGTCACGAAATCGGCGAGTACGGGCAGCGCGGCACGGACGCCCGGCGCGCAGATCCCGCACTCGCGCAGGTCCACTCCGCGCCCGGCTTCGTCCAGGATGCCGATGGTCGGCGCGCCGACGGTGCCGGAGACGACCATCTTCGCCTTGTTGCGGTAGCCGGATTCGGCGCTCGCGACCGGCGGCAGCCAGACCGCATCGCCGAACGGCGCCAGGAGTTCGCGGGAGTGCCGGTCCTTGCCGGCGAGCTGCTCGGCGTAGGGGACGCCCATCAGCGTGCACGAGCGGCACACGCCGGCGTCGAAGTACGAGCAGTCCATTCCGCGAACGATTGTACGTGGCGCGGCGACTCCTGCACGGCCGCGCGAAAACACGGAAAAAGAAGCAAAGAATTCGCACTGCGGGTCATCTCGGGCGAACCTCGCGGGCGGCGCCGTCGCCGGAGCGCGGATGGGGCGCGCCCCGAGCAAGGGCGAGGTCGTGACCCTGAAGTCGTACGCCCCGGGTTCGGAGGTCGCACGGGACGACCTCGCCGTGCTCCTGGAGACCGACCTCGACACCGAGCAGCGGCGGAGCCCCAGCCTTCTCCGGGCCGACGCGCTGCGCCGGCTCCCGGCCCTAGCGTCGAAGGACACGACCGCTCCGTAGTCGCGTCCGGAAGGGACGCAGGGGTGGGAAGGGGGAACAGGATGCGCACGCTCACTCGGGGACTGGGCGCGATCGCGCTGGCGGTCGCGCTGGCGGCGGGCGGCTACGTACCCGCCGCGGCGGCGGAGCCGGTTATCGATCCGCAGGGCTACTGGTCGGCGGAGAGGCTGCGGGCGGCGACGCCCCAGCTCCCTGCCGCCCCGGGGGAGACGGCTCGGCCCGGAGAGCGGGCGCTGGGCTGGGGTTCGACCACCCCCGTCAACCTCACGGTCGGCAGGCTGTTCTTCCGCACGCCGACCGGGGACACCTCGTGCACCGCGACCGTCGTCGACAGCGCGACGAAGAACCTGGTCATCACTGCCGCGCACTGCGTGCACCCCGGCGGCCCGGGCAAGGCGTACTACGGGAACTTCCTGTTCGCTCCGGGCTGGAAGAACGGCCCGTCCGCGCACGGCTACTGGTCCGGCACGGCGGTGGGCGCCTCCGCGGAGTGGACGCAGAGCAAGAAATGGGACCACGACTACGCGTTCGTCCGGCTCGCGCCGAGCGGTGGCCAGCAGATCGCGAACCGGCTGGGCGGCAACGCCGTCACGGCGGGGGCGGGACAGGTCCAGGCGAACGCGCAGATCTGGGGGTACCCCGTGCTCGCGCCGTACACCGGTCAGACCGCCCAGCGCTGCGTCGTCTCGACGACCCGCGTGAACAGTTACGCGCCCGACGCGCGTGCCGCGTGCGCCTTCACCCACGGCGCGAGCGGAGGCCCGTGGCTGAAGAGCGTGCATTCGTCGGGGGTCGGTTCCGTCTGGGCCGTGACCTCCCGCTGCGAGAGCGCGCCGGGCGGGGGTGGCGCGTGCGCGGGGACGGCGCTGTTCGCGGCGCCGTTGCCTCCGGCGGTCTTCGCGCTGCGGGACGCCGTCGGCGGCGCATGACAGAACCAGAAGGCCCCGAGCAAAGAAGGCCCCTCCTGCGGGAGGGGCCTTCTTTGCGGCTTTCGGTGCCCCCAGTAGGATTTGAACCTACGGCCTTCTGCTCCGGAGGCAGACGCTCTATCCCCTGAGCTATGGGGGCCAGGAGTGCCCGTCCAGGCTAGCATCCTTTCGCGCCGTGCCCGTCCAGCGCGACGCCGCCGGGCTCGGCTCAGCTCGCGGGCAGATTGCCCAGAACGCTCTGCATCAGCGGGGCGGCGTCGCCCGGCTCGAAGAACGCGGTCGACTCGGCGACCACCCAGTATTTCCCGCGGAAGATCTGCACCTGGCCGGCGTTGCCCGGCTTGAAGTAGCCCTCCACCTGCGGCGGCGTCCCGTAGGTGGGGACCGGCTGGGCCACGGTGATCGCGGTGTTCTTGAGCCCTTCGAGCCTGTCTGCGGGCGGAATCGCCACGGCGATCTGGACCACGTCGCCGCTGGTCTGGTTCTTCCAGGCGCAGGTGACGCCCTTCCAGTCCGCGATCTGCTTCTCCAGTGTCCCGGCGCCCGGGGCGTAGGCCGGGTCGGTCGAGAAGTTGGGGTTGTACGCGTAGAGCTGGTCGGCGGTCACGACCTGCTCGCAGGTCAGGGTGACCGGTGTCGGCGGCAGCGTGGGGGTCGGAGTGGGCGTCGCGCTCGCGGCCGGGTCGGCCGTCGAACCGCCGGCGTGCGCGGACGACGACGCGGCGGCGTTCGGCTTCGCGGCAGGCGTGCAGCCCACGAGCGCGACGGCGGCGGCGGCGATCGCGAGGGCGGCGAGGGTCCGTGCTGTGTGCTGCTGCATGCGGTTGTGCGTCTTCCGTGTCGTCCCGGTGCGTGTCGCATCGCACCCTATCAAGCACTGAGCAGGGCTTGGCTTGGAGGTCCTTGGTCGCAGGCTCCCTCGGCGCTGGGGTCGCGGCATCGCTCCGCGCCGCTCTCAGCTCCACCGCGCCGTTAGACTCTTTCTCTATGACTCCCGATGACCTCTCAGCCGCTCTGCTCGCCATCGTGACGACCGTGGTGAGCCGCCGGCGCGAGGCCGACGAGAGCATCCCGGAGCTCACGATCACGGCGGAGGACATCCCGCTCGAGCGCCCGAAGAACCGCGAGCACGGCGACTGGTCGTCCAACGTCGCGATGCGCCTCGCCAAGCGGCTCGGCGCCAACCCGCGCGAGCTCGCCGGCGAGATCGCCGAGGGCGCCGCCGGCATCGAGGGCGTCTCCTCCGCCGAGGTGGCCGGCCCCGGCTTCATCAACTTCCGCCTGGAGGCTGCGGCTGCGGGCAAGCTCGCGCAGACCATCGTGGAGGCCGGCGACGCGTACGGCCGCGGCGACCTCTACGACGGCCTCCTGGTCAACCTGGAGTTCGTCTCCGCCAACCCGACCGGCCCCATCCACCTGGGCGGCGCGCGGTGGGCGGCCGTCGGCGACAGCCTCGCCCGCATCCTGCAGGCCGAGGGCGCGGACGTCACCCGCGAGTACTACTTCAACGACCACGGCTCGCAGATCGACCGCTTCGCGCGCAGCCTGCTCGCCGCCTACCTCGGCGAGCCCACGCCGGAGGACGGCTACGGCGGCGCCTACATCGGCGAGATCGCGGCCGACGTCGCGGCGCGCGCCGCGGCCGACCCGGAGATCGGCGACCTGGCCGCCCTGCCGCGCGAACAGCAGCAGGAGGTCTTCCGCAGCCTCGGCACCGAGCTGATGTTCCAGGAGATCAAGGACCGGCTGCACGCGTTCGGCGTCGACTTCGACGTCTACTTCCACGAGGACTCGCTGCACGAGTCGGGCGCCGTCGAGCGCGCGATCGAGCGCCTGGACGACCTCGGCCACATCTTCGAGGCGGACGGCGCGATCTGGCTGCGCACCACGACCTTCGGCGACGACCGCGACCGCGTCATCGTGCGCTCGAACGGCGAGCCCGCCTACATCTCCGGCGACCTCGGCTACTACCTCGACAAGCGCGAGCGCGGCTTCGAGCAGAACATCATCATGCTGGGCGCCGACCACCACGGCTACATCGGGCGCCTGATGGCGATGGTGGAGGCCTTCGGCGACGAGCCGCACGTCAACCTCCAGATCCTGATCGGCCAGATGGTCAACCTGGTCAAGGACGGCGAGCCGGTCAAGATGTCCAAGCGCGCCGGCACCATCGTCACGCTCGACGACCTGGTCGACGTGGTCGGAGTGGACGCCGCGCGCTACTCGCTGGTGCGCTCCTCCACCGACTCGCAGCTCGACATCGACCTCGACCTGCTCACCAAGCGCAGCAACGAGAACCCCGTCTACTACGTGCAGTACGCGCACGCCCGCACTCAGTCGGTGGCGGCGAACGCGGCCAGGTCCGGGGTCGACCGCAGCGTCTTCAGACCGGAGCTGCTGACGCACGAGACCGAGAGTGCGCTGCTCGGCGGCCTCCAGGAGTTCCCCCGGGTCGTCGCGCAGGCGGCGGAGCTGCGCGAGCCGCACCGCGTCGCGCGCTACATCGAGGAGCTGGCCGGGCTCTACCACGCCTGGTACGCCGTGCGCGACGGCTCCACCCGTGTGCTCCCGCACGGCGACGAGCCGGTCACAGACGCACACCGCACCCGCCTGTGGCTGAACGACGCGACCGGCCAGGTCGTCCGCAACGGCCTGGCGCTGGTGGGGGTGTCCGCTCCGGAGCGGATGTGACGGCATGAGTTCTCGTAGCGAACGGCCCGCCCGCCCGCGCTGGCTGAAGACCCTCCTGCGGATCGTGATCCCGGTCGTGGTCGTCGTCCTCCTGCTGGTGGTCGCCGACGCCGTGACGCGCGCGGTCGCGGAGCAGCGGGTGGCGGCCGAGATCGAGAAGAACCTCCCCGACACGGTGAAGGCCGGCGTCACCGTGCACATCGGCGGCTTCTCGATGCTGGCGCAGTTCCTG
The DNA here is from genome assembly GCF_050632895.1 of Leifsonia sp. L25. The sequence goes on along the minus strand of NZ_JBODRZ010000003.1, from coordinate 171,304 downwards.
GAGGGCAGTTTCTCCGACGTCGACCTGGTGGCGCCGCACGCGACCGTCAACGGCGCCCCCTGAGCGCGAAGATCCACGCCACGGGCGTGCCGGCGGACTTCAGCAAGCCCATCCAGTCGGCCACGGGCACGCTGAGCATCTCGCAGGACTCGCTGAACAAGCTCGTCACCATCCCCGGCGCGAAGGGCGACATCACCCTGGGCGACGGCGTGCTCGGCTACGACGGCAGCATCGACCTGCTCGGCCTCCCGGTGGACTACACGGTGAGCGCGACCGCCAAGGCGAACGGGAGCACCGTCCTGCTCACGCCGGGCAAAGCCAGCGTCTCCGCCGGGTCGGGCAACGTGAGCATCACCAAGCTGATCCAGGCGCTGACGGCCAGCGGTCCGTACCCGCTGTGCGCCGCGCAGTACCTCCCCGCGGGCGTGCAGGTCAGCGACATCCACGTCACACCGAATCGCGCCACCGTCACCCTGACCGCGTCGGACTTCGTGATGGACGAGAAGTTCCTGCACAGCAAGGGCACCTGCTCGTAACACGGCGAAGCGGCGGGCGTGCGCTCGATAGACTTCTTGCACTTCTCCACCGGCTTCAGGGGCCAATCCGGGTCCGCTCGCCAGAGAGAACCCCACTCGTCGTGCTTGATATCCGTACTCGTGAGGTTGTCCCCATGGCATTGAATCCGCTCGCGCCCCCGTGGCTGATCGAGCCCGGCGACGCGAACGCGCTGCTCCCCGGTCTCTGGTCGCGCACCGTCCACCGAGAGGACGGCGCGATCGTCGTCGGCGGCGTCCCCGTCGCCGAACTCGCCGAGCGCTTCGGCACCCCGCTCTACGTCGTCGACGAGGCCGAGGCGCGCCAGCGCGCCGTCGAGGTCCGCTCGGCGCTGCAGCGCGCGTTCGCCGAGGTCGGCTCCGCCGCCCGCGTCTACTACGCGGGCAAGGCGTTCCTCTCCATCGAGGTCGCGCGCTGGATGACCGAGTCGGGCCTGAACATCGATGTCTGCTCGGGTGGCGAGCTCGCGGTCGCTCTCGCCGCGGGCGTCCCGGCCGAGCGGCTCGGGTTCCACGGCAACAACAAGTCGCTCGCCGAGATCGACCGCGCAGTCGCGGAGGGCGTCGGCGCGATCATCATCGACAGCCTCCAGGAGATCGAGCGCGTCGCCGATGCCGCCGAGCGTCACGGCGTCGTCCAGCGAGTGCGCCTTCGCGTGAACAGCGGCGTGCACGCGCACACGCACGCCTTTCTGGCCACTGCGCACGAGGACCAGAAGTTCGGCATCGCCCTGGCCGACGCCGCGGACGCCGTCGCGCGGATCCGCTCGCACGCCGGGCTCGCCTTCCTCGGCCTGCACTGCCACATCGGCTCGCAGATCTTCGGGGCCGACGGCTTCGCCGAGTCGGCCGCGCGCCTCCTCAGCGTCCACAAGGAGCTGCTCGCCGGCGGCGACGTGCCAGAGCTCAACCTCGGCGGCGGGTTCGGGATCGCGTACACCGCGGCCGACGACCCGGCGCCGATCGAAGCGCTCGCGCGCAGCATCGCGGAGACCGTCGCCGCCGGCTGCGAAGACCTCGACATCCCCATCCCCGCCGTGGCGTTCGAGCCCGGCCGGTCGATCGTCGGCACCGCCGGCCTGACCCTCTACACGGTCGGCACGACCAAGGACGTCACGGTCGCCGCGCAGGACGACGGCGAGACCGCGGTGCGCCGCTACGTGAGCGTGGACGGCGGGATGAGCGACAATGCCCGTCCTGCGCTCTACGGCGCCGACTACTCTGCCCGGATCGCCGGCCGCGAGTCCGCCGCCGCGCCCGCGCTCGTACGCGTCGCGGGCAAGCACTGCGAGAGCGGCGACATCGTCGTGGACGCGGAGTACCTGCCCGGCGACGTCGCCCCCGGCGACCTCCTCGCCGTCCCCGCGACGGGGGCCTACTGCTGGTCGCTGGCCAGCAACTACAACTACCTCGGCCGCCCCCGGTCGTCGCCGTGAAGGACGGCGCGGCCCGCATCATCGTGCGCGGCGAGACCGAGGCGGATCTGCTGGCACGCGACGCCGCGTACGAAGACGGGAGCACCCGCCGATGATCGAATACCGCAATCTCCGGGTCGCGCTGCTGGGCGCCGGCTCCGTCGGCTCCCAGGTGGCGCGGCTGCTGCTGGAGCAGGGCGACGAGTTCGCCTCGCGCGTCGGCGCACGGCTGGAGCTGGTCGGCATCGCCGTGCGCGACGTGGACGCTCCGCGCGACGTCGACCTCCCGAAGGAGCTGTTCACCACCGACGTCACCTCGCTCATCCTCGGGGCCGACATCGTCGTGGAGCTGATGGGCGGCGTCGAGCCGGCCCGCGGCTACGTCCTCGAGGCGCTGAACTCCGGCGCCGACGTCATCACGGCCAACAAGGCGCTGCTCGCCACCCACGGTCCCGAGCTGTTCGACGCCGCAGAGCAGGTCGGCGCCCAGCTCTACTACGAGGCGGCCGTCGCGGGCGCCATCCCGATCATCCGGCCGCTGCGCGACAGCCTCGCAGGCGACACGGTCTCGCGCATCCTCGGCATCGTCAACGGCACGACCAACTTCATCCTCGACCGGATGGACGCGACGGGGAGACCCTCGCCGACGCCCTCGCGACCGCCACCGAGCGCGGCTACGCGGAGGCCGACCCGACCGCGGACATCGGCGGCTACGACGCGGCGCAGAAGGCCGCGATCCTCGCGAGCCTCGCCTTCCACACCACCGTTCCACTGGAGCAGGTCTACCGGGAGGGCATCACCTCCGTCACCCGCGAGCAGGTCGAGGCGGCCCGCGCGGGCGGCTGGGTCATCAAGCTGCTGGCGATCTGCGAGCGGCTGGTCGACCCGGAGACCGGCGAGGAGGGCGTCTCCGCCCGCGTCTACCCGGCCCTGATCAGCAGGGAGCACCCGCTCGCCGCCGTGCGCGGCGCACACAACGCGGTCTTCGTCCAGGCCGAGGCCGCCGGGGACCTCATGTTCTACGGCGCGGGCGCCGGCGGCGTGGAGACGGCTTCGGCCGTGCTCGGCGATGTCGTGTCCGCCGCGCGCCGCCACGTCGTGGGCGGCCCGGGCGTCGCGGAGTCGACCCACGCCGGTCTCCCGGTGCTGGACGTCGGCCGCGTCGTCACGCGCTACCAGATCACCCTGTCGGTGGCGGACCAGCCGGGCGTGCTCGCCACGGTCGCCCGCATCCTGAGCGACGGCGGGGTGAGCGTGGAGACGGTGCAGCAGTCCGTGCCGAGCACCACGGGCGCCGTCGTCATTTCCGGGCGGTCTCCATTGCAGAGTGTGGCTCCGATTCACGGCGCGACCGCCCCCACCGCTACCCTGGTGATCGGCACCCACGAAGCCGAGGAGGCCGCGCTGGCGGCCACCGTGGAGGCGCTCGCCGCGAGCGACGTGGTCACCGCCGTCTCTTCCGTTCTCCGAGTCGAAGGATCGTAATGCCCCAGTCGTCGAATGGGCCGAAGTCGTACAGCCGGCAGTGGCGCGGCGTTCTCCGCGAGTACGCGGACCGCCTGAACATCTCCGAGGCGACTCCGATCGTGACGCTCGGCGAGGGCGGCACGCCGCTCCTCCCCGCCCCGGCGCTCTCCGCCCGCACCGGTGCGAACGTCTTCGTGAAGTTCGAGGGCATGAACCCGACCGGGTCGTTCAAGGACCGCGGCATGACGATGGCCATCTCCAAGGCCGTCGAGCACGGTGCGAAGGCCGTCATCTGCGCCTCCACCGGCAACACCTCCGCCTCGGCCGCGGCCTACGCCACGCACGCCGGAATCCAGGCCGTCGTGCTGGTGCCGGAGGGCAAGATCGCGATGGGCAAGCTCAGCCAGGCGATCGCGCACAACGCGCAGCTCCTCCAGGTGCAGGGCAACTTCGACGACTGTCTCGACATCGCCCGCGACCTGGCCACCAACTACCCGGTGCACCTGGTCAACTCGGTGAACCCCGACCGCATCGAGGGGCAGAAGACCGCCGCGTTCGAGGTCGTCGAGGTCTTGGGCGACGCGCCCGACTTCCACATCGTCCCGGTCGGCAACGCCGGGAACTACACCGCGTACCACCGCGGCTACACCGAGGAGCTGCAGCGCGGCGAGACCACCAAGCTCCCGCGCATGTTCGGCTTCCAGGCCGCGGGCAGCGCCCCGATCGTGCTCGGCCACGCCGTCAAGGATCCCGACACCATCGCCACCGCCATCCGCATCGGCAACCCTGCGTCGTGGGAGCTCGCGCTCAACGCGCGGGACGACAGCGAGGGCTACTTCGGCGCGATCGACGACGCCGGCATCCTGGAGGCGCACCGCATCCTCTCCGCCGAGGTCGGCATCTTCGTGGAGCCCGCGAGCGCGATCAGCGTCGCCGGCCTCCTGGAGCGCTCGGCCGCCGGTGTCATCCCCGCCGGCGCCACCGTCGTGCTCACCGTCACCGGCCACGGCCTGAAGGACCCGCAGTGGGCCCTCCGCACCGCCGACGGCTCCGACGTGCAGCCCACGAGCGTGCCGGTCGACACCAACGCGATCGCCGACGTGCTCGGCCTGGTCCCGACCGCCGGGGCGTCCGCATGACCTTGCGCGCCGTCGACCTGCGCGGGCGCACGGTCGCGGTCAAGGTCCCGGCGACGAGCGCCAACCTCGGTCCCGGCTTCGACACCCTCGGGCTCTCGCTCGCCCTCTACGACGAGCTGCGGGTCAGCGTGCGCGACGAGCCGGGCGCGACCGTGGAGGTCGTCGGCGTCGGAGCAGGGGAGGTCCCGACCGACGAGAGCAACCTCGTCGTGCGGGCGATCGCCCACACGTTCGAGTCGGTCGGCGTCGCGCTGCCGGGCCTGAACCTGTTCGCGCGCAACAACATCCCGCACGGCCGTGGCCTCGGCTCGTCCGGTGCCGCGATCGTCTCCGGCATCATGGCCGCCAAGGGCCTTCTGGAGGGCGTGGTCGAGTTCGACGCGCAGGAGCTGCTGGCCCTCGCCAACGACATGGAAGGCCACCCCGACAACGTCGCCCCTGCGCTCTTCGGCGGACTCACGATCGCCTGGGTCACCCCGGAGGGCCCGCGGTTCAAGAAGCTGATCGTGCACCGCGGCGTGTCTCCGCTGGTGCTCGTTCCGGAGCACGTCATGTCGACCGCGCTCGCCCGCAGCCTCCAGCCGCAGTCGGTGCCCCACGAGGACGCCGTCTTCAACGTCTCGCGCTCGGCACTGCTGGTCGCCGCGCTGATCCAGAGCCCCGAGCTGCTGCACGCGGCGACGGAGGACAAGCTCCACCAGAGCTACCGCGCCTCCGCAATGCCGGAGACCGACCGGTTGATCACGCTGCTGCGGTCCGCCGGCTTCGCCGCCGTGGTCTCGGGAGCGGGGCCGTCCATCCTGGTCCTGTGCAGCGACCCGAGCCAGCGGCTCGCCGCCGCGGAGCTCGTCGCCCGCGAGGCGCAGACGGCCTGGCAGCCGCTGATGCTCGCGGTCGATTTCAAGGGTGCGACGGTGGCTCCGGTGGCCGCCGACGAGGCGGACACACCGGCGGCGTAGCGTCCGAGACGCGTGTCGCAAGGTGGTAAACTAACGAGTGCACCCGTGAAGAACCCGCGTCACGAGCGAATCCAGCTTCCGGGTGATCTCTTAGCAATCATGCCGTCACTCCTGCCTGCGCTTTTCGGATATCCGGAGCATCCGGGTCTCCAGAGCGCACCGTAGCGCGGATCAGAACGCAGCACGGTAAGACAGGTTCACGTGACGAGTGCTCCACAGCGGCGCGCAGAGTGCGCGCCGGGGGAAAGGAATCCTCTTCAGTGACTGATGTCGAACTCCACGCCGGGGGCGTGGACACCAGCGACCTGACCTCGCTCAAGGTGGCGGAGCTCCAGGCTCTCGCCGCCGAGCTCGGCCTCCAGGGCGCGACCCGGCTCCGCAAGGGCGAGCTGGTCGAGGCGATCGCGACGGCTCGCGCCGCGGCCGCCGGAACCGAGGTGCCCGCCGAGTCGGAAGCGGCAGAGCCCGTCTCCATCGAGACGGTCCCGGCCGAGACCGAGCAACAGGCGGACCACGCGACCGCGGCCTCCCAGGTGCTCATCGAGCCGCTCATCGCCGAGCCCGTGACGGACCCGTCGATCGCCGGCGAGCCCGTCGGCGGCGACGCTCTCCTGGGCCAGGTCGCCACCGAGCCGCGTCGCCGCGGCTCGCGCCGTGTCTCCAGCCCGGACGGCACGGGCATCGCCCCGTCGACCAGTGTCGGCGCGGCCACCCACGTCAACACCGGCGAGACCGGTGTCGAGTCGCTCATCCCGGACGTCGACGCTCTGCTCGACTCCGCGCTCGCCTCCCGCGAGCAGGCGCAGCGCGACGGCCAGGCCGGCGGACGCCGTCGCCGCGGCCGCGGCCAGAACGGCCAGGGCCAGCAGAACGTCCAGGGCCAGGAGGCCGACGAGCAGTCGGCCGAGGCGCCCGCGCAGGCCGAGCAGGCCCGCGGCGAGCAGGGCGGCGACCAGCAGGGTGAGGCCGCCGAGCAGGGCGGCGAGCAGCAGCCCTCCGGCCGCAGCCGCCGCAACCGCAACCGCAACAAGGGCAACGGCCAGAACGGCGACCAGGGTCAGCAGAATCAGCAGGGCCAGAACCAGCAGGGTCAGAACCAGCAGGGTCAGCAGAACCAGCAGGGTCAGCAGAACCAGCAGGGTCAGCAGAACCAGCCGAAGGACCTCCAGGGCGACGGCCAGCAGGGCGGCCAGCAGAACCGCGGCCCGCAGCAGCAGCAGGCCGAGGGCGACCGCGCCGGCCGCTTCCGTGACCGCAACCGCAAGCGCCGTGGCGGCCCCGGCGGCGACGACCTCGAGCCGGAGATCGCCGATGACGACGTACTGATCCCCGTCGCGGGCATCCTCGACGTGCTGGACAACTACGCGTTCGTCCGCACCACGGGCTACCTCCCGGGCGCCAGCGACGTCTACGTCTCGCTCGGCCAGGTCAAGAAGTACAGCCTCCGCAAGGGCGACGCCGTCGTCGGCGCCATCCGCCAGCCGCGCGAGGGCGACAACAACAGCCGCCAGAAGTACAACGCGCTGGTGAAGGTCGACTCGATCAACGGCCAGAGCATCGAGGAGGCCGCGACCCGCGTCGAGTTCGGCAAGCTCACCCCTCTGTACCCGCAGGAGCGCCTGCGGCTCGAGACCGAGCCGGGCAAGGTCACCCAGCGGATCATCGACCTGGTGGCCCCGATCGGCAAGGGCCAGCGCGGCCTCATCGTCGCGCCGCCGAAGGCCGGCAAGACCATCGTGATGCAGCAGATCGCCAACGCGATCACCACCAACAACCCCGAGGTGCACCTCATGGTCGTCCTGGTGGACGAGCGTCCCGAGGAGGTCACCGACATGCAGCGCACGGTCAAGGGTGAGGTCATCGCCTCCACCTTCGACCGTCCGGCGGAGGACCACACCACCGTCGCGGAGCTCGCGATCGAGCGCGCCAAGCGACTGGTCGAGCTCGGCCACGACGTGGTCGTGCTGCTCGACTCGATCACCCGCCTCGGCCGCGCCTACAACCTGACGGCTCCGGCCTCCGGCCGCATCCTGTCCGGTGGTGTCGACGCCTCGGCGCTGTACCCGCCGAAGCGCTTCTTCGGCGCCGCGCGCAACATCGAGCACGGCGGCTCGCTGACCATCCTCGCCTCGGCGCTGGTCGAGACCGGCTCCAAGATGGACGAGGTGATCTTCGAGGAGTTCAAGGGCACCGGCAACATGGAGCTCCGCCTCTCCCGCCAGCTCGCCGACAAGCGCATCTTCCCGGCCGTCGACGTCAACGCCTCCGGCACCCGCCGCGAGGAGATGCTGATGGGTCAGGACGAGGTCAAGATCACCTGGAAGCTGCGTCGCGCCCTCGCCGGCCTCGACCAGCAGCAGGCCCTGGAGATCGTCCTCGGCCGCCTCAAGGAGACCTCGAGCAACGTCGAGTTCCTCATGCAGGTGCAGAAGTCGATGCCGCAGCCCACGAACGGTCACGGCACCGCCCACTCGCACGGCCACGAGAACGACCACCGCTAGCTGACGAAGCGCCCGTCCGCCGTGCCCTGTGCACGGGGGCGGGCGCTTTCTCGTTCCCAGCCGACGCCTCCAGAAAGAAGTCACGCATGTTCGAGTCGGTCAACGGCCTCATCGCCGAGCACGACGACCTCCAGCAGCAGCTCTCCGACCCCGAGCTGCACAGCGACCCGGTCCGCTCCAAGAAGGTGAACCGCCGCTACGCCGAGCTGTCGCGCATCGTCGCCTCGTACAACCAGTGGAAGCAGCTCTCGGACGATCTGGAGGCCGCCCGCGAGCTGGCCGCCGAGGACGAGGCGTTCGCCGAGGAGATCCCGGGACTGGAGCAGAGCCTGGAGGAGTCCGGCGAGAAGCTGCGCCGCCTGCTGATCCCGCGTGACCCCAACGACAGCCGCGACGTCATCATGGAGATCAAGATGGGGGAGGGCGGGGCCGAGTCCGCGCTCTTCGCGGGCGACCTTCTGCGCATGTACCTGCACTACGCGGACTCCAAGCGCTGGAAGGCCGAGATCATCGAGCAGACCTCCAGCGACCTCGGCGGCGTGAAGGACGTCCAGGTCGCCTTCAAGGGCAACTCCAGCGATCCGGCCGAGGGCGTGTGGGCGCACCTGAAGTACGAGGGCGGCGTGCACCGCGTGCAGCGCGTGCCGGCGACCGAGTCGCAGGGCCGCATCCACACCTCCGCCGCGGGTGTGCTGGTCTTCCCGGAGGTCGACGAGCCCGAAGAGGTGGACATCAACCCCAACGACCTCAAGATCGACGTCTTCCGGTCGTCCGGCCCCGGCGGTCAGTCGGTCAACACGACGGACTCCGCCGTGCGCATCACCCACGTGCCGACCGGCATCGTGGTCTCGATGCAGAACGAGAAGAGCCAGCTCCAGAACCGCGAGGCCGCGATGCGCGTGCTGCGGGCACGCCTGCTCGCCAAGCAGCAGGAGGAGGCGGACGCCGAGGCCGCCGAGTTCCGCAAGGGCCAGATCCGCACGATGGACCGCTCCGAACGCATCCGCACGTACAACTTCCCGGAGAACCGGATCGCGGATCACCGCACCGGCTACAAGGCCTACAACCTCGACTCCGTCATGAACGGCGCCCTGGACCCGGTCATCGAGTCCAACATCCTCGCCGACGAAGAGGCCCGGCTGGCCGACCTAGCCCAAGACTGACCCCAGCAGCCATCTGTTCCTCAGTTTCTTCCGCCGACACGCGGTGTTTCGCGGGAGAAAGTGAGGAACAGATGGCTGGTCAGATGTAGAGGGCGGGGTCGAGCCAGTCGTCGCCGGCGATCTGCTCGTGACCGGAGCGCGGGCGCGCGCGGGCCGGGACGCCGGTGAGTACCGAGTCCGGTGGCGCGTCGTGCACGACGACCGCGTTCGCGCCGATGACCGTGCGCGTGCCGATCTCGATCGCGCCCAGCACCTTCGCGCCCGCGCCGACCGTCACGTGATCGTGGATGGTCGGGTGGCGTTTGCCGTGCCCGCTGCCGCGGCCGCCGAGGGTGACACCGTGGTACAGCATCACGTCGTCGCCGATCCAGGTGGTCTCGCCGATGACGACGCCCATCCCGTGGTCGATGAAGAAGCGGCGGCCGATGCGGGCGCCGGGGTGGATCTCGATGCCGGTCAGGAAGCGCGTGAACTGGGAGAGCATCCGCGCGGGCATCCGGAGCCCGGCCCGCCAGAGCCGGTTGGCGACCCGGTACGACCACACGGCGTGCAGGCCGGAGTAGACCAGCGCCACCTCGGCGCCTCCGCGCGCGGCGGGGTCGTGCATGCGCGCGTTGCGGATGTCCTCGCGCGCCCGGAACAGGGCCACGCCGTCAGTCCAGCAGGTCCGCCCAGAGGGCCGTCGAGATGTACCGTTCGCCGGTGTCGCAGACGATCGCGACGATGGTCTTGCCGGCGTTCTCCGGCCGGGCCGCCACCTGAAGCGCGGCCCAGACGATCGCGCCGGAGGAGATGCCGGCGAGGATGCCCTCCTCGGAGGCGAGCTGCTTGGCCACGGCGATGGAGTCGTCGAACGAGACATCGATGACCTCGTCGTAGACACTCGTGTCCAGGATCTCCGGGACGAAGTTGGCGCCGAGGCCCTGGATCTTGTGCGGGCCGGGCTTGCCGCCGTTGAGGATGGGGGAGTCGACGGGCTCGACCGCGATGACCTGCACCTCGGGCTTGCGCTCCTTGAGCACCTGGCCGACGCCGGTGATGGTGCCGCCGGTGCCGACGCCGGAGATGAAGATGTCGACGCCGCCGTCGGTGTCCGCCCAGATCTCCTCGGCGGTGGTGGCGCGGTGGATGGCGGGGTTGGCCTCGTTGGCGAACTGCTGCGCCCAGATGGCGTTGTCGTTCTCGGCGACGATCTTCTTGGCGGCCTCCACGGCGCCGCGCATGCCTTCGGGGCCCGGGGTGAGGACGATCTCGGCGCCGAACGCGCGCAACAGCACGCGGCGCTCCTTGCTCATCGTCTCGGGCATGGTCAGGATGACCTTGTAGCCGCGGGCAGCGCCGACCATCGCGAGCGCGATGCCGGTGTTGCCGCTGGTGCCCTCCACGATGATCCCGCCCGGGCGGAGCGCACCGGACTTCTCGGCGGCATCGATGATGGCGACGCCGATCCGGTCCTTGACGCTGGCGGCGGGGTTGAAGAACTCGAGCTTCGCCAGGACGGTCGCGCCGGTGTCGGCGGCGAGCCTGTTCAGCTTGACGAGGGGAGTGCGTCCGACGGTTTCGGTGATGTTCTCGTAGACCTGTGCTGGCATGGGGTCCACTCTATTCCGCCCGGAGCCTCGGTGACGTCCTGTGACGGTAAGCTCATCGGGCCATGTCTGACGCCGCGCCCTCCACCGTCCGCTCCCTCCGCGACGAGACGGTCGCCGTCCTGGCGCAGGCGGGGGTGCCCGACCCGGAGGTGGACGCCGACCTTCTCGTCGGTTTCGTGCTCGGCGTCGGGCGCGGGCGCGTGCAGGCCCTGGTGGTCATGGACGCCACGATCGACGCGGACGACTCCCGCCGGGTCCGCGAGCTCGCCGCCCGCCGGGCCACGCGCGAGCCCCTCCAGCACATCACCGGCGCGGCGCCCTTCCGCTCGCTGGAGCTGGCGGTCGGCCCCGGCGTGTTCGTGCCGAGGCCGGAGACCGAGCAGGTGGTCCAGTTCGCGATCGACGCGCTCCGGGCGGTGCCGTCGGCCGAGCCGGTCGGCGTCGACCTCGGGACCGGCAGCGGAGCGATCGCGCTCGCGATGGCGACGGAGGTGCCGCACGCCCGCGTCTATGCGGTGGAGAAGTCCCCGGAGGCGTTCGCCTGGACCCGCCGTAACGTCGAGTCGGTCGGCGCGACCAACCTCCAGGCCGTGCTCGGAGACCTCGCCGACGCCCTCCCGGAGCTGGACGGCGCAGTGGATGTCGTCATCTCCAACCCGCCGTACGTGCCGGACGAGGCGATCCCGCGCGACCCGGAGGTTCGGCTGTTCGACCCGGCCGTGGCCCTCTACGGCGGCGCCGACGGGCTGGACGTCGTGCGCGTCATCTCGACCGTCGCACGCAGGCTGCTCCGCCCGGGCGGCACGCTCGTACTCGAGCACGGCGAGCTGCAGGGCGCCGAGATCCGCGCGCTGCTGGCGGCCGACGGCTGGCGCGCCGCCGCGACGCATCCCGACCTCACCACCCGCGACCGCGCCACCACCGCACTCAAGTAGGCGCCGCGATTCGTGCCGAAGGTGCACTCTGGCGCGGCGATTCGCGACCTTCGTGCCGAATGCGAGTCTCGCCGGGCCGACACATTCGTGACGAATGGCGGGTTTGACGCGGCGATTCGCGACATTCGTGCCGAATGCGGGGTGGCTGGGCGTCGCGCCGCGCGGCGCCTCAGCGCTCGGCGAAGGCGCGGACGGCCGCGAGCATCCCGTCGGTGTCGAACGTGCCGTCCTCCCCGCGGGTGAAGTGGTAGGCGTGCATCCCGGCCTCACGCGCGCCCTCCACGTTGGCGAGCGAGTCGTCGAACAGGATGGCGTCCTCCGGCCGCGCCCCGAACCGCCCGAGCGCCCGCGTGTAGACGCGGCGCTCGGGCTTGCGGGCGCCGAGCACCGCGGAGACCAGATCGTTGCTCCCCAGGATGTTCGCGACATCCGGCATCAGAACGGGCAGCGAGTCCTTGAACGGGATCGGGTTGTTCGACAGCAGCGACACCGTGCCCAGGCCGGCGGCGGCGCGCAGCGCCTCGACCGACCCGTCGATCCGCGTCATCGCGGCCTTCCTGGCCTCCTGCCACTGCTCCAGCGTGAGGCGGCCTCCTGTCACCTCCGCGAACGCGGCGAGGTACTCCTCGCTCGTGGCGTACTCGCCGATCTCGGCGGCGCGCTCGTGGCCGCCCGCCCACCAGCTCGACGCGAGCCGGTACTGGCTCACACCGCTCAGCTCGGCGAGGCGGGGGAGCCGTTTGTGGAAGTCGTAGTCGTACAGGGTCTTGTCGCAGTCGAAGAAGTAGACGTCCATCGTCACCAGTATCGTCCCGCGCGGGGCGCTGTCGCAGAGAACCTTGCGTCGGCTCAACTATCATGGGTGCCGTCATGGCTCCCATCTACGATTGCTCCGTCGACTCCGAACTGCTCACCGGCATGCGCCTCGCCCGTGGGGCGATCGGCCGCGGCGAACTCGTCGTGATCCCCACCGACACCGTCTACGGCGTCGCCGCCGACGCCTTCAGCCCGGCCGCGGTGCAGCGGCTCCTCGACGCCAAGGGACGCGGCCGGCAGTCGCCGCCCCCGGTGCTGGTGCCCGGCATCCCCACGCTCGCCGCGCTGGCCGAGCACGTCCCCGCCGAGGTCGACGCGCTGGTGCAGGCGTTCTGGCCGGGCGGCCTCACCATCGTCCTGCCCGCCGCGCCCTCCCTGGCCTGGGACCTCGGCGAGACCAAGGGCACCGTCGCGCTGCGCATGCCGCAGGACCGGATCGCCCTGGAGATCCTGTCCGAGACCGGTCCGCTGGCCGTCTCGTCCGCCAACCTCACCGGTCGCCCGGCCGCCCGCACCGCCGCGGAGGCGGAGGCCATGCTGGGCGAGTCCGTGTCGATCTACCTCGACGGGGGAGAGGCCGGCACCGCGTACGAGCGTGTCGAGGGCAAGGACTCCTCCTCCACCATCGTCGACGCGACCGCGCTGGCCGCCGGCGCGGGCAAGCTCCGCATCCTCCGTCACGGCGTCATCACAGCCGGGCAGCTCCGCGAGGTCGTGGGCGACGCGCTCGCCGACGACTCCGACGAGGAGGCCGCGGACTCGGCCGGCGACGCAGAGGCCGTCGCCGACACCGCCGCGGACACCTGAGCCGTGACCCTCTTCCTCGCTCTCGCGCTCATCTCGGCCGTCATCACGTTCGGGATGTCCCTGGTGGTCTACCGGGTGGCGATGCGCTTCAGGCTCTACCCGAAGATCCGGGAGCGCGACGTCCACACCCGGCCGACGCCGCGGCTCGGCGGCGTCGCGATGTTCCTCGGGATCCTGGTGGCGTTCGGCGTCTCGTGGCTGCTGTCCAGCCAGTTCGGCGTGCTCTCGCTGATCTTCTCGGACGCCGGTCCCATCCTCGCGATCCTGGGTGCCGCCCTGCTCATCGTCGTGCTCGGCGTCGCGGACGACCTCTGGGACCTCGACTGGATGACCAAGCTCGCCGGACAGTTCGTCGCGGCCGGGATCGTCGCCTGGCTAGGCGTGCAGATCTACTCGCTGCCGATCGGCGGACTCACCATCGGCTCGCCGGTGATGAGCATCGTGATCACCCTGTTCGCAATCGTGCTCGTGATGAACGCCATCAACTTCATCGACGGGCTGGACGGGCTGGTCGCCGGCGTCGCGCTCATCGCCAACGGCACGTTCCTCGTCTACACCTACCTGCTGCAGCGCGACATCAGCCCGCAGAACTACTTCAGCCTCGCCGGTGTCATCGCGGCCATCCTGGTGGGCGCGTGCGCGGGCTTCCTGCCGCTCAATTGGCACCCGGCCAAGATGTTCATGGGCGACGCCGGAGCGCTGCTGATCGGCCTGCTGATGGCCACCTCGGCGATCTCCGTCACCGGCACGATCAACCCGGAGGCGCTGCAGACGCTCGGCAAGTCGTCGCTGGTGCCCGCGTTCATCCCGGTCACCATCCCGTTCGCGGTGCTCGTCATCCCGCTGCTCGATTTCGGCCTGGCGGTGTTGCGGCGCCTGCGCGCGGGCAAGTCGCCGTTCAGCGCCGACCGCAAGCACCTGCACCACCGGCTGCTGGACATGGGCCACTCGCACCTGCACGCCGTCCTGATCTTCTACGCATGGACAGCAGTGCTCTCGATCGGCTGCCTCCTGTTCTTCTTCGACCCGTACTGGATGGCCATCGTCTTCGTCGCGATCGGCCTCGTGATCTGCACCGCGATCACCCTCGCGCCGCTCAGCCGCCGCAAGCTGAACGAAGCCGCAGCCGAGCTCGCCCCCGCGGGCAGCAAAGAGGCCGAGGAGACCGCGAAGTACGACGCCCTCGACGTCGCGAGCGAGCACATTCCCGTCACCATCCCGCCGGGCGAGCCCGGCGACCCCACCCCAAGGAGAACCGATGACCGACCATCAGGACGGAGCCCCCGCCCCGCGGCCGGACGACACCCCGAAGGTACCGCAGCAGCCGACGTCGACGCCCGTGCTGAAGGACGTCCTCAAGTACGGATTCATCCTCGCCGCGGTCATCGCCGTCGTCGGGATGGTGCTCGGCGGCATCTTCGCCGGCTGGGTCGGCGTCACCAGCGCGCTCATCGGCACGATCATGGCCGCCGTGTTCCTCAGCATCACCGCGCTCAGCATTCTGATCGCCAATCGCTTCATCGGCTCCGACCTCTTCGTGGGGCTGTTCTTCGGCATCGTCCTCGGCGGCTGGATCGTCAAGTTCGTACTGTTCATCGTGCTCGCGCTGCTGCTGCGCGACCAGCCGTGGATCAATCCCGTGGTGCTGTTCCTGAGCCTGATCGCGGGCGTGATCGGGTCGCTCGTGGTCGACATGATCGTGGTCTTCCGGTCTCGCATGACCTACGTCAGCGACGTCACGCTGCCGGGGGACAAACGCTGAGCCGTATCCGATTCGTTACGGGTTGAAAACTCTTGTAGAGTTGTCAGAGATTCCCCACCCGACGCGCCCAGGCACCACCGGAGCGCGAATGTCGGGTGTCCACCGTTCGTCGTCGCGAGAGCTTTCAGCTCGACGCCCCGAAACAGGAGATAGCGCTGTTAGCTAACGCTGTGAACCTGCTGGTCCAGGCCGCAAGCTCCGATGGAGGAAGCTTCCAGGGGCCCTCGATCGATGAGTTCTTCCCCCGACTCTGTTCACCATCGCAGGACTCGAGTTCAACCGCATCACCCTGGTGCGGCTCATCTCGACCGTCGCCCTCTTGCTGATCTTCTGGCTCGGCACCCGCAAGATGAAGGTCGTCCCCGGACGGTTCCAGTCGGTGGTCGAGATGGGCCTGGACTTCGTCCGCGTCAACATCTCGGAAGACCTGCTCGGCAGGAAGGACGGCCGCCGGTTCCTGCCGCTGCTGACCAGCATCTTCTTCATGGTGCTGTTCTTCAACATCACGGGCATCATCCCGTTCCTGAACATCGCGGGCACCGCGATCATCGGCACGCCGCTGGTCCTGGCCATCGTTGCGTATATCGCCTTCATCTACGCGGGCGTCAAGAAGAGCCCGAAGAACTTTTTCCGCAACGCGCTCTTCCCGCCCGGCGTCCCGTGGTTCCTCTACATCCTGGTGACCCCGATCGAGTTCGTCTCGACGTTCATCCTGCGCCCGATCACGCTGACCCTCCGACTCCTGATGAACATGGTCGTCGGCCACCTGCTGCTGGTGCTGTTCTTCACCGGAACGGCCTTCTTCATCTTCAACCTGAGCGGACTGTGGTCGCTCTTCGGCGTGGTCACCTTCGCCTTCGGTTTCGCATTCTCCCTGTTCGAAATCCTGGTGGCCGTCCTCCAGGCTTACGTCTTCGCACTGCTCACGGCTGTCTACATTCAGCTCGCAGTCGCCGAGGAACACTAATAACGTTCCGCGCGCCCGCACGGAACGCCATCACGGAAGGAAACACATAACGTGGACATCGCTGCTATCTCCGGCAACATTGCCACCGTTGGATACGGCCTCGCCGCCATCGGCCCGGCCATCGGCGTCGGTTTCGTCGTCGGCAAGACCATCGAGGGCGTCGCCCGTCAGCCTGAGCTGGCCGGCCGCCTCCAGGTCCTGATGTACATCGGTATCGCGTTCACCGAGGCGCTCGCCTTCATCGGTATCGCCGTCGGCTTCATCTTCGTCTAATCCTCTTTATCCCACCCTTATAAGGAGGAAAGATGCTCAACGGTGTGGTCATTGCCGCCGCGGCGGAGCACAACCCGATCATCCCGGCGTGGCCCGACATCATCGGGTCGGTGATCTGCTTCATCGTCATCCTGGTGTTCTTCTGGAGGCTGGTCCTCCCGCGCATGCGCAAGCTCCTGGATGAGCGTGCCGAGGCGATCGAGGGCAACATCGCGAAGGCCGACGAGGCTCAGCACAAGGCCGAGGCGCTGCTCGAGGAGTACACCGCGCAGCTCGCCGACGCCCGTGCCGAGGCGGCCAAGATCCGCGAGACGGCCCGCACCGACGGTCAGAAGATCGTCGCGGAGGCCAAGGACAACGCCACGGCGGAGGCCGCGCGGGTGACCGCCGCCGCCCAGGCCCAGATCGAGGCGGAGCGCCAGGGCGCACTCGTCTCGCTCCGCGGCGAAGTCGGCTCGCTCGCGATCGACCTCGCGTCCGGCGTGGTCGGCGAGGTGCTCACCGACGACAAGAAGGCCCAGGCGATCGTCGACCGGTTCCTGGCCGACCTCGAGTCCAGCGACGCCCAGAAGGCAGGGTCGAGCAACTGATGGGAAGCGCCTCCAGAGAAGCACTGGCCCGATCCGTCCAGGCGCTCGCCGGGCTCGGGTCCAAGGCCGATCTGGCGACGGCTGAAGACCTGTTCGCCGCAGGACGAGTCGTCGCCGACTCCGCCCAGCTCCGCGCGGTCCTCAGCGACCCGTCGGCGCCCGCCGACGGCAAGGCTGCGCTGGTCCAGCGCGTCTTCGCGTCGCTCTCGGCCCCCGCGGTCGAGCTGCTGACCGTCGTCGCCGGCGAGCGCTGGTCCGGCCAGGACGACGTGCTGGCCGCGATCGAGGAGCTCGGCATCCGCGCGATCGCCGCCTCGGCGCCGCGCAACGTGGACATCCCGGGGGAGCTCTTCGCGTTCGGAGGCGCCGTGACCTCCGACGCGCAGCTCGAACTCGCACTCCGCAGCAAGCTCGCCGCCCCCGAGGCGAAGGCCGCCCTCGCCGAGCGCCTGCTCGCGGGCAAGGCCTCGAAGCAGACCGTCGCGATCGCGCGCCAGCTCGTGCTGCAGTCGCGTGGCCGCAGCGTGCGCGAGTCGCTGCGGGAAGCCGCGCGCATCGTCGCCGCCCAGTACGGCCAGACGGTCGCCACCGTCATCACGGCCATGCCGCTCCCGGCCGAGCAGGCCGAGCGGCTCCGCGCGAGCCTCGCCGCGAAGTACGGCGACCTCAAGCTCAACGAGGTCGTCGACCCTTCGATCCTCGGCGGCCTGCGCGTGCAGATCGGCGACGACGTCATCGACGGAAGCGTCGCGTCGCGCCTCACCGAACTCCGACTTCAGCTCGCGGGCTGATCGCCCGACAGAGAAACCCAGATAGGGAACAACGATGGCAGACATTCAGATCAGCCCCGATGAGATCCGGGACGCGCTCAAGGACTTCGTCTCGAAGTACGAGCCCGCGAACGCCGCGACCGTCGAGGTCGGACACGTCCTCGACGCCTCCGACGGCATCGCGCACGTCGAGGGCCTCCCCGGCGTGATGGCGAACGAGCTCATCCGCTTCGCGGACGGCACCCTGGGCCTGGCGCAGAACCTCGACGAGAACGAGGTCGGCGTCGTGATCCTCGGCGAATTCGACCAGATCGTGGAGGGCATGGAGGTGACCCGCACCGGCGAGGTCCTCTCCGTCCCCGTCGGCGACGGCTACCTCGGCCGCGTGGTCGACCCGCTCGGCAACCCGATCGACGGCCTCGGCGAGATCGCGACCGAGGGCCGCCGCGCGCTCGAGCTCCAGGCGCCGGGCGTCATGCAGCGCAAGTCGGTGCATGAGCCGCTCCAGACCGGCATCAAGGCGATCGACGCCATGATCCCCGTCGGCCGCGGACAGCGCCAGCTCATCATCGGCGACCGCCAGACCGGCAAGACCGCCATCGCGATCGACACGATCATCAACCAGAAGGCCAACTGGGAGTCGGGCGACGAGAACAAGCAGGTCCGCTGCATCTACGTCGCGATCGGCCAGAAGGGCTCGACCATCGCCTCGGTGAAGGGCGCGCTCGAGGACGCCGGCGCGATGGAGTACACCACCATCGTCGCCGCACCGGCCTCCGACCCGGCCGGCTTCAAGTACCTCGCCCCCTACACCGGCTCGGCCATCGGCCAGCACTGGATGTACGGCGGCAAGCACGTCCTGATCATCTTCGACGACCTGTCGAAGCAGGCCGAGGCCTACCGCGCCGTCTCCCTCCTCCTGCGCCGTCCGCCGGGACGCGAGGCCTACCCGGGCGACGTCTTCTACCTGCACTCCCGTCTGCTGGAGCGTTGCGCCAAGCTGTCCGACGAGCTGGGCGACGGCTCGATGACCGGTCTGCCGATCATCGAGACCAAGGCGAACGACGTCTCGGCGTACATCCCGACCAACGTGATCTCGATCACCGACGGCCAGATCTTCCTGCAGTCCGACCTGTTCAACGCCAACCAGCGTCCCGCGGTCGACGTCGGCATCTCGGTCTCGCGAGTCGGCGGCGACGCACAGGTCAAGTCGATCAAGAAGGTCTCCGGCACGCTCAAGCTCGAGCTCGCCCAGTACCGCTCGCTCGAGGCGTTCGCGATGTTCGCCTCCGACCTCGACCAGGCCAGCCGCCGTCAGCTCGCCAGGGGCGCCCGCCTCACCGAGCTGCTCAAGCAGCCGCAGTACTCGCCGTTCCCGGTGGAGGAGCAGGTCGTCTCGATCTGGGCCGGCACCAACGGCAAGCTCGACGAGGTCGCGGTGGAGGACATCCTCCGCTTCGAGGCCGAACTGCTCGACCACCTGCGCCGCAACACCGACATCCTCACCACGCTGCGCGAGACGAACGTCCTCGACGACGACACGGTGAGCAAGCTCGGCGAAGAGGTCGACAAGTTCAAGCTCGAGTTCCAGACGGGCGAGGGCAAGCCGCTCGCGTCCGTCGGCCGCGAGGAGTTCCAGGCGAGCGCCACCGAGGACGTCAACCAGGAGCGCATCGTCAAGGCGAAGCGCTGAGCGCGGATAGGTACTGAGGAAGACACATGGGAGCACAGCTTCGGGTCTACCGGCAGAAGATCAAGTCTGCCCAGACGACTAAGAAGATCACCCGTGCCATGGAGCTGATCTCCGCCTCACGCATCCAGAAGGCACAGGCCAGGGTGGCCGCCTCCACGCCGTACGCCCGTGCGATCACGCGCGCGGTGTCGGCGGTGGCGACCTACTCGAACGTCGAGCACGTCCTCACCACGGAGCCGGAGAAGATCGAGCGCGCTGCGATCGTCATCTTCTCTTCCGACCGTGGACTCGCCGGCGCGTTCAACTCGAACGTGCTCAAGGAGTCGGAGAAGCTCGCCGAGCTGCTGCGCAGTCAGGGCAAAGAGGTCGTCTACTTCCTGATCGGACGCAAGGCGCAGGGCTATTTCAGCTTCCGGCGCCGCGGGTTCGAGCGGGTGTGGACGGGCAACACGGACAACCCCGAGTTCGAGCAGGCGAAGGAGATCGCCGACGCGATCCTCGAGTCGTTCCTGCGTGACGCGTCCGACGGCGGCGTGGACGAGATCCACGTCGTCTACAACCGCTTCGTCAGCATGCTGACGCAGGAGCCGCAGATCGTCCGCCTGCTTCCGCTGGAGGTCGTGGAGGGACTCGAGGAGCCGGACCACTCGCAGGTGCTCCCGCTCTACGAGTTCGAGCCCGACGTCGACACCGTGCTCGACTCGCTGCTGCCGGTCTACATCGAGAGCCGCATCTTCAACGCGATGCTGCAGTCCGCCGCCTCCAAGCACGCGGCGACGCAGAAGGCGATGAAGTCCGCGAGCGACAACGCCGACAAGCTCATCACCGACTACACGCGACTGGCCAACAACGCCCGCCAGGCGGAGATCACCCAGCAGATCTCCGAGATCGTGGGCGGCGCGGACGCGTTGAGCTCGGCAAAATAATCGTCCAAACGAGAGAGAACGAATCATGACTACCGCTACCGCCGAGGCCCAGGCTTCGACCGCGCAGCCGGCCGGCGTGGGGCGCATCGCCCGCGTGACCGGTCCGGTCGTCGACATCGAGTTCCCGCACGACTCGATCCCGGGCATCTACAACGCCCTGAAGACCACGATCACGATCGGCGATCAGTCGACCGAGATCACGCTCGAGGTCGCGCAGCACCTCGGCGACGACCTCGTGCGCGCCATCGCCCTGAAGCCGACCGACGGCCTGGTCCGCGGCGGCGAGGTGCGCGACACCGGCGCCCCGATCAGCGTCCCCGTCGGCGACGTGACCAAGGGCAAGGTCTTCAACGTCACCGGCGACATCCTGAACCTCGAGCCGGGCGAGACGGTCGAGATCACCGAGCGCTGGCCGATCCACCGCCAGCCGCCGTCGTTCGACCAGCTCGAGTCCAAGACCCAGCTCTTCGAGACCGGCATCAAGGTCATCGACCTGCTCACCCCCTACGTGCAGGGCGGCAAGATCGGCCTGTTCGGTGGCGCGGGCGTCGGCAAGACCGTCCTCATCCAGGAGATGATCCAGCGCGTCGCGCAGGACCACGGCGGTGTGTCGGTGTTCGCCGGTGTCGGCGAGCGCACCCGTGAGGGCAACGACCTCATCCACGAGATGGAGGAGGCGGGCGTCTTCGACAAGACCGCCCTCGTCTTCGGCCAGATGGACGAGCCGCCGGGAACGCGTCTGCGCGTCGCCCTGTCCGCGCTGACCATGGCGGAGTACTTCCGCGATGTGCAGAAGCAGGACGTGCTGCTCTTCATCGACAACATCTTCCGCTTCACGCAGGCCGGCTCCGAGGTCTCCACGCTGCTCGGCCGCATGCCGTCCGCGGTGGGCTACCAGCCGAACCTCGCCGACGAGATGGGCGTCCTCCAGGAGCGCATCACCTCGACGCGCGGCCACTCGATCACCTCGCTGCAGGCGATCTACGTGCCGGCCGACGACTACACCGACCCCGCGCCCGCGACCACGTTCGCGCACCTCGACGCCACGACCGAGCTCTCCCGTGAGATCGCGTCGAAGGGTCTGTACCCGGCCGTCGACCCGCTGACCTCGACGTCGCGCATCCTCGACCCCCGCTACCTGGGCGCCGACCACTACCGTGTGGCCACCACGGTCAAGCAGATCCTCCAGAAGAACAAGGAGCTGCAGGAGATCATCGCGATCCTCGGTGTCGACGAGCTGTCCGAAGAGGACAAGATCACCGTGTCGCGTGCCCGTCGTATCCAGCAGTTCCTCTCGCAGAACACCTACATGGCGAAGAAGTTCACCGGTGTCGAGGGCTCGACCGTCCCGCTGAAGGACACCATCGAGTCGTTCGACGCCATCGCCAAGGGCGAGTTCGACCACGTGGCCGAGCAGGCGTTCTTCAACGTCGGCGCGATCACCGACGTCGAGGAGAAGTGGGCGCAGATCCAGAAGGAGAACGGCTGACATGGCTGTCCTCACCGTCAGCGTCGTCGCCGCCGACCACGAAGTGTGGTCGGGCGAGGCGAGCATGGTCGTGGCGCGGACCGTGGAGGGGCAGATCGGTATCCTGCCCGGCCACGAGCCGCTGCTCGCCATCCTCGCCCAGGGCGAGGTGCGCGTGACCCTGAACGGCGGGGAGTCCGTCACGGCGCAGGCCGACGACGGCTTCCTCTCCGTCGAGAACAACACGGTCACCATCGTGGCCCGTCAGGCGGAGCTCGTCTGAGATGTCCGACCCGAAGGCCCCGCTCGAACGGCAGTTCGGCGACGTCCGCGTCCCCGTGCTGATCGTGACGGCGGGGCTTCCTGGTTCTGGCAAGTCCACCATCGCGGAGATCATCGCTGGCCGCCTCGGCGCGACGGCGATCTCGGTGGACCCGATCGAGGCCGCGATCCTGAAGGCCGGCATCGACTCCGATCAGCCGACCGGCCTCGCCGCCTACCTGGTGGCGGAGCGGATGGCCGAGCAGGTGCTCCTCAGCGGGCACTCGGTGGTCGTGGACGCTGTCAACGCCGTCGAGCCCGCACGCCTGCAGTGGCGTGATCTGGCGGAGCGCTGCGGTGTGAAGCTGCGCGTGGTCGAGACGGTGTGCTTCGACGACGAGCTGCACGAGCAGCGGCTCGCGAAGCGCTCGGGCCTGATCGCCGCGTACGCGGTGGAGCAGAGCGTCGAGGAGTACGCCGAGTGGAAGGGCGCCGCGGCGTCGCTTCCGCGGGTGACCCTGGACACCTCCCGCCCGCTGGGCGAGAACGTCGACGCGGCGCTCGCCTTCCTGGAGCGCTGAGTGCTCGTCCTGCTGCCCCCGTCGGAGACCAAGCGCGACGGGGGAGAGGGGAGCCGCTCGCCCTGAGGTCGCTCGGCTTCCCGGCGCTGAACGCGACGCGCAGGGCTGTCGTCGCCGACACGGTCGCGCTGTCGCGCACTCCGGAGGCCGCCGCCAAGGCCCTCAAGCTGGGTCCGAAGCAGGCGCACGAACTGGTGCGCAATCGTGCACTCCGCCGTGCCGCGACCATGCCCGCGCTCCTGCGGTACACCGGCGTGCTGTACGACGCGCTCGACGCGCCGTCGCTGACCCGGGAGCAGTGGCGCTTCGCTGCGCGCGCCGTCGCGGTGCAGTCCGCACTGCTGGGGCTGGTGCGCGCGGACGACCCGATCCCGGCCTACCGGCTGTCGTTCGACTCGCGGCTCTCGCCGACGCTCAAGAAACGCTGGGCGGCGGTGTGCGCGGCGGAGCTCGCGAACGTCGACGGCGTGATCCTCGACCTGCGCTCCGAAGGCTACGCCGCGCTCGGCCCGCTGCCCGAGCGTCAGGGCGTGCACTACCTGCGCGTGCTCGCGCGGGACGAGAGCGGCACCGTTCGTGCGCTGAACCACTTCAACAAGCAGGCCAAGGGTCTGTTCGTGCGCGCCCTCATCGAGCACGGCGAGGACTTCGTCTCGACGGACGCCCTTCTCGCCTGGGCCGCCGCGGAGGGCTACGAGCTGTCGCGCTCGGCGGACCGGGTCGGGGAGCTCGACCTCGTCGTCCCGGAGGTCGTCGGCGTGCCGGGGAAGCTCAGCGCGGTGCTGCGTCGGGCGAGCTGAACGGCACGACCGCGGGCGACACGTTCAGCAAGCTGAGCATCTGCTTCGGACGGTGCAGGACGGTGGTGCTCGACGCGTAAGTGAGATAAGCTCATCTCACGAGAGAAGGGACATTCCCGTCAGGTCCCGGCGCCGTGAACGCCGGAAGACCCCACATACCAGTCGGGCCGACGCGCAGATCGCGGACACATCTCATGGTGTGCCGAGTCCGGAACCGGTGTGGCGGCAGCACAGTGAGATTCCGCCTGCGGTCGGGCACGAGCGGACGCGCCGTCACCAGCGAGAACGGTTCCCACATCGACTTCGCCGGCCCGACTCCTCGTTTCCCCGCCCGTGCTCGTCAGGCCGCTGCTCCTCGTGGGCGGTGGGCGTCAGGCCGCGCGGAAGCAGCCCTCGAAGTGGTCGTCCACCATGCCGGTCGCCTGCATGAGCGCATACATCGTGGTCGGCCCGACGAAGCGGAACCCACGGCGGCGCAGCTCCGTGCTCATCGCCGTCGACTCGGGCGTGACCGCCGGGACCTCGTGCCATTCGCGCGGCCGCGGCCGGGAGCTTGCCGGGGCGAAGCCCCACATCAGCTCCTCCAGCGGCACGTCGAGCGCGAGGGTCGCGCGCGCGTTCGAGATGGTCGCCTCCACCTTCCCGCGGTGGCGGATGATGCGCTCGTCGCCCAGCAGCCGGAGCACGTCGGCCTCCGTCATCGCCGCGACGCGCGCCGGGACGAAGCCGTGGAAGACCTCGCGGAACGCCGGCCGGCGCTTGAGGATCGTGATCCAGGACAGCCCGGCCTGGAAGCCCTCCAGGCAGAGCTTCTCGTAGAGCGCACGGGGATCGTGCTGGGGCGTGCCCCACTCCTCGTCGTGGTACCGCCGGTACTCGGGGTCGTTCGCCGACCAGGAGCACCGGGCGCGGCCGTCGTCTCCGATCACGAGCGCTGCGCGCGCGGCTGCCTCGGCTGGGAGGGTGGACGTCGTCTCGGTCCGATCCGTCGTGCTCATGCCGCGAGGGTGATCCCCTCGTGCTCCAGCAGCCAGAGCTTGGTGGGGATGCCCTCGCCTCCGCTGTACCCGGTAATCTTGCCGCTGGACGAGAGGACCCGGTGGCAGCCGATGATGATCGGAACCGGGTTCGCCCCGACGGCGCCGCCGATGGCGCGGCCGTAGCCCGGGTGGCCGAGCGACAGCCCGAGCTCGCCGTAGGTGGTGAGCGTGCCGTACTCCAGCGCCGTGAGGCGTTCCCAGACAGCCGTGCGGAACGGGGTGCCGATCAGGTGGACCGGGACATCGAACTCCCGCCGCGTGCCCGCGAAGTACTCGTCGAGCTGGAGGGCCGCCTTCTCGAGCACGGCGTCGCGGTTCTCGGGGAGGTCGTCGTGGGGAGCACGTCGTCGCGTGCGATCGAGAGGGACGTGACGGCGTCGCCGTCGCCGGTCAGCTCGATGCGGCCGATGGGGCTCGGCATCCGGAGAAGGAAGATCGTGGAACTGCTCATGGGTCGACTCTATGGCGGGCCGCTGACAGCCACTCGCGGAAATCGGACATCGGGGATAAGTGGCATTCAGGCCCCTCCTGTGCAGGACCAATCGGTTCGATCGGCGCTCGGGGGCTGCCTAGACTCGAGAGCATGGCGAACATCGAATACCGCACCCTGGGCGACTCCGGCCTGATCGTCTCCACGATCGGCCTCGGCTGCAACAACTTCGGCCGCGCGGGCACGGCCACCGAGACGCAGGCGGGCACGGACGCGGTCATCGACGCCGCGATCGACGCCGGCGTGACCTTCTTCGACACCGCCGACATCTACGGCAAGGAACGGGGGCTCTCGGAGTCGCTGATGGGGGTGTCCCTCCAGGGCAAGCGCGACCGGATCGTCCTGGCGACGAAGTTCGGCATGGACATGGCGGGCGCGAACGGCCCCGATTGGGGAGTGCGCGGCTCGCGCCGGTACATCCGGCTCGCGGTCGAGTCGTCGCTGCGCCGGCTTCGCACCGACTGGATCGACCTCTACCAGCTCCACCGCCCTGACCCGGTGACGCCGATCGACGAGACGCTCGCGACGCTGGACGACCTCATCGCCGAGGGCAAGATCCGCTATGTCGGGCACTCCAACCTCGCCGGCTGGCAGATCGCAGAGGCGGAGTTCACCGCGCGCCTCGCCGGGCACCCGAAGTTCATCTCCTCGCAGAACGAGTACAGCCTGCTGGCCCGCGGGGCCGAGCGCGAGGTCCTGCCGGCCGTCAACGCCTACGGCCTCGGCTTCCTGCCGTTCTTCCCGCTCTACAACGGCCTCTTCACGGGCAAGTTCAGCCGGCAGGGCGGACCGGCCGACAGTCGCATGATGACGGCCCGCAAGCACCTGCTCGACGACGCGCCGTGGGATGCCATCGAGCAGTACCAGGCGTTCTGCGACGAGCGCGGGGTCACGATGCTGCAGGCGACGTTCGCGTGGCTCCTCGCCCAGCCGGGGCTCACCAGTGTCATCGCCGGGGCGACGCGTCCCGAGCAGATCGTGGCGAACGCCGAGGCGGCGACCGCGTGGACGCCGTCGGCGGACGACATCGCGACCATCTCGGGCTTCTTCCCACTCGACCGCTGAGCCCCACGGGGACTGTTCGCTGAGGGCGAACACCCACACTGTTGTGAGTGAGCACTCACTCCGCCTACGATTCCTCCGTGGAAACCGAGTTGGAGACGGCGCGCAACCGCGCCCAGCCGTTGCCGCCGGAGGACCGCAAGGCGATGATCATCGACGCGGTCATCCCGCTGCTGATCGAACACGGTCGCGGTGTGACGTCGCGCCAGATCGCCGACGCCGCCGGGATCGCCGAGGGGACGATCTTCCGCGCGTTCGGGGACAAGGAGTCGCTCGTCCAGGCCGCCGTCGAGAAATATCTCGACCCCGAGCCGCTCCGTGAGGCGCTTCGCGCCATCGACCCGGGCCTTCCGCTCGAGCACAAGGTGCGCGCGATCGTCTACCTGCTGCGCGACCGGTTCCAGAACGTCATGCGCATCATGTCGGTGGTCGGCCACCAGCGGCCGCCCATCCCGCAGGAGCGCACGGAGTTCGCGGCCATCATCGCCCGGATCCTCGCCCCGGAGGCCGACGACCTCAACTGGCCGCCAGAGCGCGTCGCGCACATTCTGCGGCTGATCAGCTTCTCGTCCGCGTTCCCCGCACTGAACGACGGCATCGAGTTCAGCGTCGACGACCTCGCCCGGATCGCCCTCGTCGGCGTCGCCGGCCGGCCGTTCGCCCCGTGCGCACCGATCAGACCTGCTACACCCGTCACGACGGCCGCGGACGCGGCAGACCAGGGAGAGCCCGGATGCTCCTGAAACTCCTCGGCCGGTACCTCCGGCCGCACTGGCCGCTCCTCATCGGGGTCGTGTTCTTCCAGCTCGCGCAGTCGCTGCTCTCGCTTTGGCTGCCGACGCTGAACGCCGACATCGTGGACAACGGCATCGCCAAGGGCGACACCGGCTACATCCTGTCGACCGGCGCCGAGATGCTCGGCGTGACGATCGTTCAGATCGCCTGCTCGATCACCGCCGTCTACTTCGGCGCGAAGGTGGCCATGCTGGTGGGCCGCGACCTGCGCGGCGCGATCTTCCACCGCGTCGGCGAGTTCTCGGAGCGCGAGGTGACGCACTTCGGCGCCCCGTCGCTCATCACGAGGAACACCAACGACGTCCAGCAGGTCCAGATGCTCGTGCTGATGACGTGCACGCTGCTGGTGTCGGCGCCGATCCTCGCCATCGGCGGGATCATCCTGGCGATGCGGCAGGACCTCCAGCTCTCCTGGCTGATCGCGGTGAGCGTGCCCGTGCTGCTGATCGCCGTGAGCATGATCATCGTCCGGATGGTCCCGCTGTTCCGCAAGATGCAGGAGCGGATCGACCGGGTCAACCGGGTGCTGCGCGAGCAGCTCACCGGCATCCGCGTGGTGCGCGCGTTCGTGCGGGAGGACGTCGAGACGGCGCGGTTCACCGTCGCCAACGACCTGGTCACCGACACGGCCATCCGGGCCGGACGGCTCTTCGCACTGATGTTCCCGATCGTCATGCTGGTGCTGAACGTCTCCAGCGTCGCGGTGATCTGGTTCGGCGCCTACCGGGTCGCCGACGGGTCGATGCAGATCGGCACCCTGACCGCGTTCCTGCAGTACCTCGCGCAGATCCTGATGGGCGTGATGATGTCCACGATGATGGCGGTGCTGGTGCCGCGCGCCGCGGTCTGCGCCGACCGCATCGGCGAGGTGCTGAACACCGAGCCTTCGGTGGGCGCCGTCGAGAACCCGATCACCGAGGTCGGCGCGCGCGGGACCGTCGAGTTCGTCGGTGTCGGTTTCTCGTATCCGGGAGCCGAGCAACCGGTGCTGAACGATGTCACGTTCTTCGCGGAGGCAGGCAAGACCACCGCGGTGATCGGCAGCACGGGTGCGGGTAAGACGACGCTGGTCAACCTCATCCCGCGGCTGTTCGACGCCACCGGCGGCATCGTGCTCGTCGACGGCGTGGACGTCGCCGAGCTCGACCCCGAACTGCTCTGGTCCCGGATCGGGTTGGTCCCGCAGAAGCCGTACCTGTTCTCCGGGACGGTCGCCAGCAACCTCCGCTACGGCAACCCGGACGCGACCGACGACGAGCTCTGGCGTGCGCTGGAGATCGCACAGGCCAAGGGCTTCGTGGAGGAGATGCCCGACAAGCTGGATGCGGCGATCGCCCAGGGCGGCACGAACGTCTCGGGCGGCCAGCGGCAGCGCCTGGCCATCGCCCGCGCGCTCGTGCGCCGGCCCGAGATCTACATCTTCGACGACTCCTTCTCCGCGCTCGACACCGCGACCGACGCACGCCTGCGCAGCGCGCTCGCGCGGAACGAGGCGGAGGCCACGATGATCGTCGTGGCCCAGCGGGTGTCCACCATCGTCGATGCCGACCAGATCGTCGTGCTCGAGGATGGACACGTGGTCGGCCGCGGCACGCACGCCGAGCTCGTGGAGAGCAACCCGACCTACGCCGAGATCGTCTCGTCGCAGCTCACGGCGGAGGAGGCGGCATGAGCCGAACAGACGGCGCCCGTGGCGGCGCTCCCACCCGGCAGCCCCAGCAGGTCCAGCAGCCTCCCGTCCGGACGCCCGTCCGCCGTGGCCCGGGCGGCGGCCCGTTCGGCGGGATGACGATGCCCGGCGACAAGTCGCTCAACTTCGGCCCGTCGGCCAAGCGCCTCGCTCGGCGGTTGCGGCCGGAGATGGTCGGGATCGTCTTCGTCACCGTCCTCGCGGTGGTCAGCGTCGTGTTCGCGGTTCTCGGGCCGAAGCTGCTCGGCAACGCGATCAACCTCGTCTTCGCGGGCGCCATTTCGGCCCAGCTCCCGAAGGGCATCACGCAGGCGCAGGCCATCGCCGGCCTCCGCGCGAACGGCCAGGGCCAGCTGGCCGACCTCATCTCCGGGATGACGCTGACCCCGGGCCAGGGCATCGACTTCACCGCCGTCGGCCACATCCTGATGTGGGTGCTCGCGCTCTACATCGCGTCGTCGCTGTTCGCCTACCTCCAGGGCTACGTGCTCAACGGGATCACCCAGCGCACCGTCTACCGGCTGCGCCAGGATGTCGAGGCGAAGATCCACCGTCTCCCACTGACCTACTTCGACACGATGCAGCGCGGCGAGCTGCTCAGCCGGGTCACCAACGACATCGACAACATCTCGCAGACCCTCCAGCAGACGATGAGCCAGCTCCTCACGTCGCTGCTGACGGTGATCGGTGTGACGGTGATGATGTTCGTCGTCTCTCCGCTGCTCGCGGTGATCGCGCTCGTCACCATCCCGCTGACGCTGGTCACCACGATGCTGATCGCCAAGCGCTCGCAGCGGCTCTTCGTCGCGCAGTGGCGCAACACCGGCGAGCTGAACGGTCAGATCGAGGAGGCCTTCACGGGCCACTCGCTGGTGAAGGTGTTCGGCCGGCACCGCGAGGTGGAGGAGCGCTTCCGCTCCAAGAACCAGGAGATGTACCAGGCGAGCTTCGGGGCGCAGTTCATCTCCGGCCTGATCATGCCGTCGATGATGTTCGTCGGGAACCTGATGTACGTCGCCATCGCGGTGGTCGGCGGCCTCCAGGTGGCGAACGGCGCGATGCAGCTCGGCGACGTGACGGCGTTCATCCAGTACTCGCGCCAGTTCACACAGCCGCTCACTCAGCTCGGGTCGATGGCCAACCTGCTCCAGTCGGGCGTCGCCAGCGCCGAGCGCGTCTTCGAGCTGCTGGACGCCGACGAGCAGAGCCCGGACCCGGCGGAGCCGGCCAGCCCGCACGGCACCCGCGGCCGGCTGGCCTTCGAGAACGTGTCGTTCCGGTACGTGGCGGACCAGCCGCTCATCGAGGACCTCTCGCTGGTGGCCGAGCCGGGCCAGACCGTGGCGATCGTGGGGCCGACCGGCGCGGGCAAGACCACGTTGGTCAACCTGATGATGCGCTTCTACGACCTGGACTCCGGCCGGATCACGCTCGACGGCGTCGACATCGCGACGATGACCCGGCACGATCTCCGCGACCGGATGGGGATGGTGCTGCAGGACACCTGGCTGTTCAAGGGCACGATCCGCGAGAACATCGCCTACGGCCGCCCCGGAGCGACCGAGGAGGAGATCCTCGACGCGGCGCGCGCCACGTACGTCGACCGGTTCGTTCACTCGCTGCCGGACGGCTACGACACAGTGCTGGACGACGAGGGTTCGAACGTCTCGGCGGGCGAGAAGCAGCTGCTGACGATCGCTCGGGCGTTCCTCGCCCGGCCGAGCGTGCTCATCCTGGACGAGGCGACCTCGTCGGTCGACACCCGCACCGAGCTGCTCGTGCAGAAGGCGATGAGCGCGCTGCGCGCGGACCGCACCTCGTTCGTGATCGCGCACCGGCTGTCGACCATCCGCGACGCCGGCCTCATCCTGGTGATGGAGGCCGGGCGCATCGTGGAGCAGGGCACTCACGCCGAACTGCTCGCGCGGGGCGGGGCGTATTACACCCTCTACAACGCCCAGTTCGCGGCCCCCGCCGAGGAAGACGCGTAACCCCGTCGCGCGATTCCGCACGAATGTCGACTCTCGCAGCGTCAGAGTCGACATTCGGCACGAATGAGTGGGGTCAGAGGCGCGCCTTGACGGACCGCACGCACCAGAACAGCCCGTACGCGATCAGTCCGAGTGCGATCACGATCAGTGCGACGACGCCGAACGGCACGCTCGCGAGCGTCTTGAGGCTGCCGTCGAGTCCGGTCGCCTTCGACGGGTCGTAGGTGACCGCGCCCAGAATCACCAGGCCGCCGACCAGCACCAGGGCGATGCCCTTGGCGATGTAGCCGACGCGGCCGAGGACGCTGATCGCGTCCGCCCAGCGATCCGGCGGCAGCTTCAGATCGCGCTCGAATGCGTTCGTCGCGCCGTTGCGGATGAACACGACGCCGACCGCCACGACGATCAGACCGATCAGGCCGAGGGCGAAGACACCGCCCGGCAGCGCGAGCAGGTGCGCGCTGGCCGACTTCTGCTTCGACGTGGAGTTGTGGCCGCCGCCCAGAGAGACCGAGATCGTGACGGCGGCCAGTGCGCCGTAGACGACCGCCTTGGCGACCTCCACGACCTTCGTCCCCGCTCCGTGCGCAGTGACCGCCACCAGGAGCTGCCACAGCGCGAGCACGACGAGCCCGATGACGATCAGCCAGAGGACGAGGATGCCGCCCGGCACCGAAGCGACCGCCTGGAGGGCGCCGGACTGGTCGGCGGTGCCGCCGGCGCCCGACGCCACGGCCAGCGCGATGACGCCGATGAGGATGTGCAGGAGGCCGATCGAGGCCAGTCCCACGCGGGTGAGGACCCGCACGAAGGTGCTGTGCTCCAGCCGGGAGGCTGTTCGGGAGGGCGAGCTCATGCCCTGCACGGTACCCGGGGTCCCGGACGCTGAGAATCTCGGGTACCGTAGATAGCTGGGTCCGCCGCGCCATCGCGCGGCGGCGAAGATCTGAATAGAGGAGGCCGGCATGGACATCGACCTCAGCGTCTTGCGTCTGATGGAACGCGAGAAGGAGATCCCCTTCGATGAGCTGGTCCAGATCATCGAGCAGGCGATCCTGACCGCGTACCTGAAGCACACCAACCAGGCCGACCACCGCCACGGGCACAGCGACCAGCCGCCCGCCGCGCGCGTCCACCTGGACCGCAAGACGGGGCATGTCACCGTCTACGTCCCGGAGCGCGACGACGAAGGCAACGTCGTCGGCGAGGCCGAGGACAGCCCGAGCGACTTCGGCCGCATCGCAGCGTTCGCCGCCAAGCAGGTGATCAACCAGCGGCTGCGCGACATCGCGGACGACGCGGTGCTCGGCGAGTTCCGCGGCCGCGAGGGCGACATCGTCGCCGGCGTCATCCAGCAGGGGCCGAATCCGCGCATGGTGCACATCGACCTGGGCAGCGTGGAGGCCATCCTCCCGCCCGAGGAGCAGGTGCCGGGCGAGGAGTACACGCACGGGTCGCGCATCCGCGTCTACGTCACGAGCGTGGCGAAGGGCGCCAAGGGCCCGTCGATCGTGGTCTCGCGCACGCACCCCGCGCTCGTCCGCAAGCTGTTCGCGCTGGAGGTCCCGGAGATCGCCAGCGGCATCGTCGAGATCGTCTCGCTCGCCCGCGAGGCCGGCCACCGCACCAAGATCGCCGTGCGCGCGACCGAGCCCGGCGTGAACGCCAAGGGCGCCTGCATCGGCGAGCTCGGCCAGCGCGTGCGCGCGGTGACCGCGGAGCTCAACAACGAGAAGATCGACATCGTCGACTACTCGCCCGACCTCGCGACGTTCGTCTCGAGCGCGCTCTCGCCGGCCAAAGTGACCAGTGCGTTCGTGATCGACGAGTCGCTCAAGGCCGTCCGCGCGCTCGTGCCCGACTACCAGCTCTCGCTCGCGATCGGCAAGGAAGGTCAGAACGCGCGTCTGGCGGCGAAGCTCACCGGCGCGAAGATCGACATCCAGCCCGACTCGATCCTGGACGAGAAGTAACCGCCTGCCGAGGGAATGCGGAGCGGCGACGGAGCGTTGTTCGAAGAGCGGCGCTCCGTCCTGATTCGGCGCAGAGATGCGTGAGGGGTAAGATGGAAGCCGTCAGAACGTGCGTCGGATGCCGTTCTCGCGCTCCCCGATCCTCTCTTCTGAGGGTCGTACTCCGGAATTCGGAACTCGTGGCGGACCCGTCCGCCACTCTCCCCGGACGGGGCGCGTGGCTGCATCCGGTCGACGAGTGTCTCGATCTCGCACTTCAGCGCAAGGCCTTCGGGCGGGCGCTGAGGGCGGAGGGGGCGCTCGACCCGACGGCCATCCGGGCCGCACTGCGACCCCGGGTGGCATTGAGAGAACAGGCTGAAGAAGCAGTGACTTCACATGAGTGACAACAAATGAGCGGCTCGAAATGAGTGCCGTCCGCTACTAACGCCTGCCCTGTCCGGGGTGGGCCCCAGACAGGAGAATTGTGGCTGCAAAACCACGCGTACACGAGGTCGCGAGCGAGCTCGGCGTCGACAGCAAAGTCGCGCTCGCGAAACTCAAGGAGATGGGCGAGTTCGTCAAGGGCCCGTCCTCGAGCATCGAGCCCCCGGTAGCCCGCAAGCTGCGCGCCGCCCTGGAGGCTGAAGGCTTCACCGCCGACAAGACGTCGGCTCCCAAAGCGGAGGCTCCGCGCCCCGCCGCACCGCGCCCACAGGCGTCGAGCGAGGCTGCCGCGCCCAAGCCGCAGGCGCCGCTCTCGGTCGCCGAGCGTCAGGCCGCCGCCGAGAAGGCCGCTGCTGAGAAGGCCGCCGCCGACAAGGCCGCCGCCGAGAAGGCCGCGCAGGCGGCTCCCGCCGCGTCCGCATCGACCGACACCGCCAAGCCGGCAACGCCGCGCCCTGCCGCGGGCGGCGGTTCCGCCGCGGGCAGCATCCCGCGCCCTGGCGCCCCGCGCCCGGGCAACAACCCGTTCTCGTCCAGCCAGGGCATGGGCCAGCGGCCCAGCACCCCGCGGCCGGGCAACAACCCCTTCTCCAGCTCGCAGGGCATGGGCTCGCGCCCGAGCCCGGGCAACATCCCGCGCCCGGCTCCGCCGCGTCCCGGCTCGCCGCGCATCGGCGCGCCCGGCCAGGGCGGCGGAAACCGTCCCGGCCCGCGCCAGGGCGGCGGCGGCGGACGTCCCGGCTTCCAGCAGCGCCCCGGTGGCGCCGGCGGCGCCGCGGGCGGCGGCTTCCAGCGTCCCGGTGGCGGCACGGGCGGCGGCTTCGGCGCCCCGCGTCCCGCCGGCGGCGGTGGCCGCGGTCGTGGTCCCGGCGGCGGCACGGCCGGCGCGTTCGGCCGTGGCGGCGGCAAGTCCAAGGCCCGCAAGTCGAAGCGCGCGAAGCGCCAGGAATTCGAGATGAGGGAAGCTCCGTCGCTGGGCGGCGTGAGCGTTCCCCGCGGCGACGGCGGCACGATCGTGCGCCTGCGCCGTGGCTCCTCCATCTCGGACTTCGCCGACAAGATCGACGCGAACCCCGCGTCGCTGGTCACCGTGCTCTTCCACCTGGGCGAGATGGCGACCGCGACCGAGTCGCTCGACGAGGCGACCTTCCAGATCCTCGGTGAGGAGCTGGGCTACAAGATCCAGGTCGTCTCGCCCGAGGACGAGGACCGCGAGCTCCTCGAGGGCTTCGACATCGACCTCGACGCCGAGCTGGAGGGCGAGTCCGACGAGGACCTCGAGATCCGGCCCCCGGTCGTCACCGTCATGGGTCACGTCGACCACGGTAAGACGCGCCTCCTCGACGCCATCCGCAACGCGAACGTCGTCGCGGGCGAGGCCGGCGGCATCACCCAGCACATCGGTGCGTACCAGGTGTGGACCGAGCACGACAACATCGAGCGCGCGATCACCTTCATCGACACCCCCGGTCACGAGGCGTTCACCGCCATGCGTGCCCGTGGTGCGCAGGTGACCGACATCGCGATCCTCGTGGTCGCGGCCGACGACGGCATCATGCCGCAGACGATCGAGGCCCTGAACCACGCCCAGGCGGCGAACGTGCCCGTCGTGGTCGCGGTCAACAAGATCGACAAGCCGGACGCCAACCCGGCCAAGGTGCGCCAGCAGCTCACCGAGTTCGGTCTGGTCGCCGAGGAGTACGGCGGCGACGTCATGTTCGTCGACGTGTCGGCCCGCAACAACATCGGCATCGACGCCCTGCTCGACGCGGTCCTGCTGACCGCCGACGCCGGGCTCGACCTGCGCGCCAACCCGAACAAGGACGCGCGCGGTGTCGCCATCGAGGCGAAGCTCGACAAGGGCCGCGGCGCCGTGGCGACCGTGCTCATCCAGTCCGGAACACTGCGCGTCGGCGACGCGATCGTCGCGGGCACGGCGTACGGCCGCGTCCGTGCGATGGCGGACGAGAACGGCGACGCCGTCTTCGAGGCCGCGCCGTCGCGACCGGTGCAGGTGCAGGGTCTCTCCAGCGTCCCGCGCGCCGGTGACACCTTCATCGTCACCGAGGAGGACCGCACCGCCCGGCAGATCGCCGAGAAGCGCGAGGCCGCCGAGCGCAACGCCCAGCTGGCGAAGGCCCGCAAGCGCATCTCGCTCGAGGACTTCACCCGTGCTCTGGAAGAGGGCAAGGTCGAGGCGCTCAACCTCATCATCAAGGGCGACGTGTCCGGTGCCGTGGAGGCGCTGGAGGAGTCGCTCATGAAGATCGAGGTCGACGACTCGGTCAGCCTCCGCATCCTGCACCGCGGCGTCGGCGCGATCACCGAGTCGGACATCGACCTGGCGACCATCGACAACGCGATCGTGATCGGCTTCAACGTCCGCCCGGACGTGAAGGCGCGCGAGCGTGCGGCCCGCGAGGGTGTGGACGTCCGCTTCTACTCGGTCATCTACAACGCCATCGAGGACATCGAGAACTCGCTCAAGGGCATGCTCAAGCCCGAGTTCGAAGAGGTCCAGTCGGGTGTGGCCGAGATCCGCGAGGTGTTCCGCTCCTCCAAGTTCGGCAACATCGCCGGTGTCATCGTCCGGTCCGGAACGATCACGCGCAACGCCAAGGCGCGCGTCATCCGCGACGGCGTCGTGGTGGGGGACAACCTCGCCATCGAGTCGCTGCGCCGCTTCAAGGACGACGTCACCGAGGTGCGCACCGACTACGAAGCCGGTATCGGCCTCGGCAAGTACAACGACATCCAGATCGGCGACGAGATCGAGACCACCGAGCTGCGGGAGAAGCCCCGCGCCTGAATCGGTAGCATGTGAGGCCCGGCGGGAGACCGCCGGGCCTTCGGCTTCCGCACCGAACCATCCAAGGAGGACCCCATGGCCGACCCGGCACGCGCGAGGAAACTCGCGGACAGAATCCAGGTCATCATCGCCAAGCGGCTGGATCGCGGCCTCCGCGACCCGCGGCTCGGTTTCGTGACGATCACCGACGTGCAGGTGACGGGCGACCTCCAGCACGCGACCGTGTTCTACACGGTGTACGGCACCGACCAGGAGCGCGCCGACACGGCTGCGGCCCTGCAGGCGGCGACCGGCATGCTTCGCAGCGAGGTGGGCAAGAACATCACCGCGCGGCTGACGCCGACGCTGGCGTTCCAGCTCGACGCCATCCCGGAGAACGCGGCCCACATCGAGGACCTGCTGCGTCAGGCGCACGAGCGCGACACCGAGGTGGCGGGACTTGCCGCCGGCGCCAGCTACGCCGGCGATGAAGACCCGTACGTGAAGCCGCGCGAAGACGACGAGGAGGACTGAGGCCATGTACGCCGTCTCGTTCTACGACGCCGACCCCGACAACACCCCCGAGCGCTTCCAGCGCATCGTGGAGGCCTACCCGCGCCACAAGGCCTACCTCGACGCCTTCGCGGCGGAGACCGGCGACGTGCTGATGATCGGCACGTTCGGCGACCCCGGCACGCAGGGCTCGATGGCCGTGTTCCGGTCGAGGGAGGCCGCCGAGCGGTTCCGCGACAGCGACCCGTTCTTCACCGAGGGGCTGGTCTACCGGTCGCGGATCCTGGACTGGAACCCGGTCGTGTTCGCGCAGTCCTGACCGGCTCCCACGCGGCTCACGGCAGCGTGTAACCGTCGCCCTCCGCGACCGCGAGGCCGTCGGCCACCAGGCCGCGCAGCGCACGGTCGCGCTGCTCGGCGTCCGGCCAGACGTCCGCCAGCTCGGCGACGGTGACCGGGATGTGCGACCCGCGCAGCTCGCCGAGGATGCGGCCGCGCACCTGCCGGTCGCTGCCCTCGTACTTCTTCTGGGCCGCCTTGCGCGGGCCGGCGTAAGCGGGGTAGCCCGCCGCTCGCCACGCGCAGGTCGACGCCAGTGGGCACGCGTCGCAGCGCGGGGAGCGGGCGACGCACACGATCGCGCCGAGCTCCATCATCCCGGCGTTGAAGGCGGCGGCCGCCGGGCGGTCGCCGGGGAGGAGCGCCGTCATCGCCGCGAGGTCGCGCCGGGCGCTCGGCGGGGCGGGCTCGCCCTGACCGTCGACGGCGCGCGCGACGACACGGCGCACGTTGGTGTCGACGACGGGATGGTGCTCCCCGTACGCGAACACCGCGACGGCGCGCGCGGTGTAGTCGCCGATCCCGGGGAGCGCGAGCAGCGCCTCCACATCGTCGGGCACGACCCCGCCGTGTCGCTCGGTGATCGCGACGGCCGCGGCGTGCAGCCAGAGCGCGCGGCGCGGGTAGCCGAGCGACTGCCAGGCCCGCACGGCCTCCCCGGGCGGGACGGCCGCGAGGTCGGCGGGGGTCGGCCACCGGGTCAGCCACTCCTCGAGCCGGGGGATGACGCGCGCCACCGGGGTCTGCTGCAGCATGAACTCACTGACCAGGGTGCCCCACGGGGTGAAGCCGTCGCGGCGCCAGGGCAGGTCGCGGCGGTTGGCGTGGTACCAGTCCACCACCGCCGAGGCGAACGCGTCGGGTTTGTCCGGGCCGGGCATTCTTCGAGGGTATCGGCTGCGGGTCGGGAGCCTATGCTCATGGCTATGATGTTGCCTCCCACTGCGCGGGTCCTCGCCCTCCGCGAGATCGTGGGGGAGGTGCGCGCGCTCGCGCCGGGCGGCCGGGTGATCGTCGCGGTGGACGGCGGCGGCGGCACGTCCGGTTTCGCGGACGACCTCGCGGCGGTGTTCCGCGAGTCGGGCGTCGACACCCACAGGGCGTCGGTGGGCGACTTCCACCGTCCGCGCGCCGACCGCACCCTGTTCGGCCCGGAGACGCCGGAGCGGTTCTACCGCGACGCGTTCGACTACTCGACGCTCCGGCGGGTGCTGCTCGACCCGTTCCGGATGGGGGGCAGCACCGGGTTCCAGACCGCGGCCTTCGACGAGGTGCGGGACGCGCCGGTCGGGGCCAGGTGGGAGACGGCCGGGCCGGATGCGGTGCTCGTCGTCGACGGCGAGTTCCTGCTGCGGCCGGAGCTGCGGCGGGAGTGGAACGCGTCGATCCTGCTCGTCAACGCGCCGCAGGAGGCGGTCTACGAAGAGGACGCGCGGCCGCGGGACTTCGCGACCATGCTCGTGGACGACTCGGACCCGCTCGCGCCGGTGCGGGTCGCGCGGGCGGCCTAACGGGCCAGCAGGGGAGCCATCCGGCGGGCGACGGCGGCCGGCGCGATGAACTCCTTCGTGGCCTCCACCTCGTGCACCAAGCCGGTCAGCGCCGCGTTGACCGGCGCCTCCCGTCCGGTCGCGTGGGCTTCGGCGACGACCGCGCCGTTCAGGAAGTCGATCTCGCTGAGCTGGCCCCGGCGGATGCTCTGCAGCGTCGAGCCGGGATTGGGCGTCGCGCCCATCCGGCGCCGCATCAGCAGCGGGACGACCTGCGCCAGCCAGCGCGGGGACGACGCGACGAAGCGCAGGATCCGGTCGTCCAGGCCCTGGATGCTGCCGAAGCGCACGCCGCGCGCGATGCCGACGCGGACCGCCTCCTGGAGGCTCGCGGTGATGATCGGGCGCAACAGGCGGCTGCCGAGGGTCTCCTGGGAGCTCAGGCCCGTGATGGCGGGCATGGCGTTGACCTGGTTGACCATGAGCTTGGTCCACTGGCAGCCGGTGAAGTTCTCGACCGCGAAGCTGGGCATGGCGGCGTCGAGGATTCGGGCGGCCTCGACCGCGCTCGCGGGCGGTTCGCCGTCGCCCGCGCCGAGGTAGGTGTTCGCGGTGGTGGTGACAGTGACGCGCCCGGGGGAGAGGTAGCTGGCGGCGTAGAGGGCGAGCGCGCCGACGCAGTCGGAGCCGGGCAGCAGCTCTGTCGCGACGCGGAGGCCGGCGAGGCCGTTCTGGACCACCACGACCGTGATGCCGTCGAGGAGCTCGGCGTTGTCGCGGATGGCGGCCTCGGCGTCCTGCGCCTTGGTGCAGACGAACACGAGCTCCGGCCGGGTCTGCAGCCGTTCGGCGGCGGCGACCCGTGCGGTGTGCGCGCCCCAGCCGCCGTCGAGGCGGAGGCCGTCGGCGCGGATGGCGGCGAGCTGCTCGCCGCGGGTTGTGACCTCCACGAGGTGGCCGACCCGGTCGAGCAGCGCCGCGATCGTGCCGCCGATGGCTCCTGCTCCGATCACGCCGATTCGCACGCCCTCCAGCCTACGGGCCTCGGCTCGGGCACCACCACAGGGGTCGCAACACGCCGCCACGCAGGCCGCGTAGCGGCGTGTTGCGACCCCTGTTCGTCAGCTTGCGAGGGCCACGGCGGGCTCGACGGGCGCGCTGGGCGCCTCGGCGGCGTGGGCGGCCGCCGCGAGCTCCGCGGCGCGGCGGCGGCTGGGCAGGGCGACCGAGATCACGGCGGCCAGCGCCAGCGCCCCCGCGCCGACCCAGACAGCCGGGATGGCGGCGTTCACGTACCCGGTCGGGGTCAGCGTGCCGCCCGCGCCGGTGAACACCGCGGTCAGTACCGCGACGCCGAGCGCGACGCCGATCTCCCGCAACGTGGAGTTCGCGCCGGAGGCCTTCGCGTGGTCGGCCGTGCGCATGTTCGCCAGCACGGCGGTCGAGCTGGGCGCGAACACCAGGCCCATCCCGACGCCGGCGAGCAGGAACGGCGGCCACATCTGCGAGTACGGCAGGTCGGCGGAGAGCGTCCCGGCGATCCACGCCATTGCGCCGGCGAGGAACACCAGCCCGACGACGATCGGGAGGCGGGTGCCGGTCCGCCCGGACACCAGCCCGGTCAGCGGCGCGACGACCATCGGCGCCAGCGTCCACGGCATCGTCATCACGCCGGCCTCCAGCGGGGTGTGCCCCTGGACGACCTGGAGGAACTGGATGAGGATGAAGATCGCGCCGAAGATCCCGAAACTGAACGTGACGCCGACGAGGTTCGCGACGGTGAAGCTGCGGTCGCGGAACAGCCGCAGCGGCAGCAGCGGTGCGGAGGTGCGCGACTCCCAGAACACGAACGCGACCAGCAGCGCGCCTCCGGCGAGGAGCGAGAACAGCACCTCGGCGCTGTCCCAGCCCGCGTCGTTGCCGCGGACGATGCCGTAGACCAGCCCGAGCACGCCGGGCGCGGCGAGCAGCAGGCCGACGATGTCCGCGCGCACGCGGTCGCCGAAGCTGTTCGGGAGGGCGAGGAGCACCAGCGGGACGGCGATGACGCCGAGCGGGACGTTGAGCCAGAAGATGGCCTGCCAGTTCCAGCCCTGCACGACCGCGCCGCCGATCAGCGGGCCGAGGGCGACGCCGAGGCCGGAGATCCCTCCCCAGATGCCGATGGCGGCCGGGCGGAGGCGCTGGCTGACGCTGCCGGCCAGCAGGGTGAGCGAGAGAGGGAGGAGAGCGGCCGCGCCCGCGCCCTGCACGGCGCGGGCCGCGATCAGCATCCACGGCTCGGTCGCGAGGGCGCTGGCAGCGCTGGCGAGCGTGAAGACGATGATGCCGCCGAGGAACACCGAGCGGCGGCCGAGCCGGTCGCCCATCCCCACGGCCATCAGCATGAGCGTCGCGAAGCTGAGCGTGTAGGCGTTGACCACCCACTGCAGCTGCTCGATGGACGCGCTGAGGTCGCGGGCGATGACGGGGAGTGCGCTCGTGACGACCAGGTTGTCGAGGGTCGCCATGAACATCGGGAGGGAGGCCGCGACGATCGCGAGCCAGACGGGGATGCGGCGCGCCGGGGAGCCGACGCGTTCCGTGCGTGATGTGCGGAGAGCAGTCATGGGACTTCGCTTCCTGGGATCGGATGGCGGGTTTCGCGGGTATGATTTTGTTAGTAATCGAATGATTACAACGAACGATAGTAATCGGTTGATAACATGTCAAGCATGACTTCGGCGATCAGTGAACGGATCCCCTCGGCCGAGCGGCGCGAGCAGATCCTCGGCGCGGCGAGCCTCGTGTTCGGGGAACGCGGCTACTTCGGCGCGACCACCGACCAGATCGCCAAGGCGGCCGGCATCAGCCAGCCCTACGTGGTGCGGATGTTCGGCAGCAAGGAGAACCTCTTCGTCGAGGTCCTCCAGCGCGCGCTCGACAAGCTGCTCACCGGCTTCCAGTCCACGATCGACGACTGGAAGGCCGACGGATCGCCCGCGGGCGAGGACGCCGCGGTCGGCGAGCATCACGAGATCGGCCGACGGCTCGGTCTGGCGTACGTCAACCTCATCGAGGACCGCGGAATCCTGCTCTCGCTCATGCAGGCCTTCGGGATGGGCAACGACGCCGTGATCGGCGGGCGCGCCCGCGAGGGATTCCTGGCGATCTACAAGATGGTCCGCGACCAGGTCGGCTTCTCGCCGGACGAGGCGCGCACCTTCCTGGCCGAGGGGATGCTGCTCAACACGCTGCTCGGACTCAAGCTGCCCGCCGAGTACGGCAAGGACGTCTGCGCCACCGAGATCATCGAGTCCACCTTCCGCACCAAGCTGCAGCTGGTCCTCGACATCTCGGGCGAGAACGCATGACGGGCAGCGGTCTGATCCTGGTCGACAAGCCGGGAGGCTGGACGAGTCACGACGTCGTCGCGCGCGTGCGCCGCCTGGCCGGCACACGCAAGGTGGGGCACGCGGGAACGCTCGACCCGATGGCGACGGGGCTGCTCATCCTGGGCCTCAACTCGTCCACACGGCTGCTGACCTACATCGTCGGCGCCGACAAGGAGTACCTGGCGACCATCCGGCTCGGCGCGACCACGACGACCGACGACGCCGAGGGCGATGTGGTCACGGAGGCCGACCCGCCCGCCGTCGCCGCCGTGTCGGACGAGGACATCGCGCGCGGCATCCGGGCGCTCACCGGCGAGATCGAGCAGGTCCCGAGCGCGGTGAGCGCGATCAAGGTCGACGGCAAGCGCGCCTACGCG
The DNA here is from genome assembly GCF_050632895.1 of Leifsonia sp. L25. Next base: position 129,517 of record NZ_JBODRZ010000003.1, on the reverse strand, counting down.
CGGGTCCGGGCGGGCGAGGAGGTCGTCCTCCAGGCGCGCGCGGTGACCATCGCGGAGTTCGAACTGCTGGCGGCGCGACGGCTGCCCGACCCCGCGACGCCGGTCGCGATCGAGCTCGACGTGCGCGTGGTCTGCTCCTCCGGCACCTACATCCGGTCGCTCGCGCGCGACCTCGGCGCCGATCTGGGCGTCGGCGGCCACCTCACCGCGCTTCGCCGGACGCGGGTCGGACCGTTCGAGGTGCGGGAGGCCGGCGAACTCGATACGCTCGATCCCGCGGCGGCCCTCATCCCCGCCGCACGAGCCGCCTCCGACCTCTTCGAGACGCTCGAGCTGACCGAGCAGCAGGCGATCGACCTGACGCACGGCCGGCGCATCCACATCGCCGACCGGGAGGGACCGGGAGGCGGACCCGTCGCGGCCATCGCCCCCGGCGGCCACCTCGTGGGACTCATCGAGTTCCGCGGAAAGGAAGCCAGGACCCTCGTGAACTTCCCGACCGACGAGATCGCCTCCGCATGATCGAGTGGTTCGTGGCGCTGCAGGTCGGTGTCGCCGTGGTGGCCGGCGTGCTCTGCCTGGTGCTCGGGTTCGCCGGGCGGGTCCCCGGCGACCTCACGATGGGCGCCGTCGCGCTGGTCGAGCTGCTGCTCATCGTGCAGCTCGTGATGGCGATCGTGGCCCCGCTGGTGGGCAACCCGCCCACGGGAAGTCTCGCGGAGTTCTACATCTACCTGATCTCGGCGCTGCTGCTGCCGCTCGCCGGCGGCTTCTGGGCGCTGATCGAGCGCAACCGGTGGAGCACCGTCATCCTGGGCGGGGTCTGCCTCGCCATCGCGGTGATGGTGTACCGGATGGGGCAGATCTGGTTCGTGCAGGGCGCCTGACCCGGCGCGAGAAGACGTCAGCGGCGCGAATAGAATCGTTACCGATGTCCCACAACACCATGTCCGCCCGCGAGCAGAGCGGGGGCGAGGCTCCCAGGCGCCGCGTCTCCGGCGTCGGCCGCGTCCTCGTGTTCGTCTACGGCGTGCTGGCGCTCGCCGCGACCGGCCGCAGCGTCTTCCAGATCATCGACCGTTTCCACGAGGCGCCGGTCGCCTTCACGCTCTCCGGGCTCTCCGCGGTCGTCTATATCGTGGCGACTATCGCGCTCATCGCGCCGGGGCGGGTCTGGTACCGGGTGGCGTGGATCACGATCACTTTCGAGCTGGTGGGCGTCCTGGTGATCGGGACGCTCAGCCTGTTCGCCCCGGCGACGCTCGGCCTCCACGACATCGACCCGTTCGGGCGGGACGCGACCGTGTGGTCGGTCTACGGCATGGGCTACCTGTTCATCCCGCTGGTCCTGCCGATCCTCGGCCTCCTCTACCTGTCGAAGCACAAGCCGCGCGACGGGGAGGCTTCGTGAGGGTGTTCGGCTCCCTCGAGGAGATCCCCGACGGCTTCGGGCCGAGCGCGGTGACCATCGGCAAGTTCGACGGCGTGCACACCGGCCACCGCGCGGTGATCGAACGGTTGCGCGCGGTCGCGGCCGAGCGCGGGCTGACCGCGGCGGTCATCACCTTCGACCGCAACCCGCTGGAGCTGCTGGCGCCGGAGAAGTGCCCCGCCTCGCTGGTGAGCAACCGGCAGAAGCTGGAGCTCCTGGCCGAGACCGGCATCGACGCGACGCTCATGGTCGCCTTCGACCGGCCGCTCGCGGACCTCCCTCCCGCGGAATTCGTCCACCGCATCCTGGTCGAGCGTCTGCACGCCGCCGCCGTGCTGGTCGGCAGCGATTTCCGCTTCGGCGCCCGCGGGGCCGGGGACGTCGCGCTGCTGCGCGAGCTGGGGGAACGCTACGGCTACACCGTGGAGCTGATCGACGACGTGCGGCCCGAGCACGGCCGCCGGGTGTCCTCCACCTGGATCCGCGAGCTGCTGGCCGCCGGCGACGTCGGGCACGCCGCCGAACTGCTCGGCACCGTCCCGACCGTGCGCGGGGTCGTCGTCCACGGTGCGGCGCGCGGCCGCGAGCTCGGCTTCCCGACCGCGAACCTGTCGCCGGAGTCGGAGGGCCTCATCCCGGCCGACGGCGTCTACGCCGGCTGGCTGACCGACGACGACGGCAGCCGCTACCCCGCCGCGATCTCGGTCGGCAACAACCCGACGTTCGAGGGCGTGCCGCAGAAGCAGGTGGAGGCGTACGTGCTCGACCGCGAGCTCGACCTCTACGGCCACACGGTCGACGTCGCGTTCTCGGAGCGCATCCGCGGCATGGTCGCCTACGCCGGGATCGAGCCGCTGATCGCGCAGATCACCGCCGACGTGGAGCAGGCCCGGCGCATCCTGACGGCCGAGCGCGCGTGAGCGAGGCCACGCCGGACACCGCCTCCACGGCCTCGGCGCCGCGTCCGCTCTGGCAGGGCCGGGCGGTCGCGCTGCTCGGCATCCTGCTGGTCGCGGCCAACCTGAGGACCGCGGTCGCCGCGCTGTCGCCGATCTTCACGGAGATCCGTGTCGAGTTCCCGGTGTCCAGCGTCGGCGTCGGACTGCTCGGGATGCTGCCGCCGGTCTGCTTCGCGCTGTTCGGCCTCCTCGCGCCGACATTCACCCGCCGGCTCGCGTTGGAGGCCGTGCTGCTGATCGCGCTCGGCGTGATGCTGGCCGGGCACCTCCTCCGCGCCACGGCCGGGTCGTTCGTCATGCTGGCGGTCGGGTCGGCGGTCACGTTCGCCGGCATGGGCGTCGGCAACGTCCTGCTGCCTCCGCTGGTGAAGCGTTACTTCCCCGATCGGATCGGGCTGGTGACGTCGCTCTATGCGACCGTGATGTCGGTCAGCACCCTGCTGCCACCGCTCGTGGCCGTCCCGGTCGCGGACTCCGCCGGCTGGCATGTGTCGGTCGGGATGTGGGCGCTGGTCAGCGTGCTGGCGATCCTGCCGTGGCTGCGCATCCTGATCACGCACCGGCCGGCGCATCCCGCACACGATGTGGAGGTCGAGGAGGCCGACCACTCGCTGGTCCGCCGGATCTGGCGCTCGGGCCTGGCCTGGGCGATGGCGATCGTGTTCGCGGTGTCGAGCCTCAACGCCTACGCGATGTTCGCGTGGCTGCCGCAGCTCGTCCACGACGTCGCCGGAACGCCGCCCGCCAAGGCGGGCGCCCTGCTGTCGGTCTACGCCGGGATGGGCATCCCGGCCGGCCTGCTGGTGCCGCTGCTGGCCGCGCGGATGCGGAACGTCTCGGTGCTGATCTACGCGGGCGTCGCGTTCTTCGTCGCGGGCTACGCCGGGCTGGTGTTCGCGCCGGCGACGGCGACCTGGCTGTGGGTGGCGTTCGCCGGTCTCGGCCCGCTGCTGTTCCCGCTGAGCCTGGTCCTGATCAACGTGCGCACGCGCACGCACGCCGGCTCGGTCGCGCTGAGCGGCTTCACGCAGGGCCTCGGCTACACGCTCGGCGCGCTCGGCCCGCTCGTGGTCGGCATCCTCCACCAGGTCACCGGCGGCTGGACCGTGCCGCTCGTGGTCCTCACCGCGACGGCCCTCGCGGCCGCAGCCGCGGGCGCCGTCGTCGCGCGCCCCACCCCGCTCGAAGACCGCTGACCCCAGCCATCTCTTCCTCACTTTCTCCCGCGACACGCCGGTGCAGAGCGGGAGAAAGTGAGGAAGCGATGGCTGCGGGCTAGTCGCGGGGGTTGGTCGGGAGGAGGGCGCTGCGGTGGATGAGGGCGGCCGCGCCGATGAGCGGGCCCTCGGAGGAGAGGGCGCTCGGGACGATGCGCACCTTGCGCACGAACGGGAAGTAGTGGGCTTCGATCACCTCGCGCATGTGCGCGAACAGGTCGGGCGTGGAATGCGAGAAGCCTCCGCCGATGGCGACCAGTTCCAGGTCGAGCAGCGCTGTCGCCGAGGCGATCGCGTGGCCGACGGCGCGGCCGGTGCGGGTGATCGCCGCGACGGCGACCTCGTCGCCGGAGGCGTAGGCGGCGGCGAGCTCCTCGCCGGTCGTGCCGGTGAAGCCCTGGCGGCGAGCCCAGGCGACGGTGTGCGGGCCGGAGGCGATGGCCTCCAGGGCGTAGGGGGCGCCGAACGTGTCCTCGCCCCTCAGCGCTTCTCCGGCGAAGGTGGCCCCGACCTCCACGTGCCCGATGTGCCCGGCGTTGCCGGTCGGGCCGGTGATGACGCGGCCGTCGACGATGAGGCCGCCGCCGATGCCCGTCGAGATCACCATCCCCATCACGTTGTCGACGCCCTGCGCCGCGCCCACCCAGTGCTCGGCCATCGTGATCGCCACGCCGTCCATCTCCAGCGTCACCGGCACGTCGAGGCCGAGGGAGGTCACCACCGAGCCGATGAAGTCACGGAGCGGGTAGTCGCGCCAGTCCGGCACGTTGAGCGGCGAGACGAGCCCGTGCTTGCGGTCGATCGGTCCGGCGCAGCCGATGCCGACGCCGACGATCGTGGCGCCCTCCGGGAGGCCGGCGAGCGCGTCGCGGACGACACCGCCGACCGAGGACTCGAGGTCGGCGACCGTCGCTGTGCGACCGGTGGGGCGACGGTGGCGGGAGCCGCCGAGGAGGACGCCGTCCGCGTCCACGAGGGCGGCTTCGACCTTGGTTCCGCCGAAGTCGACGGCGAGTGCGAGGGGAGAGGCAGACACGAGCCAACGATAAACGAAACCGGCCCCGCTCATTTGAGCAAAGAGCGCGCAACCGTTGCACCCCGTCCTAAGCTGGTCGGGTGGCCCTGAACGATACCGACGAGATCCTCGCCGTCAAAGCCGCAGAGCTGTACTACGAAGCCGGCAAGACCCAGGACGAGATCGGCGTCGCCCTCAACGTCTCCCGGTGGAAGGTCGGCCGGCTCCTGGTGGCGGCGCGCGAGCACGGCTTCGTGCGCATCGAGATCGTGCACCCGAGCGCCAGGAAGTTCTCACTGGAGCGCGAGCTGTGCGGCTTCTACGGGCTGGTGGACGCCGTCGTGGTCCCCGCCGCCGACTCCGACTCCGACTCGCAGGCCCGTGTCGCGCAGGCCGCGGCCGACTACCTCACGACCCTTCGTCCCGTCCCGCGCACGCTCGGCGTGAGCTGGGGCCGCACCCTCCACGCCGTCGCCGCGCGGCTGCGCCCGGGCTGGGCCGTGGGCGTGAACCCCGTCCAGATCAACGGCAGCGTGTCGAGCACGCGGCAGGCGACCGCCGCGGCGGACACGGCCGTGGTGATGGCCCGCAAGGCCCAGGGCACCGCCACCCTGCTCCCGAGCCCGGCGATCTTCGAGCACGCGGCCACGCGCCGCGCGATCGAGGCCGACCGGTCCGTGCAGTCGGTGCTGGAGCTCGCCCGCAGTGCGAACGCCTACCTGTTCAGCGCCGGAGTGGTCGACACGAGTTCCGTCCACGTCGACTCCGGCTACCTGTCGCCGGAGGACGTGCTCGCCCTGGCCGACAAGGGCGCCGTCGGCGACGTCGTCGGCCGGTTCATCGACGACGCCGGGCAGGTCGCCGATCCCGAGCTCGACGGCCGCACCCTCGGCCTCACCCTCGACGAGCTCCGCAACGCCGGCACCTCCATCGCGGTCATCGCCGGGGAGGCCAAGCACGGCATCGCCCACGCGGTCGTCGCCAGCGGGCTGTGCACCATTCTGATCACCGACGAGTCGACCGCCAACGACCTCCTCGGCCGTGCGCCGAACATGAGAAAGCAGACGTCATGACCATCGAAACGACACCGCCGGTGCGCACTCTCGCGCCGGCGGCCCGCGCCGTCGAGGTGCTGGGCGGCGACCTCACCGAGGGCTCGCTCCGGCGTTACCTCGGCGGCATCCCCGGTGTGGACGCGGTCGGGCTGGAGCAGCGCGCGGCCGGCCTCGGCACCCGCTCCATCAAGACCACCACCAAGGCCTGGGCGCTCGACAAGATCATCGAGCTGATCGACCTGACCACGCTGGAGGGCGCGGACACGCCCGGCAAGGTGCGCTCGCTCGTCGCCAAGGCCCTCACGCCCGACCCGAGCGACCTGACCGCCCCGCGGCCCGCCGCGGTGTGCGTGTACGGCGACATGGTGCCCTACGCCGTGGAGGCGCTGGGCGCCTCCCACGCCGGCCGCATGGCCCGCGAGACCGGGCAGACCGGCGGCATCAACGTCGCCGCCGTCGCCACCGCCTTCCCGTCCGGCCGCGCCTCGCTGCCGGTCAAGCTCGCCGACACCTCCGACGCCGTCGCGGCCGGCGCGGACGAGATCGACATGGTCATCGACCGCGGCGCGTTCCTCTCCGGCCGGTACGGGCTCGTCTTCGACGAGATCGTGGCCGTCAAGGAGGCCTGCCGCCGCGACGACGGCAGCTACGCCCACCTCAAGGTCATCCTGGAGACCGGCGAACTGAACACCTACGACAACGTGCGCCGTGCGTCCTGGCTGAGCATCCTCGCGGGCGCCGACTTCATCAAGACCTCCACCGGCAAGGTGTCGCCCGCCGCGACCCTCCCGGTGACGCTGCTGATGCTGGAGGTCGTGCGCGACTGGCACCGCCTGACAGGCGAGGAGATCGGCGTGAAGCCGGCGGGCGGCATCCGCTCGTCGAAGGACGCCATCAAGTACCTCGTGACGGTCGCGGAGACCGTCGGCGAGCGCTGGCTGCAGCCGCACCTGTTCCGGTTCGGCGCCTCCAGCCTGCTCAACGACGTGCTGCTGCAGCGCCAGAAGCTGCACACCGGGCACTACTCCGGCGCCGACTACGTGACCATCGACTGAGACGGGACGACAACACCATGAGCTTCCTCGAGTACGCCCCGGCCCCCGAGTCGCGCGCCATCCTCAACCTGCGCGACCAGTACGGCCTCTTCATCGACGGCGAGTTCGTCGACGGGCACGGCACTCCCTTCCAGACCATCTCTCCGGCGACGGAGGAGCGCATCGCGACGATCGCGACCGCCGACTCCGCCGACGTCGACCGTGCCGTCGCCGCCGCCCGGCGCGCCTACGACCGGGTCTGGTCGCGGATGAGCGGCAGCGACCGCGGCAAGTACCTGTTCCGCATCGCCCGCCTCATTCAGGAGCGCGCCCGCGAGCTCGCCGTGGCCGAGAGCCTGGACAACGGCAAGCCGATCAAGGAGAGCCGCGACGTCGACGTGCCCCTGGTCGCCGCCTGGTTCTTCTACTACGCCGGCTGGGCCGACAAGCTGGAGCACGCCGGTCTCGGCCCCGCGCCGCGTGCGCTGGGCGTGGCAGCGCAGGTCATCCCGTGGAACTTCCCGCTGCTCATGCTGGCGTGGAAGATCGCGCCGGCCCTCGCCGCGGGCAACACGGTCGTGCTGAAGCCCGCGGAGACCACCCCGCTGACCGCGCTGCTGTTCGCCGAGATCGTGCAGCAGGCCGACCTCCCCGCCGGTGTCGTCAACATCGTCACGGGCGCGGGGGAGACCGGCCGCGAGCTGGTCGCCCACCCGGACGTGAACAAGGTCGCCTTCACCGGCTCCACCGCCGTCGGCCGCGAGATCGCGCGCTCGGTGGCCGGCACCGAGAAGAAGCTCACGCTGGAGCTCGGCGGCAAGGCCGCGAACATCGTCTTCGACGACGCGCCGATCGACCAGGCCATCGAGGGCATCGTCAACGGCATCTTCTTCAACCAGGGCCACGTCTGCTGCGCGGGCAGCCGCCTGCTGGTGCAGGAGAGCGTGCACGACGAGGTCGTCGACCGCCTGAAGCGCCGCCTCTCCACGCTGCGCCTCGGCGACCCGCTGGACAAGAACACCGACATCGGCGCGATCAACAGCGCCGAGCAGCTCCAGCGCATCCGTGAGCTCTCCGATATCGGGGAGGCCGAGGGCGCCGACCGTTGGACCGCCGAGTGCGCGATCCCCGAGAACGGCTTCTGGTTCGCCCCGACCATCTTCGACAACGTGTCGACCAGCCACCGGATCGCCCGCGAGGAGATCTTCGGCCCGGTGCTGTCGGTGCTGACCTTCCGCACCCCGGCTGAGGCGATCGCCAAGGCGAACAACACGCCGTACGGCCTCTCGGCCGGCATCTGGACGGACAAGGGCAGCCGCATCCTGGCCGTCGCCGACCAGCTCCGCGCCGGGGTGATCTGGGCGAACACCTTCAACCGCTTCGACCCGGCCAGCCCGTTCGGCGGCTACAAGGAGTCCGGCTACGGACGCGAGGGCGGCCGTCACGGCCTCGGCGCCTACCTGGTGCCCGGGCGCTCGCTGCCCGCAGCACGTCCGGCGGTCACGGCCTCCGGCTCGCGCGCGGCCTCCCGCACCTCCACCCGCACCACGACCCGCAAGGGAGCGACGAAATGAGCCGCCTGGCCGTGCCGAAGACCTACAAGCTCTACATCGGCGGGAAGTTCCCGCGCTCCGAGTCCGGCCGCACCTTCGAGGTCGTCTCGTCGAAGGGGGCGTTCCTGGCGAACGCCGCCAAGGCCTCCCGCAAGGACGCCCGTGACGCCGTCGTCGCCGCGCGCGGCGCGTTGCCCGGTTGGGCCGGGGCGACCGCCTACAACCGCGGCCAGGTGCTCTACCGCATCGCCGAGCTGATGGAGGGCCGCCGGGCCCAGTTCGTGGACGAGATCGTGTCCTCGGAGGGCGTCTCGGCCGCCGTCGCCGGCGCCCAGGTGGACGAGGCGATCGACCGGTGGGTCTGGTATGCCGGCTGGGCCGACAAGTTCGTCCAGGTGGCGGGCAACGCCAACCCCGTCGCGGGCCCGTACTTCAACATCTCGGTGCCGGAGCCGACCGGAGTGGTCGCGATCGTCGCCCCGCAGGACTCCAGCCTGCTCGGCTTCGTCAGCGCCGTCGCCCCGGCGCTGGTGGCCGGCAACACGGTCGTCGTCGTGGCCAGCGAGCGCTTCCCGCTCTCGGCGATCAGCCTGAGCGAGGTGCTCGCGACCAGCGACGTGCCCGGCGGCGTGGTCAACATCCTCACCGGCTCGCCGGCGGAGATCGCCCCGTGGCTGGCCTCCCACGCCGACGTCAACGCGCTCGACCTGGTCGGCGCGGGAGCGCTCGAGTGGGTGGACCTGCAGATCGCCGCGGCCGACACGCTGAAGCGCGTCCTGACGCCGGAGAACGGCCCGGACGCCGCCGCACCGTCGCTCGACCGCATCGCGTTCTTCACCGAGACGAAGACGGTCTGGCACACCAAGTCGCTGCTGTAGCCGCCCGGTCGCCGTCGACACCCTTCCGACCTCCCACGTTCTGAGGGAGGATGGGAGGATGAGCGACGGGTGGGGATCGGGGAACGGGCCTCTCGTCCTGGTCGGCGACAGTCTGACCCAGGGCGGCGACTGGGCGGCGTGGCTGCCCGGCGAGGACGTCCTCAACCTCGGCGTCGCGGGCGACACCTCCGACGACGTGCTCGCCCGGCTGAGCGACGTGGTCGAGGCCCGCCCGGCGGTGGTCGCCCTCCTCATCGGAACCAACGACCTGGCCTGGCGCCGGTCCGTCGAGCACGTGGTCCGCAACGTCGAGACCATCCTGGTGACGCTTCGCAAGGAGCTGCCCGAGGTGCGCATCCTGGTGCAGTCGGTGATGCCGCGCGGCCACGAGTTCGCCGATCAGATCCGCGACATCAACCGCCACCTGTGGCAGTTCGCCCCCACCGTCCACGCCGCCTGGCTCGACCTCTGGCCGGCGATGGCACTGGAGGACGGTGAGCTGAACCCCGCGTACACGGACGACCGCCTCCACCTCAACGCGGAGGGGTACCGGGCGTGGCTGGGGGAGCTGGTGCCCGGGCTGGAGCGGGCACGGCAGCTGCCGCCGAGCAGCCGGGCGATCCAGTTGCCGGATCTGGGCGGGGCGGCGTAGGGGCTACCGCCCGCGCAGCACCTCTTCGTAGAACCGGATCCCCCGCAGCCACGTCGCCACGTGGATGCGCTCGTTCCGCGCGTGCAGGGTCCCGCGCTCCTCGGCGCTCATCGCGAAGGGCGTGAACCGGTACACGGCGTCGCTGATGGTCGTGAAGTGACGGCCGTCGCTCGCGGCGAGCATGATGTAGGGCGTCACCACCGCGTCCGGGTGCACGGCCGCGATGCTCTCTGCCACCGCCTCCCACTCCGGGCCGGTGGTGGGGGAGACCGGGGACGGCTCGGTGGGGTCGATCGTCTCGATGCGCACGAGCGGGTCGTGGATGGCGCGGCGGAGGTGGGCGACGGTCTCCGCGACGCTCGACCCGACTGCGATGCGCACGTTGAGCACCGCCGACGCGGTCTCCGGCAGCGCGTTGGCCGCGAGGCTGCCGCTCAGCTGCGTGACCGCGGTCGTCGTGCGGACCATGGCACGCGTCTCGTCGCTCAGCCGGCCGAGGACGGGGATTAGAGCCGGCTTCAGCCGCCGGGCGCGCGTGAACACTGCGCGCAGCGGGCCGGTGGCGTGCGCGCCGAGCGTCTCCACCATCTGGAGGTTCGTCTCTGAGAGCCGGGCAGGGAAGGGCCGGGCGTTCAGCCGCGTGATCGCGCGGGCCAGCCGGACGGTCGCCGTCATCTTCGGCGGGGTGGAGGCGTGGCCGCCCTGCTGCTCGACCGTCAGGCGGACGCTCGTGATGCCCTTCTCGCTCACTCCGACGACGGCGATCGGCTTGGTCACGCCGGGGAAGATACCCTCGACCACGGCTCCGCCCTCGTCCAGCACCAGGGTCGGCCGGACGCCCCGCCCGGCGAGAGCGGAGACGATCGCCTGCGCGCCGGAGCCGACCGTCTCCTCGTCGTGGCCGAAGCTGAGGTACACGTCTGCCGCGGGGGTGTGGCCGGCGGCGACGAGGGCCTCCACGGCCTCCAGGATGGCCGCCAGCGCACCCTTGTCGTCCAGGGTGCCGCGGCCCCAGAGCACGCGGTCGTCGCCGGAGCCGCTGAGCTCCGCGCCGAACGGCGGGTGCTCCCAGCCCTCGTCGGTGGCGGGGACGACGTCGTAGTGCGCCATCAGGACGGTGGGGGCGCCGTCGCCCGCGCCGCGCCACCGGTAGAGCAGCGAGCGGCCGTGTGTTTCGCGTTCCAGGACGCCGTGCAGGCGAGGGTACAGCTCGGGCAGCGCCGCCGCGAACGCGTCGAACGCTGCCCAGTCGGTCTCCTCGACCGCGCTGCGCGACATGGTCGGGATGCGCAGGAGCGTGCGGAACCGCTCGACGGCCACGTCGCCGTCGAAGCGGGGAGCGTCGCTCACTCGCCGGCCGCCGCGCGGAACGCCGCCAGGGCGTCATCGCTGAACAGCACGAAGCGCACCAGCTCGACCGAGCCGACGCCGGAGGACAGCACGGCGCGTGCGGTGCTCACCGCGATCCGTGCCGCGTCGTCCATCGGCCAGCCGTAGATCCCGGCGGACACGGCGGGGAAGGCGACGGTCTCCGCGCCGAGCTCGCGCGCGACCCGCAGCGACGACCGGTAGGCGTTCTGCAGGTCCGGAGTGCGGTCCTCGTGTTGCGCCCAGACCGGGCCGACGGTGTGGATGACCCACTGGGCGGGGAGGTCTCCCGCGGTGGTCGCCACGGCCTGACCTGTCGGCAGCCCGTCGGGCAGAGTGGTGGCGCGCAGCTGGCGGCAGGCGGCCAGGATGGCGGGGCCGCCGCGGCGGTGGATGGCGCCGTCGACTCCGCCCCCGCCGAGGAGGGAGCTGTTGGCAGCGTTGACGACCGCGTCCACGGCCTGCTCGGTGATGTCGCCGCGGACGATCTCGATCGGATCCGCCACGTCAGCCCCGGTTGTTCGAGAGCTCGTACACCTTCAGGAGCTCGAGGATGGCGTCGTCGCGCTGGTCCCCGCCCTCCTCGAACATCTCCGAGACGTGGGTCTTCAGATGGTTCTCGACGAGCAGCTTGTTGAGCGACCCGAGCGATTTCTGGATGGCGAGCGACTGGGTGATGATGTCGACGCAGTAGTCCTCGTTCTCGATCATCTTCTCGAGGCCGCGCAGCTGCCCCTCGAGGATGCGCGTGCGGTGCAGCGCCCGCTTCTTGATGTCTGCGATCACGCTTCCCAGGATACCGCGGAAACCGGATACCCCGGCGAGGTATGCGGAAGGATCCCATGCACCCCCTAAAGGGGGTGTGAGAGGACATACCGGGAGGTCTATCCTCCCAACAGGGGTTGAGAAATATTCGTTTTACAGGAAAGGCCCGACTTTGCTGAAGAACCTCAGCCCGCTGCTGTCCGGTGCGCTCTTGAGCGCCCTCGACGCTCTGCACGAAGGCGACACGCTTACCCTTGTCGGCAGCGGCTATCCCGAAGAAGCACTCACCGCGCCCATCGTCCTCCTGGGGGAGGACGTCACCACCGAAGCCGCCGCCGAGGCCATCCTCAGCGTGTTCCCGCTCGACACCGCAGACCCGTCGCCGATCGTCTTCCTCGACCTCGCCGACGAGCCGTACGACGTTCCCGACGTCGCCTTCGCGGTCAACGGCATCGCTTCGGACGCGGAGTTGCGTCGCATCCCGATGAGCCGGCTCGACCTCGAGCCGTTCGTCGAGTTGGCCCGCCGCTCCGCGGTCATCGTCCGTGTGGGATCGGACGCGCCGCCGTGCGCGTTCCTGTTCCACAGGGGCGCCCTCTGAACGCACTGCACCAGCAGCCGTCCGCGCCCCGGGGATGAGGTCTCGTCCCGGGGGCGCGGACCGTTCAGGGGCGCCGCCGGGCGCGTCCTGCCCGGTCGCTTAGAGTTGGACGGTGCCCTACACCCCGCAGCCGCCCGCCTACAACCGCGCCGCCCTGGCGCCCGGCATCCTCGGCGCTCTGGTGCTGCTCTTCGGGCTCGCGTTCGCGGACTGGTACACCTACATGGAGTACGCGGTCTGCATCCTGGCGCTCATCCTCTGCGTGTTCTCCTGGCAGGCGAGGAGCCGGTGGTGGCTGGCCGGGCTGATCCCCATTGCGGTGCTCTGGAACCCGATCTTCCCGGTGCCCGGGCTCACCCCGGCGTTGCCGTTGCTGAGCCTCGCCGCGGCCGCCGTCTTCGTCGCAGCGGGCATCCTGATCAAGATTCCGGCCGACACACGCCGCTGACCCGTCGCGATACGGTAAAATGACGGTTGCACGGCCGTCCTGCGTCGTGCGCCCGGCGTTCTGCGATGCTCGGTACGGACCACTCGGTTCCGCTCCCCGCCGCCGCGCCGGCCCTCACGCCAAATGGCGTCGCGTCCTCTGTCGGCGCGCGGCGCATCCACTGGAGGACCATGTCTCGTTCGGGTCAGCGCACGTCGGGTCAGCGCACGTCGGGTCAGCGCACGCCGCAACAGGGTGCGGCACAGCAGCGCCCGTCCGGTCAAGGTGCGGCGCAGCGCGCTTCATCGCGACCGCAGCAGCAGCGCCGCAACCGCCACGCCAACAACGACGGGCTCATCCCCGTGCTCGCGCGCAAGGTGCGCGAGGTGGAGGCCAAGGCCGCAGAGGGGAAGAAGCTCGGCCCGACGAACCGCACCAAGTTCCAGGTCATCGCGTTCCTCATGCGCGAGGAGCGCGCCCGCGTCAAGGCCGACACCGAGCTGAGCGACGCCGCGCGCGCCGAGCAGCTCAAGCGCTTGGACGGCATCGCCACGATCCTGGCGAAGACCGCGGCCCGCGACACCTCGCTGATCTCGCTGCTCGAGAGCGAGGCGCCGCCCACCGCGACGGCGCAGAAGATCCGGCGCGACTGGCTGCTGGAGTCCGGGACCGAACTCAAGCCGGACGACCTCATCATCACGGTCGAGCGCGTGATCGCGCCCGAGAGCATCATCCCGCCGGAACTCGCCGAGAAGCAGGTCGTGCCCGCCTCGGTCAAGGCACGCCAGCTCTCCAACCCGTTCCTCGCCCCCGACTTCAGCAAGGGCGCCGCGGCCGCCCCAGCGCCGCGCCGGCGGCTCGACTCGTGGGAGCTGCTCGGGCCGCTGTTCAAGTCGTTCGAGTACGGCGCGGGAGGCCAGGCCGCGAGCATGGAGCTCCCGCCCGCGCCGAAGATCGACCGTTACTCGCCGCAGGGGCTGGAGCTCATGCACCACCAGTCGCGGTTCATCGAGAGCGTGCGCCAGGGCCACCGCCGCTTCCTGCTCGCCGACGAGCCGGGCCTCGGCAAGACCGCGCAGTCCGTTCTCGCCGCCTCGGTCGCCGGCGCCTACCCGCTGCTCGCCGTCGTGCCGAACGTCGTCAAGATGAACTGGGCGCGCGAGGTCGAGCGCTGGACGCCGAACCGCCGCGCCACCGTCATCCACGGTGACGGCGAAGGTCTCGACGCGTTCGCCGACGTGGTCATCGTCAACTACGAGGTGCTCGACCGGCACCTCTCCTGGCTGCGCACGCTCGGCTTCCAGGGCATGGTCGTCGACGAGGCGCACTTCATCAAGAACCTGCACTCGCAGCGGTCCCGGCTCGTGCTGGGCCTCGCCGAGGCGATCCGCGAGAAGGCGGCCGACCCGCTGCTGATCGCGCTCACCGGTACGCCGCTGATCAACGACATCGACGACTTCAAGGCGATCTGGCAGTTCCTCGGCTGGATCGACGGCAACAAGCCCACCGCGGAGCTGATGGAGAGTCTGGAGGAGACCGGCCTCACCCCGGCCGATTTCGGCTTCTACGCCGCCGCCCGCGAGTCCGTCATCGACCTGGGCATCGTCCGCCGCCGCAAGGTGGACGTGGCCGCCGACCTCCCGAGCCGTCGCGTGGTCGACCTCCCGGTCGAGCTGGACGACGACCTGGGCCGCTCCATCAAGCAGGCCGAGAAGGAGCTGGCCGCGCGCCTGGTCGCACGCTTCCACCGCGCGGCAGCCGCCGGCCGGCCGGACTCGTTCGACGGCGACGACGACGCGCACCGGAAGCACCTCATCCGCCTGGTCGCACAGTCCGAGCTGGAGGAGGCGAAGTCGACCAAGACCGGCGACAACGTCTTCACGATGGTCCGCAAGATCGGCCAGGCGAAGGCCGGCCTGGCCTCCGACTACACCGCCCAGCTCGCGCGCTCGGTCGGCAAGGTGGTGTTCTTCGCCAAGCACATCGACGTGATGGACGCGGCAGAGGAGGCGTTCGCCGCCCGCGACCTCAAGACCATCTCGATTCGCGGCGACCAGAGCGCACTCGCCCGGCAGAAGGAGATCGACGCCTTCAACAACGACCCGGAGGTCGCGGTCGCGGTCTGCTCGCTCACCGCGGCGGGGGTCGGTCTCAACCTCCAGGCCGCGTCCAACGTCGTGCTCGCCGAGCTGTCCTGGACGGCGGCCGAGCAGACGCAGGCGATCGACCGCGTGCACCGCATCGGCCAGGACGAGCCCGTCACGGCGTGGCGGATCATCGCCGCGCAGACCATCGACTCGAAGATCGCCGAGCTGATCGACTCCAAGCAGGGTCTGGCGGCCCGCGCGCTCGACGGCAGCGATGTCGAGATCGGTTCTGCCGACTCGGTGCAGCTCGACGCGCTCATCCACCTGTTGGAGGACGCGCTGGAGGCGTAAGCGGGGGAGCGGGCGGGAACCGCGTCAGCCGATTTCGGCGTCGTCCGGGTCGACCGGCACCGGGCGGTCGTCGTCCGGCAGGATGCGGTCGTCGTCCTCATCGTCGACCACCGGAAGGTCGTCCTCGTCGCGGATGACGCCGGCGGGCTCGTAGTCGCCCTCCTGCGCCTCGAGGAAGTCGTCGTCGTCCTCGCGGCTGCGGTCCGTCTCGCTCATGCACCGAGGGTACCGCGCAGGCCGACGACGCACGAGAGGCTCCGCGATTCGTGACGAATCGCGGCTTCGCCGGCGCGAAAACGATGATTCGTGACGAATCGCGGCGTGCTCAGCCGAGGTCGAACTCGAAGTAGGCGCCGCGGTCGTCGTGCCGGATGCGCGCCGGGCCACCGACGCGCGCGAAGTCGTCCGTGCCCGTGCCGGGGACGATGTAGCCGAACGCCGACGGGTCGTCCGGGTGCTGCAGCGCGCCGTGGTGGACCGTGAACGACCCGGAACGGCCGTCGTCCAGTGTTCCGGTGATCCGCTCGGCCGCGAGGTAGCCGCGGCCGCCCTCCTCCGTGCCCGACGACACGAAGTGCGCGACGGACTCGCCGATCAGGCCCTCCGTGTACGTCTTGCGCATCACGATCGCGCCGAGCCAGTCGCCGGGGATGCCGGGCAGCTCGGCCGGGTCCCAGCCGGTGACGTCGAAGCGGGCGGTGACGATGGGGGAGTTGTCCATGCCGGGAGCCTAACGAGTGCGCTCGCGCAGAGCTTGCAATTTCGCGACAGCGCGGAAGTGGACTAGACAGGGGACATGGCGCAGCACCATACCCAGCTCGAGATCGAGCGCAAGTACGACGTGGACGGCGACCTCCGCCCACCCCAGCTCGTCGGCGTCGGGGCGATCGCCGTCGAGAGCGGGCCAGAGACCGCCGAACTGGTGGCGACCTACTACGACACGGCCGACCTGCGGCTCGCCCGCCAGCGCGTCGCCGTCCGCGCGCGTCGCGGCGGCTCGGAAGAGGGCTGGCACGTCAAGCTCCCGCCGACCGGCGAGGGGCGGCCCGAGCTGCACTGGCCGCTCGGCGACGGCCAGAAGCCGCCGGCGGAGCTGCGGGAGACCATCCGCGAGCAGCTCGCCGACGGCGTACTGATCCCCGTGGCGCGGGTGACCAACAGCCGTGACACCACCGTCCTCAAGGACGCGGCGGGATTCGAGCTCGCCGAGCTGTGCGACGACCATGTGCGCGGCGAGAACCTGCAGACCGGCGCGAGCGACGCCTGGCGGGAGTGGGAGGTGGAGCTGCTCAGCGGCGCCCCCGACTCGCGCGAGCGCCGCACCGCGCTGCTCGACGGCATCGAGGCGGAGCTCCTGGCGGCGGGCGCCCGGCCCTCCGCGAGCTCGTCCAAGCTCCAGCGGGCGCTCGGCCTCTGAACCGGTTCGCGCTCCGGGATTTTGGTGCTCCGGTATCCCTCGGGCATGATGCTCAGGGGCGCAACGAGAAGAGAGCAGCATGAAGATCGGCATCCTGACCAGCGGCGGCGACTGTCCCGGACTGAACGCGGTCATCCGCGGCGCGGTCCTCAAGGGCGACCGTGTGTACGGGTCCGAGTTCGCCGGGTTCCGCTACGGCTGGCGCGGCGTGGTCGAGGGCGACATCATGCCGCTCGACCGGCACAGCGTCCGCGGGCTCTCCCGTCAGGGCGGCACCATCCTCGGCTCCAGCCGCACGAACCCGTTCGAGAGCGACAAGGGCGGCCCGGAGAACATCCAGCGGATGATGGACGAGAACGGCATCGACGCGATCATCGCGATCGGCGGCGAGGGCACGCTCACGGCCGCCCGCCGCCTCACCGACGCCGGCCTCCGCATCGTCGGCGTGCCGAAGACCATCGACAACGACCTCGCCGCCACCGACTACTCCTTCGGCTTCGACACCGCAGTGGAGATCGCGACCGAGGCCATCGACCGCCTCCGCACCACCGCAGAGTCGCACCAGCGCTGCATGGTCGTGGAGGTCATGGGCCGCCACGTCGGCTGGATCGCCCTGCACTCGGGCATGGCCGGCGGCGCGCACGCCATCCTGATCCCGGAGCAGCCGCAGTCCATCGAGCAGATCTGCGAGTGGGTGGAGTCGGTGCGCGACCGCGGCCGGGCCCCGGTCATCGTCGTCTCCGAGGGCTTCCACCTCGACACGATGGAGGAGGCCCACTCGCACAAGGGCCTCGATGCGTTCAACCGTCCGCGCCTGGGCGGGATCGGCGAGATGCTGGCCCCGATGATCGAGGAGCGGACCGGCATCGAGTCACGCGCGTCGGTCCTCGGCCACATGCAGCGCGGTGGCGTGCCGAGCGCGTACGACCGCGTCCTCGCCACCCGGCTCGGCATGGCGGCGGTCGACGCGGCCTACGAGGGCCGCTGGGGCTCGATGGTGTCGCTGCGCGGCACCGACGTCGTGAACGTGTCGATCGCCGACGCCACGGGCGGCCTCAAGACGGTGCCGCCGGCGCGGTACGAGGAGGCTGCGCTGCTCTTCGGCTGACCCTCCCTTCCTGCCGGGTGCAGGGTTAGGCTCCACCGTATGAGCGGAAGGAGCCCGAAGGTGCCCAGATTCGTCCAGCTCGAGGAGTTCGGCTCGCGGGACTTCCTCCATCTCGTCGAGCGGGAGCGGCCGTGGCCGGGGCCGGGACAGGTGCTGGTGCGCGTGATGGCGGCGGGTCTCAACCCGATGGACGTCAAGGCGTACCGCAGCGAGAAAGCGGCCGCCCGGATGGGTGTGACCCTGCCGAGCGGCATGGGCCAGGACTTCGCCGGCTTCGTCGAGGAGCGCGGCGAGGGCGCCGAGCGCTTCGGACTCGGCCAGGCCGTGCTCGGCACCGCCCCGTTCGCCGCGCTCGCGGACTTCCTCGTGGTCGCCGAGGACGGGCAGATCATCGAGAAGCCCGACCCGCTCACCTTCGAGGTGGCCGGGTCGCTCGGGGTGGTCGGGCGCACCGCGATGGCGACGGCGGCCTCCCTCGACCTCGGCGAGACCGACACCGTGCTGGTGAGCGCCGCCGCGGGCGGGGTCGGGGTGCTCGCGGCGCAACTCGCGATCCGCTGCGGCGCCGCGGTGATCGGCACGGCGAGCGAGGAGAACCACGAGTTCCTGGAGACGCTGGGCATCCTCCCGGTCTCGTACGGGCCGGGCCTCGCCGAACGCGTGCAGGAGGTCCTCGACGACGGTCAGCGCGTGACGGCGGTCCTCGACAACCACGGGCCTGACACGATCGATGCGGCGATCGAGCTCGGCGTCCCTCCGGAGCGGATCAACACGATCGCCGCCTTCGGGCCGGACGCCCGCGGCGCGCGCACGGTGGGAGGGCGCACGGCGGGGAACGCCGAGCTGGCCGAGCTCGCCGACCTCCTGGCGCAGAACGAGCTGGTGCTGCCGATCGACTCGATCTTCCCGATCGAGCGCACGGCGGAGGCGTACGGGCGGCTGGAGGGCGGACACGTGCGCGGCAAGATCGTCATCGTGACCGACTGAGCGCTGCCTCAGCCCGGCTTCTGCAGCCCCAGCGTCGCGAACAGCAGCGGGAGGCCGCCGTTCAGCCCGCCCATCAGCGCGCCCATGCCGTGGCCTCCGGTCGGGATGTCGATGAACGCGCTCGCGATGCCGGCGCGTTCGGCCGCTCTCAGCGACTGGAGCGCCACCGCATGATAAACGGGGTCGTCTCGGCTCGCGCTGAAGATCATGGAGCCGGGGAATGCGCCCGGGGCGAGACGGTTGAGCGGCTTCGCCCGCTCGTATGCCGCCTTGTCACCGTGGAAGAAGTCGGTCAGAGTCGTCGCCGGGTGCTCGGCGCCCGGGTACTCCTCGCCCGACATGTCGAGGACGTTGGAGAACAGGTCGGGGTGGTCGATGCCGAAGGTGAGGGCGCAGAGCCCGCCGTTGGAGTATCCGGCGACGGACCAGAACCGGTGGTCGCGCGTGATCGGGAGGTGCGCGGCCGCCCACTCCGTGACATCCCGTGTGATGTAGCTCGCGGCGTTGCCGTACCGTGCCGTATCGAGGCACATCGTGTCGGGCATCCCGGGGCCGATCTGGTCGGCCACGACGACGACCGGGGCGAGTCCGTGATGCTGCGCAGCGAGAGCGTTCATCGCCGTCGCGATCGGTTCGGGGTCGGGGTTGCCGGGCTGCCCCATCATCATCACCACCAGCGGCAGCGCAGGCGGTCTCGCCACCAGGGCGGCCGGTGGCAGGTAGATGCCGGCCTCGCGTGCGTGGAAGCCGCTCCGCGTGCCCGGGATGTGTGCGGTGCCGGTCTTCCCGTGCAGCGGCATGTCGGCCGGCGCCTTCCAGTCCTTCCAGAGCGCGACGTCGTACGCCTTGCTGTTGCGTGCGAGGGAGCGACCTTGATAGGGCTCGGGACGGTGATGGCCAGCAGGTTGCCGAGTGTGCGGTCCAACCCGTAGTCGGCGTTGATGCCGAGCGCCGCCGCCGCGACGAAGACGGGCGCCGCGACGATGGCGACGACGGTGCGCCAGCGCGGGGTCCGGCCGATGCTCACCGCGGCCACGGCGACCCCGCAGTAGGCCGCCGCGACCCACAGGTAGTTCCCCATGCCGAGGCCTTCGCCGAACAGATTGAGCCACCGCACGCAGATCAGCCAGCTGACCACCGCCGCGAGGAGCCCGCAGGCGACGGCGAGCCCGAGAGTGCGCAGCCGGCGCAGCGACGGGCGACGCGCCAGGAGCGCGACGAACAGCGCCCCCGCGAGACCGAACACCGTGAAAGGGATGGGCCCGTCGAGTACGTCGATGGAGAGCAGGGCGTCAAACATGACGCGGGGCCGGGATTCCCATGCGAGCAATCTATGGCTGAGAATCGAACAAACGGTGAACGCAGAGCGGGTGCCGAGGCGTATTCTCCCGTTTCGCCCCCGAATTGGGGTGAGGGATCTGCTGAGAGGAGCAGCCATGATCGACGAGGACACCGCACGCCTGCTGCGCGCCGCAGGACTGCGCTGGCAACCGGCATCGGGGGACACCTTCGCCATCGACCGGCCGGGGATGGCCGGGGAGCGTTTCACTGTGAGCGAGATGACGATCGAGCCGCACCACTTCGACACCGGCACCATCCTCGGCTTCAACGGCACCACCGAGTGGGCGCTCGACTCGCTCGCCGTCGAGGACGCGCTGTGGATCCCGCGCGAGGACCAGCTGCGGGAGCTGCTGGGCGGCTCCTTCCGCCACCTCGCCCGCACGGCCGACGGCTACCGGGTCACGCTGGAGCTGGAGGGCGCAGAGCGCTTCTTCGAGGAGGAGGACGCCGCGTCCGCCTACGCGCAGGCGCTGCTGTCGCTCATCGCGGCGGCAGTGGCGTAGCCAGCGCGGACCGGTCGAGGTCGGCGACCCGGGCGACGCCGCTGAGGCCGAGCGTGATGTCGAGTTCGGCCAGGAGGTTGCGGAGCAGTTCGCTCACGCCGCGCTCGCCGGCCAGGGCGAGGGCGTAGGCGTAGGGCCTCCCGACGGCGACGGCCGTCGCGCCGAGCGCCAGCGCGATCACCGCATCCGCCCCGCCGCGGATTCCGCTGTCGAACAGCACAGGAAGGCGGCCGGCGACCGCGTCCACCACGCCGGGCAGGGCGTCCAGCGCGGCGAGCTCGCCGTCGATCTGCCGTCCGCCGTGGGTCGAGACCTGCACGGCCTCCACGCCCGCGTCGACCGCCCGCCGGGCATCGTCCGGGTGCAGCACGCCTTTCAGGACGATCGGGAGGTCGGTGCGCTCGCGCAAGAACGCCAGGTCGTCCCAGCCCAGCGACGGGTCGGCGAACACGTCGAGGAACGTCTCGACCGCGGCGCGCGGCTCGCCGGAGCGCAGGTTCTCGCGCAGGTCGCCGGGATGGTGACGCAGGATGCTGGCGAACGACGCCAGCGCGGCAGGGGTGACGGCGCTGCGATCGCGGGGACCGGAGGACGCGATCCGCTCGCGCACCAGCCGGCGGAAGACCGGATCGCTGGTGTACTGGGCGATGCCGAGGCCGCGACTGAACGGCAGGTAGCCGAGGTCCAGGTCGCGCGGGCGCCAGCCCAGCACGTGCGTGTCCAGGGTGACCACGATCGCCTCGCAGCCGCTCGACTCCGCCCGCGCGACGAGGCTCGCGACCAGGTCGCGCGAGGAGCTCCAGTAGAGCTGGAACCAGCGTGCGGCGCCCGGCCGGACGTCCTCCATCGCGGCGGCGACGGCCTCCATGGGGGCGGATGCCTGGGTGGAGAGCACGGCCGGGACGCCGTGCGCGGCGGCGGCACGCGCGGCGGCCGCGTCGCCGTCCCGGTGGGCGAGCTCCAGCACGCCGATCGGAGCCAGCAGCAGCGGCGTGGGCAGCCGCCGCCCGAACAGTTCGATCGAGAGGTCGCGCTCGGAGACGTCGCGCAGCACGCGCGGTACGATCCGGTGCCGCGCGAACGCGTCGGTGTCCGCCCGGTCGGTGCGCTCCAGCCCGGCGGACCCCGCGATGTACGCGAAGGCGGCACGCGACAGCCGCCTCCGCGCGGCGCGCTCCAGCTCGGGGAACGCGACCGGGATGGCCGGCCGCCTCCCGCTCACGCCCGCGCGGTACACGACGCTCTGCGCCGCCCTCCCGATGCTGGTGCCCAGCGTCGTCGTGGTCATGTGCCCATTCTGCCCATCGACCTGGCAGGACACGCCGCCTCGCGACGCACAGACGGCGTGTCCTGCGAGGGGGCGTCAGCGCTTGCGCGGGCGCTTGGCAGTGCTGCGCTTGGCAGTGCTGCGCTTGGCGGCTGTCCGGGACGTGACGGACGCGGAGCGCTTGCCGCCCTTGGCGCCTTTGCCGCCCTTGCCGCCCTTGGCGCCTTTGGCGGACTGCTCTGCGTGCGCGGCCTCCGTCGCCGCGACCTCCGGGTTGCGCGAGCTGTGCGCCGTCCGTCCGCGCACGATGCCGATGAACTCGTCCACCAGCGGATGCTGCCCCTCGCGCGGCCAGGTGAGGCCGATCTGCGAAGTCGGGCCGTCCTCCAGGCGCATGGCGGTGACGTCCTTGCGGCGGAGCGCCTTCGCCACCGAGGCGGGCAGCAGCGCGATACCGTCGCCGGCGGCCACGCGGCGCATGAGCGACTCGGACGGCTCTCCGGTCACGCGGGCCTCGCCGTCGAGGTCGGCGAGGTGCAGCTTCTCCTCCAGCGTCAGCAAGTGCTCGTGGTGCACCACGACCACGACGTCTTCCGTGTAGAGCGGGATGAGGTGCCGGTCGTCGTCCGGCTCGGCGTCGCGCGCGAACGCCATGTCCGCGTCGCCAGCGGCCAGCGCGGCCAGTGGGTCGGCCGACGGCGTCACCACGAGCTCGACGTCGGGCTCCCGCTCGGCGAACGCGCGCGTCCATTTGCCGACCGTGACACCGGGCGGGAAGGCGAGGGCGAAACGGGAGGCCATGCAGGCCAGGCTACCGGCAGGCCGCACCGGTCTGCGGACGATACCCTGGAAGGCATGAAGCCCCAGACCATGAAGGCGGCCACCGCGGCCAAGAAGCTCGGCATCCTGCTGGCGGCGGCGCCGGAGGAGTTCCGCGACCGCGAGATCAGCCGCACCGAGCTCGACGAGCTGAACGCCAACCCGCCGGCCTGGCTGGTCACCCTCCGCGCCGACGGCCCGCACCCGCGTGACGTCGTCGCCCACAAGCTCGGCGTGAGCAACTCGGGCCTCGCCCGCGGCGGCGTCACGGAGCCGCTCACCACCGCCCAGATCAAGGCGCTCTTGGAGGAGAAGCCGCAGTGGCTGGTCGCCGAGCGCGCCACGCAGGCGGAGGTGCACGCCGAGAACGCGCGCGTGAAGCAGCGGAACGCCGAGCGCGCGGCGCGCGCCGGGCGCGACTGACCTACTGCTGTTCCGGCGCCCCCGTGGAGCCTGCCTTCCGGACCGCGTGCGCCAGCACCTCGGGCCCCGTGACGAACGCGCGGCGCCAGGGCGCGACGCCGTCGATCTCCACCTGCAGCGAGAAGCTCAGGATGGTCCGGATCAGCACGATGATTCCGAGCACGAGCGCGTCGGTGAGCGTCGGGCTCGAGGTCACCGTCTTGATCAGGTCGGCGGCGACCAGCAGTTCGAGGCCCAGCAGGATGACGCCGCCGAAGGCCTCACGCAGCGTGCGGAAGGCGTCCGCCCCGCTGTGCGTGCGCACCCAGACCGCGAGCGCGATCACGAGCGCCACGACGAAGCCGACCGCCAGGGCGGCGACGCCCGCGAACTCGAAGGCGACCCCGACCGCCTCGAAGACCGCGTGGGTGTCCATGCGCACATGGTGGCACACCGCGCTCGCGGTGGAGAGAGGCGCGCAGCTCAGGCCACGTGGACGGCCGGCCTCCGCTTGACGTCCTTCTCGGCCTCACGCAGCACTTCACGGGTCACCGGGGCCACCTCGCCCACGCCGGTGATGAGGTAGCGGAACATGTTCGAGATCGGGTTGCCCTCGGTCCACTCGAAGTAGATCGTCGGCACCACCCCGGTGATGTCGCGGATCT
The DNA here is from genome assembly GCF_050632895.1 of Leifsonia sp. L25. Next base: position 105,614 of record NZ_JBODRZ010000003.1, on the reverse strand, counting down.
CCAGCAGGACCGCCGCGATGGTGTTCGGCACGTTGCCGCTCTTCACCTGCAGCACGCGATAGCCGTACTTGACGACGCCGTGCACGACCAGATCCTCCTCGAAGTCGGAGGAGTCGGACTTCATCACCTCGAGGAAGATGGTGCGCGAGCGCTGCGGGATGTGGCTGAAGCGGCGCTCGTCCTTGTTCTTCTCCTCGTACTCCTTCGTGGTGTCGACGTCGGGCTCGTGGGAGATGATCCGGATCTCGCCCTCCTCGGCGTCCTCCAGGATGAAGTCGAGCGCCGTCACATCGAAGGTGACGCTGGTCGCGCGCACCTGGAACGAGCGGCCGATGCGCGACACGATCGACACGATCAGGATTCCCAGGATGAACAGCGTCGCGATGCGGAGGCCGTCCGGGCGCTCGATGATGTTGTCGATGGTCGTGTAGACGAAGATCGCGGTGATGATCGCGAACACGATGGTGCGCTTCGGCTGCTTCTTGCGCCAGGCGGACAGGCTCACCGCGAGCGAGGCGGAGGTGATCAGGACCAGCACACCGGTGGCGTACGCGCCGCCCTGGGCGTCCACGTTCGCGTCGAAGACCAGGGTGATCAAGAAACCGATCCCGGTGAAGACCAGTACCAGCGGTCGCACCGCGCGCGCCCACTGCGGCGCCATTCCATAGCGGGGGAGATATCGCGGCACCAGGTTCAGCAGGCCGGCCATCGCAGAGGCGCCGGCGAACCAGAGGATCAGGATGGTGCTGATGTCGTAGACCGTGCCGAAGCCGTTGCCCAGATATTCGTGCGCCAAGTAGGCGAGTGCGCGGCCGTTGGCGGCGCCGCCGGGCTGGAACTCCTTCTGCGGGATGAGCAGCGTGGTCGTGAAGCTGGAGGTGATGAGGAACACACTCATGATGATCGCGGCCGTGGTGAGCAGCCTGTGCGCGCCGCGGATGCGGCCTTCGGGCCGGGCGGGGTCGTCGCCGGGCTTGCCCTTGATCTGCGGCATGACCGCGACTCCGGTCTCGAAGCCGGAGAGACCGAGCGCGAGCTTCGGGAACACCAGCAGGGCGACGCCCACGACCAGCAGCGGATCGCCGTGCGTCACGAACACCGCGGTCCACCAGTCGTCGATGACGGTCGGGTGCTCGAACACCTGGACGATGGAGGTGGTCACGACGACCACGTTCAGCGCCAGATACACGGCCACCAGCACGACGGCGATGCCGATCGCCTCCTTGAAGCCTTTGAGGAACACCGCGGCGAGCAGTGCGAGCAGGAAGAGCGTGATGAGGACGTTGTTGCCGTGGAACCACGATGGCGCGAATGGGTTCTCGATCGCGTGCGCCGAGGCGTCGGCCGCGGACAGCGTGATCGTGATCATGAAGTCCGTCGCGGCGAAGCCGAGCAGCACGAGGACGAAGAGCTTGCCCGCCCACCAGGGCAGGAACCGCTCGAGCATGGCGATCGAGCCGGAGCCGCGGAAACTCTCGCGGGCGACCCTGCGGTAGACCGGGAGCGCGCCGAGCAGCGTCAGCGCCACCAGCACGAGCGTCGCGAACGGCGAGATCAGGCCGGCCGCCAGGGCCGCGATGGCGGGCTGGTAGCCGAGCGTGGAGAAGTAGTCGACACCGGTGAGGCACATGACCTGCCACCACGAATGGGTGCGCTCCGGATTCTGGCCGTGCGGCCCCTGCTGCGTGCCGTGCTCGTCGACCATGCCGACGAGCAGCCAGTGCTTGAAGCGGTTGGTGTGCTGCGGCGCCGCCCTCAGCGGATGCGCCTGCCCGGGGAGGGGAGCGGCTCCGGGGAAGTGCTCGACATCGGCTGCCCTTCGTTGACCTTCGTGGCTCACTGTACGTTCATCGCACGGGCGCCGAAAGACCGGGAAAGGCCCTTCACCGGCCTCCCCGCGATGCCTGGAAAAGTATAGTCAAGCGGCGGTGGTCACCACGCCGACGATCGGTAATCCTTCAGGAACACCCCGTGCAGGTCTTCTCCCGCCTCGCCGCGCACGATCGGGTCGTAGACCCGCGCCGCGCCGTCGACGAGGTCGAGCGGGGCGTGGAAGCCCTCCTCGGCCAACCGCACCTTCGTGTAGTGCGGGCGCTCGTCCGTGATCCAGCCGGTGTCGACGCTCGTCATCAGGATGTTGTCCGTCTCGAACAGCTCCTCGGAGCTGGTCCGGGTGAGCATGTTGAGCGCGGCCTTCGCCATGTTGGTGTGCGGATGCCCGGCGCCCTTGTACCGGCGGCCGAACACGCCCTCCATCGCCGACACGTTGACCACGTACGACCGGCCGGCGGCGGCGAGCGCCGGGCGCAGGCGGTCGATCAGGATGAACGGCGCCGTCGTGTTGCAGAGCTGCACCTCCAGCAGCTCGAGCGGGTCGATCCCGCCGACGGCCCGGGTCCAGGTGTTCACTCGCTGGACGTCGGGCACGAGGCCGCCCGCGTCGATGGCGGTGCCGTCGTGGTGGCGCTCCAGCGACGAGGAGCCCGCGGCCATCGCGGCCGACGCCAGGTCGTTCGCGGTGAGCGCTGCGGCGCCGACCAGCTCGGCGACGGTCCCGCGCACGTTCGCCGACGACAGCAGCGGGTGGGCGGCGACGGAGGCCTCCAGCGCCTGCGGGTGCGGGTCGGCGGTGTGGCCGAAGGTCTCCAGCTCGGGCAGGGGCCCGTCGGGCAACGGGTGCGATTCGGCCTCCGCCAGCAGCGAGTACGCACCGGGCGAGCGGCGGACGGTCTGGGCGGCGTTGTTGATGAGGACGTGCAGCGGCCCGCGGGCGGCGACGGAGTCGGCCAGGCCGATCACCTGCGCCGGGTCGCGGAGGTCGATGCCGACCACGCGCAGGCGGTGCAGCCAGTCCTTCGCGTCGGGGAGCTGCGAGAACCGGCGCACGGCGTCCCGCGGGAAGCGGGTGGTGATCGTCAGGTCCGCGCCGTCGCGCAGCAGGCGCAGCGCGATGTGCATTCCGATCTTCGCCCGGCCCCCGGTGAGCAGCGCGCGCTTGCCGGTCAGGTCGGTGCGGGCGGTGCGCTTGGCGTGGCTGAACGCCGCACAGGACGGGCAGAGCTGGTGGTAGAACCAGTCCACCTCGGTGTAGTGCTGCTTGCAGATGTAGCAGGCCTGCGAGTTGATCAGCGTCCCTGCGGTCGCGGAACCGGCGGTCGGGGAGGTCAGGTCGCGGCCGCGGGTCTCGTCGTCGATGCGGTCGGGGGCGCCGGTCGCGGTCGCAGCGATGACGGCGCGGTCGGCGGCGAGCTCGGCCTCCCGCAGCTCGCGGCGTCTGGCCTGCTTGACCGCCTTGAACATGTGCGCGGTCGCGCGGCGGACGGAGACGAAGTCGGGGTGCTCCTGGTCGAGCTCGTGGAGCTGCGCGAGGACGCGGAGGGTCGTCGCGAGGTCGTCGGGGTCGAGGCTCGCGGAGGATTCGGCTGGCACCGGACGATTGTACTGGGGAGCGGATGACCGCCCGCTGAGGGTCCCCGCGTCCGAGGGCTCAGACCTCCAACTCGAGCCAGTCCAGCCCGTGGAGGTCGAGGCACAGGCGCCCGTCGCGCTCGGTCGCCATCGCGATGACCTCGCCGCAGATCCGGCAGCGCAGCACCATCCCGTGGTCGTCGGGCCAGAGGTGCGCCCTCGCCATCACCGAGACGTCCCCGCAGTGCGCGCACTTGCCGCGCGCCGCCGTCACGTCGACCGCGAAGACCTCCGAGAGGAGCCCAGCCGCGGCATTGCCGTCCAGGTAGTCCATGTCGCTCACGCTGCCCCTCCGATCCCGCCGTAGCGTTCGGTGCGGATGCGGTCCGGGTCGTGCCCGGCGTCGACGAGCCAGCCGGACACAGTCTCGACGAAGGGGGTCGATCCGCACAGGTAGAAGCGCGGTGAGTCCGCGGCCGGCAGCACGAGCGCGCCGAGCGCGTCCTGCGTGAGCCGCCCCGCCGGGACGGGCCAGCCGGCCGGCGCCTCCCGCGTGTAGACGTAGTCGACGTGCAGCGGCGCGGCGCCCTCGGCGAGAGCCATCAGCTCGTCGCGGTAGTAGACCGACATCGGCGCGCGCGCCGAGTACAGCAGCCGGAACGGCGCGGCGCTCTCCGCGGCGGCGTGCGCGCGGGCCATCGACATCAGCGGGACGACGCCGGAGCCTCCCGCGATCAACTGCACCGGGCCGTCGTCGCCTGTGCGCCAGACGAACCAGCCGCCGACCGGGCCGCGGACCTCGAGCTGGTCGCCGACCGCGAGACCGCGCACCAGATACGGGGACACCTCGCCGTCGGGCAGCTCCTCCACGGTCAGTTCGAACTCGTCCGTCGCCAGGCCGCCCGCTCCGGAGGCCGACGCGATCGAGTACGACCGCACGGCCTGGTAGCCGTCGGGCGCGGTCAGCCGGACGTCCACGTGCTGCCCTGCGAGGTGCCCTGCGAGCCCCGGGATGCGCAGCCGGATCGTGCGGGCGGTCGTGGTCTCCTCGTGCGCGGCCACGACGTCCGCCACCCGCCACGCGGTGCTCACCAGTAGCGCTCTTCCTTCCACGGGTCCCCGTACATGTTGTAGCCGTTCTGCTCCCAGAAGCCGGGCTGGTCCTGCGGCAGCATCTCCAGCCCGCTCACCCACTTGGCGCTCTTCCAGAAGTACAGGTGCGGCGCCAGCAGGCGCGCGGGACCGCCGTGCTCGGGCGGGAGATCGGCGCCGTCGAACGTGTGCGCCACCCAGGCCTTGCCGTCGAGGAGGTCCTTCAGCGGCACGTTGGTCGTGTAGCCGCCGTACGAGTGCGCCATCGTGTACTCGTAGTCGGTGTCGACGTTCTCGAACAGGGTGTCGAGCGCGACGCCGCGCCATGACGTCCCGAGCTTCGACCAGCTCGTCACGCAGTGGATGTCGGTGCCGACGTCGGCCTGGGGGAGCGCCAGGAACTCGTCCCAGCTCCAGCGATGCACCACACCCTTCTCGGTCGTGATCGTGAACGCCCAGTCCTCTTTCGCGACGCGCGGGGTCGGTCCTGCCGACAGCACGGGGAAGCCCTCCGTGACGTACTGTCCGGGTGGGAGGCGCGGGTCCTCGGTTCTGCGCCGGCCGAGGAAGCCGGACGAGATGATTCCCATGCGCGGAGCTTATTACCGGCTCGGGGCGGCGGTCTATGGCCGACCGGTCTAGGGTGAGGACATGACAGCGGTCAATCTCGGGCTTCCGCGCAGCGCATCGCTGGCGGATGCAGCGAGCCCCGCCGCCCCCAGCCTCGACGGCCGCCCGGACGTCCCCGGCCTGGTCGACCGGTTCGGCCGCGTCGCCCGCGACCTGCGAGTCTCGGTGACCGAGAAATGCTCGCTGCGCTGCACCTACTGCATGCCGGCGGAGGGGCTGCCTGCCATCCCGCGCGAGGAGCTGCTGACGCCGGCCGAGATCGCGCGGCTGGTCGGGATCGGCGTGCGCGACCTCGGCATCCGCGAGGTGCGCTTCACCGGGGGCGAGCCGCTGATGCGCGCCGACCTCGCCGAGATCGTCGGGCTCTCGGCCGCCGCCGCCCCCGGCATCGACCTGAGCATCACGACCAACGGCATCGGCCTCGACCACCGCGTGCGCGAGCTCGTCGCCGCCGGGCTGACCCGGGTGAACATCTCCCTGGACACCGTGGACCGCGCGCATTTCGCCGCGCTCACCCGCCGCGACCGGCTGCCGGCCGTATTCGCCGGGATCGCCGCCGCCCACGCCGCCGGCCTCACTCCCCTCAAGCTGAACGCCGTGATGATGCGCCAGACCCTCTCCGGCGCCCCCGACCTCCTCGCCTGGGCGCTGGAGCACGGCTGCCGGTTGCGCTTCATCGAGCAGATGCCGCTCGACGCCGACCACACCTGGATGCGCGAGAACATGGTCTCCGCCGACGAGCTGCTCGCCGTCCTCCGCACCCGGTTCGACCTGGCGGAGGCCGGCCGCCCGGACGACCCCTCGTCCCCCGCCGAGGAGTGGCTGGTCGACGGCGGCCCCGCCACGGTCGGCATCATCGCCTCGGTGACCCGCTCCTTCTGCTCCGCGTGCGATCGCACCAGGATCACCGCGGAGGGCACGGTGCGCTCGTGCCTGTTCGGCGACGACGAGACCGACCTGCGCGCGCTGCTGCGCGACGGCGCGGACGACGCCGAGCTGGCCCGCTGGTGGCGCGGAGCGATGTGGGGCAAGCAGTCCGGGCACGGCATGGAGGCCGCGGGCTTCGTACCGCCGGTGCGGAGTATGGGGGCGATCGGTGGCTGAGCGCAGCATCCTCGTGCGCTATTTCGCGGCCGCCGAAGAGGCGGCCGGGCGCGAGGAGGAGCGCGTCTCACTCGACGCGCCGACCGTCGGCGCCCTGCGCGAGCTGCTCGACGCCCGCTACGGGGAGGCTATGCGGCTGGTGCTGCGCAACGGGTCGTTCCTGGTGGATGGCGTCGTGTCGCGCGATCCGGATGCGGCGATCGGCGAGAGAGTGGACGTACTTCCTCCGTTCGCCGGGGGCTGATTCCGCGGCTCCGCCCCGCCGGGCTGCGGCGAGTCAGCCGCGCGCCTGCGCGCGATTCGTGGCGAATCGCGCGAACTCCGCGGCGCGACATTCGTGACGAATGTAGGGAATCGCGCCGCGATTCGCGGCATTCGTGCCGAATCGCGCGAACGGAGCCGCGCGGGAGCCGCGTCAGGCGGGGACGATGCGCACGTCGGCGGGTGGCACCGTCAGGAGCACGCGGGCGCCGGTGGAGAGGCGCAGCTCCGCGACCACGGCCGCGGGGACGAGCGCGGTGAGCCGGTCGGTGCGCACGCGCACCAGGTCGTCGCGCGGTTCGAGGGCGGTGACGGTCGCCGGGATGCCGGTCGCGGGGATGTCGGTCGCCGGGACGCCGGCCGCGCCCTCCGTCGGGGCGCCGACGTGCACCGCGACCGTCGAGGGCCGCACCACCGCGGTCACCGGCCGGCCCTCGGCGATCGGCGCCGTCGGCGTGCCGTCGAGGGCGAGACCGTCGTCGGTCACCAGGCCGGTCGCCGTGCGCCGTCCGGTGAGGAGGCTGAGGCCGGTCAGCTCCGCGGTGAACGGGTGCCGCGGCTGCGTCAGCACGTCGCGCGCGAGCCCCTCCTCGACCACCCGGCCACCGCCGAGCACCGCCACGCGGTCCGCGAGCAGATAGGCGTCGAGCGCGTCGTGCGTCACGACGACCGCTGTGCGGTCCGCGAGCACCGCGGCCAGCATCCCGCGCAGCTCGCCCGCCACGCTCACGTCGAGGGAGGCCAGCGGCTCGTCGAGGAGGATCAGGTCGGGCTCGGCGGCCAGCGCTCGGGCGATGGCGACGCGTTGCGCCTGCCCGCCGGAGAGTTCGTCGGGCTTGCGCTCGGCCAGCGCCGCGACGCCGGTGCGCTCCAGCCACTCGTCGGCCTTCTCACGCGCCTCGGACCGGGACGCTCCCGCGGACCGCGGTGCGAACTCGACGTTCCGGCGCACGGTCAGGTGCGGGAAGAGCAGGGCGTCCTGAGCGAGCAGTGCGATGCCGCGGCGGTGGGGAGGCAGCCAGACGCCCGTGCGATCCGTGCCGTCGAGATCGAACAGCGTCTCGTCGGCGAGCGTCGCGCGCCCCGCGTCCGGCCGGATCAGGCCGGCCAGCACCCCGAGCACGGTGGACTTGCCCGCGCCGTTCGGCCCGAGCAGCGCCAGCGTCTCGCCCGCGCCGAGCCGCAGGTCCACCGTGACGTCGCGCGCGGCGACCGCAGCTGAGAAGTCCAGGCTCACGGCGTCGCCTCGCGCACCGGCCGCGGTCTCCGGCGCAGCGGCTCGCCCGCGCCGTGCGCCACCGCGACCACGGCGATCGCCACCGCGATCAGCACCAGGGAGAGCGCGACGGCGGTGTCCGGGTCGGTCTCGCGCTGAAGGTAGATCTCCAGCGGCAGCGTGCGCGTCGTGCCCTGCAGGCTCCCGGCGAAGGTCAGCGTCGCCCCGAACTCGCCGAGGGCGCGCGCGAACGACAGGATCGACCCGGAGACGATCGCGGGGGTCACCAGCGGCAGCGTCACCCGGAACAGGACGCTCGACGGGCGCGCGCCGAGCGTGGCGGCGACCGCTTCGTAGCGCTGGCCGGTGGTGCGCAGCGCGCCCTCCAAGCTCAGCACCAGGAACGGCAACGCCACGAACGTCTGCGCGATGACGACCGCGGGCGTCGAGAACGCGATCGGGATCGCCCCGTCCAGCAGCCCGCGCCGGCCGTACAGCGCGAGCAGGGCCAGGCCGCCGACGACGGGAGGCAGCACGAGCGGCAGCAGGACGATCGCCCGCACCAGGCCGCGTCCGCGGAACGGCACCCGCGCCAGCACGATGGCCATCGGCGTGCCGAGCACCAGGCACGCGATCGTCGCTGCGAGCGAGGTGCGCAGGCTGAGCAGCAGCGCGTCCACCGAAGACGGAGAGGTGATCAGCGCGGCGAAGTGCCCCCAATTCACCCGGGTGACCATCGCGACGATGGGGAGCAGCACGAACAGCGCGCCGAGCGCGGCGACGACGAGCACCCAGCCGGGGATGCCCGTTCCCAGCCCCGTGCCGGCGGGCGCGCGGCGCGTCACGGCTTCCCGAAGCCGGCGGCCTCGAGCACCTTCCTGCCCTCCGGGCCGGTCACGTACGCGATGAAGGCCGCGCCGCCCGTGAGGTTCTGCCCCTGCGTGACCGCGGCGATCGGATAGGTGTTGACCACGTCCTTCGCCTCAGGGAACGGCACCGACTCGACGCGCTTCCCCGCGCCTTTCACGTCCGTGACGTAGACGATCCCGGCGTCGGCCTCCCCGGACGACACCTTGCCCAGCACGTCGGTCACCGACGACTCCTGGCTGACCGGCTTGAGCGTGACGCCGGTGTTCGACTCCACCTTCGCGGTCGCGGCCCCACAGGGCACCTGCGGGGCGCAGACGACCACCTTCAGGCCGGGCTTCGCGAGGTCGGCCCACCCGGTGACGTGGGCCGGGTTCCCGGGAGGCACCGCGATTGCGAGCACGTTCGTCGCGAAGTCGACGGGGTCGCCGGAGACGACGCCGGCAGCGACCGCCTTGGCCATGTTCTTCTGGTCCGCCGAGGCGAACACGTCGGCCGGTGCTCCGGCGCCGAGCTGGGTGACCAGGTCGGAGGAGCCGCCGAAGCTGAAGCTGACGGTGCTCCGCGGGTTGGCCTTCTCGAACCCCGTGCCGAGCTCGGTGAAGGTTTTGGTGAGGGAGGCCGCGGCGAAGACGGTGACGGTGCCGGTGATGTCGTGCTTCGTCGGGGTCTGCGTCGGGGCGCTCGACCCGGCGTCCGCCGAGCAACCCGTGAGGACGAGCGCCACGGCTGCGAGAGCGGCGGCGACCACCCCGACACCGGACCGGTTGCGCATGCCGATCCTCACTCGGACGGCCCCGCGGTCTCCACGATGACGTTCGTGGCCTTGACGACCGCGACGGCGATCGAGCCCAGCTCCAGGCCGAGTTCGCGGACGGCCTCGCTGCTGATCAGCGACACGACGCGGTGCGGCCCGCACTGCAGTTCGACCTGCGCCATGACTCTGTCCAGGACGATGTCGGTCACGATCCCGACGAAGCGGTTGCGCGCCGACCGGCCGACCCCGGACGGGTCGGCGGGGAGCACGGCGTTCTGCTTGGCGAGCTGCGCCAGCTCCAGGCCGTCCACGACCGTACGGCCGGCGTCGTCCTTGGTGCTGGAGAGCACCCCGGCGTCGACCCAGCGACGCACCGTGTCGTCACTCACTCCCAGGAAGCTCGCGGCGTCTCTTACCCGTATTTGCGGCACGAACAGCACTCTAGACCGGCAGGAGCGTCGAAATCGACCCCGGAGCGGCTTTCGCTCAGATGCCGACCCACTCCGACGCGCCGTCGCCGAAGTGCTGGCGCTTCCAGATCGGCACTTCGGCCTTGATCCGCTCGACCAGCTCGGCGCAGGCGGCGAACGCCTCCGCCCGGTGCGGGGCCGCGACCGCGGCGATGAGCGCGAGGTCGCCGATGGTCAGCGAGCCGACCCGGTGGACGGCGGCGACGCGCAGCCCGGTGCTCTCGGCGACCTCCTCGCAGCAGCGCCGGAGGAAGTCGGCGGCCTCGGGATGCGCGCGGTAGTCGAGCGAGACGACGGAGCGGCCGCCGTCGTGGTCCCGCACGATGCCCTGGAACGACACGACGGCGCCTGCCTCGCGGCGCCAGACGAATTCGTCGAGCGTGGACGGGTCGAGCGGCCGGTCGGAGACGTCGGCGAAGACGGCGGTCATCGGATCCCGCTTTCGTGGCCGCGGTCGGTGTCGCCACCGAGCTGGTCGAGGAGGTGCGCCAGGACGTCGTCGAGGACCGCGAGCCCGTCGGCGACGCCGCCGCGCGAGCCGGGGAGGTTCACGACCAGCGTGCGGCCGGCGACGCCCGCCCGGCCGCGGCTCAGCGCAGCGAGCGGAGTCGAGGCGGCACCCCGCGCCCGCAATGCGTCGGCGAGTCCGGGGAGCTCGCGGTCGAGCACGGCGGCCGTGGCCTCCGGGGTGCGGTCGTCGGGGGAGACGCCGGTGCCGCCGGTGGTGAGGACGACGGCGGGGTGCTCGGCGACGGCCGACTTGAGCGCCGGCGCGATCTCCGCGTCCGCGACGACGCGCACCTCCGGGCGGAGGCCGTGCGCGTCCAGCCAGGAGGCGATGACCGGGCCGGTGGTGTCGGCCGCCTCACCCGCCGCGGCGCGGGTGGAGGCGACGACGACGATGGCGGCGCCGGGGTTCGACGAGGTGCGCGCCGGCGTCGCGGCGACGGTTCTCTCCTCGCCCTCCCGCCGCCATTCCCCGCGCTTCCCCCCGCTCTTCGCCACCAGCCGGACATCCGTCACGCTCGCCGCCGGGTCCACCGCCTTCACCATGTCGTGCAGGGTCAGGCCCGCCACGGCGACCGCGGTCAGCGCCTCCATCTCCACGCCGGTGCGCCCGTGCGTGCGCGCGACCGCCTCGATCGTGATCGACCCCGCCGCCTCGTCCAGCGCGAAGTCCACGCGCAGCGAATCGAGCGGCAGCGGGTGGCAGAGCGGGATCAGGTCGCTCGTCCGCTTGCCGCCGGCGATCCCGGCGATGCGCGCGGTCGCGAGCACGTCGGCCTTCGGGAGGTCGTCCGCCGCCACCAGGCGCACCACCTCGGGGGTGGTCGCCAGCCGGCCGCGGGCGAGGGCCTCCCGGTCGGTCTCCGGTTTCGCGCCGACGTCGACCATGCGGGCGCGGCCGTCGGCGTCCAGGTGGGTGAGCTCGCTCATAGGGTCCAGACTGTCACGTCCGAGCCCGAGTCGACCGCCTCCGCCTCCGCGGGCAGGTCGATGAGCACGTCCGCGGTGGCCATCGCGGCGACGAGGTGCGAACTCGGTCCCGACACCGGCGCGACGCCGTCGTCGCCGACCCGGCCGCGCAGGAACTGGCGCTTGCCCGGGACCGACCGCACCGACTCGGCGAGCCGCACCCGCCGGACCGGCAGCGCAGGCAACCCGGCCGCGTCACGCAGCGGCCCGCGCAGGAACACCGCGAACGACACCTGCGTGCTCACCGGGTTGCCCGGGAAGCACAGCACGGGCACGCCATCGACCACCGCCGTCGCCTGCGGGCCGCCCGGCTGCATCGCGACGGTGGTGACCTCCGCGCCGCGCGGCAGCAGCACCTCCCGCACGACCTCGTACGCCCCCTTCGAGATGCCGCCGGAGGTGATCACCAGGTCGGAGGCGGCGACCGCGGCGTCGAACACTTTCGCGAACGACTCCGGGTCGTCGCTGCTGCTCGCCCGCAGCGACACGACGGCGCCGGACTCCTCGACCAGCGCAGCGAGGGCGACGCCGTTCGCATCGAAGACCTGGCCGAAGCGCACACTCCGGCCCGGCGCGGCCAGCTCCGAGCCGGTGGTGAGGACGGCGACGCGCAGCCGCGCCCGCACCGCCACCGAGCTGACGCCCGCCGCCGCGAGCGCCGCCAGGTGGCGCGCGGCCAGCCGGGTGCCCGCCTTCACGAGCACGTCGCCGCGCTCCAGGTCGCTGCCACGCTCCCGCACGAACTCGCCGCGCTTCCGCGAGCGCCGGATCTCGACCACTGCGCCTGCCAGGTCGTCGTCCCGGCCGAGGACGAGCTCGGTGTCCTCCACGGGCACGACCGCGTCCGCGCCGCTCGGCACCGGGGCGCCGGTCATGATCCGGATGGCGGTGCCCGGCGTCAGCGTCAGCGGCACCTCGTGTCCGGCCGGGACATCGCCGGTCACCTCGAGCGCGACCGGCACGTGGGCCACGTCGGCGGCGCGCACCGCGTAGCCGTCCATCTGCGAGTTGCGGAACAGCGGGAGGTCCACCTCCGACCGGACGTCCGCCGCGGCGACGCGCCCGGCGGCCTCGGCGAGCTGGACGGTCTCCACGTCCGGCTCCGCCCAGAGCGGCTCCAGCAGACGGTTGACGTGCTCGACGTGGTCCTCGACGCTGCGCGGTGGGGTCATGGGTTCAGTATCCCGCGCGGCCCGATGCCAGGCGAGGCTTCCGTGGAGGGCCGGCCACGACAGGGGTCGCAACACGCCGCTACGTGCGCGGCGATGCGGCGTGTTGCGACCCCTGTGTTGCGACCGCGGCGCGGTCAGTAGCGGGGGAGGGACGGGTCGACTTCGCGTGACCACGCGTCCAGGCCGCCCTCCAGCACCGTTCCCGGGGCGCCGGCGGCCTCCAGCAGCCGGCGCGCGGTCTCGGCGCGCGGGCCGTGGTGGCAGATGATCACGAGCGGGTCGTCGCCCAGCCGCTCGGCCACCCCTGGCGCGTCCCGCACGACCACGTCGAGCGGCACCAGCAGGGAGCCGGGCAGTTCGGCGATGTCGGCCTCCCACGGCTCGCGCACGTCGAGGAGGACGTGCGGCTGTCCTGCGGCCAGGCGCGCGGCCAGGTCGGCGGGGGAGACGGTCGTGGCCGCCGCCGGGGCGGCCGCCACCCCGCGTCGGCCGGCGCGACTCCGCAGAACAGCTCGTAGTCGATCAGCTCCGTCACGTGCTCCGCCTGCGGGTCGGCGGCGTACGGCAGCTCGCGGAACGTCCCGCGCAGCCCGTCGTGCACGAGCACCCGCCCGAGCAGGAGGTCCCCTCCCCGGTCACGACCTTGGTGGCCTCGCTCGCCATCAGCGAGCCGATCACGCCGCACACGCTGGGCAGCACGCCCGCCTCCGCGCAGCTCGGCACGCTCCCGGGCTCCGGAGGCACCGGGAAGAGGTCGCGGTAGTGCGGCCCGTGCGCCGCCCAGCTCAGCCCGACCTGCCCGCCGAACCGGTGCACCGCGCCCCAGACCACCGGCAGGCCGGCCAGCAGCGCCGCATCGTCCACGAGGTACCGGGTCGGGAAGTTGTCGCTGCCGTCGAGCACGAGGTCGAAGCCGTCGAGAATGCTCAGCGCGTTCGCCGAGGTGAGGCGCTCAGGGAACACCCGCACCGCGATCCCGCCGTCGATGGCGTGGATGGCGTCGGCCGCCGACGCGGTCTTCTGCCGGCCGAGGTCGCGCTCGCGGTGGATGGTCTGCCGTGGCAGGTTGCTGAGCTCCACGCTGTCGTCGTCGACGATCCCGATCGTCCCGAACCCGGCGCCCGCCAGCAAGGGGAGCACCGCGGAGCCGAGGCCGCCGGCGCCGACGACGAGCACCCGCGCGGCGCGGAGGCGACGCTGGGCGACCTCCCCGAAGCCCGGGAGCTGCATGGTGCGGGCGTAACGCGCCCGCTGTTCCGACGGCAGCGCGGGGCCGCGCGCGACGAGCGGCGCGGGGCGAGCGGGGGAGGACATGGCGCTAGCCAACCACGGTCACGCCGATGGTGTGCAATCCGGTCGCGCCGTCCGGCACGACGTCCTGCACCTTGGAGGTCTGCACGGTCCCGTGCGCGTCGGTCGCGCGCACTTTGACGGTGTGCGCGCCGGGCGTCGCGTTCCAGGCGTACTTCCACTGCCGCCAGGTGTCGGCCGAGATGGCGTCGGCGAGGGTGGCCTCCTGCCAGGCGCCGCCGTCGACCTGCACGTGCACGGCGCTCACACCGACGTGCTGCGACCACGTGATCCCGGCGACGGCGACCGTGCCCGCCTTCACCTGGTGCCCGTCCGAGGGCACGTCGATGCGTGACTCCAGCTTGACCGGGCCGCGCTCCGACCAGCCGCGATCGGTCCAGTACGAGGTCGCCTTGTCGAACCGCGTCACGTTCAGCTCGACCACCCACTTGGTCGCCGAGACGTAGCCGTACAGCCCGGGGACGACCATCCGCACGGGGTAGCCGTGCTCCAGCGGCAGCGGCTGGCCGTTCATCCCGACCGCCAGGATCGCGTTGCGGCCGTCGGTCAGCGCCTCCAGCGGCGTCCCGGCGGTCCAGCCGTCCTGGCTGCGGGAGAGCACCATGTCGGCGTCGGCCGACGGCTTCGCGCGCGCCAGCAGGTGACGGATCGGGTAGCCGAGCCACGTCGCGTTGCTGATCAGGTCGCCGCCGACCTCGTTGGAGACGCAGGTGAGCGTGGTGATGGACTCCTCCAGCGGGAGGGCCAGGAGCTCGGCGAAGGTCAGCTCGACCTCCTTCTCGACCATGCCGGTGATCCGCAGCCGCCAGGCCGACGGGTCGATGCCGGGGATCTGCAGCGCGGTGTCGATGCGGTAGAAGTCGGCGTTCGGCGTGATGATCGGCGCCAGGCCGGGGAGGTCGAACGACGCACCGGCCGGAACAGGGGGCGCCGCGACGGCGGGCTTCGGCAGACGGAAGGCGGCACGCGCGGCGGAGGCGGCGCGATAACCGGTCGCGATCGCCTGACCCACGATCGTCGCCACGATTCCGGCGGCGGCGGTCGCCGAAGTGGCGCTCACGAAGTGCCGCCTGCTGACCGCGCCCTCGGGGGCGATCCGGGTCGGCCGGGTGCCGCGCAAAAGATCGGCCAGCCAGCCCAGGATCAGGATCGCGACCAGCGCCGCGAGCGCCGACGGCACGACGTTCACGATCGACGAGCCTGCGCGCGTGAACGCGGCGACGACGCCCAGCGCGCCGCCCAGCCCGATCAGGACGCGGCCGAGCGGAGGCCGCCGCAGCTCCAGCCAGCCCGCCAGTGCGCCCCCGATGAGGAGCACGACCGCGAGGGACGAGATGAGGAACGCCTTGTCGCCGGTCCCGAACACGCCGATCACGGCGTTCTTCAGCCAGGCCGGGGTGAGATCGATGACGAGCGCGCCGACGACCAGGACCGGGCTGCCGTCCTGCACGAAGAACGCGCTCAGCAGTTCGGCGGCGCCCACCCCCGCCACGACGCTCGCGGCGCCCACGGCGGCGGCGCCCCAGGAGGCGTGCCGGGCCGGCTCCGCAGACACAGGCGATCCCATAGCGGAAGGATAAGCGCGCGACCCGGTGGATATGCCGAGCATCCCCGCGCTGTGACAGGCTTGGGCCCTATGGCCTCCCTGCGCGTCGACGACCTCCCCGGCTGGGCCGGCCCCTCCTCCGTGAGCGAGGACGCCGTCTACGAGGCGTTCGTCGCCTGGGCGGAGTCCACCGGCATCACCCTGTACCCGGCGCAGGACGAGTCACTGATCGAGATCGTCGGCGGGTCCGACCTCATCCTGTCGACCCCGACCGGGACCGGGAAGTCGCTCGTCGCCGTCGGCGCGCACTTCGCGGCGCTGGCCCGCGGCGACCGGACCTTCTACACCGCGCCGATCAAGGCGCTGGTGTCGGAGAAGTTCTTCGCGCTCGTGGACATCTTCGGCGCGGAGAACGTCGGGATGATGACCGGCGACTCCGCGGTGAACGCCGACGCTCCGATCATCTGCTGCACCGCCGAGATCCTCGCCAATCTCGCCCTCCGGCAGGGAGCGGACACCCCGGTGGGACAGGTCGTCATGGACGAGTTCCACTTCTACTCCGACCCGGACCGCGGCTGGGCCTGGCAGGTGCCGCTGCTGCTCCTGAACCGCGCCCAGTTCGTGCTGATGTCGGCGACGCTCGGCGACGTGACGGCGCTCGCCGCCGACCTGTCGCGTCGCACCGGCCGGGAGACCGCGACGGTCACCGGCGTCGAGCGCCCGGTGCCGCTGCACTACTACTACGAGCTGACGCCCATCCACGACACGGTCGAGGACCTCCTGCACACCGGCCAAGCACCGATCTACATCGTGCACTTCTCGCAGCTCGCCGCCCTGGAGCGCGCGCAGGCGCTCTCCAGCGCCAAGATCGCGACCCGCGAGCAGCGCGACGCGATCGCCGAGCTGATCGGGGAGTTCCGGTTCACGACCTCCTTCGGCCGCACCCTCTCCCGGCTGCTGCGACAGGGCATCGGCGTGCATCACGCCGGGATGCTGCCCAAGTACCGCCGGCTGGTCGAACAGCTCGCCCAGCGCGGGATGCTGCGGGTGATCTGCGGGACCGACACGCTCGGCGTCGGCATCAACGTCCCGATCCGCACCGTGCTGCTGACCGCGCTGACCAAGTTCGACGGCACCCGGATGCGCCAACTCAACGCGCGCGAGTTCCACCAGATCGCCGGGCGCGCCGGTCGGGCGGGCTACGACACCGCCGGCACCGTCGTCGTGCAGGCGCCCGAGCACGAGAGCGAGAACATCAAGGCCCTCGAGAAGGCCGGCGACGACCCCAAGAAGCGCCGCAAGATCGTGCGGAAGAAGGCGCCGGAGGGTTTCGTCTCCTGGGGCGAGCCGTCCTTCCGCAAGCTCGTGGAGGCCGAGCCGGAGACGCTCACCTCGTCCATGCAGATCACCAGCGCCATGCTCATCAACGTCATCGGGCGCGGGGGAGACGTCTTCGGGCACGTCCGCGACCTGGTGTTCGACAACCACGAGCCGTGGAAGCGGCAGCTCGCGCTCGCCCGCCGCGCCCTCGGCCTGTATCGCTCGCTGCTGACGGCCGGAGTCGTGGAAGCCGTGGAAGGCGAGATCCGCCTCACGGTCGACCTCCAGCCGAACTTCGCGCTCAACCAGCCGCTGTCGCCGTTCGCGCTCGCCGCGTTCGAGCTGTTCGACGCCGAGTCGCCCACGTACGCGCTCGACATCGTCTCCGTGGTGGAGGCCACGCTCGACGACCCGCGACCGGTGCTCTCCGCGCAGCAGTTCCAGGCGCGCGGCGACGCGGTCGCGGCCATGAAGGCGGAGGGCGTCGAGTACGACGAGCGTATGGAGGCGCTGGAGACCGTCACGCACCCCAAGCCGCACGACGAGCTGCTGCACGAAGCGTTCGCGACCTACGCCTCCAGCCAGCCCTGGGTGGCCGACTTCGAACTGAGCCCCAAGTCGGTGGTCCGCGACCTGTACGAGCGTGCCATGACCTTCGGCGAGTTCATCGCCTTCTACAAGCTCGCCCGCTCGGAGGGCGTCGTGCTGCGCTACCTCTCCGACGCCTACCGCGCGCTGAACCAGACCGTGCCGCTGGACCTCCGCACCGAGGAGCTGCGCGACATCGTGGAGTGGCTCGGCGAACTGGTCCGCCAGGTCGACTCCAGCCTCCTGGACGAGTGGGAGGAGCTGGTCCACCCCGACGCCGCCCGGCACGCCGAGGAGCGGGGGAGCTCGCCCCGCCCGCGCCGCGGAACGTCACCACCAACCGCCGCGCCTTCTTCGTGCTGGTGCGCAACGAGCTGTTCCGGCGCGTGCAGCTCGCGGCGCTGGACCGTGTCCAGGAGCTCGGCGCGCTCGAGAACGAGGCGGCGGCGCTCGCCGAAGCGGCCGCCCCCTCGTTCACCGAGCTGCAGTGGGACGAGGCGCTGGAGGCCTACTACGCCGAGCACGACGAGATCCTCACGGACGCGTCGGCGCGGGCTGCGGCGATGATCGTCGTGGACGAGACCCCGGCCGCAGCGGAAGGGGTGTGGCGCGTCCGCCAGATC
Organism: Leifsonia sp. L25; assembly: GCF_050632895.1. Next base: position 87,773 of record NZ_JBODRZ010000003.1, on the reverse strand, counting down.
ATCGCCGATCCCGAAGGCGACCACGACTGGGGGATCGCAGCGGACGTGCTGCTGGCGGACTCCGCCCGCGCCGGGGTCGCGGTCGTCCGGGTGACGGCGGTCGACCGGCTCTGACGGTTTGACGCGCCGGAGACCGCCGTGAAAACATGTGTGCGGCTGATTAATCGCGCCAGCCGCTCCGCATGAACTTCCGATGAACTGCTGTCGGCAGTCCACACGAGAAAGAAGCCGGTGGATCTCACCCTCATCATCGTGCTGGTCATCGCGCTGGCCCTCTTCTTCGACTTCACCAACGGGTTCCACGACACCGCGAACGCGATGGCGACGCCCATCGCGACCGGCGCCATGCGGCCCAAGATCGCGGTCGCGCTCGCCGCGGTCCTGAACCTCGTCGGCGCGTTCCTGTCCACGGAGGTCGCCAAGACGATCTCGGGCGGCATCATCAACGAGGGCTCCGGCGGCGTGCTGATCTCGCCCGAGCTGATCTTCGCCGGGCTGGTCGGCGCGATCGTCTGGAACATGGTGACCTGGCTCTACGGCCTCCCGTCGTCGTCCAGCCACGCCCTGTTCGGCGGCCTGATCGGCGCGGCGATCGTCGGAGCCGGGTTGGCGTCCGTGAACTTTCCGACCGTCCTGCAGAAGGTGGTCCTCCCGGCAGTCATCGCGCCGTTCACCGCGGGTGTGGTCGCCTGGGCGGCGACCAAGCTGGCGTACTGGATCACGCGGCGCTACGACGGCCGCCCGGACGGCCGCGGCGGCTTCCGCTACGGCCAGATCTTCTCCTCGTCGCTCGTCGCGCTCTCGCACGGCACCAACGACGCGCAGAAGACGATGGGCGTCATCACGCTGCTGCTGATCTCCGCGAACCTGTTGCCGGCGGGGAGCGGGCCGCCGCTCTGGGTCGTCGTCTCGTGCGCGCTCGCCATCGCGGTGGGCACCTACTCCGGCGGCTGGCGGATCATCCGCACGCTCGGCCGCGGCCTCACCGAGGTGAAGCCGGCGCAGGGCTTCGCTGCGGAGACGAGCACGGCCGCGACGATCCTGGCCTCCAGCCACCTCGGTTTCGCGCTCTCCACCACCCAGGTGGCCTCCGGCTCGGTGATCGGCTCCGGCCTCGGCCGCCGCGGCGCCTCGGTGCGCTGGGGCACCGCCGGCCGGATCGCGATCGGCTGGGTGCTGACGCTGCCCGCCGCCGGCGTGGTCGGCGCTCTCGCCGCGTTCATCGGCCTGCTCGGCCCGATCGGCATCCTCATCGACACCGTGGTCGCCGTCGTCGTCATCACGTTCATCTTCTGGCGCTCGCGCCGCAACCGGGTCTCCAGCATCAACGCGGTCGCGCCCGTTCCGGTCCAAGGCCACAGCGACGTCGCCGCGTCCGGTCGCGTGGTGAAGATCAAGAAGGTCAAGCCGCTCAAGAAGGAGCGCTCCGGAAGGAACCCCGCATGAGCGCCGTCCTCCAGTTCCTCAGCGTGTTCGCCGCGTCCCTGATCGGCGCGTGCGTGGTCGTCGGCTTCTACGCCCTGGGCACGCGCCTGCTCGCGGTGGCCGGTCGCGCGCTGTTCGTGGAGCCCGCGGAGTTCACCGACGCCATCACGGTCATCACCCCGGAGCAGGCGGCGAAGGCTCAGCGGAAGGCCGAGAAAGCCCAGCGCAAGAGCCCGGTGAGCGAGGGTCGCAAGCGTGCTGCGCTGGCGGGCGCTTATACGTGCTTCGTGCTCTGCGGGGCGGCGGTGCTGTACGGGCTGTACCTGATCATCCCGTACTTCCACGTCTGAGGGGTGCGGGTCGCTCCGCGGGGCGAGCCGTCGCGTGGCCTAGTTAGGCTGTCCCGGTGCTGGCGACGGTGGCGGTGACGGCGTGTTCAAGTTGCGCAGTGATCGCTCACGCGCCCACGTGTCGATGGAGGGGTGGGTGGAGCACTCCGTCGATACGCTGATGGACACTTGATCGCTGACGGCGGTGAGTCCGTTGTATACGCCGTCTGGTCGTGTGGCGCGGATCGCGACATCCATCTTGCCGGAGGGGGAGGTCCAATCGACTGTTCGTACGACGGTGAATCCTTGGCTTTCCCAGTAGGCGGTGAGTTTGTCCGCGATCGGGTGCGGGTCAGCCTCGAACGCATCGTGTGTAACGATGGCGTTTACCTGGTGAGCGGTCTTCGCTCCGACCGTCCCGCACGGCAGCAGGCCTACTTCCTCCGCGGCCGGGTCCCAGGGCCTGTTGTCGAGGATCGCGCCGCGGTACCAGCCTTCGGTGTCGCCGGTGGCGGCGATGGCGGCGTTGGTGAGGTCGGCCCATTGGGTCAGTAGTTCGGTGATCGTCTTCTGCGGGGTGCCCGGGGATTGTGGGACGGGGTCGCGTAGAGCGGGAACAGCCATACAGCCTCCGAGCAGTGACGCTGTCACGGTCGCCAAACCGCACAACTTCACGAAACGGCCGACGAACCCGCTCGATCGGCCCATCATCCGGTGCACCTCGGCCCACCGGCCACCGTCGCAGGAGAGTCGTTGAGGTTCAACACCCCGCACCCGCAACATTGTCGCACTGTCGACCCGGGCGGGAGGCGACTTCGGCCCGTGGCGATGCGCGTCCGAGGATCATCCCCAGAAGAACCCGTCATCCGGCTCCTCCGTGGTGGCGGACGCGGCTGGGGACGGTGACGGTGACGGCGTGTTCAAGTTGCGCAGTGATCGCTCACGTGCCCACGACTGGATGGAGGGGTGGGTGGAGCACTCCGTCGATACGTCGATGGAAACGATCTCGCTGGTGACCCCGAGTCCGTAGAAGACCCCGTCCGGTCGTGTGGCGCGGATCGCGACATCCATCTTGCCGGAGGGGGAGGTCCAATCGACAGTTCGTTCGACGGTGAATCCTTGGCTTTCCCAATATGCGGTGAGTTTGTCCGCGATCGGGTGCGGGTCATCCTCGAACGCGATGTGTGTCACGTCGTTGCTCACCTGATGTGCTGTCTTCGCTCCGACGGTCCCGCACGGTGGCAGGCTCACTTCCTCCGCAGCCGGGTCCCAGGGCCTGTTGTTTTGGATAGGACCGCGATACCAGCCTTCAGTGTCGCCGGTGGCGGCGATGGCGGCGTTGGTGAGGTCGGCCCACTGGGTCAGTAGTTCGGTGATCGTCTTTTGTGGGGTGCCCGGCGTTTGCGGGCTGGGATCACGTAGAGCAGGAACAGACATGCAACCTCCTAGGAGAGATACCGTCGCGGCTGCGACGACTGTCACGGCGCACGATTTCACGATTCGATTCACGAAACAATCCGATCTCCGATTCACCGTGTGGGCCTCAATCCACCCTCGACGTTTTCGGGCTGACCGACCGTGGTGTAACCCGTGTTCCGCAAGGCCTGTGTCTTCGGATCGAGGTAGCCGAAGCCTTCAGGGGCGATCCCGTTGAGCAGGTTCAGCTCGTCCGTCTGCTCTCCCACTGTGCTGTGGCCCATGGTCTGTTTCAAGACCTCACCGTTTGGGAGTACTGCTCCCTCGGAGGAGAACGATTGCGCGCCGCCCATCGACTGCGGCACGTTCAACCCGATGAAGGGCGTCGCCCATCCCGTCCCCGGGGAGCGGAGCGCTTCGGGGTTCGGCTCTGCCCGGCCTCCGAGAGCCGAGCCGAATGGTGCGAGGTGGTCCAGCTGGGCCGTCGTTGTGAAGATCGCCGGCTGGCCGCCCGGGCGCTTCACGTGCAGATCCGTCAGTGATCCCACGACGTGGGTGTCGATCCCCGCCGACCCGAGCATGGTGAAGGAGTCCACGTCGTGTTTCACCCGTGTCAACGCATCGGCGGCCATCGTCGTCCCATACGAGTGAGCTACGACCGACACGTACGGGAACGGTACGGCGGGGTGCGCGGTCCGGGTGGCGTGTGTTCCGTCCAGCTCGTTCGCGAACCGCCACGATCCGTCCTGAGCCAACGCGGGATTGTTCACGCTCGCCAGGTCCGGAGTGTCGTACCCCAGCCAGCCGACCACGGCATGCTTATGACTCCCGTCGACTCGGTTTTGCTCTCGGTACAGGTTCCTCGCGGCCTGGGACCAGCTCTCCGTGCCGTCCGCCGCGTCGGAGTTCATCCCGGGCGCCGCCCAGGTCACCGTGTCCGCCGTGTCCAGATCGCCGTACCCGACCGCGACCATCGGCACCGACGCGTCCAGGTTGAAAGACACCAACGACGCCAACGGGTCGGAGAGCACCGTTTCGAGAGCGATCAGCACCTTCCGCTGCTCCGGGGTGAGGCTGGCCGTGCGCAGCTGTGCCGCTTCGTAGACGGCGCGATTGCAGCGGTCGCGAACCTCATACGGCAGCCCGGCCAGGTTGCCGAGGACCCAAGGCGCCGCGGCCTCGAACGCCTCCTTCGCCTTGTCGCCGAGCCCGCCCCACCACTTCGCTACCGAATCCGGCGACGGCGGATGCTTCCAGAACTCCTGTACGAGCCGCGGATTCTCCGCCGCGAGCACCGCCAGCTCCTCGGGCGTCAACCGCTTCAGCGTGTCCATCAGGGACGCGTTCACACTCGCTGAGGCGGGGATGTGGGAGAGCTTTCCGACCACCGACGCGAAGGCTTTCAGTTCCGGCTTCGGCGCGGGCGGCAGGGCGCCGTGGAGTGCGCCGTCCAGTGCATCGGCGAAAGTTCTCTCGGCCGCGTCGTACTCCTGCTTCGCCCGTTCGGCTCTCCGCTTCGCGTCGTCCAGCCGCTCCTGCGCGTCGACGACCGTGCGGCGCGCGCTCGCCAGCTCGTCGCTCGCGTCCTGTTCCCGTCGGCGGGCGTTCGCCAGGTCCAGATGCGTCGGCGCCGAGGACCCCGGCGGCGGCTTCTCGGTGGAGCTGTACGCCTTCTCCAGCGCGCGCAACGCCGACAGCAGCGCCGCCTGTTCGACGCCCAGGGCGGCCACCGACGCCTCCGCCGCTTCCAGGTCCGCCAGCGCTTCCTTGGCGTCCTGCAGCGCTTCGCCTGCCTCGCGCTGGGTGTACTCCAGCGCCAGCGACCACCTGGTCGCCGCCACGACCCCCTCATTGTGCAGTTCGGCCGCCTTCAGGGCCGCAGCCGTCAGCGTACGCAGCCGGTCCGAGAACACCTCGGCGGCCAGGCCCGACCACGATGCCGCCCCGAGGTTGGTCTTCACCACCTGCCGCGCGACCATCGACTGCCGCTCCAGCCGGCCGGACCACTTCCGTAGGTGGGCGACCAGCGCCTCCACCAGCTCCGGATCACCCGGCGTAGGGTCGCTGTCGAACCCGACCGGCGACCAGTCCGCCCATCTCGAACCCGCCCACCTAGAAGCCATAGAAACCACCCCGGTCGCCCGCGAACCGGTCGGCGTCTTCCGCATCCCGGCGCGGATACGACTCGGCCGCTTGGGCGAGTGCGCCGGCCAGGCCGGCGACCAGGTCGTCGACGGCCGACTGGCCGCGGACCCAGTACGCCTCGTACCGGCTCACCGCCCCCCAGGCGACCGTCGAGCCGAAACGGCTGGACTCGTCCGCGGAAGGACGAGGGCCGGTCACGACCCCCTTGAGTGCTTTCGCGCCCGCCGACAACTGATCGGGGTCGACGCCGACCGTCCTGCCCATCCCTGCTCCTGTCTCTGTCGATCCGTATCGCGGCGCCGGCCTAGATGGAGGCGTAGCCGCCGTCGATCAGGATGTTCTCGCCGGTGACCATGCCCGCCTCGTCGGAGGCCAGGTAGCCGATCAGCGCGGCGACCTCCTCCGGCTGGGCGAAACGCCGGGCGGGGATGCGGGCGCGCAGCTCGTCGCCCTTCGACCCCTTCCACGCCTCTCGGCCGAGCGGTGTCTCCACCACGGTCGGCGAGACGGCGTTGACGGTGACGCCGTGGGGCGCCCACTCCAGCGACAGCACCTGGGTCATCCCGAGCAGGCCGGCCTTGCTCGCGCAGTAGGCGACGTGCTCGTCCAGGCCGACGACGCTCGCCTGCGACGCCAGGTTCACGATGCGGCCGAAGCCCGCGGCGACCATCCGCGCACCCACCGCCTGCGCCATCCGGAAGCTCGCGGTCAGGTTGACCGCGATCGTGCTGTCCCAGTCCGCGGCCGTCGTCGCCAGTGCGGGGGAGAGGCGGGCGATGCCGGCGGAGTTGACCAGGATGTGCGGGATGCCCGACTCGGCCTGGATCCGGGCGACGGCCGTCTCCGCGGCTCCCGGCTCGGTCAGGTCAGCGACCACCGGCACGTGCCCGGAGCCCGGCAGCCCGGCGAGCGCATCGGCGACCCGCGCGTCCCGGTCCACACCGGCCACGGTGGCGTCGCGCTCGGCGAACCAGCCGGCGACGGCGAGACCGATGCCGCTTGCGGCGCCGGTGACGATCACGACCCGTCCGTCGAAGGCGCCGCTCATCGCTCCAGGTCCCCGATCAGCTCGACCTTGCGCGCCGAGGGGCTGGACGTGTCGAACCGGTAGGTCAGCCACTCGTTCACGAGGCGGCGGGCCAGCTCCGTGCCGATGACGCGCTGCCCGAGGCAGAGCACCTGGGCGTCGTTCGAGAGCACCGCCCGCTCGACCGAGTAGGAGTCGTGGGCGGTGACGGCGCGGATGCCGGGGATCTTGTTGGCCGCGATGGCGACACCGAGCCCGGTGCCGCACACCAGCAGCGCGCGGTCGGCCTCGCCGGACGCGACCAACTCGGCTGCGGCCGCCGCGACCGCCGGGTAGGCGGTGTGGCCGTCGGCGTCCACACCGACATCGACGAGCGAGGCGACGAGCGGGTGGGCCTCCAGGTCGTCGCGGAGGGTCTCCTTGAGCGTGAAGCCGGCGTCATCGCTGCCGATCACGACGCGCAGTGCAGTCATGGTGTCGTCCTTTCGGTCCGGTGGTCGTTCGTCTGGTGGTGAGCGGTGGGGACGTTGTCGCGCGCCAGCAGCTCGCCCAGCGCGCCCGCAATCAGGGCGAGGAGGTCGCGCCGGCGTCCGGGGTGCCCACCGATTTGTCGGCGAGCGGCCGGGCGCGACCCCGCTTGGGGCGGAGCGCGGAGGTTCGGGCGGCCGCGTCGGACGCGGCCAGCGCGGCGTCCCGCCACGCGTCCGCCAGCAGGGCGCCGGCGGCGAGCCGGGCGGTCAGCGCGTCGCCGAACGGCAGCAGGGCGTCCACGAGCGTCTTGTCGCCCGGCTCGGCGCGCCCGAGGTCGAGGATGGCCGCGGTGAAGGCGGAGACCGCCGCGCCCGCGCTGTCGTCGGGGAACGCATCCGCCGTGTCGTCGAGCGTCGCGCCCGCGGCCTCCAGCGCCGCGCCCCAGAGCACGCCGGAGGTGCCGCCGGCCTGCTCGGCCCACGCGCGTCCGCCGGCGGCCAGCACCGCACCCGCTCCGGCGCCGCGCTCGGTGGCACGGTCGATCGCCGCCGTGGCCGCTTCGGCGCCGCGCAGCATCCCGCGGCCGTGGTCGCCGTCGCCGGCGACAGCGTCGATCGCGCCGAGCTCGTCCTCCCGGTCACGCAGCAGCTCGCGCACGAGCGCCGCCGCCTCGGCGACGCTCGCCGCCAGGCCTGCCGAGCCGAGCGACGGCGTGACGAACACCTGAGCCTCCTGCGCGACAGCGTCGTCCGCCTCGGCGGCCGACGCCAGCGTCGCCGCGAGCGGCGCGGCCTGCTTCCGATAGGCCGGGGCGTACGCGTCCGCCCGCCAGAGCGGCTCCAGCTCCTCGTCCAGCCAGGTGAGCGTCAGCGAGCAGCCGCCCATGTCGAGGCTCGTGACGAGCTCGCCGACCTCGGGCTCCACGACCTCCAATCCGGCGGCCTCCAGCAGCGGGAGCACGCGCGCCCAGAGCAGGAACAGCTCCTCGTACTTGGTCGTGCCGAGGCCGTTGAGGATCGCGCCGACCCGAGCGGGTCCGGTGTGCGGCGCGGCTTCCAGCACGCCCGCGACCAGCAGCTCCGCGAGGCCGGTCGCGGTCGGCATCGCGACGTCCCTGATGCCTGGCTCGCCGTGGATGCCGAGGCCGAGCCCGAGCATCCCCGGCTCCACCTGGAAGAGCGGCTTGCGCGCGCCGGGCATCGTGCAGCCCGAGAACGCGACGCCGAGCGTGCGCGTCGCCGCATTGGCCGCCCGGCCCGCGCGCTCGACGGCGTCGAGGTCGAGCCCGGCGGCCGCGGCCGCGCCGAGCGCCTTGAACACCACGAAGTCGCCCGCGATCCCGCGGCGGTCGCCCTCGGCGGGCGCGGAGGCCACGTCGTCGGTCACCAGCACGATGCGGGTGTCGATGCCCTCGGCCCGCAGCCGGTTGGCGGCGATCCCGAAGTTCATCACGTCACCGGCGTAGTTGCCGAACGTGAGCACGACGCCGCGCCCGCGGTGGGCGGCCTTCGCGACGGAGTACACGTGCGCCGCCGACGGCGAGGTGAAGATGTTGCCGACCACGGCGCCCGTGGCGAAGCCCGGGCCGACGAGACCCGCGAAGGCCGGGTAGTGCCCCGAGCCGCCGCCCACTACGACGGCGACGGTGGGCTCGCAGGCGGCCCGGGCGACCACGCCGCCCGCGACCCGCCGAAGCCGGTCGGCGTAGAGCGCGACGAAGCCGTCGAGCTGGTCCTCCGCGAAGTCGGCCGGGATGTCGGCGATGCGGGTCATCGCACGCCCTCCAGCTCCGCGTCGACCGCCGACTCGTCGTTGGCGTGCTGGTCGACCTTCAGGAAGCCGATCATCACGAACGCGCAGGCGTACAGCGCCACGAAGGCCCACACCACGCCGACCGCGCCCGCGAGCGGGAACACCAGGGCGACCACGCCGCTGCCGAGGAACGTCGCCCCACCGGCCGCGGTCGTGTACATCGCCATCGCCGCGCCTTTCTGCTGGGGAGCGAGCGCGGGCATGATCGCGCCCATCGGCACGAAACCGGCCAGCATGATGCCGAAGACGGTGCCCGCAATGGTGGCGACGACGAAGCCCCAGTCGCTGCCCGCCGGCACCCAGTGCGGGACGTACCACCAGAGCAGCAGGCCGATCGAGGAGCCGACGATGCCGAACCAGCGGACCGTCCGGCCCCAGCCCATCCGGTCGCCGATCGCGCCGAACACCGCGTTGAAGGCGATGTTGCCCGCGAAGATGACGACCGTCATGATGAGCCAGCGGCTCTGCCCCCAGCCGAGCTGGTCCGCCATGACCGCGGGCAGGACGATGAACATCCCGAACTCGGGTGCGGTGTTGATCAGGCGGATGAGGAAGCCCATCAGCACCTTCGGGTTGCGCGCGGTGAGCACGATCCCCGAACTGAGCACGCGCGCGGCCGAGTCGTTCGCCGGAGCGAGCCGGCGCTTGCCGTGCGGCTCACGGACGCCGAAGTGCGCGATCGCCCAGCCGATCAGCACGAGCGCCGCCGAGCCGACCATGGTCAGGCTCTCACCGCCCGCTCCGCCGCCGAACGCCGGGATCGCGAAGACCGCGAACAGCGAGCCGAGGGTGGGCAGACCGCCGGTGAACATCACGTAGAACCAGCCGACCGCGGTGCCGTTGCGCTTCTTCGGAACGATCTGATTGATCCAGACCAGGAACGCGAACGCGAAGAAGGGGAAGCCGAAGCCGCGCAGGAAGTAGCTGACGAACAGCAGCGGGACGCTCCCGATGGAGAGCGAGAACAGGAAGGCGCCCTCGAAGACGATCCACAGGATCATGCCGAGCGTCATCACCCGCCGGGGCCCCCACAGGTCCGCGAGCGCGCCGGACAGGTAGGACGCGATCAGCACGGCCAGGCTGTACATGGCGATGATCTGCGCGACGATGGCGAACTTGTCCTCGCCGAGCGCGTGCGTCATATGCGGGGACAGGAAGTTGGACTCGACCCCGTTGCCCGTCATGAAGACGAGGACGCCGAGGAAGCCCCAGCGCAGGGGATGGGGGATGCCGATCCGGTCGAGGAAGGTCTCGCGGACGGGTGCTGCGGTGGTGGTCATCAGAAACTCCGGTGATCGTGGGGGTCGGCTGCCTCAGGGCAGGATGGTGACCTTGATGGAGGCGCCCGCGGTGTCGCCGACGAGGTCGAGCGCGCTCTGGAACTCCGCGAGCGGGAACTGGTGCGTGCAGATCTCATCCATCGGCAGCGCGCCGGACTCGAGCAGCTTGATCGCGGCGGGCCAGCAGCCGGGGCCCAGGTGGGCGCCGCGGACGTCGAGCTCCTTGTCGTCGCTGATGATCGACCAGTCGACCGTCACGTCGGAGCCGAAGACCGAGTACTCGACGTAGGTGCCGAGCTTGCGGAGCAGGTTCAGGCCCTGGCCGACCGCCGAGGGGTGGCCGGTCGCCTCGATGTAGACGTCCGCGCCGTAACCGTCGGTGAGCTCCTTGACGCGGGCGACCGCGTCCTCCTGGGTGATGTTGATCGTGAGGTCGGCGCCGCACTTGCGCGCCAGGTCCAGCTTGTCGTCGCTCATGTCGAGCGCGATGACCTGCAGCGGGTTCTTCTGGCGGACGCCCGCGATGGCGCCGAGGCCGATCGGGCCGGCGCCCGCGATGACGACCACGTCGCCGAACTTCACGTCGGCGCGCTCCACCGCGTGCATCGCGCAGGAGAGCGGTTCGGCGTACGCCGCGTGCTGCGGGGCGAGGTCGAGGGACACCGGATGCGTCAGTGCGCGCTCCGGGATGAGCGCGTACTCGGCCATCGCGCCGTCGAACTGTTTGAAGCCGAACATCGCGTGCGGCGCGCACATCCAGTATTGGCCGCGCTCGCAATAGCGGCAGTCGCCGCAGGGGACGATCTGCTCGCACGCGATGCGGTCGCCGAGCGCCAGCCCGCGCCGCGCGAGTGCGGCCGGGTAGCCCGCGACGACGCGACCGACGAACTCGTGACCGGGGATGCGGCCGGTCTGCGCCCACGCGGGGCGGTTCTCGTCGCCCCAGAACTTGGGAGCGCCGTGATAGCACTTGAGGTCGGACGCGCAGACGCCGACGGCCTCCACGCGCAGCAGCAGCTCGCCGGCGCCGGGCTGCGGCACCGGCACGGTCTCGAGCCGGTAGTCCTCGGGGCCGTGGACGACGACGGCCGCCATGGTCTCGGGGAGTGCGGGAGCGGCGGGCGCCGCGGTCGGGGACAGCGATGTGGACATGAGTCTCCTCGGGATCGGTTGGGCAGGTGTGTTCGTGGCGGGACCGGCGGAGGGCCGGCTCCGGCTCAGCGGAGCGCGCGGAGCGTCGCGCGCGCTCCCTCGGAGTGGAGGCTCCGGAGCGCGGCGAGGTAGTCGGCTGTGAAGACGGCGTCGTCGGCGAGGTCGCCGAAGAGGTCGTGCTGGCGGAGGAACGCGTCGGGCTGGGCGCGCTGGCGCGCCGCCGCGGCGATGACGGCCTCCCGGCGCCGGTCGACCACCTCGATCGGTTCGCCCTGCTCGTCCGCGCCCTCGGCATAGCGCGCCCAGCTCGCGACGACGGCGGCGGCGAGGGAGTCCGGGCGCCGGCCGCGCGGCGCTCCCGCACGACCGGAAGCAGCCAGGCGGGGATGCGGTCGGATGAGTCGGCGCACAGCCGGGCGACAGTGTCGGCCACCTCCGGATTCGCGAAGCGCTCGACCAGGCTCTCGGTGTAGGCGGCGAGGTCGACGCCGGGAACGGGGCGCAGCGTCGGCGTCCCCTCCTGGCGCATGTAGCGGCGCAGGAGCGCGGCGATGTCCGGGTCGCGTGCGGCGTCCGCCACGAACTCGTATCCGAGCAGCCGGGCGAAGTAGCAGAGGGCCTGGTGGCTCGCGTTCAGCAGCCGGAGCTTCATCAGTTCGTACGGCTCGACGTCTGCGACGAGCTGGGCTCCCGCTCGTTCCCACGGCGGGCGCCCCTGCGGGAAGTCGTCCTCGATGACCCACTGGAAGAACGGCTCGGCGACGACCGGCCAGGGCTCGTCCGCGCCGAAGCGCCGCGTGATCTCGGTGCGGTCGGCCTTCGTCGTCGCCGGCGTGATCCGGTCGACCATCGACGAGGGGAAGGCGACCTCGGCCTCGATCCAGTGCGCGAGCTCCGGATCGGTCTGCCGGGCGAAGCCGGTCACCGCCGCGCGGGCGACGGCGCCGTTGTGCTGGATGTTGTCGCAGGACAGCACGGCGAACGGCGCGTGTCCGAGCTCACGACGACGGCGCAGGGCCGCGACGATCAGGTCGAACGCCGGGGCGGGCGCACCGGGCACGAACGCCCCGGTCTCCCGGTCGACCGGGTAGCCGCCCTCGGTGATCGTGAGGGACAGGATGCGGATCGCAGGGTCGGCGAGCCGCTCGATGGCCGCCCTCCGGTCGTCGGGCGCGTGCGCGAACTCGAGGATCGAGCCGACGTCCCTGGCCTCCCAGCGTCCGTCGGCGTATTTCTCGACCAGTGTGTATCGGCCGTCACGGGCGTCGAGCGCGTCGCGCATCGCTGCATCGGAGGGGAGCACTCCGACGGCGAGGACGCCCCAGTCGCGGGCGAGACCCTGTTCGAGCAGTCGGTCGATCGCGAGCGCCTGGTGCGCCCGGTGGAAGCCTCCCACGCCGATGTGCGCGATGCCGCACTCGACGCCGGTGCGGTCGTAGCCGGGGGTGTGAATGCGCTGCACAGGTTCCTCTCACTGACATTGTGCAGCTTAGAACAGATGAGAGGAGTCTGCAATATCGGATGCAGGACCGCGTTCGAGGACGTCTGGCGCGCTAGGCGGTGCCGCGCACGCGGGCGATCGAGTTCATGACGTGGTAGACGACGATCGCCGCGATGGCGCCGAGCGCGATCCCGTTGAAGGTGAGCTGACCGAAGTTCAGCGTGAAGTCGCCGATGCCGATGATGAGCGCGGTCGCCGCGGTGAACTGGTTGACCGGCTTGGAGAAGTCGACCTTGTTGTCCAGCCAGATCTTCACGCCGATCACGCCGATCAGGCCGTACAGCGCGGTCGTCACGCCGCCCAGCACCCCGGCCGGGATGGTGTTGATGACCGCGCCGACTTTGGGAGAGAGGCCGAGCAGGACCGCGACGATGCCGGCCACCCAGTACGCGGCCGTCGAGTAGACGCGCGTGGCGGCCATGACGCCGATGTTCTCGCCGTAGGTGGTCGTGCCCGAGCCGCCGAAGAAGCCGGCGATCGTCGTCGCCAGGCCGTCCGCGAACAGCGCGCGGCCGGTGAGCTTGTTGACTGCCGGGTCGGTGAGCTGCGCCACACCGCGGATGTGGCCGACGTTCTCGGCGATCAGCACGAGCACCACCGGGAGGAACGCGGGCAGGATGCCCCACGTCGACGCGGCGTCGGTGAACGGGTCGGCGGGGAACGTGAAGTGCGGGAGGCCGAGCCACGCCGCCTTGTCGACCTTGCTGAAGTCGACCTGGCCGGCGAGCGCGGCGAAGACGTAGCCGACGACGACCCCGAGGAAGATCGAGAGGCGGCCCAGCATCCCCTTGAACAGCACCGTGCAGAGGATGACCGCCGCGAGCGTCACCAGCGCCGTGACCGGCGCCTGCATGAAGTTGTTCTTGGCGGCGGGCGCGAGGTTGAACCCGATCAGAGCCACGATGGCGCCGGCGACGATCGGCGGCATCAGCCCGTCGATCCACTTGGTGCCGGTGGCGACCACGATCAGGCCTACGACGGCGAGCAGCAGGGCGGTGACCACGATGCCGAACAGCGCCGACGGCATCCCGTGCGCCTTGGTCGCGGCGACGATCGGGACGATGAACGCGAACGACGAGCCCAGGTAGCTGGGCAGCTTGTTGCGTGTGATCAGCAGGAACAGCATCGTGCCGACGCCGGAGAACAGAAGCGTCGTGCTCGGCGGGAAGCCGGTGAGCAGCGGCACCAGGAACGTCGCGCCGAACATCGCGACGACGTGCTGGGCGCCGAGCCCGATCGTCCGCGGCCAGGTGAGCCGCTCGCCGGGGAGCACGACTTCGCGTGCTCCGACCTTCTTGCCGTCGCCGTGCAGTTTCCAGGGCAGAGCCATGCGTGTCCTTATCGTGTCGCGGGGGAATTAGGCTGGTACAGCGCTGTGACGTACCTTCGAATGCGCCTCGAACCAAAACCCCACCGATACTACGGGAGACCACCATTTCCGCTTCGACTTCCACGCCCACGCCGACCCGCACAGGGCGCCTGGACCGGTTCTTCGAGATCACGTCCCGCGGCACCACGTGGGCGACGGAGATCCGCGGCGGCCTGCTGACCTTCGTGACGATGGCGTACATCGTCATCCTCAACCCGCTCATCCTCGGCGGGACCCCCGACGTGTCGGGCCACTCGCTGCAAGGCCAGCAGGTCGCGGCCGTCACCGCGCTGAGCGCCGGTGTCATGACCGTGCTGTTCGGTCTCGTCGCCCGGCTGCCGTTCGCGTTCGCCGCGGGCCTCGGCATCAACTCGTTCCTCGCGGTCAACGTCGTCAAGGTGCTGACGTGGCAGGAGGCGATGGGCCTGGTCGTCATCAACGGCCTCATCATCGTGCTGCTGGCCGCGACGGGCCTGCGCCGCCTGATCTTCAACGCGGTCCCGCCGCAGCTCAAGACCGCGATCACGGTCGGCATCGGCCTCTTCATCGCGTTCATCGGCTTCGTGGACAGCGGCTTCGTGCGCAGCACCAACCTCTCGTCGCCGCCCGTGCAGCTCGGCGAGGCGGGCTCGATCGCCACGGTGCCGACCCTGGTGTTCCTGGTCGCGCTCGTGGTCATGGGCGTGCTGATGGCCCGCAGGGTGAAGGGCGCGCTCCTGATCGGCATCGTCGTCGCCACCATCGTCGCGATCATCGCCGAGGCGGTCTTCCACGTCGGGCCGTCCGGCCCGAAAAACGCCAACGGCTGGAACCTCACGGTGCCACAGCTCCCGACGTCGCTGGTCAGCCTCCCGAACCTCAGCCTGGTCGGGCAGTTCGACCTGTTCGGCTCGTTCGGCCGGATCGGCGCCCTCGCCGCCGTGATGCTGATCTTCACGCTCGTGTTCACGAACTTCTTCGACGCGATGGGCTCGATGACGGGCCTGGCTCGCAGCGCCGGCCTCGCCAACGAGGACGGCACCTTCCCGCGCCTCCAGTCCGCCCTGATCGTGGAGGGCGTCGGCGCGGTCGTCGGCGGCGGCACCTCGGCCAGCTCCAACACGGTGTTCGTGGAGTCGGCGTCCGGCATCGGCGAGGGCGCGAAGACCGG
The DNA here is from genome assembly GCF_050632895.1 of Leifsonia sp. L25. The sequence goes on along the minus strand of NZ_JBODRZ010000003.1, from coordinate 72,696 downwards.
CTTCGCCAGCGTCATCACCGGCGTGCTGTTCCTGCTCGCGATGTTCTTCACGCCGCTGACCCAGGTGGTGCCGCTGGAGGTCGCGGCCGCGGCGCTCGTCGTCGTCGGCGCCCTGATGGTGGTGCAGATCCGCCACATCGACTTCCACGAGTTCTCCAGCACGCTGCCGGTGTTCCTGACGATCATCGTCATGCCGTTGACCTATTCGATCGCGAACGGCATCGGCGTCGGCTTCATCTCCTGGGTGCTGATCCGGTCGCTCGCCGGCAAGGCGCGCGAGATCAGCCCGCTGCTCTGGATCGTCGCGGCCGGCTTCCTGGTGTACTTCGCGCGCGGCCCGATCGAGGCCGTACTGCCGCACTGATCGCTGGCAGATTCGTGCCGAATGTCGCCTTCCGCGCCGTGAAAGTCGACATTCGGCACGAATCGGAGTCGCTCGCGCGGCCTGCGAGAATGGACGGATGGAACCGTCCCCCTCGTCCGGCCGCACAGCTTCGTCATCCGCGGCAGGAAGACCGAAGCCCAGCGGCGGGCGATCGACGAGTTCTGGCCGGTCTACGGCGTGGATTTCGACGGCTCGCCGCTCGACCTGGCCGCGATCTTCGGGCGCATCGCGCCGCGCGTGGTCGAGATCGGCTTCGGCAACGGCGAGAACCTGCTCGCCCTGGCCGCACGGCATCCCGAGAAGGACTTCCTCGGCGTGGAGGTGCACGGCGCCGGAGTCGGACGGGTGCTCGCGGCCGCGCACGAGGAGGGGCTCACCAACGTCCGGGTCGTCCGGCACGACGCGGTGGAGGTCTTCGAGCAGGGGCTCGACGCCGCGAGCGTGGACGAGGTGCTCATCTTCTTCCCCGACCCGTGGCCCAAGGCCCGCCACCACCGGCGCCGCCTGGTGCAGCCCGACGTCGTCCGGCTCATCGTCGCCGCGCTGAAGCCGAGCGGCGTGCTGCGGCTCGCGACCGACTGGGAGCCCTACGCGGAGCACATGATCGACGTGCTCGACGCCGAGCCCGCCCTGCTGAACGTCGCCGGCGCCGGCGGGTTCGTCCCGCGGCCCGACGACCGGCCGGTGACCAAGTTCGAGCGGCGCGGCGAGCGGCTCGGCCACGCGATCTTCGACCTGGAGTACCGGCCGCGCGTGTGATGATGGGCGCATGACCTCGGAGTCCACGCTCACGTCCGGCACCGTCGCCGGCGACAGCATCCCGCACACCGTCGCGACCCTTCGCGCCGCCTTCGAGCGCGGTCGCACCAAGCCGCTCTCCTGGCGGCTCGCCCAGCTCGCCGCCCTGCGCCGGATGCTCACCGAGCGCGCGGCCGAGTTCGAGGACGCCCTGCTGGAGGACCTGGCCAAGAACCCGACCGAGTCGCAGATCGCCGAGGTCGGCTTCGTCGTCGGCGAGATCGACCACATGCGCCGCAACCTCCGACGCTGGCTGCGGCCCCGTCGCGTCGCCGTACCGGGTGCCCTGATGCCGGCGAAGGCCCGGGTCGTGCTGGAGCCGGTCGGCGTCGTGCTCGTGATCGCCCCGTGGAACTACCCGGTGCAACTGCTGCTGGCGCCGCTCGTCGGCGCTCTGGCCGCGGGCGACGCCGTCGTGCTGAAGCCGAGCGAGCTCGCGCCCGCCACCTCGGCCGCGATGGCGCGGCTCATCCCGCAGTACCTCGACCCGTCGGCCGTCGCGGTCGTGGAGGGCGGGGTCGCGGAGACCACGGAGCTGCTCGCCCAGCGCTGGGACCACATCTTCTTCACCGGAAACGGCCGCGTCGGCCGCATCGTCGCGTCGGCGGCGGCCGAGCACCTGACCCCGGTGACCCTGGAGCTCGGCGGCAAGTCCCCGGTGTACGTGGACGACTCCGTCGACCTGGCCGCCGCCGCCCGGCGGATCGCCTGGGGCAAATTCATGAACGCGGGACAGACGTGCGTCGCTCCCGACTACATCCTGGCGACGAAGGGCGTCTCCGAGCGGCTCGCCGTCGAGCTCGCCGGCGCGGTGCGCGCGCTCTACGGCGACGATCCGGCGCAGAGCCCCGACTACGGACGGATCGTGAACGAGCGGCAATTCGACCGCCTCGCGGGGCTGCTCGGCTCGGGGACGACCGCGGTCGGAGGGCAGTCGGAGGCGTCCTCTCGCTACCTCGCCCCGACCGTGCTCGTGGACGTGCCGCGCGACTCCGCGGTCATGGGCGAGGAGGTCTTCGGCCCGGTGCTGCCGATCGTCGCCGTCGACGGACTGGACGACGCGATCGCGTTCATCCGTTCCGGCGACAAACCGCTGGCCCTCTACGTCTTCAGTGAGCGCCGCGATGTGCGGCGCCGCATCCTCACCGAGACCAGCTCCGGAGCTGTCGGCTTCGGCGTGCCCGCCGCGCACCTGGCGGTCGGCGGCCTCCCGTTCGGCGGGGTGGGGGAGAGCGGGTCCGGCGCGTACCACGGCCGCCGGTCGCTGGAGACGTTCAGCCACGAGAAGGCCGTGCTGACCAAGGCGCTCGCGCCCGACACGCTGCAACTCATCTACCCGCCGTACACCGAGGCCAAGGACCGGTTCGCGCGCGGGCTGCTGCGGAAACTGGGCTGAGCGGGGCCGTCTCGACAGGCTGTCGAACGGCGTCCGGGATACCGGACGATGTGTCCATCTCCCGTGCAGGCGCCAGGGGTAGGCTCGGCTGTGCCGGGCGCCACGAACGGCCGGCAGACCCCGAAACGCCAACGCACAACGAGAGGCAATGGAGCCAAGCGTGGATTCCACAGCAACGATGGACGAACCGAAGACTCACCCCATCCCGGTCATCGACCCGACCGCCGGCAACAGCGTCGTGGACGCGTCCGAGAACGTGTCCGACGTCCCGACCCCCAGTGCCGAGGGCCGGCCCACCCGCGTCGAGACGGACTCCCTGGGCAGCCGGGAGATTCCGGCCGACGCCTACTGGGGTGTGCACACCTCGCGTGCCCTCGAGAACTTCCCGATCGCCAAGCGGCCCATCTCCGTCTACCCCGACCTGATCGTCGCCCTCGCCGCCGTCAAGCAGGCCGCGGCGCGCGCCAACCTGGAGATCGGCGTGCTGGAGCAGCACAAGGCCGACTTGATCGACCGGGCCTGCCAGCTCATCATCGACGGCAAGTTCCACGACCAGTTCGTGGTCGGCGTCATGCAGGGCGGGGCGGGCACCTCCACGAACATGAACGCGAACGAGGTCATCTCGAACATCGCGCTCGAGCTCGATGGCCGTCCCAAGGGCGACTACGCGAACATGCACCCGATCGACGACGTGAACCGCAGCCAGAGCACGAACGACACGTACCCGACCGCGATCAAGATCGCGCTCACGTTCGCGCTGGGCCACCTGCTGGACGAGCTCGCCCTACTGCGCGACTCGTTCGCCGCGAAGGGCCGCGAGTTCCGCCACATCCTCAAAGTCGGCCGCACCCAGCTCCAGGACGCCGTGCCGATGACGCTCGGCCAGGAGTTCCACGGCTTCGCCACCACCCTCACCGAGGACCACGCCCGGCTCACCGAGACCAAGTGGCTGCTCGCCGAGATCAACCTCGGCGCGACGGCGATCGGCACCGGCATCACCGCCGACCCCGGCTACGCGGCCGCGGCGGTCAAGCACCTCAACCTGATCACCGGTCTCAACCTGGAGACCGCGCCCGACCTGATCGAGTCGACCAGCGACGCCGGCGCCTTCATGTCGTTCTCCGGCTCCCTCAAGCGCAGCGCGATCAAGCTGTCGAAGATCTGCAACGACCTCCGACTGCTGTCGTCCGGTCCGCAGGCCGGCCTCGGCGAGATCAATCTCCCGCCGCGCCAGGCCGGATCGTCGATCATGCCGGGCAAGGTCAACCCGGTCATCCCGGAGGTCGTCAACCAGGTCGCGTTCTCCGTGGCAGGCGCGGACGTCACCGTGACCATGGCGGCCGAGGGCGGCCAGCTTCAGCTCAACGCGTTCGAGCCGGTCATCGCCCACTCCCTGTTGCAGAGCATCACCTGGATGGCGCAGGCCTTCCACACGCTGCGCGTCAACTGCGTCGACGGCATCACCGCGAACGAGGAGCGCCTCGGCGCGATGGTCGGCTCGTCGGTCGGCGTCATCACCGCGCTCACCCCCACATCGGCTACGCCGCCGCGGCCGCGCTCGCCAAGTCGGCACTGCTGACCGGCCACAACGTCGCCGACCTCGTGGTGGAGGCCAAGCTGATGAGCCGCGAGGAGGTCACCCGACTGCTGTCCCCGGCCCGCCTGAGCGGCCTCGAGGCGATCACCACCTCCATCCCGGTCGTCGAAGCCGAGGCCATCGAGAAGGCCGAGAAGGCCCGCGAGTAGCGCGATCCCGACAGGGGTCGCAACACGCCGCTATCGTGCCGCGATAGCGGCGTGCTGCGACCCCTGTTCCGGTGGGGGTGGAGGTGCGGACGGGGGCGGGGTCAGCGCTCGGCGGAGCGGAAGAGGGCGATCATGTCTCGGGCCAGCTGGTTGGGGGCCGTCTCGCACGGGCTGTGCCCGGTGCGGTAGACGGCGAGCCGCGCGCCGAGCGCCTTCGCGTTCGCGGCGTGAAGCTGCGTCGGCCACAGATCGTGGTCGCCCGTCGCCACCAGAACCGGGAGTCCGATCGCGGCGATGCGCTCGCGCACGTCGGGAACGTGCTTCATCAACCCGACCATGTCGTCGACGCTCGAGCGGCGGGTGAGCGCGAACCGGGAGCGGACGAACGCCAGGCGTGTGGGGCCGACTCTGTTCTTGTTGGTGACGATGCCCCAGATCATCAGCCCGGCGCCCTGGCGGCCGTTCAGGAACCAGCTCAACCAGCCGATGACGCGCACGCCGCGGAACGCCTGACCCGGCTCCGGCGGCGAGGTCAGCAGCGTCAGCGTGAGGAACAGTTCCGGGTGCTGCACGAGCGCGAGCTCGGCGACGATGCCGGCGAACGAGTAGCCGAGGACGTGCGCGGGGCCGCCGTCGCGCAGGAACGCCACGAAATCGGCCACCAGCAGGTCGTACGTGTAGTGCCCCCCGGCCTCCGGGCCGGCCGACGCCGACTCGTACTGGCCGGCCAGGTCGTAGCTCTGCACGTAGTAGCCGGCCGCCACCAGGATCGGCGCCAGGAGGTAGAAGTCCTCCTTGGAGCCCGTGGCTCCCGGCACCAGCACGACGCGCGGGTCGGCCGGATCGCCGAGCGCGACGACGGCGAGCTCGCCGCTCGGCGCGCGGAAGGTCGAGAAGGTCGCGCCGACCGGGGCGACCGACCAGTCGATGTCCGGCAGGACTGCGTCCAGGCGGGCCGCCTCGTCGTCTCCGCCCGAGACTCCGGGCCGCCGCTCGCCGATCGACATGCACTCACGCCAGCCGACGGCGCCGACGAATGCGTGCAATGCATGTAATGCCCGGATGCTTGCCTCAGGTGACGCGGCAGTACGTCGTCAGGTAGCCGATCCCGCCGATCGAGACCGTGACCGTCGAGCGGTCGCGCAGGAACACCGGGGGAGTGCGTGAGTAGCCGGCGCCGCCCGGGCTGCCGGTGGAGATCAGTGTGCCCGGCTGGATCGTGGCTGACCGCGACAGGAACTCGATGATCTCGGCGACCGAGCGCACCATGTCGGCGGTCGAGGCGTCCTGCAGTATCGCGCCGTCCACGTTCGTCGTGAGCCAGAGGTCCTGGGGGTCGGCGATCTCGTCGGCTGTGACGACCACCGGGCCGTTCGGGGTGAAGCCGTCGAACGACTTGCAGCGCGACCATTGCGCCTCCGAGAACTGGAGGTCGCGCGCGGTGATGTCGTTGACCACCGTGTAGCCCCATACGTAGTCGAGAGCGTCGCGCACCGAGACGTTGCGCGCGGGCTTGCCGATGATGACCCCGAGCTCTGCCTCGTAGTCGACCTGCGTAGTGAGGTCCTCCGGCCAGCTGGTCGTGCCGCCGTGGCCTGCGAGCGAGTTGGGCCAGAGCGAGAACACGGTCGCGGCCTTCTCGCTGCGGAGCTTCAGCTCCGAGGCGTGCGCGGCGTAGTTGGCGCCGATCGCGATCACCTGCGGCGGCCGCAACACGGCCGAGGCGTGCCGCAGCTCGTGGACCGGGACGAGCGGGGCGCCGGCGGCGACGGCGCCGTCCACGACGGCGCGCACCTCCGTCAGGCCCGCGTCGCCGAGTTCGATGAGGTCCTGGAGGTCGCGGGGCGCCTCGGCGAGGAGTTCGTCGAGGAAGAGGGCGCCGTCTCCGATGACGGCCGCCAGGCGCGGGTGCGAGTCCGGGGTGGTGCTGAGGTGCGAGAATCTCACACTGTCCAACCTATCGGTCGGGAGCCTGCCGACACGAACCGGGACGGCCCAGGAGAACGCCCACAACGCGCAGAACTCCGGCTCGGACGAGGGGTTCAGGCGAGGCGGTTCGGACGAGGCGGCTCAGACGAGGGCGCTCAGGCGATCGCGCCCGGAGCCTCGCCGGCGTGCTCGGCCTCCCACCGCCGCCGTGCCGCCCGGCGACGCCACGGCGTCTCCTCCGGCAGGTGCATGCGCAGCGTGCCGAACGCCCAGCGGATGCGCCGCCCGAAGCCGCGCCAGGTCGAGAACGGCCGGGACGAGATGCCGACCAGCAGCCGCTCGTCGTAGCGCACGACCACGCCCGGGTCGAGGTGGATGGCGAGGTCCAGGTCGTCGTGCACCTCGCGCAGGTCGCGGTGCACGCGACCCCGGACCTCCTGCCAGACCTCGCGGCGCATCGCGAAGTTGGAGCCGAAGATCGGCGGATGCCCGAGCCAGATCTCCATGGACCAGAAGTAGCCGCCGATGTAGACGAGCTGGCCGAGGCCCGCGACGAACGTGTTGCCGTCGTAGAAGACGCCGGGTCCCGTCAGCACGCCGATCGCCGGATCGTCCACGAACTCTGCCTCGATGTGCAGCAGCCAGTCGACCGGAGGCCGCGAGTCGGCGTCCAGGCGCGCGACGATGTCGCAGACGGCGGCGTCGTAGCCGGTGGCGGCCGCGGGGAAGATACCGCGGACCGGCTGCTCCAGCACGCGCGCCCCGGCGGCGCGGGCGACGGCCGCGGTGTCGTCGGAGCTGCCGTTATCCACGACGATGATCTCGTCCGCGGGACGGAGCTGTGCGGCGAGGTCGGAAAGGCAGCGGGCGAGCATCCCGGCGTCGTCGAGCGCGGGGATCACGACGGTGATCGAGGGCACGGAAGCGCTCCCTCCTCGACCGAAATGCACGTGTCCGAAATGCACGTATTTGTTGCGGGCCGTCACGGTGTGTTATGTCTCAGGACATCGGTGACAATTCTGCCTCAGGACATCGGTGACACTACGGCCCTGTTTGGTGGTGACACTTCTCCTCGATCTTTGAGGAATGAGCCGTGTTGAACCCGTTGATCCCCGTGTCCGTCTCGCGATCACCCAGTGGCCACCGGATGCTCCGCGCGGGTCGGTGACCACGTTCTGCGCCGAGCACGGCATCTCCCGAAAGACGTTCTACGCGATCCGCAAACGCGCCATCGAAGACGGCCCGGCCGCCGCTCTCGAACCCCGATCGAGGCGCCCGCGAGCCAGCCCCGGGAAGATCACCGAAGAGACCAAACGGCAGGCCATCCAGGTCCGGGCGGCGCTGGAACAGTCCGGTCTGGATCACGGTCCGATCAGAGTCCACGACCGGATGCGACTGCTGCGGATCACCCCGGTTCCCGCGGTCTCCTCCCTGGCCCGGATCTTCCGCGACGCCGGCGTCGCCCGCCTCGAGCCGCGGAAACGACCCCGCGCCTCCTACCGCCGGTTCGTCTATCCGGCACCGAACGCGTGCTGGCAGATCGACGCCACCGAATACGTCCTCACCGAGGGACGCAAGTGCGTCATCTTCCAGCTCATCGACGACCACTCCCGCCTCGCCGTCGCCTCCCACGTCGCCTTGACCGAGAGCTCCCAAGACGCGATCACCGTCGTCGCCAAAGCCATCCGCCTCCACGGTGTTCCCCAGCGGCTGCTGTCGGACAACGGCATGGCCCTCAACCCCTCCCGGCGCGGGTTCGCCGGCCAGCTCACCACCTACCTCGCCTCCTACGGCGTCGAGGCGATCACCGGCAAACCCTTCAAACCGACCACCCAAGGCAAGAACTGTGAAGACTTGTCATGGTGCTGCGACGGTCTCGGTCTGACTCAGGCCAAGAACTGACCATGGTGTCCTTCGTTCGATTTGTCGACCGGGGCCGGCGCAGTATCCAGGAGCGCGCCGGCCGACCGGATCTGACCTGATAGGAGCTTGGACTAGAAGCCCCATCACAGTTCTGTCGACCCGCCCGACCGGCTCGCCCCGTCCGTTCAACCAGCGCGCACGGAAGGAGCACCTCCAGCATGACAATTGAATTGACCGATGTCACGGTCATCGGCGGAGTCGACACTCACAAGCACACCCACTACGCCGCCGCCATCGATGATCATGGTCGGCTGCTCGGCCACCACGAGTTCCCCGCCACCGGACCCGGCTACGACGCTCTTCGGTCCTGGATGCGCAGCTACGGCAGCCTCGCCTCTATCGGGGTGGAAAGCACCGGCTCGTTCGGCGCCGCGCTCGCCCGCGAGCTGACGAGAAGCGGTGAACACGTCATCGAAGTGAACCGGCCCAACCGGATCGCAAGGCGGATGGACGGCAAGTCCGATCGCCTGGACGCCGAGCAGATCGCCCGCGCAGTGCTCGGCGAGACCTCCACCGCTGTTCCCAAGAGCAAGTCCGGCGCGATCGAGGTGATCCGCACCCTGCGGGTCGCGCGCTCTGGCGCGGTCAAGGCACGCACCCAGGCCTTCAACGCCCTGTTCGGCGTGATGATCGGCGCGCCCTCGCAGCTGCGCGACGAGCTCGTCGATCTGACCAAGCGCACACTGGTGAACCGATGCCTCCACCTACGACCTGAGACAGAGAATCTTCTCTCGCTGTTGTCGGATCCTGCTCGTCTGCACCTGGCCGGCACGAAGCTCGCCCTCCGCGACCTCGCACGACGCTGGAAGACCCTGGACGACGAGGCCAAACGGCTCAGCACACAGATCGCGGACCTCGTCAACCAGACCGCTCCCGACCTCGTCGCCTTACACGGAGTCGGCGTCGAAGTCGCCGCCCAGTTCTTAGTCACCGCCGGCGACAACGCCAACCGCATCAAGAACGAGGCAGCCTTCGCCAAGCTCTGCGGCGTCGCCCCACAACCCGCCTCCAGCGGCCGAACCACCGGACGACACCGGCTCTCCCGCAGCGGAGACCGCGCCGCGAACAGCGCCCTCTACATCGTCGCGATCGTCCGAATGCGCCGACACGAACCCACGCTCGCCTACGTCGAACGCCGCAGCGCCGAGGGTCGCACCAAACGCGAAATCATCCGCTGCCTGAAGCGATACATCGCTCGAGAGATCTACGCCAACCTGCCCCAAATCGGCACTTGACGAACATAGGAGCATCGAGCGCTTCCACCAGACCCTGTTCCGCTACCTCGACAAGCAACCCATCGCCGCCACCCTCGCCCAGCTGCAGGAGCAGGTCGATGCGTTCGACATCATCTACAACACCCAACGACCCCACCAAGCCCTGCCCGGCCGGATCACACCGCAGCAGGCCTGGCACGCCACCCCGAAAGCTGAATCACCCAGGCCACCCGCGCATGACTCCCGACTCGGCCGCCGTGACGACGGCGTCCGCGTCAAGCTCGTCGACCTCGGCGGCAGCGTCGAGTTCCACGGCATCCGCTTCGGCATTGGCCGCGACTACAGCAAGAAGCGAATCGCGATCATGGACACCGGCCCGACCGTCATGTTCTTCGACCTCGAGGGCACCCTCATCATCGAACAACCCTGGCCCTCACCCGGCGTCAAATACGTCAGCAACGGCCGACCCCGAGGCCGCCGCCCCAACCCGAAACCGGACGAACTGTCACCGATGTCTTGAGACACGAAGCGTTACCGATGTCCTGACCCACTTCCGTCACCGATGTCCTGAGACAGGACAGCGGGCCGTCACGGTGGCCCGGTGGGTGCGATCCTACGCTGCGCGGTGGGGCTCGGGGCTGCGCCGGGTCGGCCGCGTCGTGCGCTGCGCCTCCCTCTGCTGCCTGGCCTCCCGCTGCGCCTCGTGCGCGCTCTCCCACAGATGCATCCCCGCGTAGCTGCGCCACGGCGACCAGAGCACGCCGCGGGCCGCGAGCTCGCGAGGCTCCGAGGGGAGGCCGAGCCGCGCCGCTCCCTGCCGCAGCGCGAGGTCGCCGGTCAGCAGAACATCCGGACTGCCGAGCACGCGGAGCGCGACGTAGCCGGCGGTCCACGGGCCGATGCCGGGAAGCGCCACCAGCCGCGCCTCCAACTCGGCGCGGGACTCGCCCGTCGATCACGAGCGAGCCGTCCGCGAGAGCGGCCGCGGCGCCGACGATCGCGTCGATGCGTTTGCCCGGCCCGCGCAGCACCTCCCTGCCGTGCTCGGCGATCGCGTCCGCCGTCGGGAACAGCCGGGTGAAGCCGCCGATCGCCACCGGCTCGCCGAGCGCCGCGGTCAGACGCGCGAGCGCTGTGCGGGCGGCCGGCACCGACACCTGCTGTCCGATGAGCGCGCGGAACAGGATCTCCTCAGGGTCGACCGCACCGGGCACGCGCATCCCCGGCGCCGCGGCAACGGACGACGCGAGGGCAGGGTCGGCCGCCAGCGCCGTGTCGATAGCCTCGGCGTCGGCGTCCAGGTCGAGCAGGCGCCGCACGCGCGCCACGAGCGGGGCGAGGTCGGCCATGTCGGCGAGGCTCGCCTCGCACTCGATCGCCGGGGCCTCGGCGTCGCCGGCGAGCGTGAGCCGGATCGTGGCGGGGCCGTGGGGGAGGCGCAGGGCCCGGCTGTAGGAGGGGAGGACGGCGGAGTCGTCCGCCCCGGCGACGGCGGCCTCCATGCCCTCGATCGCGCGCGCCCCCAGGAACGCCAGCACCCGCCCGCCGTCGAACGGCGCCCGCGCCGGCAGCCGCAGCGTCAGCGACGCCCCTGCTGTCGCGCCCGCCACCATCGGCCCGTGCGCGATCGCCGGCCGGCGGCGCGCGGCCTCCCGGATCGCACCCGGTGTCACGTGGTAGATCTCCGCCATCGTCTCGTTGAACTGCCGCACACTGGAGAACCCCGCGGCGAAGGCCACGTCGGTGACCGGCATGTCCGTGCCCGCCAGCAGCAGCCGCGCGGTCTGCGCCCGGTGCGCCCGCGCCAGCGCGAGCGGTCCGGCGCCGAGCTCGGCGGTGAGCACGCGGCCGAGGTGCCGCGGCGTGTAGCCGAGGCGGTGGGCGAGCCCCGGCACGCCCTCCCGCTCGACCGTGCCGTCTGCGATGAGGCGCATGGCGCGCGCGGCGAGGTCGTCGCGGACGTTCCACTCCGGCGAGCCGGGGACCGCGTCGGGGAGGCAGCGCTTGCACGCCCGCAGGCCGGCCTCGTGCGCCGCGGCGGCGGTCAGGTAGAAGGTCACGTTGTCGGCTTTCGGCGTCACCGCGGGGCAGCTCGGCCGGCAATAGATGCCGGTGGAATGGACGCCGGTGATGAACTGGCCGTCGAAGCGGGCATCCCTGGCGCTCATCGCCCGGTAGCGCTGCGCGAAGACCGGGTCCGCGAGCCGCTCGCCGGCGGCGTCCGAGGCGGTGGGCTTCGACATGGTGCTGCTCATGCCTCCCAGCGTGACACGCGCCACCGACATCCGATAGCGGAAATCGGACATGAGCGAAGCCCCGTTAGCATGACGGTCATGGATGTCATCGACTGGCTCACGGCGGCGCTCGGCGAGGACGTGGAGGACGTGCTGTCGGTCGATCCCGCCCACCTCGACGCCGCCCGAGGCGACCACTCCGGCTGGATCGCGGAGGGTCACCCGCTGGCCATCGTGAACGCCCGCACGGTCGAGCACGTCCAGGCGACGATGCGGGCGGCCTCCGAGTTCCGGGTGCCGGTCGTGCCGCGTGGCGCGGGCACCGGGCTTGCCGGAGGGGCGAACGCGACCGCCGGCTCCCTGGTGCTGAGCGTCGCGCGCATGGACCGCATCCTCGAGATCTCGACCGAGGACCAGCTCGCGGTCGTGGAGCCGGGCGTCGTCAACGGCGACCTCAACGTCGCGCTGGAGCCGTTCGGCCTGTTCTTCGCGCCCGATCCGGCGAGCAAGGCGATCTCCACCGTCGGCGGCAACATCGCGACGAACGCGGGCGGGCTGCTCTGCGCGAAGTACGGCGTGACGCGGGAGGCCGTGCTCGGCCTGGACGTGGTGCTCGCCGACGGGCGCTTCCTCCGCACCGGCCACCGCACCGTCAAGGGCGTCACCGGCTACGACCTGACCTCGCTCCTGGTCGGCTCGGAGGGCACTCTCGGCGTGATCGTCGGTGCGACGGTCCGCGTCCTCCCTCTGCCGCAGGGCGAGCCGACGACGCTCGGCGCGCTGTTCGCGGACGTGCGCGCGGCCTCCGACGCCGCCGCGCGTGTGACGGCCGCGCACCTGCGCCCCGCGATCATGGAGCTGCTCGACGGCCCGGCGCTGGAGCGCATCTCCGCCCACCTCGGCGAGGAGACCATCCGGGAGGCGCTGGGCGCGAGCGGGGAGCGGCGTACCTGCTCGTCCAGTTCGACGGGCCGGCCGCCGCCGCGGACGCCGGGCGGGCGAGCGCGCTGATCGCGGAGACCGGCGGCACCGTGCGCGTCGCCGCCGACGCGGAGGAGGGCGAGCGACTGCTCGCGATCCGCCGGGCGTTCCATCCCGCGCTCGCGGCGAACGGGACGGTGCTCATCGAGGACGTGGCGGTGCCGCGGTCGCGGATGCCGGAGATGTTCGCGGCGATCGAGCGGATCGCCGAGCGCTACGGCATCGCCATCCCGACGGTCGCGCACGCCGGTGACGGAAACCTGCACCCGAACTTCATCACCGCGGGCGACGAGGTCGGCCAGGAGGTCTGGGACGCCGCTGGGGACCTCTTCCGCACAGCGGTCGCGCTCGGCGGCACACTCACCGGCGAGCACGGCGTGGGCGTGCTGAAGCGCCGGTGGCTGGCGGAGGAACTCGGTCCGGACTCCTACGAGCTGCAGGTGAAGCTCAAGTCGGTGTTCGACCCTCTCGGCATCCTGAACCCGGGGAAGGTCTTCGGCTAGCGGGGCCGGGAATCATCCAGCTCGGGAGCGACCGACGAACAAGCCGCTTGAACAAGCCGCTTAAAGACTCGACGCCCGGTGGTGCGGCGATGCCTGCAACGCTCCCGGGACGTCGAGTTATGCGTCTAGCCTGCCCCAGGCTCGCCCGGATTGCAAGACTTTTGACGTGGAGGTCCCGCACCGGTTGGATGGGTGCATGGCAGAGAACACCAATGAGAAGCCCGAAGTCGACGCCCCCGAGGGCCCGGCCCCACGACCCTCGAGATCGTGGACATCGTCGAAGGCTCCGGCCCGGAGGCGACTCCCGGCTCCAAGGTCGACGTGCACTACCTGGGCGTCGAGTACGAGTCGGGCGAGGAGTTCGACTCCTCGTGGAGCCGCGGGCAGTCCATCGACTTCCCGCTCAACAACCTGATCAAGGGCTGGCAGGACGGCATCCCCGGCATGAAGGTCGGCGGCCGTCGCAAGCTGACCGTCCCGCCGGCGCTCGCCTACGGCCCGGCTGGCGGCGGTCACCCGCTCTCGGGCAAGACGCTGATCTTCGTGATCGACCTGCTCGGCGTGAGCTGACCTCCATTCGTCGTGTCGAAGGGCACGTGGCCGCTCCGGGGGCCACGTGCCCTTCGTGCGTCCGCCGGGCTCAGAGAGCCGGCGGCCGCATGTGGGTGGGGATGGCGATCCGGTTCCAGATGTTGATCGTGCCGATCGCGAGGATCAGGTTCGCGAAGCCGACCTCGCCGAACTCGGCGAGGGAGCGCGCGTAGAGCTCCTCGCTCACCCCGCCCTGGTGGATCAGGGTGACCGCCTCGGTCAGCTCCAGCGCGGTTCGCTCACGCTGGCTGAACCACGGGGATTCGCGCCAGGCGGAGACGGCGAACACCTTGCGGAGCGGGTAGCCGCCCTCCTGCAGGTCGACCGAGTGCATGTCGACGCAGTAGGTGCAGCCGTTGATCTGGGACGCGCGGAGCTTGATCAGATCGCCGAGCGGTTCCTCCACCGCCTGGCCGACGTAGCCGTCGAGATTGATCACCTTGCGGTAGCCGTCGGGGACGGCGGCGGAGATCTGCACGCGTTCGACGGGGGCGGGGTGGTCGGCGGTGGCGAGGGTTTCGATGATCGAGGTGTCTGTCATGCCTTCACCGTAGGGGTGGTATTGGCTCGGTGTAAGATCCAATTCTCAAGAAATTCGGCAGACCAATCCGGGAGGTCGTCACGGACATCCACGTGTCGTTCGAGGGGCGCGGCGACCGCACCGAGCGGGTCTACCGCGCGTTGCGGGACGCCGTTCTCGACGGCCGGCTGCGCCGTGGCGAGCGGCTGCCCGCCACGCGCGAGCTCGCGGCGAGCCTCGGCGTCTCGCGCAGCACCGTCTCGACTGCGTACGAGCGGCTGACAGCGGAGGGCTACCTCGTCGCGCGCGTCGGCTCCGGCACCTTCGTGGCGCTGCCCGCGGCGACGGGCGAGCGACCGGCGCGTCGCCCGGCCGCCGCGCAACCGGCGCCGCTGTGGCGCGACCTGGCCGATCCGCTCTGGGCGGAGCCGCATCCGATCGCGTACGACTTCGGCGTGGGGTCGCCCGACCCGACGCTGTTCCCGGCCGACGTGTGGCGGCGCAGCGTCACGGCCGCCCTGCGCGGTCCGGCGCTGCGGACGGCCCACTACGCCGACCCGGCCGGTCCGGAGCGGCTGCGCGCCGGGATCGCCCGGCACCTCGGCCTCGCGCGCTCGGTCGAGGCCGCCGCCGCCGACGTCGTGGTCACCAGCGGCGCGCAGCAGGCCTTCGACCTCCTGGGGCGCACTCTGCTGAGCCCCGGCGACACCGTCGCGGTGGAGGACCCGGGCTATCCTCCGGTCCGCCAGCTTTTCGAGCAGCTCGGCGCGCGCGTCGTGCCGGTGCCGGTGGACGACCACGGCCTCCGCGTCGACCTGCTGCCGCCGGCCCGGCTGGTCTACGTGACGCCGTCCCACCAGTTCCCGCTCGGCGGTGTGCTCCCGCTGGAGAGGCGCACCGAACTGCTGGAGTGGGCGGCGCGTCACGACGCGGTGGTGGTGGAGGACGACTACGACAGCGAGTACCGCTTCGGGGCGCGGTCACTCGATCCACTGCAGCGTCTGGACGCCGATGGCCGCGTGGTCTACGTCGGCACGTTCTCCAAGACGATGCTCCCGGGCCTCCGGCTCGGGTTCGTCGTGGCGCCGCAGACGCTCGTCCCCGCGCTGCGCAGCGCCAAACGGCTGACCGACTGGCACAACGATGTCGTGACGCAGGCGGCGATGGCGAGCCTGCTCGACTCCGGGGCGTTCGCGGCGCACGTGCGCCGGGCGCGGCGCGTGTACGAGGAGCGCCACGCGATTCTCGGGCTGGAGGCCGGCCGGCTGCTGGCGGGGCGGCTCGCGGTCGTGCCGTCGGCGGCGGGGCTGCACCTGGCGCTGCGGCCGGCGGACGGGGCGTCGTTCGACTCGGCTCGGGTCAGTGACGCCGCGGCGGTCGCGGGGATCGCGGTGCAGCCGCTGCCGCGGTTCGCGGTGCGCGACGGGTGGGAGGGCCTGCTGCTCGGCTTCGGCGCGATCGCGGCGGGGGACATCCCGGACGGGGTGCGCCTGCTCGCGGAGGTGGTCGGGCGCGTGCACGCGGGATAGCCGACGGCGCATCCGCCGAGGCGGCCGGCTGCCCTGTCCGGGCTGTCCGGCCGCCCCGGCCGGCACGCGACGCGCGTCAGATCGCCGACCAGCCGCCGTCGGAGGCCAGCACGACTCCGGAGATGTTGGCGGAGTCGTCGCTCAACAGCCACGTGATCGCGGCCGCGAGCTGCTCGGGGTGGGCCACCGGCGGGACGTTCGTCTGCATGATCGGGCCGAGACGCTCGCCGGCCAGCTCGGACTTGAAGGTGCCGTCCACGTTCGTGATGACGCCGCCGGGCGCGACCGCGTTGGTGCGGACGCCGTTCGGCGCATAGAAGACGCTCGTGCTCTTCGTGAGGCCGACGACCGCGTGCTTGGAGGCCGTGTAGGCCGCACCCGCAGCCGAACCACGGAGGCCCGCCTCGGAGGACACGTTCACGATCGAGCCGCTGCCGGCCGCCACCATGAGGGGGAGGACCGCGCGCGAGAGGCGCATGATCGCCGTGACGTTGACGAGGAAGACGCGGTCCCAGGTCGCGTCGTCGACCTCGGCGGCCGGGAGGAAGCCGTCCATGATGCCGGCGATGTTGGCGAGCGCGTCGACCTGTCCGCCCGCGGCCTCCAGCACCGCGGCGATGGTCTCCTCGCTGGAGACGTCGCCCGCGACGGTGACGATGTCCAGCTCCGGGTTCTCCTCCACCAGCGCCGCCAGCCGGTCGGCGGAGATGTCGCTGCCGACCACGCGTGCCCCCTCGGACGCGAGGCGGAGAGCGGTCGCCTTGCCGATGCCGGAGCCGGCCCCGGTCACGATGGCGGTCTTTCCGGCGAAGCGCCCGGTTCCGTTGCTGTTCATGCTGCTGTACTCCTTGAGTCGATGACATCGTCGGCGCTCGATCGGGCGTCGGTCTATTTATAACACCGAGTGCCATAATGGAGACCATGAGTTCGCCCGCAGCCGAATCCGCCCCGCGCCGCCGCGGCCGGCCCGCCGACGTGGACCCCGACCGAGTCGCGCTGGTGGCACTCCGGCACTTCGCCGCGCACGGCTACGAGACGACCACGATGGACGAGATCGCCGCGCTGGCCGGCGTCGGGCGCCGGACGCTCTTCCGCTACTTCCCGTCGAAGCCCGACCTGGTCTGGGGAGGCTTGGAGCCGGTGGTCCGGCGAATGCACGAGGTCCTGGACGCGGCGCCGGCGGACGAGCGCCTGCGCGACGTGATCGCCCGCGCCATCACCGAGTCGCTCGACCTCGGCCCGGAGGGGATCGAGGCGACCCGGTTCCGCCTCCGGCTGATGGCCTCCGACCCGGCGCTGATCGGGTTCGGGCTGACCCGGCTCGGCGCGAACCGCGACATCCTGGCGGAGTTCATCGCACGCCGGCTCGGGATCCCGCCCGAGGCCCTGCGCGCGCAGGTGCTCGCCGACGCGATCAGCTCGGCGAACTTCTCGGCGCTTCTCTGGTGGGCGACGCGCGGCGACGGCGACGACCCTGCAGCGGTCGCGGTCGAGGCGCTGGACGAGGTGCTGCGGGGGCTGCCCGGCTGACCTGCGCCGCGAGTAGCCTGTGCGCCATGCCGATCGTCACCGATTTCCCTCCCGGCACCCCCGTCTGGGTCGACCTCCAGACCTCCGACCCGGCCGCTGCCTCCTCGTTCTACCGGTCGCTGTTCGGCTGGGACGTGACGGAGGCGGACCCGGCGAGCGGCGGCTACGCGATCGCCTCGCTGGGTGGCACGCCCGCGGCCGCGATCGGGCCGTTCCCGCCCGGGATGGAGCGCCCCGTGTGGACCGTGTACTTCGCGGTCGCCGACATCGACGCGTCCGCCGCCGCGGCCACGGAGGCCGGGGGAGCGGTCCTCCTCCCTCCGGGCGAGGTCATGCCCGGCATCCGGCTCGCCGTCGTCGCCGACCCCGCCGGAGCCGTGCTCGGCCTCTGGCAGCGCGACCAGGACTCCCCGTGGCTGCGCGACGAGCCGGGCGCCGTCGACTGGCTGGAGCTCGCCGCGCCCGACTACGAGCAGACCTTCCCCTTCTACGAGGCCGTGCTCGGCGTCGCGGTGAGCGAGATGCGGGTCAACGACGAGCCGTACGGCCTCCTCGACGTCGGTCCGGCGAACGTCGCGGGCGCGACGACCGCGGCGCGGGGCGTGCCGGCGCACTGGCTGGTCTACTTCGGCGTCGCCGACCTCGACGCCGCCGTGCTGCGGCTGACCGAGCTCGGCGGTAGCGTGCTGGAGGCGCCTGTCGCCGCCGCGGGCGTCGGCCGCTGGGCGATCGTCACCGACGCGCTGGGCGCGGGTTTCGGGCTCCTCGAGCCGGAGGCGCGGTGAGGCTCGGAGGGGCCCCTCGCGCGGACGGCGGGCGCATCCCGGTCTGCTAAACTCTTCAGGTTGCCGTCTGAACGGCCGCGGAGAAAGAGAGCCCAGGCATTCGGCCCCGGGCACCGCGCAACGAGAGAAAGGGGATCCCCTCTATGGCACTGGATGCAGAGACCAAGAAGGCGATCATCGACGAGTACGCGACCCACCCCGGTGACACCGGATCCCCCGAGGTTCAGGTCGCCATCCTGACCAAGCGGATCAAGGACCTCACCGAGCACCTCAAGGAGCACAAGCACGACCACCACTCGCGTCGTGGCCTGCTCCTCCTGGTCGGTCAGCGTCGCCGCCTGCTCGGCTACCTGTCGGACATCGACATCAACCGCTACCGCGCCCTCATCGAGCGCCTCGGTCTGCGTCGATAACCTCAGGTCGCACGCAGGTCGGTCGTCGATCGACAACGCGATCTTCTTGCGAACGGGCCGTCACCTCCGGGTGGCGGCCCGTTCCGCGTTCGCGGGACCGGCACATTCGTCACGAATGGCGCCATGCGATCCCGACCGCATTCGGCACGAATGTCGTGAAAGGGCTCGCGAAACGCGACATTCGGCACGAATCGCTAATCGGTGTCGGCGCGGCGCGCCGCCACCACGCGGTCGATGAGGGTTGCGGCGACCAGCCCGGCCGCCGCCAGCGCGACGACGATCACCACTCCCGCGAGCCCGATCCACGGCGACGCCAGCGGCGCGAGCAGCACCAGCAGGATCGCGATCGCCGTCTTCAGCGGACGGATGACGACCTCCGGCACCAGCGGCGCGTGCAGCACGTAGAGCAGCAGGAGGAACACCGCCACCGGGATCGCGATCGCGTACTCGACGGCCGTGTCCGACACGGTCGCGTGCGCCGCCCCGCGCTGCACCGCGACCTCCAGGCCCGCCCCGAGCGCGGCCAGCGACGCGAACACGAAGTAGTGTCCGTACCCCCAGTAGAAGGACCTCCCACGCTTGGACTGCAGGCCTTCGGCCGCCGGCTCCAGGAAGTACAGCCACCACAGCGCGAACAGCAGCACCAGCCCGGCCGCCGCGATGACGACCAGTGCGGGGGAGACACCGTGTGCCGCCAGCCCGCTCTGCACCCCGATGGCGGAGGCCGACACCGACTCGCCGAGCACGATGATCGTGAACAGCCCGTACCGCTCCGCGATGTGGTGCGGGTGCCAGGAGGTCATCCCGGGCCGCTCCGCCCACACCGGCACCAGCAGCTCCAGCAGGGCCGCGAGCAGGAACGTCCACAGCTTCAGCTCGACCGGCAGGAACCCCCACGCCACCCAGAGCACCTGCACCGCCGCGATCCCGATCGCGTAGCGCCGCGCCGTCGTGCGACCGTCGGGATGCTCCACCGCGGCGCGCACCCACTGGCCGACCATCGCCAGCCGCATGATGACGTAGCCGATGATGATGGCGGTGAATTCCTGGAGCTCGAACGCGGCCGGCACTCCCGCCGCCAGCACCAGCACGCCGCCCATCTGGACCGCCGTCATCAGCCGGTACGGCACATCGTCGGTGTCGTACGCCGACGCGAACCAGGTGAAGTTCATCCACGCCCACCAGATCGCGAAGAACACCATCAGGTACGGGCCGAGGCTCGACAGCGCGTGGCCCTGCTCGCTCGCGTGCGCGAGCTGCGCCGACACCTGGGCGACCGCGACGACGAACGTCAGATCGAAGAGCAGCTCCAGCGGGCTGGAGACGCGATGCTCCTCGTCGGTCGACCGACCGGACATCGGGATGCGGAAGGCGATGCTCATGTGCGCAAGCATAGGAGGATGCTCCGCCGCGTCCTCCTCGTCGTCACCGTCGCCTACCTGCTGCTGGTGGCGTGGATCACGCTGAACCCGTTCCCGGCGGACCCGCACCGCGACCCGCTCCTGGAGGGGCTGCTCGCGGCGTGCGCGCAGACGCCGCTGCTGGCCTGGATCGACTACGACGTGGTGGAGTTCACGGCCAACATCCTGTTGTTCGTGCCGATGGGCCTCCTGTTCGCACTGCTGCTCGGCCGGTGGCGGTGGTGGCTGGCGTTCGCGATCGGCGCGGCGGCGACGCTGACCATCGAGTTCGTGCAGCTCTTCCTGCCGGCGCGGGTGAGCGATCCGCGGGACCTGCTCGCCAAGACGCTCGGGACGCTGGTCGGGATCGCGGTGGCGGCGGTGGGGGCGCATCTCCTGGTCCGTCGCTGAGTACGGTGGGTCACGTGCGCACCATCGTGAAGGAACGCCCCGAGGCGCCCGCCCTGTTCTTCGAGGCGGAGGCCGCGGGCCTGCGCTGGCTGAGCGACGCCGAGCGCGACGGCGGCGCCCGCGTCGTGCGGATAACAGACGTCGGCCCGGGCCGGATCGAGCTGGAGGAAGTGCAGGAGACCCGGCCGACCGCCGACGCCGCGCGCGCGTTCGGCGCCGCCCTCGCCGCCACGCACGCCGCCGGCGCCGCCGCCTTCGGCGCGCCGCCCGACGGCTGGGACGGTCCCCTCTTCATCGGCCGCCGCCCGCTCCCGGTCGCCCGCGAGTCGACCTGGGGGCGCTTCTACGCCCGTGACCGGGTCCGGCCCTACCTGGACCCGGCAGTGCAGGCCGGCAACCTGACCGCGCAGCAGCGGGAGGTCGTGGACGCCGCCCTCGCCCGCGTGGCGGCCGGCGTCTTCGACGACGACGAGCCTCCCGCCCGGCTGCACGGCGACCTCTGGACCGGCAACGTGCTGTGGGCGCCGGCCGGCGCGGTCCTCATCGACCCGGCCGCGCACGGCGGCCACCGGGAGACCGATCTGGCCATGCTCGCGCTGTTCGGCGCACCGCACCTGGACGACATCCTCGCCGGCTACGACGCCGCGCGGCCACTGCGCGCCGGCTGGCGGGAGCGCGTCCCGGTGCACCAGCTCCACCCGCTCGCGGTGCACGCTGCCGGGCACGGGGCGTCGTACGGCGCGGCGCTGGCGGAGGCCGCGCGGGCCACTCTGGCGCTCTGATACCGGAATTCCGGCCTCCCGAGCACCACGACTGATAGGATTCTCCTGGTCGGCCGAGCGCCGGCCACCGGAGCAGGCTGGCAGGAGCTGGTCCTCGGTGGTGGTATCCGGATGCGCCGCGCACAGCGCAACCGTGTATTTCTACTGATGGCCAGACGGGCTCAGCCCACGCACCCGCATGGGATGCCGCGTACACGAAAGCCGTGTCGAACTGCCTGCTCGCTCCCAGCCCGACCGCGCAATTCGCCGAGTCGGGCCTTGTGGAGTCGCGCCCAGACGGGGCTGCGACGTTAAACAAAGGAGAAAGACCTCTTGGAAGGTCCCGAAATCAAGTTCGCCGAAGCAGTCCTCGACAATGGACGCTTCGGCACCCGCACCGTCCGGTTCGAGACCGGACGCCTCGCCCAGCAGGCGCAGGGCGCCGTCGCCGCCTACCTCGACGAGGACACCATGCTGCTGAGCGCGACGAGCGCCAGCAAGCACCCGAAGGACAACTTCGACTTCTTCCCGCTGACCGTCGACGTCGAGGAGCGCTCGTACGCCGCCGGCAAGATCCCCGGCTCGTTCTTCCGTCGTGAGGGCCGCCCCTCGACCGAGGCGATCCTGGTCTGCCGCCTGATCGACCGCCCGCTGCGCCCGTCGTTCGTCGACGGCCTCCGCAACGAGGTCCAGATCGTCATCACCGTCCTCAGCATCGCTCCGGACGAGTTCTACGACGCCCTGGCGATCAACGCCGCCAGCGCCTCGACCCAGATCTCCGGTCTGCCGTTCTCCGGCCCGATCGCCGGTGTGCGCCTCGCGCTCATCCCCGGCAACGGCCAGCACGAGGACCAGTGGATCGCCTTCCCGAAGGCCTCGCAGCTCG
The DNA here is from genome assembly GCF_050632895.1 of Leifsonia sp. L25. The sequence goes on along the minus strand of NZ_JBODRZ010000003.1, from coordinate 50,761 downwards.
AGGAGGCCGTCTTCGATCTCGTCGTCGCCGGCCGCGTCCTCACCAACGAGGACGGCTCCGAGGGCGACGTCGCGATCATGATGGTCGAGGCGGAGGCCACCGAGGGCAGCTGGAACCTCATCCAGGCCGGCGCCGTCAAGCCGAACGAGGAGGTCGTCGCCCAGGGTCTGGAGGCCGCCAAGCCGTTCATCCGCCAGCTCGTCGCCGCGCAGACCGTGCTCGCCTCGCAGTCCGCGAAGGCGATCGCCGACTACCCGGTGTTCTTGCCCTACTCGAAGGAGACCTACGACAACGTCGCCGGCCTCGCCTACGACGAGCTCGTGAACGTCTACCAGATCGCCGACAAGGTCGAGCGCCAGACCGCCGACGACGCCCTCAAGGACCGCGTCAAGGTCGCCCTCACCGAGAAGGTGGAGGCCGGTGCGCTCGACGCGGAGGTGCTCACGCAGTTCTCCGCGGCGTACAAGTCGGTGTCCAAGGTGGTCATGCGCGGCCGCGTGCTGCGCGAGGGCATCCGCATCGACGGCCGTGGCCTGACCGACATCCGTCCGCTCGACGCCGAGGTGCAGGTCATCCCGCGCGTGCACGGCTCGGCCATCTTCCAGCGCGGCGAGACCCAGATCCTGGGCGTCACCACGCTGAACATGCTGAAGATGGAGCAGCAGATCGACTCGCTGTCGCCGGTCACCAAGAAGCGCTACCTGCACCACTACAACTTCCCGCCGTACTCGACCGGTGAGACCGGCCGCGTCGGGTCGCCGAAGCGTCGCGAGATCGGGCACGGCTTCCTGGCCGAGCGCGCGCTCGTGCCGGTGCTGCCGACCCGCGAGGAGTTCCCCTACGCGATCCGTCAGGTGTCCGAGGCGCTCAGCTCCAACGGCTCGACGTCGATGGGCTCCGTCTGCGCCTCCACCCTGTCGCTGCTGAACGCCGGTGTGCCGCTGCGCGCCCCGGTCGCCGGCATCGCCATGGGCCTGATCTCCGACGTCGTCGACGGTCAGACCCGCTACGCGGCGCTCACCGACATCCTGGGCGCGGAGGACGCGCTCGGCGACATGGACTTCAAGGTCGCCGGCACCAGCGAGTTCGTCACCGCGATCCAGCTCGACACCAAGCTCGACGGCATCCCGTCGTCGGTGCTGGCCGGCGCGCTCAAGCAGGCCAAGGACGCTCGCACGACCATCCTCAGCGTGCTGAACGCCGCGATCGACTCCCCGGACGAGATGGCCCCGACCGCGCCGCGCGTGATCTCGGTCCAGATCCCGGTCGACAAGATCGGCGAGCTGATCGGCCCGAAGGGCAAGACGATCAACGCCATCCAGGACGAGACCGGCGCCGACATCTCCATCGAGGAGGACGGCACCGTCTACATCGGCGCCGTCGACGGCCCGTCGGCCGAGGCGGCCCGCGCCCAGGTCAACGCGATCGCGAACCCGACGAACCCGGAGATCGGCGAGCAGTTCCTCGGAACCGTCGTCAAGATCGCCGCGTTCGGCGCGTTCATCTCGCTGCTCCCGGGCAAGGACGGCCTGCTGCACATCTCCGAGGTGCGCAAGCTCGCCGGTGGCAAGCGCGTCGAGAACGTCGAGGACGTCCTCGGCGTCGGCCAGAAGATCCTGGTGGAGATCACCAAGATCGACGACCGCGGCAAGCTGTCGCTCGCCCCGGTGCTCGCCGACGAGGCAGCCGCCTCCGAGGCCCCCGTGGAGCCCGCCGAGGCCCCCGTGGAGACCGTCGAGAGCTGAGCTCCCGTTCCACAGCGAAGGCCGCGCCGACTCATGTCGGCGCGGCCTTCGCCGTTCCAGCGACCCGCAGCCATCTCGTCCTCACTTTCTCCCGCCCGGGTGCGGCGTGTCGCGGGAGAAAGTGAGGAAGTGATTGCTGCGGGCTAGGGGGTGCGGGTGAGGAGAGGGCGGAGGCGGTAAGGGATGAGCTCGCCCATGTCGAGGGAGGTCTCGGCGCGTTCGACGCCGTCGGTGGACTGGATCGCGCCGGTGATGCGGAAGAGGTCCTCGGCGTCGGTGCAGACGACGCGCAGCAGCAGGTCGGACGGGCCGGAGAGGCCGTGCGCCTGCACGATCTCGGGGATGGCGGCCAGGTGCTCGACGATGTCGGCGAGCTTCTGCTGCTGCACGTGCACCGTCACGAAGGCCGCGAGCGGGTAGCCGGCGGCGGTCGCCGAGATGCGCCGCTCGAACGACAGGAAGGCCCCGTTGCGCTCCAGTTCGGCGACGCGCGCCTGCACCGTGTTGCGGCTGAGGCCGAGCCGGTCGGCGAGGGAGACGTTGGTCGACCGGGGGTCGTCGGCGAGCGCGACGAGGATGCGTCTGTCAGTGCTGTCGAACGTGCGCATAGTGTGAAAGCTAGCACCTCGACGCGACCTGTGACAGTGCACTCTGCACGGTCGACACGCCGTCGGTTGTGCGCGCTGATCGCGGAGCGTAGCCTTTCGGGTAATTCCGGCAAGGAGGCCGGAAGCCGGTGCTGCCTGCCACAAGCGGGCCGCCGGACGCGAGAGTGAAGGTTGCGTGAACCGTGACGATCGACAATCAGCCCGACACCCGACTGGACGACGTCCACCTTCCGGCCGGTGCCGACACCGTCCGACTGCTGACTCCCGAGGGCGTGCGCACCAGCGACGTCCGCTTCGACGCCTGGGTCTCCGACATCGGCTCCGAGCAGCTCCTCGGCCTCTACGAGGACATGGTCGTCATCCGCCGCATCGACTCCGAGGCGACGGCTCTTCAGCGTCAGGGCGAGCTGGGTCTGTGGCCCCCGCTGCTCGGCCAGGAGGCCTCCCAGATCGGCTCGGGCCGCGCGCTGCGCCGCGACGACTTCGTCTTCTCCAGCTACCGCGAGCACGGCGTCGCCTACTGCCGCGGCGCGGGACTGGTCGACCTGTTGCGCGTGTGGCGCGGCACGACGCAGTCCGGCTGGAACCCGTACGACATCAACATGGCGACCCCGCAGGTCATCATCGGCGCGCAGACCCTGCACGCCACCGGCTACGCGATCGGCATCCAGGCCGACGGCACCGACGCGGCCTCCATCGCCTACTTCGGCGACGGCGCGACCTCCGAGGGCGACGTCAACGAGGCGCTGATCTTCGCCGCGACCTACGCCGCGCCCGTCATCTTCTTCTGCCAGAACAACCAGTACGCGATCTCCGAGCCGGTCGGCCTGCAAGCGCAGCGCCCGATCGCGGAGCGCGCCCCGGTTTCGGCGTGCCGAGCGTGCGCGTCGACGGAAACGATGTCCTCGCGGTCATGGCTGTCACCCGTTCCGCCCTCGACCGCGCGCGCAGCGGAGGCGGCCCGACCTTCATCGAGGCCGTCACCTACCGGATGGGGCCGCACACCACCGCCGACGACCCGAGCCGCTACCGCGACCCGGCGGAGGTGGACGAGTGGCGCGCCAAAGACCCGATCGCCCGCGTGGAGGCCTACCTCGCATCCGAGGGCCTGCTCTCCCCGGAGCACCTGACCGCCATCCAGGAGCACGCCGACCGCGTCGCAGCCGAGATGCGCCAGGGCGTCGTCGCGCTGCAGGACCCGGATCCGCTGTCGGTCTTCGACAACGTGTACGCCGAGCCGCACACCGGCCTCGCCCGTGAGCGGGACCACTACTCGCGCTACCTGCGCACGTTCGTGGGCGGTGACCGATGACCGCGCTCACCATGGCCAAGGCCATCAACGCCGGCCTCCGCCGCTCGCTCGCCGAGGACGACCGGGTCGTCCTCATGGGCGAGGACATCGGCACACTCGGCGGCGTGTTCCGCGTGACGGACGGCCTTCAGACCGAGTTCGGCCCGCGCCGCGTCATGGACTCGCCGCTGGCCGAGTCCGGCATCCTGGGCACCGCCGTCGGGATGGCGTACCGGGGACTCCGGCCCGTGGTGGAGATCCAGTTCGACGGCTTCATCTACCCGGCGTTCGACCAGATCGTCAGCCAGGTGGCGCGCATGCACTACCGCACCGCGGGCGCCGTGCGCATGCCGATCACGATCCGCGTGCCGTTCGCGGGCGGAATCGGCGCGGCGGAGCACCACTCCGACTCGCCGGAAGCCTACTTCGCGCACGCCGCGGGGCTGCGGGTCGTGAGCCCCTCGACGCCGCAGGACGCGTACACGCTCATCCAGCAGGCGATCGCCTCCGACGACCCGGTGCTGTTCTTCGAGCCGAAGCGGCGCTACCACGCCAAGGGCGAGGTGGACGAGGATGCCGCGCTCCAGGACGCCCGCCCGATGGGGACTGCGCGCGTGGTCGCCTCGGGCGGCGACGTCACGCTGGTGACCTACGGCGGCCTGGTGCAGATGGCGACGGACGCGGCCCTCGCGGCCGAGGACGAGGGCATCTCGGTGGAGGTCGTCGACCTCCGCTCGCTGTCCCCGCTGGACCTCGACACGGTCGCGGCGTCGGTGCGGAAGACCGGCCGGCTGGTCGTCACGCACGAGGCCGCGCTGTCGGGTGGCCTCGGTGCGGAGATCTCCGCGTCGATCACCGAGCGCTGCTTCTACCACTTGGAGCACGCGCCGGTGCGGATCACCGGCCACGACATCCCGTACCCGCCGGCCCGGCTGGAAGCCCACCACCTGCCCGACCTCGACCGGATCCTCGACGGCATCGACCGCGTCATGGACCGCCCCAACTCGCTGAGCGGAGTGGAGGACTGATGGCGGTCAAGGATTTCGCCCTCCCGGACCTGGGTGAGGGCCTCACCGAGTCGGAGCTGGTGAGCTGGCACGTCGCGGTGGGCGACACGGTGCGGCTGAACCAGATCATCGCGGAGGTGGAGACCGCCAAGGCGCTCGTCGAGCTGCCCGCGCCGTACGAGGGAACGGTCTCCCGGCTGTACGTCGAGCCGGGGGTGACCGTGGCGGTGGGGGAGCCGCTGGTCGCGTTCGAGGTGGCGGGGCCTGCCGGGGCCGAGCCGGAGGCGCCCGCTGGGGCGCCGTCGGAGGACGGTGGCTCGGCGGAGACGCGCGAGCCGGTCCTCGTGGGCTACGGCGCACGGCCGGATGCCAAGGGACGGCCCGCGCGGCGGGCGCGTCCGGGACTAGCGGCTCAGCCGGTCGCGTCGCAGCCGGCTGTCTCCGCACCGGCCTCGTCGCAGCCGGCCGTCTCTGCAGCGGCCGCGCCGGCACCGACCGGGTCCGCGTCCCTTTCACAGGCTGCGGCGTCCGCCGACACCGCCGTCCAGGAGCGCCCGCGCGCCACCCCGCCGGTCCGCAAGCTGGCGAGGGAGCGCGGCATCGACCTCGCCGCCGTCACCGGCACGGGCGACCGCGGACTGGTGACCCGCGCCGACCTCGACGCCTACGCCGCGCCGGCGCCCGCGACCGCCGCTCCGGTCGAGGCCGCAGCGGGCGAGCTCCGCATCCCGATCAAGGGCGTCCGCAAGGCGACCGCCGACGCGATGGTGCGCAGCGCGTTCGGCGCCCCGCAGGCGACCGTCTTCCTGACGGTGGATGTCACGCCGACGAGCGAGCTGATCGAGCGCCTGCGCGCCCGGCCCGACCTCGCCGACGCCCGTCCCGGCCTCCTCGCCGTCGTCGCGAAGGCGCTGTGTCTGGCGGCGCGGCGCACGCCGGAGGTGAACTCCCGATGGGACGAGGCCGCACAGGAGATCGTGCAGACCCGCGCGATCAATCTCGGCATCGCCGCGGCGACGCCCCGGGGACTGTTGGTGCCGGTGATCCGCGACGCCGACGGCCGCACGCTGGCCGAGCTGTCCGGCGCGATCCGCGACCTCGCGGTGACCGCCCGGTCGGGCAAGACCCCGCCGAGCGCCCTGACGGGCGGCACGATCACGATCACCAACGTGGGCGTGTTCGGCGTGGATGCGGGAACCCCGATCCTGACACCGGGGGAGGCCGCGATCCTCGCCGTCGGAGCGGTGCGGCGTCAGCCGTGGGAGCACCGCGGCGACATCGCTCTGCGCGACGTGCTCACGCTCGCGCTGACGTTCGACCACCGGATCGTGGACGGCGAACAGGGCTCGCGTTTCCTCGCCGACATCGGTCGCATCCTCGCCGACCCGGCCTCCGTCCTCACCCTCGTCTGACCGTCGAGGGGCACGTGAACGCCCCCTCGGGGGCGCCCCTCGAGGGCCTTGACGTGCCCCTCGGCGACGGGTCAGGCGTGGAGGGCGGCGTTGAGTTCGACGCCGGTGCCGGAGCGGCGGAGGACCTCGACGGCGCCGGTGAGGGAGTTGCGGCGGAAGAGCAGGCCGGGGACGCCGGAGAGGTCGACGGCCTTGACGGTCTGCGGGCGGCCGTCCGCGGTGACGGGTCCGTCGACCACGACCACTTTGGTGCCGGCGGTGACGTACAGCCCCGCCTCGACCACCGTGTCGTCGCCGATCGAGATGCCGATCCCCGAGTTCGCTCCCAGCAGCGCGCGCTCGCCGATCGCGACGCGCTGGGTGCCCCCGCCGGACAGCGTGCCCATGATGGAGGCGCCCCCGCCGATGTCCGAGCCGTCGCCGACCACGACGCCCTGCGCGATGCGGCCCTCCACCATCGAGGAGCCGAGCGTGCCCGCGTTGAAGTTGACGAAGCCCTCGTGCATCACCGTCGTCCCGGGCGCGAGGTGCGCGCCCAGCCGCACGCGCGAGGCGTCGGCGATGCGCACGCGGTCCGGCGTCACATAGTCGAGCAGCCGCGGGAACTTGTCGATCCCCGTCACGTGGATACCGGCGCGCTGCAGCTTCGGCCGCAGCCGGTCCAGGTCGGCCGGGAGGATCGGCCCGGCGTTGGTCCAGGCGACGATCGGCAGGTGAGCGAAGATCCCGTCGAGGTTCACGGTGTTGGGGCGCGCGAGCAGGTGCGACAGCAGGTGCAGCCGCAGGTATGCGTCCGGCGTGGAGGCCGGGGCGGTGTCGAAGTCGATCTCCACCGTCACGATGTCGATGCGGACGTTGCGGCGCGGGTCCTCGCCGGCCAGCTCCTCGAACTCGGCCGGGGCGATCCAGCGCTCCCGGCCGGCGGGGATGCGGCCGAGTCGCGGCTCGGGGAACCAGGTGTCGAGCACCGTCCCGTCGCCGGCGATCGTGGCCAGCCCGTACCCCCAGGCGGAGCGGGCGTTCGCGGACGCGGCGGACTCGTCAGGAAAGTCGGAAGGCATGCCCCTAGATTAGTAGCGTGCCTCTCGACCTCAGCGCCACGTCCATCGACCTCACCCGGCAGATCTGCGACATCGAGTCGGTGTCCGGCAATGAGAAGACGCTCGCGGACGCGATCGTCGAGACCCTCTCGCCGCTGCCGCACCTCGAGATCATCCGCGACGGCGACACCGTCGTCGCCCGCACGAACCTCGGCCGCGACCGCCGCGCGCTGATCGCGGGCCACATCGACACCGTGCCGCTGAACGACAACCTCCCCACCCGGTTCGAGGAGGACGGCGGTGTGCGCTACCTCTGGGGCCGTGGAACGGTCGACATGAAGGCCGGCGTCGCCGTGCAGCTCAAGCTCGCCGCCGAGCTCACCGATCCCGCGATCGACGTGACGTGGATGTGGTACGACCACGAGGAGGTCAACGCCGAGCTGAACGGCCTCGGCCGCCTCGCGCGCAACCGTCCCGACTTGTTCGTCGGCGACTTCGCGATCCTCGGCGAGCCGAGCAACGGCGTGGTGGAGGGCGGCTGCAACGGCAACCTCCGCGTCGAGGTGCGGGCCTACGGTCTGCGCGCGCACTCGGCCCGCGGCTGGGTAGGCGAGAACGCCATCCACAAGATCGCGCCCGTGCTCGACCTGCTGGCCGGCTACACGGCCCGCGAGGTGGAGGTCGACGGGCTCGTGTACCGCGAGGGCCTGAACGCGGTCGGCGTCTCCGGCGGTGTCGCGGGCAACATCATCCCCGACGAGGCGATGGTGCACGTCAACTATCGGTTCGCCCCTTCGCGCAGCTCGGAGGAGGCCATCGCGTACATGCACGAGCTGTTCGACGGCTACGAGATCACGGTGGTGGACCGGGCCGACGGCGCCCGCCCGGGCCTGGACGCCCCGCTCGCGCAGGAGTTCGTCGCCGCGGTCGGCGGCGTCGCCAAGCCCAAGTACGGCTGGACCGACGTCGCCCGATTCAGCGCGCTCGGCATCCCCGCGGTCAACTACGGTCCCGGCGACCCCCTGAAGGCGCACGCCGACGACGAGCGCGTCGACGTGGAGCAGATCGTCGCGGTGGAGGCGGGTCTCCGTGCCTGGCTCAGCGGTCCCGGCGCCCGCTGAGGCCGACGCGCCTGCGCTGACGCTGCGCGGTCCCTGGTGGTCGCGGTGGTGGGTGCGGGTCCTCGGCGTCTTCCTCGCCGGCCGGGTCGTCACCACGGTCATCCTGCTCATCTTCGCCGCGAACCAGGGCAAGAACCCGTGGACGGGGCCGCACCCGGATTACTTCTCCTTCGCGACGATCTGGGACGGCCTCTGGTACAACATCGTCGCGGTCAGCGGCTACCCGGCGTCGCTGCCGTCGACGGACGGCCTCCATGTGACCGAGAACGCGTGGGCGTTCCTGCCCGGCTACCCGGGCGTCGTCGACGCGGTGATGTTCCTGACCCGGCTGCCGTGGGCGCCGGCTGCGGTGCTCGTGTCGGCGGCATGCGCCGCCGGCGCCGCGCTGGTGTTCTACCGGCTGATGCTGCGCGTCGGGCTCGGAGCCTCCACGAGCCTGTTCGCGGTCGTGCTGTTCTGCTTCTCTCCGGTGTCGCCGCTGTTCCAGCTCGCCTACGCGGAGTCGCTGTACCTGCTGCTCCTGGCCTCCGCGCTGCTGCTCCTGGTCGAGCGGAGGTACGGCTGGCTGTTCCCGGTGGTGCTCGCGATGGCGTTCACGCGCCCGAGCGGACTGGCCTTCGCGCTGGCGGTCGGCCTCCATGTCGTCCACCGCTGGGTGCGCAGACGCGACGAGCCCTTCCCCGTGCGGGAGCGCGTGCTGAGCGCATCGCTCGCCGTCTTCAGCGCCGTGGCAGGTATCGCCTGGCCGGCGATCGCCGCGGTCGCCACCGGATCGTGGACCGCCTACACCGACACCGAGCTCGCCTGGCGCGCGCCGTACATCGGCTACACCCACCTCGTGCCGTTCACGCCGTGGTTCCAGGGCGCGAACTGGTGGGCGAGCGTCATGCTCGGCGTGCCCGGCTGGATCGGCGTCATCGCACTCCTGCTGCTCGTCGCCGTCTACGCGGTGCTGCTGTTCGCGCCCGCGGTGCGCCGACTCGGCGTCGACCTCCGGTTCTGGGTCGCGGCCTACTCGCTCTACCTGTTCGCGGTGTTCTTCCCGCAGTCGAGCACGTTCCGGCTCCTGATGCCGCTGTTTCCGCTGCTGGGCGTGGTCGCGATGCCGCGAGGCCGGGCGTACCGCGTGGGGATGGTCGTGCTGTTCGTGGCGCTCCAGGTCGGCTGGATCGCGATCTGCTGGGGTGTGGACGGGGCCGACTGGTCGCCGCCGTGACCCGCGCCGCGACGGCGTGTCGCCTGCGGCCCATTGCGCGTGGGGTAGACCGGCGATTTCCCCGTCAGCCGAGGATGACGGATAATGGACACGACATCCACGAAAGGGGAGCTGCATGGCGGCCATGAAGCCGAGGACCGGGGACGGGCCGATGGAGGCTGTGAAGGAGGGACGGCTCATCATCGTGCGGGTACCGCTCGAAGGTGGGGGACGTCTGGTCGTCTCCGTCAACGATGCGGAGGCCAAGGAGCTTCACGACGCTCTCGCGAGCGTTGTGAGCGCGTCCTGACGACGTACCCGACTGAACGAGATACCCGAGAAGGGGCCCCGAGCGATCGGGGCCCCTTCCTCGTCTCGGGGACGTCTCGTTCCCGGATGGTGCTAGGGCGTCAGCTTGGTGATCTGCAGCAGGCCGTCGCCGGCAGGCGAGAGCGCGCTGATCACCGCGCCGGAGGCCGCCGTCTCGGTGATGAGCGTGCGGAAGCCGGTCGACAGCGGGTCGCGCGCCGCGGGGTCGGCGACGCGGCCGCGCCAGAGCGCCCGGGCGACCAGTACGGTCCCGCCCGGACGCACCAGCCGGAGGCCGTGCTCCACGTACTCGATCACCGACTGCGGGTCGGCGTCGACGAAGACGATGTCGTAGGAGTTCTCGTTCATCCGGGGGAGCACGTCGAGGGCGTGCCCGGTGATGAGCCGCACGCGGTTGGAGGCGACGCCCGCCTCGGTGAAGAAGGTGCGCGCGTGCTGCTGGTGGTCCACCTCGACGTCGATGCTGGTGAGCTGGGCCTCGGGGCCGCCGTGCAGCAGCCAGAGCCCCGACACGCCGACGCCCGTGCCGATCTCGACGATGTTCTCCGCCTTGGTCGCGGCGACCACGACCGCCGCCTGCGCGCCCGTGCTGGGGGCGATCGGGTCGACGCCGAGCTCCAGGGATTGCTGCCGGGCTCGGGCGATCACCTCGCTCTCGACGATGACGTCGTCGGCGAATCTCCAGTTCGAGTCCTTGTCAGACACGTGTCTCCCGTCGGTGGCCTCGGTCCAGAATAGGCCCAGCCGATCCAGCATTCGTGCAGCCGCGCGCGATACTCTTCATGTGTGTTCGGCCTGACCTTCGAGAAGCTCCTCATCGTAGCTGTGATCGCCGCGTTCCTCATCGGGCCGGAACGGCTTCCGCTCTACGCGGGCAAGCTCCGGCAGTTCGTGCGCGCGGCGCGCGACTTCGCCGACGGCGCCAAGGACCGCATGAAGGAGGAGATGGGGCCGGAGTTCGACGACGTCGACTGGAAGAAGCTCGACCCGCGTCAGTACGACCCGCGCCGCATCATCCGCGAGGCGTTGCTGGACGATGCGCCCGCGCCGTCCGCGATCAAGCCGGTGACCCCGTCGGCGTTGACGCAGCGGGCGAGCCTCCCGCCGGGGACGGTGCCGCCGTTCGACGCCGAGTCGACCTGAGCGCAGTCGGGCTGAGCGCAATCCGCCTGAGCGACCGTACAGAATCCCGCGCGCGTCGCCGACGCCCTGCGCCCCGATACGACCCTGTATCCCATACGATGCGGGAATGATCGCAACGCAGCAGTCGCTGACCCGGGCGACTGTCGCCCGTTACGCCGTCGGCTCGCTCGGCACCGGCGGCTTCGCGACGCTGCCGGGGCTGGTCCTGGTCTACTACCTCACCGACAGCTTGGGCGTCGCCGCCATCGCCGCCGGACTCGTCGTCACGGTCGCCAAGGTGTGGGACGTGATCATCGATCCTGTGATCGGCGCCCGCAGCGACCGGCTGCTGGCGGCGCGCGGCTCGCGCCGGCCGATGATGCTGGTCGGCGCGGTGGCGCTGCCGGCGTTCTTCCTGCTGACCTTCGCCGTCCCGGCCGGCACCGCCGCCGTCCCCGCGGCCGTGTGGGTGTTCGTGGCGTTCCTGCTGACGGCGACGGCGTTCAGCCTGTTCCAGGTCCCGTACATCGCCCTCCCCGCCGAGCTCGCCTCCGGCTACGACGAGCGCACCCGGTTGCTCACCTGGCGTGTCGTGGTGCTGACCTTCGCGATCCTCCTGTTCCGAGCGGGCGGCCCCGCGCTGCGGTCGATCGGCGGCGGGAACGACTTCGCGGGCTACTTCCTGATGGCGCTCGTGGCGGGCCTCGTGATCGGCGGCGGGATGCTCGTCTCGGCCTTCGTCGCGCCGCGGCAGCTCCCCGCGGAGGTCCTGCCGCCGCGGGAGGGCGTGCTGACGACGCTGCGCACGAACTACGCTGCCGGGATCGGCGCCCTGCGCGACAGCCAGCCGTTCCGCGCCCTCCTGCTCACCTTCCTGCTGCAGGGCCTGGCCACCGGGATGATGCTCGCCGGCGCCAACTACGTGGCCACCTGGGTGCTGCACTCGGAGGACGCCGTGACGTTCCTGTTCATCGCGCTGATCGGTCCCGCGCTGGTCGTGACGCCGCTGTGGGGCGTCGTGGCGCGGCGGATCGGCAAAGAGCGCGGCTTCCAGGCGGCGAGCGTCCTGTTCGGTGCTGCGGCGCTGTCGATGGTGCTGCTGGTCTGGTTCCCCGGCGCCTGGGTGTACCTCCCCGTCGCGGTCGCGGGCGCGGCCTATGCGGGAATGCAGTCGCTGCCGATGGCGATGCTGCCCGACGTCATCTCGCACGACGGCCGCCGCAACGGCCCCGGCCGCGCGGGGACGTTCGGCGGGATGTGGACAGCGGGGAGACCACAGGCATGGCGCTCGGGGCGACCGTGCTCACCATCGTGCTCGCGCTGACCGGGTACATCGCCCGCTCGGCGTCGGACGCCGCGGCGGCGGGTGAGGGCGCGACGCAGCCCGCGGCGGCCGTGGTCGGGATCGTGCTGAGCTTCAGTGTCATCCCCGCGGCGATCGTCGCAGCGAGCCTCGCGCCGCTCGGGCGGTACCGGTTGCGGAAGGGAGACGTCGATGATCTCGTTTGACCGGGACGCGATCCTCAGCAGGCTCGCCGGACTGCGGGCCGCGGACGCGCCGACGCACGGTGGTCACGTGCTGAGCTACGTGTACGACTCGGGGATCGCGGAGCTCGACGAGTTGGCCGCCGCTGCGGTGCGGATAGTGCAGCCGGTGAACGGACTGGACCCGACCACGTTCACCTCGGTGGCGGTGATGGAGCGCGAGGTGCTCGGCTTCGCACGTGAGCTGCTGCACGGCGGCGACGACGTGGTCGGCTCGGTGACCTCCGGCGGCACCGAGTCGTGCCTCCTGGCCGTGAAGACCGCGCGCGAGGCGTGGCGGGCGCGCCTCTGCTCCGGCGTGCCGCGCATCGTCGCGCCGGTGACCGTGCACGCGGCGTTCCACAAAGCGGCGGAGTACTTCGGGCTCGAGCTGGACCTCGTGCCGGTCGAGCCGGAGACCGGACGCCTGGACGCAGCGCGGCTGATCGAGCGGCTGGGCCCGGACGTCGCGCTCGCCGTCGTCTCGGCGCCGTCGTATCCGTACGGCTCGCTCGACCCGGTCGAGGAGGTCGCGGCGGCCTGCGACGAGGCCGGGGTCGACCTCCATGTGGACGCCTGCATCGGCGGCTGGATCCTGCCGTTCTGGCGCGAGCCGGACGGGGCGGCGCTGCCGGCGTGGGACTTCCGCGTGACCGGCGTCACGAGCCTGTCCGCGGACCTCCACAAGTTCGGTTACGCGCCGAAGGGTTCGAGCGTGCTGCTGCAGCGCGGTCGCGACCGGCAGCGGCTCCAGTTCTTCGCGACGACGGGATGGCCGGGCTACCCGGTGGTGAACCCGACGTTGCTCGGCTCCAAGTCCGCCGGCGCGTTGGCGGCGTCGTGGGCGATCATCCAGGCGCTCGGCGCACGCGGTTTCGCGTCGCTGGCGGAGGCGTGCCTGCGGGCGACGCGCACACTTGCGGACATCGTCGGCGACATCGACGGGCTGCGGGTCGTGGGGGAGCCGACCGGGCCCCTGCTCGCGGTCGCGGCCGACGACGCCGTGCCGGAGGAGCGCAGGGTCGACCCGCACCACTGGGCCGACCGCGCGCGCAGGCGCGGCTGGCACCTTCAGCTCCAGCCGGGGCTCACGCAGCCGGATGGGACGCGCCTGCCGCACACGACGCACCTGACCATCACTCCGGTCACCCGGGACCGCCTGGACGAGCTGGAGGCGGCGCTGCGGGCCTCCGCGGACGACGTTCGGGGTATCCCGGCGGCGGACCCCGCCGCAGCGCTGTCCGCCCTGCCGCCGCTCGGCGACCGGCCGCTCGACTCGGACACCGCCGCCGCGCTGCTGCGCGCCGTGGGGATCGCGGGGGACGCCCCGGGCCTCCCGGACGAGCAGGCCCCGCTGCTGGCTCTGATCGAGGCGCTGCCGCGCCCCGTCACCGAGCGCCTCCTCATCGAGCTCCTGGCCCGCCTCGTCGAGCCCGCCTGACCCACTTTCGGGGTGTCAGCGGGTCGAGAGGGGAGTCTGCGGCGCGGGAGGTCGCGGGGACGGGTGGCGAGGCCGGCGGCGACGGCGCGGATCGCGGCGGCGGCCGGGTCCTGCGGATCGGTGACCACGATCGGCGCGCCGGTGTCGCCTCCGGTGCGCAAGGGCACGCTGAGCGGGACGCTGGCGAGCAGCGGCACCGGAACGTCCTGCCCCGCCGACAGCCGCCGTGCGACCTCGGCGCCGCCGCCGGAGCCGAACAGCTCCAGCACGGTGCCGTCCGGCTGCACGAGCCCGGCCATGTTCTCGATCACTCCGACGATGCGCTGGCCGGTCTGGCGCGCCACGACACCGCTGCGCTCGGCGACATCGGCCGCCGCCGGCTGCGGCGTGGTGATCACCAGCACCTCCGCCTGCGGCAGGAGCTGGCCGACCGAGATCGCGACATCGCCGGTGCCGGGCGGGAGGTCGAGGAGCAGCACGTCCAGGTCGCCGAAGAACACGTCGCCGAGGAACTGCTGGATGGTCCGGTGCAGCATCGGCCCGCGCCAGGCCACGGCCGCCGACGAGGAGTCCACGAACATCCCGATCGAGATGACCTTCACGCCGTACGCGACCGGCGGCAGGATCATGTCGTCCACGCGCGTCGGCCGCACCGCGACGCCGTCCGCGTCGGTCAGGCCGAGCAGCCCGGGGATGGAGAAGCCGTGCACGTCCGCGTCCACCAGGCCGACCCGGAGGCCGCGCTCGGCGAGCGCCACGGCGAGGTTGGCGGTGACGGTGGACTTGCCGACGCCGCCCTTGCCGCTGGTCACGGCGTAGACACGCGTCAGCGAGTCGGGGCCGAACTGCTGCACGCGTGCCGCGCGGCCGCCGCGCAGCTTCTCGGTGAGCGCCGCGCGCTCGGCGGGCGTCATCACCGAGACGTCGACCGTCACGCCGCTGACGCCCGGGACGGAGGCCGCGGCCGCCCGCACGTCGCGTTCGATCTTGTCGGCGGCGGGGCAGCCCACGATGGTCAGCTTCACGCGCACCGTCGCGTGACCGTCGGGGAGACCTCCACGCCGCCGATCATGTCCAGCTCGGTGACGGGCTTGCGGATCTCGGGGTCGAGGACGCCGGAGAGGGCGCGCTCGACCAGCTCGGCGGCGCCCGGACCGGAAGGACCGGCCTCAGGCACGCGCGCGTCCGTTCTCGGCCGGGTCGCCCTTCTCCAGGTCCTCCAGGAGGGCCCGCAGCTCGGCGCGGATGAAGTCCTTCGTCGCCATGTCCCTGACCGCCAGGCGCAGGGCGACGACCTCGCGCGCCAGGTATTCGGTGTCGGCGAGGTTGCGCTCGGCGCGCTGCCGGTCCTGCTCGATCTGCACACGGTCGCGGTCGTCCTGCCGGTTCTGCGCGAGCAGGATGAGCGGGGCGGCGTACGACGCCTGCAGTGACAGCACGAGCGTCAGCGCGATGAATCCGAGCGCCGCCGAGTCGAACCGCCAGGCGTTCGGCAGGAGCGTGTTCCACAGCATCCAGGCCACGACGAAGACCGTCAGCCCGAGAATGAACCACGGCGTGCCCATCGCCCGCGCGATCCACTCGGTGAACCGGCCGAACCGGTCGTTCTGCTCGAAAGGGTTGCGGCGGGGGATCACCGACGTGCGGAGGCCCTTCGGGGCGTCCAGGCTCGCGTCCTGCCTAACTCGTGCCATGTCCGCCCCTCCTTCCGTTCACGATGCGGATACTGCCGGTCTCGTCGGACGGGGCCTTCACGGGCTCGTCCTCGTCTTGACTTCGCCAGTCGTCGGGGAGCAGGTAGTCGAGGATGTCGTCGATGGTCACCACCCCGACGAGTCGGTGCTTCTCGTCCACCACGGGAACCGAGACGAGGTTGTAACTGGCGAGGATGCGGGACACCTCGGCGGCGGAGGTATCGGCGGTCACCGGCTCCAGGCTCGGGTCGAGCAGGGTGCCGAGGCGCACGTGCGGCGGGTACCGCAGCATCCGCTGGAAGTGCACGATACCGAGGAAGCGCCCGGTCGGCGCCTCGTACGGCGGCAGCGTCACGCAGACGGCCGCGCCGAGCGCCGGGGCGAGCTCGTGGCGGCGGATGAGCGCGAGGCCCTCGGCGACCGTGGCGTCGGCCGAGACGATGATCGGCTCGGTCGTCATCAGGCCGCCCGCGGTGTCCGGCGCGTAGCTCAGCAGCATGCGCACGTCGTCGGCCTCCTCGGGCTCCATGAGCTCCAGGAGGTGCTCGCCGCGCTCGTCGGAGAGCTGGGCGATGAGGTCGGCGGCGTCGTCGGGCTGCATCTGGTCGAGCACGTCGGCGGCGCGGTCGTCGTCGAGCTGCGCGAGGATCTGCACCTGCTCGCTCTCCGGCATCTCCTCCAGCACGTCGGCGAGCCGGTCGTCGGGGAGCTCCTCCGCCACCTCGAGCATGCGCTGCTGCGGGAGGTCGAGGAGCGTGTTCGCCAGGTCCGCGGGCTTCAGCTCCGAGTACGCGGCGATGAGCTGCTCGGCGGACTGCGCCTCGCCACGGGCCTGCTTCTCGCGCACCTCGTTCCAGGCGGCGAACGTGGTCTGTCCCTTGCCGAACGGCGACGCGCCCGACTTCGGCCGGCGTACGAAGAGCTGGCTCACCGCCCACTCGCCGGTGGGGGACTCCTGGATGGCGACGTCCTCGATGGTCGCCTCGCCCGTGCCGTCGGTGAAGACGACCTTGCGGCCGAGGAGCTCGGCGATGACCCGGACCTCCCCGCCGCGCTGCTCGAACCGGCGCACATTGATGAGACCGTTGGTGATGATCTGTCCGCTGGAGATGCTGGTCACCCGTCCGATGGACAGGAACACGCGCCGCTTGCCGGGGATCTCCACGATGAGGCCGACCACACTGGGCGGATCGTCTTTGCGGTACACCACCAGGACGTCGCGGACCTTGCCGACCCGGTCGCCGACCGGGTCGAACACGCTGGTGCCGGCCAAGCGGGCGACGAAGATACGGGTGCTCACGTCTTATAACTTAAGCCCTACCAGCCGGGCGCACGGTGAGGATGGGACAATGGCGGGATGACCAACCCCAGCCCGCTCGGCGGACGCAACCGGATGCTCTTCCCGACCATGCCCCGGGGAGAGGTCGTGGCCGCCTACGAGACGTACGTGGATGCTCAGCAAGCGGTCGACGTGCTGGCCCGCGCAGACTTCCCCGTCGACAAGGTCTCCATCGTCGGCAGCGACCTCAAAAGCGTGGAGCGCGTGACCGGCAAGCTCACCTGGGGGCGCGTCGCGCTCGCCGGGGCGGCCTCGGGAGCCTGGCTCGGCATCTTCTTCGGGCTGCTGCTGCTCATCTTCTCGCCGACGGTCAGCTACGCGTTCGTCATCGCGGCCGTGCTCCTCGGCGCCGGGTTCGGCATGCTGTTCGGCATCGTCTCGTACGCGATCAACCGCCGCCGCCGCGACTACACGTCGGTGATGCAGGTCATCGCGACCAGCTACTCCGTGCTGGTGGACTCCGACCTGGTCAACCGCGCTCGCAACCTGCTCGGCGGCGTCCCGGACGTGCAGGCGGCGCCCGGCGGCTGGGCCCCACCGGCGCACCCGTCCGACCCCCGCCCGCGCAGCCGCAGCAGCCGCAGCAGCCGCCCGCGGATGACCAGCGGCCGCCGGCCCCTCCCGCCTGACCGATCGAAGGGCACGTGAACGCGCCTGAAACACAGTTCTCGGGGCGTTGACGTGCCCTTCGGCGAAGGTGGAGCGCTCAGCGCGCGCTGAGGCGGCGGACCCAGGCCTCCACGTCGTCGGCGGTGCGCGGGAGGGCGATCGAAAGGTTCTCGGCGCCGTCCGCCGTCACGAGGATGTTGTCCTCGATGCGCACGCCGATACCGCGGAACCGCTCCGGCACCGTGAGGTCGTCCGGCTGGAAGTACAGGCCCGGCTCGATCGTGAAGGTCATGCCGGGCTCCAGCACGCCGTCGAGATAGAGGTCGCGGCGGGCCTGCGCGCAGTCGTGCACGTCGAGCCCGAGGTGATGGCTGGTGCCGTGCACCATGTAGCGGCGGTGCTGCTGGTTGTCCGCCTGCAGCGCCTCCTCCGCGGTCACCGGCAGCAGCCCCCACTCGGCGGTGCGTCGCGCGATGACGGCCATCGCGGCCGCGTGGATCTCGCGGAAGCGGATGCCGGGGCGCACGATCGCGAAGGCGGCGTCCGCAGCCTCCCGCACCGCCTCGTAGACCAGGCGCTGGGTCTCGGTGAACGTGCCGTCGATCGGGAAGGCGCGTGTGATGTCGGCGGTGTAGAGGCTGTCGACCTCCACGCCGGCGTCGATCAGGATCAGGTCGCCGGGGACCACCGGGCCGTCGTTGCGCGTCCAGTGCAGGATGCAGGCGTGCGGGCCGCTCGCGGCGATCGTGTCGTAGCCGACGGCGTTGCCGTCCAGGCGGGCACGGGCGTTGAAGACGCCCTCCACGATCCGCTCGCCGCGCGGGTGGGCGACGATCCGGGAGAGATCGGCGACCACGTCGTCGAAGCCCGCCGCGGTGGCGGCGATCGCGCTGCGCAGCTCGGAGAGCTCGTAGACGTCCTTGACCAGGCGCAACTCGGAGAGGTCGCGGGTCAGACGGTCGTCGTCGCCGTGGTCCTCCGGATCGAACGCGGCGTCGCCGACCTCCGCACCGGCCTCGGCGGCGAGCACCAGGCGGGCGGCGTCGACCCGGTCGGTCAGCTCCGGGTCGGCCTCGCGCAGCACCAGCGTGGACGCGTCGACCGAGTCGAGCACGGCCTCCACGTCGGCGATGCCCCGGGTGGGGAGGTCGAGGTCGCTGGCGACCTGTGCGAGCGACGGGCGCGCGCCGATCCAGAACTCGCCGATCTCCGGGTTGGCGTAGAACTCGTCCGAGTCGCGGCCGGCACGCTCGCGGAAGTACAGCGTGGCGACGTGGCCGCCGTCGTGCGGCTCCAGCACGAGGACGCTGCCGGGCTCGGCGTCGGAGCCCCAGCCGGTCAGGTGCGTGAACGCGGAGTGCGCGCGGAACGGGTAGTCGGTGTCGTTGGAGCGCTGCTTGAGACGCCCGGCCGGGATGATCAGCCGCTGCCCGGGGAAGAGTTCGGAGACCCTGGCCCGTCGGGCGGCGGCGTAGGACGCCTGCGGGCGGGAGCCCGGGAGGATCTCCGGACGCTCGGCCCAGTTGCTGCCGATGTACTCCCGGAAGTTCTCCGATCCGGGGGTGGTGGAGCGGTTGGCCGTGGCGCGTGGCGCCGCCTCGCGGTCGGCGGGGGCAGGCGCGGTGGTGTTCTCGGACGACATGCCGACCATTCTTCCACTCCTAGGATGGTGGGCATGGCTGATGAGCGACGGTTCAGCGGTCCCGTCGACCTCCACGCGCACTCCAGTGTGTCGGACGGCACGGAGACCCCCGCCGAACTGGTGCGCGCCGCCGCGGCCGCCGGGATCGGGACGGTCGCCCTCACCGACCACGACTCGACCTCCGGATGGGCCTCGGCGGCCGCAGCGGCAGCGGAGGCAGGCGTCACGGTCATCCCGGGCATGGAACTGTCCACGAGGGTGGAGTTCGCCAGCGTGCACATGCTCGGTTACCTGTTCGATCCGGCCGACGAGGCGCTCGTCGCCGAGACGCGCCGCATCCGCGAGGGCCGCATGCGGCGCGCGGAGGACATGGTGCGCCGCATCGCCGAGGACTACGACATCACCTGGGCCGACGTGCTGGACCAGGCGACGGAGGGCGCGACGGTCGGGCGGCCGCACATCGCCGACGCGCTCGTCGCCCGCGGGCTGGCGGCCGACCGCAGCGCCGCGTTCGCCGGCATCCTGCACTGGCGCAGCGGCTACTTCCAGCCGCACTACGCACCCGACCCGATGACCGGCATCCGGCTCATCCGGGGAGCCGGGGAATTCCCGTGCTGGCGCACCCGGCGACCAGCAGCCGCGGCGTCATCCCCGAGGACCGGCTGCGCCGGCTCGTCCGCGCCGGGCTGTTCGGGCTGGAGCTCGACCACCGCGAGAACCGGCCGGAGGGTGTGGCGTTGCTGCGCGGGTACGCCGCCAAGTACGGCCTCCAGATCACCGGCTCCAGCGACTACCACGGGGCAGGCAAGCCCAACCGGCTCGGCGAGAACACCACCGATCCGGCCGTGGTGGAACTGATGATCGAAGAAGCGACAGGCGCGGCTCCTTTCTACGGATGAGCCCGACCACCCGTTAGCCTGGTCCGCGGGGATCGGGAAGCGAGGTATGGGTGTCTCGACGGTTCTGGACGTCTTCTGTCGCAGTGGCGGCACTCATCGGCGCCCTCACGGTTGCAGGAGGTGCGGCTCCCGCGAGCGCGGACACCTACCCCTCCTGGAACGACGTGCAGGCGGCCAAGGCCAATGCCGCGACGGCCCAGGTGGAGGTCGACCGCATCAACGGCCTGCTCGCGTCGTTGCAGACCGCGGCCAACGCGGCGGGCGACCTGGCGGTGAAGCGCCTCGGCGAGTACGGCCAGGCGGAGGCCGCCCTCACGGCGGCCACGGCCAAGGCGCAGGACATCGGCCAGCAGGCTCAGGCGGCCGCGGCGCGAGCGGACGAACTGCGGGCGGAGAGCGGCAAGTTCGCGGCCCAGCTCACCCGGTCGGGGACGTCGGACGTGTCGATCCGGTTGTTCCTCGGCGGCGCGGGCGCGACCGGAGGGACGGCCGCGGCGACCGCCGGCACGCAGCCGTCGCTGCTGTACCAGCTCGGCGCGGTCTCCAAGCTCGCCGATCAGGCCTCCAGCCTGTTCGCCCAGGCCGCCGCGCAGAAGAACACCGCCGCGGCGCTGAGCGCGCAGGCGAATGCGGCGCAGAAGATCCGGGACCAGCTCGACAAGGACGCGCAGAAGGCGCTGCAGGTGGCGACCGCGGCCAAGGCGGCCGCGGATGCGCAGCTCGCCGAACAGAAGCAGCATGCGACCACGCTGTACGCGCAGCTCGCGGCGCTCAAGAACACCGCGGCAACGGTCGAGCAGCAGTACGCTGCGGGCGTCGCCGCCGCCGAGGCCGCGCAGCAGGCCGCGGCCGCCGCGGCTGCCCAGCAGGCGGCGAACAGCGGCGGAAGCGCGAACGGCTTCGCGCCCCCGCCCGGGATGAACGTCGACCCGGCTGCGGCGCAGGCGTACGCGTCGAGCCGGCTCAGCGCGTTCGGCT
Source organism: Leifsonia sp. L25 (assembly GCF_050632895.1). The sequence goes on along the minus strand of NZ_JBODRZ010000003.1, from coordinate 29,764 downwards.
GGGGCCAGGACCAGATGGGCTGCCTGATCTCGCTGTGGAATCACGAGTCGGGCTGGCGCGCTGACGCGTACAACACGTCGAGCGGCGCGTACGGCATCCCGCAGGCGTGGCCGGCCAGCAAGATGTCGTCGGCCGGACCCGACTGGATGACCAACCAGAACACCCAGGTCAATTGGGGCCTCGACTACATCAACCGCGCCTACGGCTCGCCGTGCGCGGCCTGGAATTTCGAGATGAGCCACACACCGAACTGGTACTGAGCTCCCAGGACACCGCAGAGGGGTCGCAACACGCCGTTATGACGTGTGTCAAACGGCGTGTTGCGACCCCTCTGGTGGAGTCGCGCGTCTGCTCAGCTCGCGGGCGTGGCGGGGGAGCTGCCGCGCGAACGGCGGCGCCGCCGGCGCGGGGCGCTGTTGCCGTCGCGGTGCTGCGAGCCGCCGCCGTCGTGCGTGCCGGCAGCGGGGGACTTCTCCTCGCCGCCCGTGGCCGGAGCGGCGTCGGCCGAGCCTGAGGCGTGGCCCGCCGTGCTCTGGCCGCTCTGCTCGGACCCGCCCGAGCGGGTGCGGCGGCGGCGGTTGCGCGAGTGGCCGTCGCCCTGCGTGCCGGGGCCGGTCGAGTCGCGTCGCGCGCCGTCCTGCGTCTCCGGAGCCTTCACGGCCGGGGTCGATTTGAGCCGGCCCTTCGCACCCTCGGGGATGTCGAGGTCGCTGTAGAGGTGCGGCGACGACGAGTAGGTCTCGGTCGGCTCGGGCTGGCCGAACTCCAGGGCGCGGTTGATCAGGGCCCACTTATGCAGGTCCTCCCAGTCCACGAAGGTGACGGCGATACCGGTCTTGCCCGCGCGGCCGGTGCGGCCGGCGCGGTGCAGGTAGGTCTTCTCGTCGTCCGGGATGGTGTGGTTGATGACGTGCGTGACGTCGTCCACGTCGATGCCGCGCGCGGCGACGTCGGTGGCGATCAGCACGTCCTTCTTGCCGGCCTTGAAGGCCGCCATCGCGCGCTCGCGCTGCTCCTGGTTGAGATCGCCGTGGACGGCCGCGGTGTTGAAGCCGCGGTCGCCGAGCTCCTCGACCAGCTTGGCCGCCGCACGCTTGGTGCGGGTGAAGATCACGGTCTTGCCGCGGCCCTCGGCCTGGAGGATGCGGGCGACCACCTCGTCCTTGTCGAGCGAGTGCGCGCGGTAGATGAGGTGCTTGATGTTCGCCTGGATCTGGCCCTCGTCGGGGTCGCTCGCGCGGATGTGGATCGGCCGGGTCATGAACCGGCGCGCCAGCGCGACGATCGGGCCGGGCATCGTCGCCGAGAACAGCATCGTGTGACGCGTCGCCGGGGTCTGCGCGAACAGCTTCTCGATGTCGGAGAGGAAGCCGAGGTCGAGCATCTTGTCGGCCTCGTCCAGGACCATCTCCTTGACGTGCGAGAGGTTCAGGAGGCGCTGTCCGGCGAGGTCGAGCAGGCGGCCCGGCGTACCGACGACGATCTGCGCTCCGGCCTTGAGCTGGGCGATCTGGCCCTCGTAGGCCTTGCCGCCGTAGATCGCGGTGACCGCGGTGGGGCGGTTGGAGGCGGCCTGCTCCAGGTCTTCGAAGACCTGGACGGCGAGCTCGCGGGTCGGGACCACGACGAGGGCCTGGACGCCCGGCTCCGGGTCGAGCCCGAGGCGCTGGATGATCGGCAGGCCGAAGCCGAAGGTCTTGCCGGTGCCCGTCTTGGCCTGGCCGATGATGTCCTGGCCGGCGAGGGCGAGCGGGATGGTCTGGGACTGGATGGGGAACGGCTCGATGATGCCTTTGGAGGCGAGGGCGTCCACCATGTCCTGGTCGATGTTGAGTTCAGAGAAAGTCACGTAAGGGTGCCTGTCGGTTCGAATAGTGAGTTCCACGCCCTGTTCTCGTCGCAGGCGCAGGGCCGTCGATCCTGCGCCGACGGCACCACCAGCCTACTGGACCTCCCCGTTACACTGCTGTACGTGTCAACGTGGTTCACCAGACGCCGACCCGCGGTCGAGCTGCCCCGCCTCCGCCCGCGCGCGCCTCAGGCGACGGTCCGCGTCGATCTGCACGAGGTGATGCCGGAGCTGCTGCCCTACCTCGGGCAGGCGGCGTACCTGCAGCTCGAGCAGTTCCAGACGCTCTCGCGGGTGGCCGCGGACACCGACACTCTCGCGGCCAAGGAGGTCGTCTCCGGCGCCGCGGGGCTGGCGCTGTCCAAGCATCAGGGCATCGTGGCGGAGATCCGCAGGCGCGGCCACGAGCCGGCGGAGGTCATGCGTCCGTTCGCCGTGGAGATCGAGGGCTTCCGTGCGCTGCTGGTGGGCTCCGACTGGCGCGAGACGCTGCTGGCCGCGCTGATGACGGGCGGCCTGCTGGACGATTTCTTCATCCGGCTCGCGGGCGGCCTGCCCGGCGACGTCGGCCCGCGCATCCAGCAGCTTCTCGGCTCGGACTCCGGTCAGGACGCCATGCTGCAGGTCCTGCGCGGCGAGATCGCCGCCGACCCGCAGCTCGGCTCGCGCCTGGCGATGTGGGGGCGGCGCCTGGTCGGCGACACGCTGCTGGTGGCGCGCTCCGCCCTCCACCTGTCGGGGAACCGCGCGGCGGACGAGGAGCGGATCGAGCCGATCTTCACCGAGCTGATCGCCGCGCACACGCGCCGGATGGACGCCCTGGGGCTCACCGCCTGACCTGAGCGCCCGACGGGTGTGTCAGCGCGCGACGGCGCCGCGAGTGAGGGTGTGCAGCAGCTTCTCGTCGTGGGCCGTGCGCAGGCGGCCGATGACCAGGTCGGCCACGATCACGACGACGCCGGTGCCGATCAGTGTCGTCCACCAGATCCAGCCGCCGTTCCACTTCAGGCCGGCCCAGCTGAGGGCGACCCACAGGATGCAGGCGACGCTCACGCCGAGCGCCGGCATGAGCACGGAGCCGTGCGTGTGACGGTTGGGCAGGAGGTACCGTGCGCCGAGGCCCAGGATGGCGCCGGCGAGCGCGACGAAGAGCAGTTCCACGGTGGGGAATCTAGCCGACGAAGCCGATGCGGCGCGACTCCTCGGTGCCGAGCTCGACGTAGGCGATGCCCGCGGTCGGGACGATGTAGACGCGGCCCTTGTCGTCCGCGAGCTTGAGGATGCCGGTGCCGCTGGTGAGGCCGGCCTGGATCTGCTCGGTGAGCTCCTCGGCCGACTGGGTCGACTCGAAGCTGAGCTCGCGGGGGGCGTTGACGATTCCGATGCGGATCTCCACGGGATGTGCCTTTCGAATCAGACCGGCGGTTGCGAGTTCAGACTACGGCACGCGGCTCGCGGGCCCGGATCGCGTTCTCTGTCGGCGGACGCCGTTACCGTGAATGCATGTCCACCCGAGGTTTCCGTCCGCGCGTCGACGACGCGGCCGGCGACCTCGCCGCGGCGCTCGACGAGGCTCAGCGCGCCGTGCTCGCGCTGCCCGACGGCGCCTCGGCCGCGGTGCTGGGCGCGCCGGGCACGGGCAAGACGACCGCGCTGGTGGAGGCCATCGCCGAACGCGTGCACGAGCGCGGGTACGCCGCCTCCGAGGTCCTCGCGCTGAGCGCCTCGCGCGCCGCGGCGACAGCTCTCCGCGACCGGATCTCGCTGCGGCTCGGCGTGCCGACGCCGGGGCCGCTGGCCCGCACGGCGACCTCCCTCGCCTTCCAGCTCTCCGGCGAGCAAGCCAAGCGCAACGGCGGGGAGCCGCCCCGGCTGCTGACCGGCGGCGAGCAGGACCAGATCATCGCCGAGCTGCTGGCCGGCCACCTGGAGGACGGCTCCGGGCCGGTCTGGCCGCCCTCGCTCGGCCCGGAGGTGCGCATCCTGCGCGGGTTCCGCACCGAGCTGCGCGAGCTCATCGGCCGGTGCGCCGAGCGCGGCGTGTCGCCGTCGCGGCTGGCGGAGCTCGGGGCGATCACCGGGCGCGACGAGTGGCGCGCCGCCGGACGGTTCATCGCGGAGTACCAGAACGTGCTCGACAGCTTCCGCGGCGGCTACGTCGACGCCGCCGAGCTGATCGCGTCCGCCGTGCCGGTCGTGGCGGAGGGCAGCTCGCTCGACGGCCTCCGGGCGCTGTTCGTCGACGACCTCCAGGAGGCCACCGTCGCCACCATCGCCCTCCTTCGCGCCGTTGCCGCGCGGGGCATCGCTGTCATCGCGTTCGGTGACCCCGACGTCGCGTCCACCACGTTCCGCGGCGCGGAGGTGGCGGCGCTCGGGCAGCTCGGCGCGCGACTGGGCGTGCCCGTGACGCGCATCGTCCTCAGCACCGCGCATCGCCAGACTCCCGCGCTCCGCGAGCTGACCTCGCGGGTCACCGAGCGGATCGGCGCGGCGGCCGCCGGCGTGCACCGGGTCGCCGGTGCCGGACAGGTGCAGCCGGAGGACACCGGCCCGGCCGTCGTCGTCGTGAAGGCGTCGTCGGCTCCGGCCGAGGCGGCGCGGCTGGCCCGGCTGCTGCGCGAGCGGCGGCTCATCGACGGCGTGCCGTGGAACCGCATGGCGGTCGTCGTGCGCTCCGGCGCGCACATCCCGGGCCTCGCCCGTTCGCTGGCCGTCGCGGAGGTCCCGACGACCACCAGCATCGCGGGCCGGCCGCTGCGCGACGACTACGCCGCACGGCAGCTCATCACCATTGCGGGCGTCGCCCTCGGCGCGATCGAGCTGACCCCCGTCGTCGCCACCGAGCTGCTGCTCGGGCCGTTCGGCGGTCTCGACGCCATCAGCCTGCGCCGGCTGCGGCTCGCGCTGCGCCAGGAGGAGCTGGCCGGCGACGGCAACCGCCCGGGCGACGACCTCCTGGTGGAGGCGCTGGCGACGCCCGCGAACCTCGCCACGATCGACTCCTCGCCCGCCCGCCGGGCGGCCCGCCTGGCCGAGACCCTGCGCGGCGGCCGGGAGAAGGCGGCGGCAGGGGCCACCATCGAGGAGCTGCTCTGGCACGCCTGGGAGCGCAGCGGACTGGCGAAGCGCTGGTTGGAGCAGTCCGAGCGCTCCGGGATCGTCGCCGACGAGGCCGACCGTCATCTCGACGGCGTCGTGGCCCTGTTCACAGCGGCACGGCGCTTCGTCGAGCGCTCGCCCGAGCGTCCGGCCTCCGACTTCGTGATCGAGCTGCTCGGCGCCGAAGTGCCGGAGGACACCCTCGCGGCTCGCACGACCGGCGACGCGGTGCTGGTGTGCACGCCGAGCGCCACGGTCGGTCGCGAGTTCGACGTCGTGGCCGTCGCCGGCCTCCAGGAGAGCGTGTGGCCCAACCTGCGGCTGCGCGGCTCGCTGCTGCACCCGCAGGAGCTGGACGACGCGCTCGCCGGGCGCCGCGCGAATGCCGACGCCGACGCCGGAACCGACGGTCAGGACACCGCGGACCAGCGGGCGGCGGTCCTCAGCGACGAGCTGCGGATGTTCGCCCTCGCCGTCTCGCGTGCCCGCCGCCAGGTGCTGCTCACCGCCACCGCGAACGACGACGAGCAGCCCTCGCCGTTCCTGCGCCTCGCGGCCGGGCTCGCGGTCGAGGACGACGATCCCGGCATCCACCCGCTCTCGCTGCGCGGCATGGTCGGACGGCTGCGGCGTCGGCTGGTGACCACCGGCTCTCCCGACGCCGCCGACGCACTGGCCCGGCTGGCCGAGGCGGGGGTGGAGGGCGCCGACCCCGCCGACTGGTACGGCCTCGCCGAGCCGTCGACCACCGATCCGCTCACCGACCTGGAGGACCCGGAGGCGAGGGTGAAGGTCTCGCCGTCTCGGCTGGGGACGTTCGAGAAATCGCCGCTGGCCTGGTTCGTGGACGAGATGGCCGCCTCCCCGAGCGGGCTGGCGGCCGGCATCGGCACCGTGGTGCACGCCGTCATGGAGGAGGCCGCCGCGACGGACGAGACGAGCGTCGACCTGCTCTGGTCGGGCATCGAGCGGCGCTGGGCCCAGCTCCAGTTCGAGTCGCCCTGGATCGAGGAGCGCGAGCGCCGCCGGACGCGTGGCCTCGTGGCGGGGGTGTCGGAGTACCTGCGCGACTTCGGCCGCGCGGGCGGGCGCCTGCTCGGCTCGGAGGGCGAGTTCCAGCTCGAGCTCGGCCGGGCGCGCATCAGCGGCAAGATCGACCGCGTCGAGGAGACCCCGGACGGCACCGTCGTGATCGTCGACCTGAAGACCGGGCGCACGGTGCCGACCGCCGCGGAGACGGCGTCGCACGCCCAGCTCGGCGTGTACCAGCTCGCGCTGGAGCACGGCGCAGTGGAGGCGGCGGAGCTGCCGCCGGGCGGGGCGAAGCTGCTCTTCGTCGCCAAGGGCGTGCGCGGCAAGGCGTACCGCGAGGTCGTCCAGGAGCGCGTCGACGCGGAGTCGCTCGCGCGGCTGGAGGAGCGCGTGGCGCGGGCGGCCGAGGGCATGGCGGCGGCGACGTTCGCCGGGGTGATCGACCTCGGCGACCGGGACCCGCACGCGGCCTACGGGTACCGCATCCATCTCGTGCCGGCGGTCAGCGCATGAGCGGGGAGCACGATGAACGACGACGGACTGCTGGAACTGGCCGACGACCAGCCCGGTCTCGACCTGGTCGAGCTGGCCTTCGCCGCCGAGACGGCAGCTTCCGAGCCGCAGCGCCCGGCCCGGCGCCTGAGCGCGGCCGAGATCGCCGACGCCCTCGGGCTCCCGCGGCCCACGCCGCAGCAGCAGGCCGTCATCGAGGCGCCGCTGGCTCCCGCGATCGTGGTCGCCGGAGCGGGCAGCGGCAAGACCGAGACGATGGCCAACCGGGTGGTCTGGCTGCTCGCCAACGGCCTGGTGCGGGTACCCGAGGTCCTGGGCCTGACCTTCACCCGCAAGGCGGCCGGCGAGCTCGCCGAGCGGATCCGGCGGCGCATCGAGCAGCTTGCGGACTCCGGGCTCACCGACGTGGTCTTCGACCCGTTCGATGCGCCCGAGGTCGCGACGTACAACGCCTTCGCCAATGCGATCTTCCGCGAGAACGCCCTGCTGATCGGCCGCGAGCCGGAGTCCGCGATCCTGAGCGAGGCGTCGGCGTGGCAGCTCGCGCGCCGCGTCGTGGTGGGCTGCGACGACGAGCGGCTGGTGGAGCTCGACAAGAGCGTGGACGCGGTCACCACCGCGGTCCTCGACCTCAGCCGCGCGCTCAGCGAGAACGTGGCCGATGCCCGCGACGTGCACCGCATGGTCGAGGGCTTCGGCCGGCTGCTCGACTTGCCGACCGGCAGCGGGCGGGTCAAGGACGCCTACGCGTCGGTCCGCACCGCCGTGGCGTCGGTCGGCTCGCTGCCGCCGCTGCTCGACCTCGCGGAGCGGTTCGCGGACGAGAAGAGACGGCGCGGGTTCGTGGAGTACTCCGATCAGGTCGCGCTCGCGCTGGCGGTCTGCGAACGGCTGCCGGAGGTCGTCGCCGACTACCGCCGCCGTTACCGCGTGGTGCTGCTGGACGAGTACCAGGACACCTCGGTCGTGCAGACCCGGCTGCTGTCCTCGCTGTTCTTCGGTCAGGCCGTGATGGCGGTCGGCGACCCGCACCAGTCGATCTACGGCTGGCGCGGCGCGAGTGCCGCCAACCTCGGTCGGTTCGCCCTCGACTTCACCGGCCGGAAGGACGGCGCGGCCGCCTTCGCGCTCAGCACGAGCTGGCGCAACCCGACGACCGTGCTGGATGCCGCCAACACCCTCGTCGCCCCGCTGTCGGCCGACTCGCCCGTGCACGTCGAGCAGTTGCAGCCGCGGCCCGGCGCGATCGGAGGCGAGCTCGACCACGCCTTCGGGCAGACCGTCGAGGACGAGGCGGCGACGATCGCCGAATGGCTGCGCGTCCGGCTGGCCCAGCGGGATGCGCAGGGCATGCCGCCCTCGGCCGCGCTGCTCTGCCGGTCGATCAAGAAGATCGACGCGTTCACGGGCGCCCTCGCCGCCCGGGGGTGCCCTTCCATGTCCTCGGGCTCGGCGGCCTCCTGGAGCAGCCCGTGATCGCCGACCTGGTCAGCGCGTTGCGGGTCATGCACGACCCGACTGCGGGCTCCGAGCTGATCCGGTTGCTGACCGGGGCGCGCTGGCGGGTGGGCCCGCGCGACATCGCGGCGCTGCGCCGGGTGGCGAGCTGGCTCGCCGCGCGCGACCACCGCTTCCAGACGCTCGACCCGGGCGTGCACGACCGGTTGCGCAGCTCGGTGGTGGCGGAGGAGTCGGCCTCGCTGGTCGACGCTCTCGACTTCGTCGTGGAGGCTCCGGTCGATCACGGCCAGCTCGCCGGTTTCAGCGCGGTCGGCCTGGAGCGGCTGCGCGCGGCCGGCAGCCAGCTCGACCGGCTGCGCTCGCGTGCCGGCCTCGACCTCCTCGACCTCGTGACCCTCGTGCAGCAGGAGCTGCGGCTCGACATCGAGGTCGCCGCCAACGAGTCCGCCCAGCTCGGCCAGGCCTCCCTCGACGCGTTCGCCGAGCAGGTGGCCTCCTACCTGGCCAGCGACGACCGGGCGACGCTCGGGTCGTTCCTGGCCTGGCTGGCGGAGGCCGAGCAGCGCGACAACCTGGCGCCGCGGAGTGAGGACCCGGAGCCCGGTACGGTGCAGATCCTGACCATCCACGGCGCGAAGGGCCTGGAGTGGGACGTCGTCGCCGTGCCGCGCATGGTCGAGGGCGAGCTCCCCGGGCCGCCGCAGAGCAAGCGCGGCTGGCTGGCGTTCGGTCAGCTCCCCAACGAGTTCCGCGGCGACTCGGCCGAGCTTCCGGTGCTGCCGTGGCGCAACGCCGAGGACCAGAAGCAGGTGGACGAGGCGATGTCCGCGTTCGAGGCCGCGAACGTCGCCCGGCACCTGGAGGAGCAGCGTCGGCTGATCTACGTCGCCGTCACGCGCGCGCGGCGCAGCCTGCTGCTGACCGGCTCCTACTGGTCGACGCAGTCCCGTCCCCGGTCGCCCGGCGCCTACCTGCTGGAGCTGCAGCAGGCCGGGCTGCTGCCGGAGGACGCCTTCCCGCCCTGCGACGAGCCGGACGAGAACCCGCTGGCGCCGGAGTCGCGCACGGTGCTCTGGCCCCTCGACCCGCTCGGCGTGCGCCGGACGCGGGTGGAGGCCGCCGCCGCCGCGGTGCAGACCGCCCGCGAGCGTGGTCCGGGCGACGGCGGCGTGTACGCGCTCGATGTCGACCTCCTGCTCGCCGAGCGCGCCCGGCGCGAGGCGGAGGACGGGCTGGTGGAGCTGCCGGCCCGTATCCCGGCCTCCCGGTTCAAGGACTTCGTGAGCGACCCTGCCGGTGTCGCCGAGCAGCTGCGCCGCCCGATGCCGGAGCGACCGTACCGGCAGACCCGGCTGGGGACGCTGTTCCACCGCTGGGTGGAGGAGCGGTACGGCGTCGCGGGTGGCGCCACCGACGAGCTCGACGCGACCGTGGCCGAACAGGATGATCCCGCGGGCGAGATCCTGGGTGCGGAGGAGCTGGCCGAGCTGCAGGCGACGTTCGCCGCGAGCGAGTGGGCCGACCGGGCGCCCGCCGAGGTCGAGCTGGAGATCCACGTCACGCTCGCCGGCCAGGTCGTGGTCTCCAAGCTCGATGCGGTCTACCCGGTCGACGACGGCCGCCACGACGTGCAGATCGTGGACTGGAAGACCGGCAAGGCCCCCGGGACGCCGCCGATCTGGAGCGCAAGCAGCTCCAACTCGCGCTGTACCGGCTGGCGTACGCGAAGCACGCCGGCATCGACCCGGCCCGGATCGACGCCGTGTTCTATTTCGTGGCCGACGACCGGGTCGTCCGGCCCGAGCGGTTGTACTCCGAGGCCGAGCTGGTCGAGCTGTGGGCGGGAGTCCGCGGCGCGTGACTCCGGCCGGTCCCGCGACCCTCGAAATCGTCCGTGACTCCGGAGGAGCCGACGGGGCTCAGCCGGCCTGGTCGTCGACCGGGCGCATGCCGCCCGGCCGGCCCGACGCGCGGTCGCCGGGCGTGCGGTCGAGCATGGCCTCGACGTCGTCCACCGCCATGATCGGGCCGGTGGCCGTCGAGAGCGGGGTGACCGTGTTGCTGTGCACACGGTCGACCAGGCCGTCGAGCATCTGCACGGCGTCATCCACGATGCCCTGGTCGCGCAGCTCGCGGCCGTGCAGCAGCCACCGGGCGACCTCCAGCTCGGCGTAGAGCATCGCGCGCTGGGTGAACTGCCGGTCGGTGGCGACCTGGCGGGCGGAGGCGTAGGCGAGGAGAGCACCGTCTGTAGCGTCCGGGTTCATGGCGAGCAGCCAGTGCAGGTCGCGGGCCGGGTCGCCGACGCGCAGCGCCGACCAGCCGAGCACGCCCGTGACGGACTCGCCCTCGACCAGGAACGAGTCGGCGGTCAGCGCACCGTTGATCACCGTGGGCTGGAACTGCCATACCGAGTGGTCGGCGACGGCGTCGCGCCAGCGCTCGCGCAGTGCGGCGGGAAGCTTTCCGGTCGCGGCGGCGGACTCGATCAGCGCCGCGGTCGAGGAGAGGCATTCGCCCGCGGAGAGCACCGGGAGGCCGGCCTCCCCGACGAAGCTGGTCGGCAGAGTGTGGATCGCCGCGATGGCGTGGCCGATCGACCCGGCGAGACCGTCGCCGGGAGGCACGTCCTCCACAGCGACGTGGTCGCCGGGCAGGAAGTCGTAGACGATGGCGCGCGTACCACCGACCGGCGCCTGGCCGAGATAGGTCGGCACGTCGAAGGGGAGGCGGCTGCGGATGCCGGTCGTGAGGGCCCGCAGCGCGACCAGGTCGGAGCTCTGCTCGGTCTCCGCCGCCTGGGTGAGCGGGACGCGCACGATGCGGGCGCTCCCGTCGGCCGCCGTGAGCACGGCGGCGTCGAACTCGCCCGCGCCGTCCGCGGTGTGCGCGCGGGTCGCGGTGATCGTCAGGTCGGGCACGGCCGAGCTGGCCAGCGCGGCTAGAGTGAGAGGGGATCTGGCCATGCACCTAGGCTAAATGGACATCCGCGCGTGGGCAGTTCCGCCACGCCTTGCATCTTCTCCACGCCTCGAAGGGATCCCGATGTCGCCCGCATCGACGTCCGCGCTGCCGCTCGCCGCGCTCCCGCTCTCGCGCCACGCGATCGACCGCGATCACGCCGCCCGCTCCCGGCCGGCGCTGTTCGACGAGCTGTCGGAGGAGCCGACGACCCTGGTGCTCCCGCTGTGGAAGGGCAGGGCGTTGCTGACCCCGGAGAGCGTGCCCGCCGCGACGCCCGCGTCCGACGGCTGGAGCGCGCCCGACGCCGGGCCCGCAGAGCTCGACCTGCTCCCGGTGGACCGGGTCACGGCCGCGCTCCTCCGCGTCTACCTCGGCCGCACGCTCGTGGACATCCCAGGCCAGCCGGCCGGGTCTGCGGTCGTGCTGGAGGTGCTCACCGACGCCGCCGCCACCGAGTTGGAGCCCGACGAGGCGCGCTGGGGGAACCTCCGCACCGTCGCCACCGCCCTGAGCGATCGCGACGCCGGGCTCTTCACCGAGGCCCTGGCGATCGCCAACTGGCACGCCTCGCACAGCCACTGCCCGCGGTGCGGCACGCCGACCATGGTCGAGCAGGCCGGCTGGGTGCGGCGCTGCTTCGAGGACGGCTCCGAGGTCTTCCCGCGCACCGACCCCGCGGTCATCGTCACGGTGCTCGACGCCGACGACCGGCTGCTGCTGGGCTCGAACGCCATGTGGGAGCACTCCCGCTACTCGCTGCTGGCCGGGTTCGTCGAACCGGGGGAGTCGTTCGAGTCCGCCGTCGAGCGGGAGATCTTCGAGGAGGCCGGCGTCCGGGTCACGGACGCCCGGTACAAGGGCTCGCAGCCGTGGCCGTTCCCGGCCTCTGTCATGGTCGGCATGACGGCGCGCCTGGCCGACGACCAGCCCCCGGCCGCTCTCGCGCCGGACGGCGAGGAGATCCTGGACCTCCGCTGGTTCAGCCGCGATGAGTTGTGGGAGGCGCGCGAGCAGATCATCCTGCCCGGGCGGTCCTCCATCGCCCGCGCGCTGATCGAGGACTGGTACGGCGGCCCGCTCGACGAGCCTCCCGCGCTGTGAGCGCAGCGTGAGCACCGTGGCGGCGTCGGGCCCCGACAGCCTGCTGGCTGGCCTCGACGCGCAGCAGCGCGTGGCCGCCGAGGCCCTTTTCGGGCCGGTCTGCGTGCTGGCGGGCGCCGGCACGGGCAAGACCCGAGCGATCACCCACCGGATCGCGTACGGCGTCGCCTCCGGCGCGTTCACCCCGAACCGGGTGATGGCGCTGACGTTCACCAACCGGGCCGCCGCCGAGCTCCGCGGCCGGCTGCGCCAGCTCGGCGCGGGGGAGTGTCCGCCCGCACATTCCACTCCGCGGCGCTGGCGCAGCTCAGCTACTTCTGGCCGCAGGTCGTCGGCGGTCAGCTCCCGAGCGTGCTCGACGGCAAGGGCCGCGTGCTCGGGCACGCTGCCGAGAAGCTCGGGCTGCGCGTGGACACCGCGACCCTCCGTGACGTCGCCGCCGAGATCGAGTGGCGCAAGGTCTCCAGCATGGGGCTGGAGGAGTACGCCGCGGCGCTGGCCTCCCGACCGCTGCCCGGCACGCTGACCGTCGAGCAGCTCGTGGACTTCCACCGCGCCTACGAGGAGCTCAAGGACGAGCGCAAGCAGATCGACTTCGAGGACGTCCTGCTGGTCTGCGCCGGGATGATCGAGACCGAGCCGTCGGTCGCCATGCAGGTGCGCGAGCAGTACCGCTACTTCGTCGTGGACGAGTACCAGGACGTCTCCCCGCTGCAGCACCAGCTCCTCCGGCTCTGGCTCGGCACCCGCCGCGACCTCTGCGTCGTCGGCGACGCCAGCCAGACCATCTACTCGTTCGCGGGCGCGCGCAGCGAGTACCTGCTGGACTTCGAGCGGGAGAATCCGGGCGCCACGGTCGTGCGGCTGGAGCAGAACTACCGCTCGGCACCTGCGGTCATCGACACTGCCAACCGGCTGATGCGCGGCCGCTCCGGTGCGCTGACGCTGCATGCCGTCCACGAGGCGCGGGCGGGAGACGAGGTCCCGCCGCCCGCCGTGTTCGACGACGACCGGGCCGAGGCGCGCGCCGTCGCCGAGAGCATCGCAGCGCAGCTCGCAGCGGGCGCCAAGCCCGAGAGCATCGCGGTGCTCTACCGCGTGAACGTTCAGGCCGCTGCGCTGGAGCAGGCGCTCGGCGACCTCGGGATCAGCTACCAGCTTCGCGGGTCCAAGCGCTTCTTCGACCTCCCGGAGGTGCGTCAGGCGGTCATGACGCTGCGCGCGGCGAGTGTCGCGGCGACCGACGAGCCGCTGTTCAAGTCGGTGAGCGACGTGCTGCGCACGCTCGGCTGGTCGGTGCGGCCTCCGGAGGGCCGCGGCGCCGTGCGCGAGCGCTGGGAGTCCCTCAACGCGATCATGGGCCTGGTCGACGAGATGCCGGAGGGTGCGACCTTCCGGCGCTTCACCGACGAGCTGATGGCCCGTCAGGCCGGCCAGCACGAGCCGACCATGTCCGCCGTGACGCTGGCGACGCTGCACGCGGCGAAGGGCCTGGAGTGGGACGCCGTCTACATCGTCGGGCTGTCCGAGGGTCTGGTGCCGATCAGCTACGCCGCCAGCTTCGAGCAGATCGACGAGGAGCGCCGCCTGCTCTACGTGGGCGTCACGCGCGCACGGCACCGGCTGCGGCTGAGCTGGGCGCAGCGGGGAAGCCAGCCGGGGCGGCCGGTGTCGCGCAAAGCCTCGCGGTTCCTGGCCGAGCTGGCGCCGGTGCGGACGGCGGCGCGGCGAGCGGACTGAGGCAGCCGCACTCGGGATGCGGCTCCCAGCGCCGCTCCGACCAGCGCGCGGTGGCCGCGTCGTAACGCGACGCGGCGTCGGAGCGTTCTGGCGCGCCGCGCAGCAGGGCGACGACAGCGCCCGCTGCGGCGGACGCCGCCGCTCCGCAGATCAGTTCCGTCTCGCCGGGCAGGGGCCGGGTGTGGAGCTGCGCCGCGAGCGCCGGCCAGGCGGGGTCGGCGTCCCGGCGATGGAGGTCGACGCAGCGCAGGCAGGCGCCCTCGCCGGGTCGCACGAACGGCCCCACGGTCACGCCGCCGTCGCCGAACACCACCGCCAGGTGCGGGATGTCCCGGCGCAGCCAGCGCTGGTGGCGGTGCGGGGCGATCGCGAACGCGCCCACCACCACTGCGGCCGTCGCGAGGTCGACCGCGGGGTCGTCGGCGGCGAGACCGCTGCGCACATCGACGCCGGCCTCTCGCAACAGGGCGAGGATGCGGGCGGCCGTGGGGCCGGTTCCGTCGAGGACCACGACCGGCGCGTCGCCGGGCTCCGCGTCAGGTGACGATTCCAGCACCGGTTTCAGCCGTGCGAGCAGGACGTCGACCGCGGCCGGGCCCGCTCCGGCGCCGCGGGCGATCATCCGCAGCGCGCCGAGCGTCGCCCCGGCCGCGAGCGCGGAGATCATCCGTTCCTCCGCCACGCCGACCGGGTCGAGGATCAGCAGCGGCCGTTCGACGCCGAACTGGAGGGCGCGCGGCGAGCGCCATACGCGGGGGACCGTGGGATCGAGCTGGTGGACCATCCCGCCATCCTGCCGTGGCGAGACCGCCACGAAGCAGTTATCCACAGCTCTCGCGAGCAACGCGCGTCATCCACAGGCAGCGCCCGCCCGACCCGCGGAGCGGGTCGCAGCACGCCGTCATCGCGTGGGCGCAGCGGCGCGTCGCGACCCCTGTTGCGGAAGGCCGGCGTTCAGTCCTCGGCGGGTCGGTCGCCGTCGCCGCGCAGCAGATCCTCGATGGCCTGGTCCAGCTCGTCGCGCTCCGGCTCCTCGCCGGTGGCCGCGGCGGTCAGCCGGGCGACCAGGCGGGACGGGTCGTCCAGGTCCGCCGCCTGGGGGAGCAGGTCGGGGTGCGACCACAGCCGGTCGCGCGCCTCCTGGCCCACGGCGTCGGTCACGGCCTGCCACAGGGCGGCGGCGTCGCGGAGGCGGCGTGGCCGCAGCTCGAGCCCGACCAGCGTTGCGAAGGCCGACTCCGCCGGCCCTCCCGCAGCGCGCCGGCGGCGCACCGTCTCGGCGATCGCGTCCGCTTTCGGCAGCAGCCGGGTGGCGCCGGCGGTGACCACGTCGACCCAGCCCTCGACCAGCGCGAGCACCGTCTCCAGGCGGCCGAGGGCCTCCTGCTGCTCCTCGGTCTTCGGCGGGATGAGCGCGCCGGAGACCATCGCCTCGCGCAGCTCCTCGGGGTTGGACGGGTCGAAGCTCTCGGCGAGCGACTCGAGCCGGTCGGTGTCGATCGTGATGCCGCGCGCGAACGCGGTGATCTGCGTGATGAGCTGGAGCCGCAGCCACTTCGCGTGCCGGAACAGGCGCGCGTGTGCGAGCTCCCGCACCGCGAGGTACAGCTGCACCTGGTCGGTGGGGATGTCGAGCCCGTCGCCGAACTCGGCCACGTTCTGCGGGATGAGCGCCGCGCTGCCGTCGGCGAGCAGCGGGATGCCGATGTCGCCTCCGGAGACGACCTCTTTCGCGAGCTGCCCGACCACCTGACCGAGCTGCATGGCGAAAAGCGCACCCCCGACCGAGCGCATGACCTGGCCGGCGTTCTGGATCATGCCCTGCATCTCCTCGGGCGCCTGCTCGGTGAGAACGCGGGTGAGCGCGTCCGAGATGCTGAGCGCGACCGGCTCGGCGAGCTGGGTCCAGAGCGGCATGGTCTGGCGCGCCCACTCCGCGCGGCCGATGAGCTCCGGCTGCGTCGACAGCCCCGCGACCGTGGTGGCCTCGTCGAGCCAGAGGGCGGCGACGTGGAAGGCCTGGCCGAGCGCCGAGCGCTCGGCCGGGGTCACCGCATGGGCGCCTTCGGAGGCGAGGGTGCGCGCCTGCTGGGAGGCCAGGTCCCAGTTGATGCCGCCTCCGGGATTCATCAGCGCGTTCTGGAGCTGACCGAGGAGCTGCTGGATGGCGGCCGGGTCGTTCGGGAGGCCGGCGGCGCCCGCGAGCTGGCTCGGATCGATGGAGGAGTCACCCGACAGGAACTCCCGCAACATGTCCCGGAACTCGTCGTCCGGTTCCTTGTTCGGATCGTCGGACATCTGGCGTGCTCCTCGTCTCGAGTGGTACCGGCCGTGCGATTACGGCTTTCCAGGCTTGGCCTCTACGCTAGCCCGAGATCACCGCGAGCCGGGTGAGAATCGGCTCGGGCGATGTCGTGGGCGGTGCGCCCGTGGCGAACACGACCGAAGGGACAGCGCGTGACCCTGTTCACCGACGACGACCGACCCGCGCCCGACCGCGAGCGGGTCGCGCCGTCGCGCAGGACGATCGTCGGCTGGGTGGCCATCGCCGTCGCCGTGGCGCTCGCCCTCGTCCTGGCGCTCGCGCCCGCGCCGTTCGTGATCGAGCAGCCCGGCCCGGTCTACAACACGCTCGGCACCGACCAGGCCGTCGGGACCGCGTCGTCGGGCGACGCCAAGCCGCTGATCAGCATCCCGGGCAAGACCACCTACCCGACCGGCGGCTCCCTCGACCTCCTCACCGTGTCGGTGGTCGGCAACCCCGACCAGAGCCCGAGCTGGCTGAACATCATCCAGGCCTGGTTCGACCCGAGCCGCGCGGTGACGCCGATGGACGAGGTGTTCCCGCCCGGGACGACCACCGAACAGTCCAACGCCGCGAACGCAGCCTTGATGGTCGACTCGCAGCAGGACGCGATCGCGGCGGCGCTCAACCAGCTCGGCTACCACTTCCCGCAGGCTGTCGCGGTCAAGCAGATCCTCCCGAAGACCCCGCGGCGGCGGTGCTGAAGGTCGGCGACGAGATCACCAGCGTCAACGGGGAGACCATCGAGAGCGTCGCGGCTCTCCGCAAGGCGGTCAACGCCAACGGCGCAGGCAGGGCGGCGGAGATCGGGATCGTACGCGACGGCGCGGCCTCCACGGTCTCCATCACGCCGGAGACCACGCAGGGCCAGGTCGTGCTCGGGATCGGGGCCGGGATGGACTACACCTTCCCGTTCGACGTGAACATCCAGCTCAACAACGTGGGCGGCCCGAGCGCGGGGCAGATGTTCGCGCTCGGGATCATCGACAAGCTCACGCCGGACCAGCTCAACGGCGGCAGGAAGGTCGCGGGCACCGGCACGATCGACAACGCCGGCGCGATCGGCGCGATCGGCGGCATCCGGCAGAAGATGTTCGCCGCTCGCGACACCGGGGGAGCGAGCTACTTCCTCGCGCCCGCGTCGAACTGCGACGAGGTCACCGGCCACATCCCCGCGGGACTGCACGTGTTCGCGGTGAAGACGCTGAAGGACTCGCTCGCGGTGCTCCAGGCGGTCAGCAGCGGGTCCAGCACCGCGAAGCTGCCGACCTGCCCGGCGTCCTGACCGTCGATCGCACGCTCGGCGCGCATCCCGGCTGTTCACTGGGGGGCCGCAGCATTCTCCAAGCGACGCCCGCCTAGGATGGACCTCTGAGTCACCCCACGAGGAGCACGAGGGCCCACACGTGAGTTCAACCGCCGCAGTTCGACCCCCAGGCCGTCGCCGGGCCGCCATCTGGATCACACTCGGGGTGGTCGTGGCGCTGGTGATCCTGTTCTTCGTCTTCGCAGGGCTGTACGCCGATGTCCTCTGGTACCAGCAGCTCGGGTACCTCAACGTCCTGACGACGCAGTGGTTCGCCGGCGCGGCGATGTTCTTCATCGGGTTCTTCGCGATGGCCATCCCGCTCTGGCTGTCCATCCAGCTCGCCTACCGGCTGCGCCCGGTCTACGCGAAGCTCAACACGCAGCTCGACCGCTACCAGCAGGTCATCGAGCCGCTGCGGCGGCTGGCGATGTACGGCATCCCGATCGTCTTCGGCATCTTCGCCGGCGTCTCGGCGGCCAGCCGCTGGCAGGCCGCGGCGATGTGGATCAACGGCACGTCGTACGGCAAGACCGACCCGCTGTTCCACCTCGACATCGGCTTCTACCTCTTCGCGCTGCCGTTCTACCGCAGCGCCGTGGGCTTCGCCTCGGCCGTCGTGCTCATCGCGCTGCTGGCCACCCTCGCCACCTGCTACCTGTACGGCTCCATCCGGGTCAGCGGCCGCGAGGTGCGCATCTCGAAGGCCGCGCGCGTCCAGATCTCGGTCATCGCGGGTCTCTACCTGCTGCTGCAGGGGATCAGCATCTGGCTCGACCGCTATGCCGCCGTCACCGACTCGAACGTCAACGACATGGTCAACGGCGCCGCCTACACCGACGTCAACGCGACCATCCCCGCCCGTGCCGTGCTCGCGGGGATCGCCGTGCTCGTCGCCATCATGTTCTTCGCGACCGCGTTCATCGGGCGCTGGCGCTTCCCGCTCGTCGGCACCGCGCTGCTCATCGTCGCGGCCCTCGTGGTCGGCGCGATCTACCCGTGGATCGTGCAGCGCTTCCAGGTCGACCCCAGCCAGAAGACGCTGGAGACGCCGTACATCCAGCGCTCGATCGATGCCACGCGGGACGCCTACGGGCTGAGCAACATCGACGTCATCCCCTACGACGCCACTACGAATGCCCAGCCGGGCGCGCTGCGGCAGGACGCCCAGACCACCGCGCAGATCCGCATCATGGACCCCGCGGTCATCAGCCCGTCGTTCCAGCAGCTGCAGCAGTTCCGGCAGTACTACGCGTTCCCGCGCAACCTCAACGTCGACCGCTACCAGATCAACGGCAACGAGCAGGACGCCGTGGTCTCGGTGCGCGAGCTCAACCAGTCCGGTCTCACCAGCCGGAGCTGGTTCAACGACACGGTCGTCTACACGCACGGCTACGGGATGGTCGCCGCCTACGGCAACCAGCGTTCGAGCGACGGCCAGCCGGTGTTCCTGGAGTCCGGCATCCCCAGCACCGGAACGCTCGGCCAGTACGAGCCGCGCGTCTACTTCGGGCAGCAGTCGCCCACGTACTCCATCGTCGGCGCCCCCAGGGCTCCAAGTCGGTCGAGCTCGACTACCCGGGCGGCGCCGACAATGCGCAGCAGACCTACACGACGTTCAGCGGGAACGGCGGCCCGAAGCTCGACAACGTGTTCAAGCGACTGGTCTACGCCCTCAAGTTCCAGGACGAGCAGATCGTGCTCTCCGACGCCGTGAACAGCGACTCGCAGATCCTCTACGACCGCGACCCGATCAAGCGCGTCCAGAAGGTCGCGCCGTACCTCACGCTCGACTCCCAGGCCTACCCGGCCGTGATCGACGGGCGCATCAAGTGGGTCATCGACGGGTACACGACGAGCGACCAGTATCCGTACTCGCATGTCGGGAGCCTGAGCGACGCCATCGCGGACACCGAGACGCCGAAGCCGGCCTACGCCTTCGATGACATCAACTACATCCGCAACTCGGTCAAGGCCACGGTCGACGCCTACGACGGCTCCGTGCAGCTCTACGCGTGGGATGCGAACGACCCGGTGCTCAAGACGTGGGAGAAGGTCTTCCCGACGACGGTCAAGCCGGTCAGCGACATGAGCGCCCAACTCCTGAGCCACGTCCGCTACCCGTCCGACCTGTTCAAGGTCCAGCGCTCGGTGCTCGGGCAGTACCACGTGACCGACGCGGGCTCCTTCTACTCCCGCGACGACGCCTGGACGACGCCGAACGACCCCACGTCGTCTCCGTCCGACCCGACATTGCAGCCGCCGTACTATCTGACGCTGCAGATGCCGGGGCAGGAGACCCCGTCGTTCTCGCTCTACTCGACCTTCATCCCGCAAGCCTCGAGCGAGTCCAGCCGCTCGGTGCTGAAGGGCTACTTGGCGGTCGATGCGGACGCGGGCTCGAGGAAGGGGCAGGTGGCGTCCGGGTACGGCAAGCTCAGACTCCTGTCGTTGCCGTCGAGCGACAACATACCCGGGCCGGGTCAGGTGCAGAACAACTTCAACTCCGACCCGACCGTCTCGCAGGAGCTCAACCTGCTCAGGCAGGGCAAGACCGACGTGATCAACGGCAACCTGCTGACGCTGCCGGTCGGCGGCGGCCTGCTCTATGTCCAACCGGTCTACGTGAAGTCGACGGGGGAGACGAGCTACCCGATCCTGCAGAAGGTGCTCGTCGCCTTCGGGGACAAGATCGCGTTCGAGGACACGCTCGATCAGGCCTTGGACGCGCTGTTCGGCGGTGACTCGGGAGCGAGCGCAGGTGACAACAACATCCCGACGACGGGTGGTGGCGGATCGTCCGGGGGCGGATCGAGCGGCACCAGCCCCGGAACCGGGTCGGTGAACAACGCCGCCCTCCAGCAGGCGCTGCAGCAGGCGAAGCAGGCGCTGGCTGACCGCCAGACGGCGCTCAAGGCCGGCGACTGGGCTGCCTACGGCGCCGCGGACGCACGCCTGCAGCAGGCGCTCCAGCAGGCCCTGGCGGCCGAGGGCGGCTCCGGCACCGTCACGACCCCGACCCCGACCCCGAAGCCGACGCAGACACCGTCCCCGAAGCCGTCGAAGTAGTCCGCCCGGGCGCGTGACGCGAGCGACCCGCATCCGTTGGGGGTGCGGGTCGTTCCGTATGCTCAGAGGCTGTACGAAGTGCGTCTTCGCGGCGTGCGAATCTTCGCAGCATTGCCGGTATTTCAGAGCCGAGGCCTTGCGCAGACTTTGATTGTCTACTTTACTAACAAACATGCTCATCGGTGAAGCACGGCGTTCCGTCAACTCCGATCGGCGCCCGGTGGGCGTCGACGGCGCGATGGTCCCCGGCCGTGCGCTCCGTCCGCGCACGAAGGTCCTTCCCGAGCACGCCCGCACCCACAACCGTTCGCTGGTGCTGCAGTCGCTCTACCGGGACGGGCGGGCGAGCCGCGCCGACCTGGCCAGGGAGACCGGCCTCACGCGCGTCACGATCTCCGACCTGGTCGGCGAACTGATCGCCGAAGGCCTCGTGGTCGAGGTCGGTCAGCGCGACGACGCCCGCCCGGGCAAGCCGGCCGTGCTGCTCGACGTGAACCGCGCCGCCACCCAGATCGTCGGCGTCGACCTCAGCGAGCACGCGGTGTTCCGCGGCGCGGTGCTCGACATCGACGGCGCGGTGCTGCGCTCGGCCGAGGTCGAGCTGGCCGGCAGCCGGGGCGAGGAGGCCGTCGCGAAGGTGCTCGCGCTGGTGGACGAGCTGGTCGCTGCGGCGACCGCGCCCATCCTCGGCGTCGGCGTCGGCTCTCCCGGCATCGTCGACGCGACGGGGACCGTCGTCGCCGCGCCCAACCTCGGCTGGACCGACGAGCCGCTTCAGCGTCGCCTCGCCGAGCGCACGGGCCTGGCGGTCTTCGTCGCGAACGACGCCAACGTCGCCGTGCTCGCGGAGCACGGCTTCGCCGACGCGCAGGGCGACATGATGCTGGTGAAGGTCGGCCACGGCGTCGGCTCCGGCCTCCTGGTCGCGGGCGCGCTGGTGTTCGGCAGCCGCTTCGCCGCGGGCGAGATCGGCCAGGTGATGGTCGGCACCGACGACGGCGCCCAGGGACCGTACGACCGCGAGAAGTGCCTGGAGGCCTGGCTGGCGGTCCCGCGACTGGAGGCGAAAGCGGCCGCGGCCACGGCCGCGGGCGACCCGGTCGAGCCGGTGCTCCGCCAGGCGGGCCAGCGGCTCGGCGTCGCCCTCGCCCCCATCGTCGGAGCGCTCAACCTGTCGGAGGTGGTCCTGAGCGGCCCCGACGAGCTGCTCGCCGGGACGCTCCTCGACGCGGTGCGCGAGACGCTGCAGAACCGCACGATGGCCGGCTTCCACTCGGACGTCACCATCGGGATGACCAGCCAGGGCCGAGACATCGTCCTCCGCGGCTGCGTGGTCATGGTCCTGTCGGCCCAGCTCGGGGTCTCCTGATGACCCTGATCGCGGACACCCGCACGGCGCCGGCCGACCTGACCGGCTTCCGCTTCGCGGCCGGCGTCCGCGAGGGGCTCGCGGCCTTCCGGACGCGATGCACAGTGGTCCGCCTGGCCAGCCTCGACAACGAGCGCCTCGGCGTCCCGCGCTGGTACACGCTGGCCGAGGCGTGGACGGAGCCGGGCTCCCGGGAGGACGCGCTCTGGTCGCGGAACCCGGTCATCGACGTGGACAGGCACGACCCGCCCGAGCCTGTGCTGGCGACGGGAGCGCCGGTGATCGTCCTCGGCGCCGGGCTCGGGGCGATGCCCTGGCAGCGCGCCGTCGTGGACGCGGTGCGTACGCTGGGCGCGCGAGTGCTGGTCGTGGAGATGGGGGCGATGGTGGTGCCGGGGTATGCGGATATCTCGACCGGCGGGCATTCGCGGGCACAGGGGGCCGCGCTGGTCTCCCTGCTCTGCGCGGGCGACGCGGGCTGAAGAGGCCGTCCTCACCGCGCCCAGCTCACCCCGAGCGTCGCCTGCAGCGCGTACTGCGCGGCCCCGCGGAAGGGCTGCTCCTGGGCGGTCTTCGCGTAGCGGAAGCTGAGCGGCATCGCGGCGCGGACCGGGTGGCGGGCCGCCTCGGCGCGCACGTGGCCGATGAAGTCCGGACCGAGTTTGGGGGCGGCTCCGCCGAGGACGACGTTCGGCACGTCGAGGGCGGCGCCCACCATCAGCAGCGCCCGGGCCAGCGCGCGGGCGCCGGCGGCGATGCGCTCGCGGGACTGCGGGAGGGCGGCGAGCGCGGCGACGTCGACCGCCTCCAGGTCGGCGCCGTGCGGGAGGCCGAGGAGGCTGGTCACCGAGACCACCTCCTCCAGGCAGCCGCGGTTGCCGCAGGCGCACAGCGGCGCGTCCTCGCCGAACAGCACGGGCACGTGGCCGATCTCGCCCGCGCGGTGGGTCGCCCCGGCGAGAACGTCGCCGTCGACGATGACCGCCGCGCCCACGCCGGTGCTGAGCGAGACGAAGAGCTGGTTGGCGCCGAACTCCTCGGAGATCGCGTAGTCGGCGATGGCCTCCGCGTCGGCGTCGTTGACCAGGTGCACGGGGGCGGAGACGACGGCGGCGAGCTCGCGGCCGAGGTCGACGTCGACCCAGCCGAGCTGCACGCTCTCGCGGATCAGGTCGGCGTCCACGATGCCGGGTACCTGGACCGCCACGGCGACCACGCGGGCCGTCGTCGCCCCGGCGAGGCGCCGGACGATCGAGCGCACGTCCTCCACCGTCGCAGTCGCGGCGGTGCGGTGGGCGACGGACTGCACCACGTCGCCGAGGAGGTCGACCACGGCCCCGCGGACGAGCCCGGGCTGGACGATCACCGACAGCAGCACGTTGCCGGAGGCGTCGACGCGCAGTGTGGTCGCGCGCTTGCCGCCGGTGCTCTCGGCGAGGCTGCCCTCCACGACCAGGCCGTCGGCGATCAGGCCGGAGAGGAGCGACGACACGGTCGCCGACGTCAGGCCCGTGCGGCGCGCGATGCTCGCCCGAGTGGCCAGGCCCTCCCCGGAGAGCACGAGCTGCAGCGCGCTGGTCAGGTTGCGCTCGCGCACGGCGGACTGCGTCGCCTTGCCGTGATCGTCAGGCACAGTCCTCCTCGCGGCGCGCGTCTGTCGTGGTGGCCCCGGTTTACGACCATAGCGAATGCGGCGCATGATGGAACGCATGGGATATGGCCTCATCCTCGTCGACGTCCAGAAGAACATGCTGGAGGGCGAGAGCGCCGTCGAGGGCGCCGCGGACTTCCGGGGCGCGCTCGCCGAGCTGCTGGACGCGGCGCGGGACGCGGACGCCGCGATCGTCCACGTCAAGAACGACGGACGCCGCGGCGACCCCGACGAGCCGAACTCGCCGGGCTGGGAGCTGGTCTTCGCGCCGTTGCCCGGAGAGCCGGTGGTGCGCAAGGACGTCCCGAACGCCTTCGAGTCCAACCCGGCGCTCGCGGACGTGCTGCGTGCGATGGGTGTGGACACCCTCGTCGTCGCGGGACTGCAGAGCGAGTACTGCGTGCAGGCGACCGCGGTGGGCGCGCTGGAACGCGGGTTCGACGTGATCGTCCCTGCGGGCGCGCACACGACCTACGCCGACGGCGAGCCGGCGGCCGACATCGTGGAGCGGGTCACGCTCGACCTCATCGCGGCCGGCGTGGAGGTGCTGGAACTGGACGAGGTGACGTTCGGCTAGAGCCGGGCGGAGAGGGCCGACGCGCCCTTATGCCTGGAGTGCTCCGATCCGTTCGCCCTCCAGCGCCTCCCGGATGCTGAGCGAGTAGATCCGCGACAGTCCGGGCCGGGCCGGGTCGCCCGTGACGTACGCCACCGACTCCACATGCTCCTCGAACGCGTTCACCTTGTCGCGCGGGGCGCCGACGATGAGCTGGAAGCCGAGCCCGCGGAACGCCGCCAGTGCACGCCCGGTGTACTCGTTGTCCGCCTTCACGAAGCCCTCGTCGAGGATGATCGGGGCGTAGGTGGGGGTCGCGTCCGTCCCGTCGCCGAGCCGGTACCGCAGCGCCGCTCCCAGCACGAAGGCGATGAGCTCCTGGCCCTCGCCGCCGGACTTGCCCGCGACGCCCTCGTGGACGATCTGGGCGCCGTCGGCGCGGGTCTCGATCGCGCGGAACTGGTAGTGCTCCCGGGCGTCGAGCACACGCCGTCGCCAGGCCTCACCGGCACGCGAGCGTTCCTCGAGGCGGGACAGGTCGCGGCGGAGGTCGAGGAAGTCGCGCTCGATCGCTGCGGCGTCCCTCGTGCTGGTCCCGCTCGCGGCCGCGGTGTGCTTGCGCAGCGTGCGCGTGAACTCGTGGAGGTCGCTGTTCGACACCGGCCGCGGGTCGATGTCGAGCGTCGACCCCTCCCGGAACTCGATGCCGCGCAGCGCGCTCGAGATCGGGCGGACGCCGCGACGGATCGCGTGACCGTCCTCCTCGATCTGGGTGAGGAGGGCGCGCAGGCTGTCGCCCATGCTCGCGCCCGCCTTGACCAGCCAGTCGGCCTTCGCCCGCGGGAGGTCGTCCTCGACGAGCACCCGGTGGATGGCCTGCACGGCGGGCAGGCTGTCGATGCTCGCGTCGATCTCGGCGCCGGGGTCGAGGTCGCGGTAGCGCTCGAACGTGACGAGGAGGAGCTGCTCGTAGTGCTCCACGTTCTGCTGGTGGGCGTCGATCTGGTCGCGGAGCGCCGCGAGCGCCTCGGCATACCGCCGGTCGACGTCGGCCGGCTCCCGCGGCGCCGCGAACGGCAGCGTGCCGAGCAGCACGCGCTCCTCGGCGGTCAGCGCGCTGTTGTCCTCCAGGGCGTCGGCGACGCTGTCCTCGATGTCGATGAGGTCGGCGTGCTGGGCCTCCAGCTCGTCCACGCGCGTCTGGAGCGCGGCGGCGCGCTTGGCGGCGTCGATGCGCTCGCGGTCGTGGCGCTCGGCCTCCACCTGCAGGGCGGCGGCCTCGGGGTGCGCGACCGAGACATTCGCGAGCCGCTCTGCGAGCTCGGCCACCCGTGCCGCGTGCGACGCCACGTCGATGGCCTCCCACTCGAGCGCACGGATCGCACCGAGGGCCTCGGTGCGCCGGCGCGCGTCGCCGTGCTCGGCCTCCGCGCGGTCCGACTCGGCGCGCGCCTGCGCCAGCTCGGCCTCGAGGGAGGCGATGCGGGCGGCGAGCTCGTGGATGCGCGGGGTGTTGTCGAGGCCGATCCAGGAGGCGGTGCGGCGGTCGTCCTTGACGACGCGGCCGCGCGCGGCGGAGCGCATGCCGGAGCGGGTGACGGCGCCGGCGACGCCGGCGGGCCGAGGTGCGTCCAACTCTTCGGGCGTCTCGACGCACAGCACGCTGCGGTCGGTCACGAGTTCGTCGTGCAGCCAGCCGTGGAACGGGCTGGCGTCGTCGAACTGCAGCAGAGCGGGCACGGTGCGGTCGACCGGGTCGAGGGCGGGCGCGCGCCCAGCGGCGGCCGGGACCAGCACGACGCGGCCGCGCATGTCGGCCTCGTTCACGAACCGGCGGACGGCGTCGAAGCGGCGCTCGTCGACGAGCAGGTGCGTCGCGACCTCGCCGAGCACGGCCTCCACCGCGCGGCTCCAGTCCCGGCGGCCCGGGGCGACCTCGAACAGCTCGCCCGCGTACGGGAGGTCTTCGGGGGACAGCCCTGCGCCCTCGGCGATCCGGCGGCGGCGCTCGTCGGCGTCGGCCGGGACGTTGCTGCGGCGCTGCTCGAACGACCGCTTCTCGGCGGTCGCGGCGGCGATGGCCTTCTTCGCGGCGTCGACGCGGCCGGCCAGCTCGTAGCGCTGCGCCTGCTGCTCGTCGTCGTCGGTGACCGCGGCGAGCCGCGACTCGGCCTCGCGCTGAAGCTCCGCGAGCTGGTCGGCGGACTCCGGCGCGGTCAGCCCCACGCGGGCGAAGAGCAGCTCGGCCGCCGCACGCTCGCGGGTCTGCGCCGAGAGGATGCGCTCGGCGAACTCGTGCTCGCGGCGCAGCGCCACGGACGGGTCGCCGCCGGCCGCGGCGAGCCGGGCCTGGGCGTCCTGGTGGGAACGGTGCGCCGCGCGCTCCTCGGCGTCGGCCTCCCGGCGCAGCGCCTCCTGCTCGCGCTTGCGGTCGCGGACTTCGTCCACCTGGCCGGACACCCAGTCGCGGATGCGCTCGGCCAGCCAGACCCGCAACCGCGGGTCGGTCTCGCCGTCGGCGGGGAGAGCAGCCGGCGCTTGCCGGTCGCGTCCTCGGCTGCCGCGGCGTACTGCTCGGCCCGCGCCGGGACGTCGGCGAGCACCTCCAGCTTGCGGCGGGTGGTCTCGAAGACGTCGTAGAGAGCGGACGCCTCGCGATAGCTGCTCAGCGTCGTCTCCCAGCGGGAGAGGGCGCGCGGCTCGGTCAGCACGAAGCTCTTGAACAGCTCGTCGATGGAGAAGACGCCCTTGGACGCCTGGGCGCGGCGCAGCAGCGTGAGCGCCTTCAACTGCGACTCGTCGCTGCCGCCGATGCCGAGCTCCTCGCAGAGCCGCACGCGCAGCTCGGGCTGGGAGGAGGTGACCAGGTCGCGCTCGGGATGGACCAGCCGGGCGAGGGAGGCTCGGGTGAGCGGCGAGGAGCTGCCCGGCTCCTGGACCAGCTCGTTGAGCCGGCCGAGCGGGAACTCGCCGTGCGCGAGCAGGTAGACGGTCGCGGTGGTGACCTCGTCCTGCGTGGACGTGTCGGGTCCGATCCAGGCCAGGCGGGCGGCGGTGACCGTCTCGCCGAGCTCGGTGCGCCAGGTGATGGCGGCGCCGCTCGGGAACGCCGTCCCGAGGGGCCGGAGGAAGTGCGTGGTGGTGGTGTCCGAGCCGGCGTCCTTCACCTCGTCGGTCTTGCCGCGCGCGTAGCTGTAGACGGTGCGCTCGGAGCGCTGCCGGGAGTCGTCGCGCGCCGCACGGTTGAACTCCTGCGGGTTCGGCATGATGACGGCCGACATCGCGTCGAGCACGGTGGACTTGCCGCGCCCGGTCGGGCCGAGGATGGCGATGCCGCCACGCCCGACCGGCATCCGGTGGAGGCCGTCGTAACTGCCCCAGTTGAGGAGCTGGACGAGCTCGATGCGGAACTGGCCGCGGCGCAGCAGGCCGTCGTCGGCGGGCAGGTCGGTCACTCGGCGTCCTCCTCGGCGGCGGCGGTGGCGGTGTCGACGGGCGCGCCTGCGCCCTCCAGGAACATTCGCTCGAGATGGAGCAGCTCGGCGGTACCGATGAGCGGCACGACCGCGGGTGAGACCAGGAAGAGCTCCGGGTCGTCCGGGGCGGCTGTCAGCAGCTCCAGCCGGTCGAGGGCGGCGATCGCCGCGCGGATGCGGCGGTCCACCCGCACCTCGTCGTGTGCGGAGTCGCCCTGGAACCGGCCGAGGAACTCCGCGATGTGATCGCGGGTGACGGTCACCGGCTCGTCCTGCGCGTCGGTGTAGGCGTGCTCCTGCCGCAGCAGGACGAGCAGCAGCGACGCGTCGCGGGAGAGCGGCTTCTCCCGGCGCAACAGTACGGGGACGCCGTCCTCGCCGTTCTGGCGCTTGAAGGCGACTTCGTGCTCCCGGTCGAGGTGCAGGGTCAGGAACAGCTCACCGAGCCGGGCGCGGATGTCGTCCTCGTGGTCGAGCAGGTTCCGCCAGGCGTCGGGCTGCTTGGCGCGGGTGATGAACCGGCTCGTCAGCAGGGTGACGAGCGCGGTGCGCGCCTCGCGGGGAGGGCGCCCGAGGGGCGGTCGCCGAACGCGTCCGTCCCGTCGACGCCCGTGGTGTCCTCGACGTCCTCGCTGCCGATCGGGTCCTGTTCGAGCGTGTCCGTCATCGGTCCTCCGCCTCCGTCTCGAGCGCGTCCCGTCCGAAGACGAGAAGCGGCATGGTCACTTCGCGGTCGCCGTCCGCCAGCTCCAGCGGCACGGTCTGGACGCCCTCGGCCACGGCGCCGTGCTCGGCGCCCAGCTCGATGAGGCTCACGGCCAGCCCGAGGCGACGGAACTCCGGCGGTGTCTGGGCGTACACGTCGGCGCCGGTCACGGTCTCCGCGCGCGTGAGCAGGGCATCGATCGTCTCCCGGACGGCAGCGGCGCTCGTCCCCACCGCGAGCCGGAGCGCCTCCCGTTCGTGGTCGGGCAGCGGGTCGTCGTTCTCGGTGATCGCGACGCCGACCTCCGGCCGGCCCCGGTCGCGCCAGAGCTGGGTCTGGGTCACATCCATCAGATCCCAGCCGCCGATGCCGAGCACATCGCCCTCGACCAGCACCGGGCCGGGCCGGCGCTCGGTCCAGAGCGCCCCGGCGTCGAGCGCGCGGGCGGCCAGCGAGAGCAGCCTGGCGTGCCGGTCCGAGCCGCTGCGGCTGAGGAACCGGCGCAGCGAGGATGTCCAGCGCACGTAGGTCTCCTGGACGGTCTGCTCCTCCGCCAGGAGCGAGGTGATCAGAGTCTCGAGCTGCGCCCGCTGCCGCTCGGTCAGCTCAGCGCCCGGGCGGGACAGCACGCGGTCGATGTCGGCGCGCATCCCCTCCAGCTCGCGGGAGGACAACATCCCCGCGAACCCGCGGTACGCGCGGCCTTCCGGTGTCTGCTCGAGCAGGTCGTTGTCGCGCAGGAAGCGGTCGACGAGCGCGCCCTTGCCGACGTGCTCCGAGGAGGCCGCGCGTGCGACCTCGCGGTGGCGCTGTTCGACCATCGCGCCGAGCTGGCGGAAGTCCTCGGGCAGGGTGGCGGTGAGCCGGAGCACTTCGCGCACCTGGCGGGCGACCGTCTCGGGCGAGGCAGCGACGGCTCCGTCGCGCGCGACCGCGTCGCGGCGCGCCTGCAGGTCGGCGATCTCCCGGTCGAGGCGTTCGAGCTGGGACTCCGGGGTCGGGTCGGTGAGCGCAGCGAGGTGGTGGACGGCGTGCGCGATGCTCGCGAAGCGCGCCTCCGACACCGCGCTGTCCGGCTCGGCGAGCTCGCGGACGATCCGCAGCGCCTGGAGGGCGTACTGCGAGAGCCGGTAGCGGGCGCGCCCCTCACCGGCGCCGGCGCGGGTGCGGATCAGCCACCGGCTGTCCACCCAGCCCCGGCAGTACTCCACCGGGGAGGTGCGGGAGGACTCGGCGTCGGCCGGAGGCTCGCGATCGTCGCGGTCGTCCCGGTCGTCCCGGTCGTCCCGGTCTTCTTCGAGGGCGTCGAGCGCTTCGGCGACCTTCTGGTGGAACCAGTCCGCCGAGACCGTGCCGTCGGCGTACTCCAGGTGACGCGAGAAGAGCGGGAGGACCCAGCGGCCGTTGTAGCTGCGCAGCAGAGCCCAGGTGGGATGCTCCTCCCAGACCGCCGCGACGCGCGCGGCGTCGAGAGTCTCGTCCACTCATCCTCCGGGTGCAGAAACTGCGGTACAGACAAAAATCGGCCCGGACCTGGGGATTTCTCCTCAAGTCCGGGCCAGTT